>NZ_JACVCV010000022.1 GCF_017811155.1 Lunatimonas salinarum | reverse complement strand
ATTGGCCAAGGAACCCCAGCCTAATTATTGATAGGGGGATGGGCGGTTGCTTACATTGGTACAGCAGCAGAGCCGATGCCACAAAAAATGATAGAAGAGCTTTTTGCCGGGCGTACCCGCAATTCCATAGGAAAGATAAAAAGCCAACCGTCAGGATTTGAGTTTTGAACAACTTCATATTTACTATCAGGAGAAGAAGAAGCCACTCAACAAGCAGTTTAAAAGGAACCTGGAGCTTCTTACCCCACAAGGCGATGCAAACTATGCTGCTTACCTCCTGGCAGATGAAAACAAAGTTTCTGTAAAAGTAGCCAAATACCAAGGGGATAGTCGAGTCGATTTGGTTGAGAGCAATGAATATGGCTATGTTTCGCTTGTAAAAGCTACCAAAAGTGTATTGGATAAAATAGCCCTTGAAAATCGCACCATTACTTTAATTACTTCCAAAGAGCGAAAGGAAAAGCCACTTTGGAATGCCATCGCCCTAAGGGAGGCCATTATCAATGCATTTGTGCACAATGATTATACCAGGGAAATAGCGCCAAAGTTTGAGATTTTCAAAGATCGTTTAGAGATTACTTCTGCCGGCTCACTGCCTGAGGGATTAAGCGAAAGCGAATTTTTCGAAGGTTTTTCTATTCCCCGTAACAAAGAACTGATGCGGATTTTTAAAGATTTGGACTTGGTAGAGCAGTTGGGTTCTGGCATTCCCAGAATCTTGGAAGCATATGGCAAAGACTGTTTTCAGTTTTCGGAAAATTTTTTGAGAATGGTATTTCCTGCTTCGAGCCCTGTGCATACCACCGAGCAAGTCACCGAACAAGCTGGGTTGGTAAAAAGGTTGGTAAAAGACTTGGTAAAAGAACTTCCAGATACCCAAATTAAAATATTAAACCTGGTAAGTGAAGATGAGCATATTACCAAAAGTGCTATGGCCAGGCAAATAGGAACAAGCACAACTACCATTGACAATCATATAGATGCATTGAAAAATAAAAACATATTACAGCGTATAGGGGGAAGAAAAAAAGGCTACTGGCAAATAATTGAACAAGAATGAAGTTTACCGAAGCGAAATTAGAGCAAGTATTCACAGAGCTTTTAGGAAATGAAGGCTACCCGCATTTTGTGGGCAGTAGTTTGGTCCGCTCAAATGAAGATGAAGTTCTGATTGAAGATGACCTGAAAACCGGAGTCGCCCGTTCCGGCACCGGAGAATCGAGCGATTTTAACAATTCTTCCTTCTGCCCCCTTTCCGGGTTGTCCGATAAACTCTTGGCTTTTCCAAGTATGGCCTTTCGTACCTTTTTAGCATAGGAATCTAACTCCAAACCTATGTAGATTTAAAGTTTTTTCAATGATTTTTTGGCGGGCTCTGTGATTAGGACATCTATCCCAGTTACCATTTTTCCGATTCTTTTTCAAGATCCTCCAAATTGATCATCTTTCCATCTTTGCTGGCTTTATTCGATTCCTTTGCCCCAGCTACCAACTCTGACCTAGTAATAGTGCCACCGTCCGGTTTATAGCCGACTATAGGTTCTTTCTGGGAACTCAATAGATCTTTGATCTGCTGTATTATCTTTACATCTTCCACCTTGGCCAGCTGCTCTATTAGGTATAGCTTTTTTACTTTGATGTCCATTCATCTACCGTGTATTATCCTCATAAAGTCAACTTTTTTTGGGGATTTGTGGGTTACATTTAAATGAAAGATATTTAATCTAACCACCAAAAGGCCCTCTACGGTACCCAAAGCATGAAAAAGCTAATTGGGAATGCTAACCAGGTGATGGAGATCCCCTCGGGCTGCTGTGGCATGGCGGGATCCTTTGGCTACGAAAAGGAGCATCTGGAGCTGTCATGGAAACTCGGGGAAGAGATCCTGTTTCCAGTCGTCCGCAAGCTGGAAGCCGGAGATTCCCTCGCTGCCTGCGGCTTTAGGTGCCGCCATCAGATCGACCACTTCACCGGCAAAAAAGCAGGGCACTGGGTGGAACTGGTGGAGGTGGTGAAGGATGAGTGATACCCACTGCGGGCTATTATCCTAAAAAATCCGCACCAAGAGGCCGGCATGCACTCCAAAGGTATCCTCAGCGAGTCACCCCCGCTGATCTGACCCGCTGTCAGAGGGGCTCTATGATGCTCGTATGACAGGAGGCATCCGGAAGACTGGAAGCAGGGAATGCGGCAGGGAAAAGGCAAAAAAGACCGATACACCCTATTACCCATCGCCATACTGGACCGGCTGCGGCAGTACCTAAAAGCCACACAGGCTAAGGAATTTGTATTTGAGGGGCAGTTTGGCGAAAAATACAACAGAAGCAGTATTCAGCAGTTTACCCGAAAGTACGCGGCTATAATAACCGGCATCAAAAAGCGTCTGCACCCCCACATGCTAAGGCACAGGTTTGCCACGCACCTGCTGGGAGGCGGCACGGATTTGCAGTTTAAACAGCAATTGTTGGGGCATAAATCGAGTAAAACAACCGAAATCTACACCCGCGTAAGCCGACGGCATCTGGGTCAGATCACTTCATCCGGCTATCTCTTGGATGGGTAACGGGAATTGGAATGAAAAAGCTAGTTGCATATAAGCGGATTTTTACTAAATTCAGAGACCCTACCCACGGGGCACATAGGTCAATGGATTGCGGTTAGTCAGTGGTTAGCGAAAATTGAAAAAAAGCATGGCAAACGTTACTTTAAACAACAATAAATTGGAAAAGTATTTCGATATCTTGAAAGGTTTGGATAATATTTCTAAGAAAAAACTGATCATTAAATTGACCGAGTCTCTGGAAATAGAAGAAGAGAAGGTGGATTTGCGAAGCATTTTTGGAGCATGGGAAGATGATAAAGATTCGGATGAAATCATTAAAGAAATTAGAGAATCCAGAATTGAAAGAACAGAAAATCCTGGTTTTGAATGAAGTACCTTTTAGATACCAATATCTGCGTCCATTTTTTAAGAGGTAAGTATGGATTGATAGAAAAATTTGAACAGCTAGGTACTAAGAATTTTGCTGTCTCAGAAATTACTTTGGCAGAACTGGTTTTTGGAGCTGAAAACAGTAAAAAACCTCAAAAAAATCTTGATTTAATTGAAGTATTTGCCAATCAAGTTGTTATACTTCCGATTTTTAGCGCTATTTACCTGTATGGAAAAGAGAAAGCCCGATTAAGATCCATAGGATTGCAGATTAGTGATGTTGACCTGTTGATTGGATGCACAGCAATAGAAAAAGACCTAATAATGGTAACAGAAAACTTGAAAGAGTTTCAAAGAATAATATGGCCAGATCCTGAATACCTCTTTGGGTTTTGTTAAAACTGAAGCCCAGAAAATCAAACTGAACAGGAAAGCCTTCTAGATTTCTGCCTTCTTTCTTGCAATACAACATTTTGGGCTTTTCAGGATGGGCTTTTAAACCACAATTTTCAAGACGACGTTTTAAGACAGATGACATTGGAAAAAGCCGACCCTTCACATTTTTTAAAATTGCTCTCCCAACCCCCATTTACTCACTCAATAATTGATTTATTGGTGTTCGTGAATCGCTGCGCTTATTTGGCACACCTGCCAGATCGGCAGGCGGTTTTGCAAAGCCACTCACGCCAACCCACAACCAAAGCTCTCCAGAATATCCAAATTTTGCCAGAATTTTACTTTACTGGCGTTTTTTGGATTTCCAAATTAAGCCATAAATACGTATATTTGGCAAAAATTGGGTCCGATATGCCTAAAATACTAGAGAATAAATTGATCGAAGAATTCAAGGATAGGGAGTCTTTTTCACGCGAAGAACTCTTTCAATTCTACCGTTACTTCGAACCTGAACTGAAAGAAGGAACTTTCGGGTGGAGAATCTATGACCTGAAAAACAGAAACATCATTAAGCCTATCAAAATAGGGCTTTATGTAATCACCTATAAACCTAAATACAAACCGGACATCTCTCCCAATCTCCTTAAAATTGCGAAACAACTGTCCGAAAAATTTGATGAAGTCAAGTACTGTGTTTGGGAAACGGTATGGCTGAACGAATTTGCACAACACCAAACGAGTAAATCAACTTTGTACATAGAAGTAGAAAAGGGATTTGAAGAATCCTTGTTTTATGCTTTGAAGGACAATTCCCGTAGGGAAGTTTTTATAAACCCGGACGAAAAAGCTATTGACTTCTACATTGCTGAAAGCAATCAACCTGTCATTATTAAAAAATTGCTCACAAGAGCGCCATTGATGAAACGAACAGAAAAGAAGGTTAAGTTCTACACTCCTACTCTGGAGAAGATTCTCGTTGATCTGTTCGCTGAAGAGCGCCTCTTCTATTACCTGCAAGGCGGTGAATTGATTCACATTTATGAAAATGCCCTCAGCAATTACACGATCAATTTTACCAAATTGTTCAGCTATGCAAAAAGAAGGGAAAGAGAACATGATATAAAGCAGTTCATGACCAACCACATGTTTCACCTGGTAAAAGATGTTATTGATGATTAAAGACAAGTGTTTTACCGAAGAGTGGCTGGAGCAATTCAAAAAGCAAAAGGACTACAAACGAATTGACAAGATCATTCTCGAAAAAATGATTCATGCTCTGCATTTACTTGAAAGACTCGAGGCAAATGGACTGGACTTCGTCTTCAAAGGTGGAACGAGTTTGGTACTTCTGCTCAAAGAAGGAAACCGTTTCTCAATTGACATTGATATCGTTTGCAATGCGGAAAGAAAAGACCTTGAAGAAATCCTGAACAAGGTTATCGAAAGTTCCCATTTTATAGAACGGAAGTTGGATGAACACCGCAGCTACCGGCCGGGAGTTCCAAAGGCGCATTACAAGTTTTCATTCGATACCAAACAACAGGGATCCGGAACCATCCTGCTTGATGTACTGATTGGAGATTCGATTTATCCGGCACTGGCTGAACTACCTGTCGATACAAAATGGATTGAAACAGAGACTGAGACCATGGTCACGGTTCCTACCATTGATGCCATAACAGGGGACAAGCTTACGGCCTTTGCTCCCGAAACGATAGGTATTCCCTATTTTAAAGGAAAGGACAGGCAACCTTTCTCCATGGAGATTTGCAAACAACTATTCGACTTGAGCAAGTTGTTTGATCATATCGAAGACGTTGAATTGGTGGCGAAAAGCTTTATGGCCTTTGCGGAACAGGAAATCAACTACCGAAAAAACGGGAACCCTGAGAGCGACCTAACGCCTAAAAAGGTATTACAGGACACCATTGACACCTGTCTCATCATTGCCAAAAGAGGTGGCGGATCGGATGACGAAAAGCAAAAGTTTGCCGAATTACAAAGAGGAATTAAAGCTTTTGATTTTGGCTTTCTGATGTCAGGCAACTTCCGCATTGATGATGCTGTACCGGCATCCTCTCGCATTGCCTATCTGGCGGCAAAAATTATGGCGAATGACATGTTGCCTATTAACTACTACGAAGGACAGGATGTCAAAGAATTGAATATAAACGATCCTGACTGGAACTTTCTAAACAAATTGAAAAAGCAGCCGGATAAGTCTTCATTCTACTATTGGTATCAAACCGTGCAATTAATAACGAAAGAAAAATAATGCACGAACGCACAGTCGAGTAGGTAAAGGGGAATCCAACCCATAAACCTCTCACAGACAAGCAGTGAATCTCTCGATTGTTCATGATGGATTTGTGTTTAGTTGTATTCACGAATGCTTGGGCATTTCATACGGCTCTTATTATGCAGTCGGTTATGGTCTGTTATGCTAGACTAATTTGTAGCCCAGTTCCCAATGGTAGAACAGGTTTGGATAAGAAACGGTAACTTGTCTAAGCCATTTAACTGCCTTGACTTTGCTTCCTTTGAAACGCTTGTACTTGTTCAAAATCCACCTGATCAATCGATGGTGTAGGTAATAAAACACCGATTTTAAACTTCTACGGCTTATTTTCCCATAATATTGAACCCACCCTCGTATCTTTGGATTGAGCAATATGGCCAGAGGACCGTTAGCCCAAATGCAAAAAAAACAAAAAGTTACCAAATTGGTAACTTTTCTACTTATATTTACGATTAATAAAAGAAGTAGAATATTGAGAGTTATTGCTAAAAAGACACTAAGAGAATACTGGGAAAAGCATGCTGATTGTGAGGAACAATTAAGATCATGGTACCATGAAGCAGATAGCGCTCATTGGAAATCACCAAATGAAATTAAAAGAGATTATCCAAGTGCCAGTATTTTGGCAGATAATAGGGTAGTTTTTAACATTAAAGGAAACAATTACCGATTAATTGTTAAAATTAATTATGAGTATGGATTGGCATGGATCAGATTTGTTGGTACTCATGCAGAATATGACAAAGTTAACGCAAATGAAATTTAAAATTTATGGAAATCAGACCCATTAAAAACATGGAAGATTACGATAAAGCACTTGAAAGGTTAGAGCTTATTTTTGATGCGAAAAAGGGAACAGAAGAAGGTGATGAATTGGAGATATTGACAATTTTGATTGATACATATGAAAAGGAAAATTTTCCAATTGACTTTCCTGACCCTATCGAGGCTGTAAAATTTAGAATGGAGCAGTTAAATATGAAACAGAAAGATTTAGCGGCGACCATTGGTTTTAAAAGCAGAGTAAGTGAAGTACTGAATAAGAAAAGGAAACTCACCCTTGATATGATAAGAAAATTGCATGAAGAATTGAATATACCAACAAATATCTTGATAAAGGAATACCAAATTGTCGAATAAAAAAGCACGATGGGCTAGTCGAGTAGGTAAAGGGGAATCCCACTCCTAAACCTTTCACACCACCGTATCCCGATATCGGGACAGGCAGTACGGGTCTCGTCCTTCCCGCGGCCCGGATTGCCGATACGCTCCGCTATCGGTACAGGCTATCGCTAAAATGATCCAAAGGGGTTATTTCTTCACGCTCGATCCTCTCAAGACTAACCGCCCTTGTAAAAAACAGGGAAGGCTATGCCACGTGTTGGAACGAAGTGGAAATCCGGCCATCGCTGGACTAACGCTTCGGGATAAGGAATACCGGCAAATCGGCACTGACATTGCACCCTCTGGAATATGATGACTAAAAATGGAACAGACATACAGACCTTTCCTCTACCGTGTATTTTTCTCGTTGAGTTAACGTTTTTTGGGGATTTGTGGGGTACAGGTCAAGGGGTGATATTCAATCTACCTATAATTTGTCCTTAAGACGTAATTGGCGGTTAGGGGATGCCAGTAACCCTCAGGCGGGATTGACTTGTTGAGCCCTTCCGCAAATCCTAATAAAGAAATCAATCCGCATGGATTCCAAAAAATTGGCGTAAACACCTTCGACTTTATCTTCCTGCTGCAGCAAAACAGGCGGCTTGAAAAAGCAAGAAAAGGGATAATTTGCTAATTTTGCGGCAAAAAAATGAAATTCATTCGGGTCGTATACAGTATATATGCCATTTTAGTATTTAATATACTTATGGTAGCCCTGGGAGTTTTTATCCTAGTCCCTTCCTTTTTCCCTCCCAAAGGAGTGCGGCTATCCTTTTTCTTTATTCGTCTATGGGCTAGATGGTGGGCATTGTTGGTGGGTATTCGATTTCAGGTGGAAGGAACCGAACACATAGAAGCCGACCAAGCCTATATCTATACCTTCAACCATCGTTCGTTTCTGGACGCACCGGTGATCCCAATGGCTATTCCTCAAGAAATCCGCGCGCTGGGAAAGAAGGAGTTGAAGAAAATCCCCTTATTTGGGTGGGTCATTTCCCAATTTGCTGTTTGGGTGGATAGAAAGAGCCCTGAAAGCCGGGAAAAAAGCATCCAAAAATTGATGCAATTTCTGTCGGAAGGACACTCCATCGTGGTGGCACCGGAGGGTACCCGAAACGATTCAGACCGACCCTTGCTGCCCTTTTTCAACGGTGCATTTAGGCTGGCCATCGAAACCCAGACACCGCTGCTTCCCATGGCCGTCATTGGATCTGAAAAAGTGATGCCGAAGGGTTCTTTGCTGATGTGGCCCGGAACGGTGCGGATATACTTCTCCGCCCCTATATTGCCCCCCACGAATCTCCATAAAGAAAACATAGCAGCCCTGAAGGAAAAATGCTTCAACCGATTGGAAGCGATGATTCTTACCCACGAATAATTGTCGGTTGTGTAATTTTCATCACCAATCCGCCTACTCTACGGCCCTACCTTTGAAAGTGAAACCGTGAAAAGGGAAGCCATGGAAAACAAAGCATCCGGTAAAGCACCTATGAGCATGCAAGACTTTCAAAACTTACTTGCTGAAAACCGGGGGGTGCTATTTTACTTTTACAGTGAATCATGCGGTGTTTGTCAGGTCCTTTTCCCGAAAATAAGCGCGCTGATGGAAAGTGAATTTCCCCAGATGGAATTCATTCCACTGTCAGCTGATGACCAAAGGGAAGTGGCCTATCAGCTACGCATGGCCTCCGTTCCGGGGATTATCGGTTTCTTAGAAGGAAAAGAGTTTTTCCGAAGCAATGGACTAATCAGCTTGGCGGAATTCCACCATCGGATCAGCCGACCCTACAGCTTTTTCTTCGAAAATTAATGGACGTCCCAGCGACCCATTGAAACCCCTAGCTCAATTCCTTCTTCGCCGCTGATTTTGTTGGGGTTTTTTCTTTTTCTCTGGAGCCTGCTCTTTCATCATTCCACTAAATTCATACGGGTGGTTTTCCACTACGGGGATTTTTTTACCAATTAACTTCTCAATATCCCTCAGGTCCTTAAGTTCTTCCGCGTCACAGAATGACATGGCAACCCCCGAATTCCCCGCCCTTCCGGTCCGTCCGATTCGGTGGACATAGGTTTCGGGAATATTGGGTAGATCAAAGTTGAACACATGGGCCAATTCATCGATATCGATACCCCTAGCGGCTATATCCGTGGCAACAAGTACTTGCAGCTTCCCGCTTTTAAAGTCCTTTAAGGCATTCTGTCTGGCATTTTGGCTTTTGTTACCATGGATGGCGGCAGCTTTTACACTTTCCTTCATAAGAAATTTGACTACCCTGTCCGCACCGTGTTTGGTACGGGTAAAAACCAATGCCGACCCAATATTCTTTTCCTTCAACAGGTGCAGCAATAATTTTGGCTTGTCTGCTTTGTAGGTAAGAAAAAGCTGTTGCTGGATTTTGTCCACGGTTGTGGAAGGAGGAGTTACTTCCACAAAAGCAGGTTTAGTCAATAACGTATCGGCAAGCTTTTGGATTTCTGGGGGCATGGTAGCCGAAAAAAACAAGGTCTGTCTTTTCTGGGGAAGCAGTGCGATGATTTTTTTTACATCGTGTATAAACCCCATGTCCAACATCCGGTCTGCCTCATCTAAGACAAAAATTTCCAACTGTCTTAGATCTATAAATCGCTGATTGATCAGATCGAGCAACCTGCCTGGAGTAGCCACCAAGACGTCAACCCCTTTTTTAAGGGCATTGGTCTGATGCAGCTGGGATACCCCCCCGAAAATTACGGTATGCCGGATACCGGCAAACTTCCCGTAGGCAGCGAAGCTTTCGTCTATTTGTATGGCTAATTCCCTAGTAGGGGTTAAAATCAACGACTTGATCCCAGGCTTCCTTTGCTTTTGCAGGCTAAGCAATTGAATGATAGGTATGGCAAAAGCTGCGGTTTTTCCGGTGCCTGTTTGGGCACAACCAAGCAGGTCCCTGCCACCCAACACGAGTGGGATTGCTTGTTGCTGAATGGGTGTGGGTGCGGTGTATCCTTCATTGGCGAGGGCCTTGAGGATAGTGTCAATTATTCCTAATTTTTTGAATGGCATAAAGGCCTTTTGATAATGGGCCGGGTGAGCAGTTGTATGGTCTTACTCGGCGGGATATTGATTAAAAGCTACCTACAACTTGGCGTGCTTTTTTATAAAGTGACGCAAAGGTAGCTAATTTTTGGCTAGGAAAGTAACATAATCTTTTTCGCAGCTAGGCATAAGAAGACCGAAGACTAGCAAAACGTGTAACCCTACATCCGGACCAAGACTAAAAAGCGAATTCAACACAATCAAATTAAACTAATCAGCGAAAAATTAACTAGGTTTGACGGCGTAATTAGCGCTAATGGACGGTTGTGCACCTATCCAACGCCCCTCTTTCAATATTAAATCCACCAGCCTAGCTCGGGACAACCGCGAAAAGGATTACTGCATGTTCTAGCCACTAATAGAAAATTGACCAACAGATGCGACACGTATTATTACTCATCACTGCAACACTACTCCTGTTTTCCTGCACAAAGACCACCGAAAAAGCAGATACTGTGTACTTAAACGGACTTGTCTACACCGTAAATGACGACCAAGCCACCGCAGAAGCCGTAGCGGTAGCCAAGGGGAAGATCCTGGCCGTGGGCACCTCCACCGAAATACGGGAATACATCGGAAAGGAGACTACCACCATCGATTTATCCGGAAAAACCCTGACGCCGGGCTTCATCGAATCCCATGCCCACCTGATGGGCATTGGATACAACAAGTTGGAAATTGACCTGATGTATGTAGCTACCTACGAGGAATTAGTAGCAAAAGTAGCAGAGGCCGCACGCAACGCCGAACCGGGAGAGTGGATCACAGGGCGAGGCTGGCATCAGGACAAGTGGCTGGCACTTCCCCAAGATGCCGTGAAAGGATTTCAAATACACGATGCACTGAGTGCGGTCACACCCTTAAATCCCGTATACCTGGCCCATGCTTCCGGGCACGCATCCTTTGTCAATCAAAAGGCCATGGAGCTTGCGGGGATTGCGACATTGGGCAGTGAAAATGTCCCGCAAGAGGTGGATGGAGGTGAAATCATCCGTGATGAGCTGGGAAATCCCACCGGTATACTAATAGAACGGGCTTCCGGACTAGTGAGTAAGCTCATTCCAAAAGACACCCCGGAGCGGGCTGAAAAAGCACTGGAATTGGCGCTACAGGAACTGGCGGAAAAAGGCATCACCTCCTTTCACGATGCGGGAAGTGGCCAAGAAGTCATCGATTTGCTGGAAAAATTTAAACAAGAGAGCCGGCTGACAGCCAGAATGTACGTGATGCTTTCGGGCCGACAACCGGAATTAGTAGACTCCTGGCTTCAAAAAGGGCCGTTAGTAGACCCAGATCACTTGGTGACTGTCCGCGCGATCAAGCTTAACATGGATGGTGCCTTGGGCCCTTGGGGAGCCTGGCTGCTGGAAGACTATTCTGACAAACCGGGACATCGGGGACACGAAACCATGCCGATGCAATTGGTCGGAGAGATAGCCGAAAAAGGACTCAAGCATGGATTTCAGATCTGCTCCCACGCCATCGGGGACCGCACCAACCGGGAAGTATTGGATCAGTACGAGGCTACCTTTGCCAAGTTTCCGCAAGTCACCAACCACCGATTTCGCATCGAACATGCGCAGCACTTACATCCAGACGATATCGACCGATTTGGCGCCCTGGGGGTTATTGCGGCCATCCAAGCTATCCACTTAAGTTCCGACAGGCCATGGGCCATAGGCAGGCTGGGTGCGAAACGAATCAAGGATGGTGCCTACGTTTGGCAAAAGCTGCTAGGCTCTGGGGCAGTTATCTCAAACGGTACCGATGCCCCTGTAGAGCCCCTAGACCCCATCCCATCCTTCTACGCATCCGTAACCCGAAAGACACTTAAAATGGAGCCCGACGGTGGTTACGAGCCGGACCAGAAGATGACCCGGGAACAGGCGTTGAGATCCTATACCCTGGACGCAGCCTATGCGGAATTTGAAGAAAGTTTCAAAGGATCCATCGAAGTCGGCAAAGCCGCAGACTTTACCGTTTTTGACAAAAACATCATGGAAATACCGGAAAACGAAATCCTAAATACCCGGGTAGTTTTGACGGTGGTCGGTGGAGAAATAGTATACCAAGCCGATTGATCCTTTCAATGCACCCATCCCGTAATATTTTTGCATTTCAGCATAAAGGGTTTTTGGGCAAATCAATCAATTAGATGCTTGATCATAAGTAAGATCGACGAGCTCCAGCTTCAGCCAGGTCCATTCGCCGGTATCTAGCAACCATGTCGCAGTCATTTGCGAGGGGACCCGAACGCCTTCAAAAGAGCGGTAATCCTCTACGTCTAGAACCCATTCACTCCGACTTGCACCCGCTTCATTGCCCCGAAATCGCATGGCTGAAAAACGGATAAAATCCCCCTCCGGACTAAAATGAAAAACCCCACTGCCCTGGGTACCCATGAACTCCATGGTGGCCTTGGCGCTGGAATCGGTCAGGGTTTCCCATGCGATACAGGGACTCAAGGCCATGGTAGGGAACCACACTACTTCACCCAAGTAGCGCTGCAACGATCCTTCATCCAGCTTCTCCCCGCGCTCATTGACTATGTTGAATAGGGAATTGAGCTTAATGAGCATCTCTCCCGTTCCTTCTTGGAACCGGTCCCTGCCTTGAAAGCTCAAAAAGGCATTCATTTTTACATTTACACTCCATATAAACCCCGGCGGATCCGCTGTGCTGTACTGTACCGCACTGGCGTCCATCCAATGCTGCTGTTCAGGTCTCAACTTCATTTGCGCCCGCTGGGTTACCTTGCCTACTTGGATAGTTGGTTTTCCAAGCACGCCGGATCGGCGAAGCCAGCGCTGTACGGGTTTCGGAAGATTCCGAATGGATTCTTCGGTGACCGGGATGGAATTCGACCGATTAACCGAACTTATTAACTGATCCTTTTCCCTAGCTATGCGGCCCTGAAACCAATAGGATCCGGCCAAAGTAATCACTACCAAAATCATGGCGACATTTGGCAGGGTTCCAAATTTCGCATCGCTCCAATAAATCCCTATCAAAACCTGCGATAAACCCACCGCCGCAAATCCCAGCACCCAACTCAACTTGGCATTAGCCCAATACTGCCAAGCAAAACCCAAAATCAATAGGGCCGCCAATAGCCACAGCAACCCCATCGGCCTTGAAACGGACATCGTCAATTCCTTTACCTCTTTGAGCCCAAACCCCTTTACAAAACCAAGCAAATGGATCAAACCGTGTACGAACAACAACACACAAAAAAGTATCCTCATAGGAATCGTCGATTTTGATTTTCACTTCATTCAATTAGATGCGGTACGTGGGCTTACCGAATGCATCGATTCGGCAAACCAATACCCGGATTAAGGTAACGAAAAAAATCGTCTTCGAAAAATAGCTGCTCACAAACCGAAAGCGGGTGGGTTACAAAAAACGCTTTCAACTGGCACCCGTATCTGCCGTGAGGCAGCTATTGCCACCTCGATCAGTCCCCTAAATACCCCTTTACCCGAGGAATAGTCAACCACTCTTTTTGTCTTCCGTTCAGATAGGTTACCTTTTCCCCGTCAAAATAGGCACCCTCCTCCAGTAAAATGCGAACATCTTTGCCCCATTGCGGTAGGTGCACGACTGCATTTAATTCGATGGCATACACGGTGTGCGGGTAGACGGGGTAATCCCCCGCCCCAGGTGTATCGCCCTGATTATCCCACATACCGATGGTGGGGCCTGAGGCATGCCCGTGATAGCCCATGGGGTGGGAATAGATACTGCCTTGTATACCTTCCGCTTCCATCTGCTTTCGGGTTTCCCGTAAAATCTGGTTTCCACTACGGCCGGTTACAAACTGGCTGGTAAGGATATCCTGTACCCGATTACCCACTTTTAGGGCTTCCTTCAAATAATCCGGTACCGAGGTTTCTCCAGGCCGGAGTACATAGGCCAATTGCTGGGTATCGGTCATCAGTCTTAGATAAGAAATCCCAAAATCGATGTGCAGCAGGTCTCCGGGCTGAATGACTTGGGATTCAGCCTTGACGGCAAAGGAACGGTTTTGCTCTTGATTGGCTGGGTCGGCCCGCTGAATGTCTACAGAAGGATGGAACCATGTATCCAATTTCATATCTTTAATCCGCTCCCGATACCACCAAACCACGTCATCTGTAGTCGTCACACCTGGTGTGATAACCTGCTCGGAAAGCCCCTCCTGAATGATCTGGTGGGCAATGGATTGGATATGCCGATAGGTGGCCATTTCGGAGGGTATGCGGGTCTCCAGCCACCCAACTGCCAGGTTTTGTGCAGTGGTAATCCTGGATTGAAAACGCTCTGGCAAATATTGCAACAACATTTCATGTTCCGTAACTGTCAACCCGTCGGCGTGCCCAAAATCATCGGAGGTATTGATCCCTATCTTTTTTGGGTTTCGTGCCACGATCAGGTCGGCTAGTTGCTTCCATTGATCCGGCTGGGATTCCGGATCCCAGGCCTTCTGAAATGACTTCCCCACATCATACCGGGCCACAGCGAGCGCCTCCACTTCTTGGCTACCCTCCGGCTTGAACATCAGCAGCATGGTACGTCTTCTTGCGGCGTGCCAGGTGGCCGGCAAGAAAGTACGGATCACCGGATCCTCGTTGTATTCTCTGGATATCACCACCCAAAGGTCGATTCCCGCCCTGTCCATCAACCGCGGAAGCAGCGTCTCCATCCGTTCCTCCAGCCATTGATCGATCACCGCTGCTTGTTCCCGCTGGGAGAGAACATGAGGTGCCTGTGCCAAGGTAAGGGGTATGCTGACCAATTGAACACCCAAGGCAATAAGTAGGATTTTTAGAATCTGTCGTTGCATAATCGCAGAAATATAAAATACTAATTTTGAAGCCGCTGTAAATAAATAGGAAACCTCTCCATAGGTATGAACCCATCCTCTTGGAACCTGGCAGGGATAGTGGCTTACCACGAAAATTACGCTATCCAAATGGACAAATTGACCTTTCTTGCATCATGGAAATCGTTTTTCTTTGAACGCAGCAGGTAGTTCAGACGAACATTCATCCATGCGATAGCGGAGCCACTACGCTCCCTTTACATACCTTCGCCAAGGGTGATTTTCCCTAAAGCCCAGTACTTCCCTGATCTTCCGATTAGAAAATAAAGCTTCATGCTCTTCCAGTTCCCGGGTAACCGGTACACCGGAAAAAAAACGTTCCAACAGGACCTTATTGGGCAAAATCGCTCCATTATGGTCGTTTCCGGCGTTGAACACCTGAAAGCCCAATCCATCCTTTTTAATGCATAAATCGACAATTTGACCCAAATCACGGGCATCGATGTAGCAGAAAGCGTTTCGCCTCCTGACTTCCGGATGTTTGAAATAATGCGGAAACAACAACGCATATTCATGCGGCTCGATGACATTTCCGATTCGAAGTGCATAGATATCCACCCCTGAGCGTCGCTGAAATGCACGGGCTGTCTGTTCATTGACCACCTTGGAGAGTCCGTAACTATCCATCGGATCCACGTCGTAATCTTCCTCCAAAGGCAATGACTTTGGATCCGTTTGGCCATCTGAAAAACAGATGCCATAGGTAGTTTCGGAGGATGCGATGATGACCTTCCTTATTCCCAGTTTCACCGCTGCCTCAATCACGTTGTAGGTACCTAGTGTATTTACCCGAAAGGTTTCATTATCCGGATTGATCAATATGCGGGGGACGGCGGCAAAATGGACTACTGCATCGAAAGCCGGCACCCCACTGCCATGGTCCAACTCGTCCAGGCCAGCATAGGAGGTCATTGCATTGAACATCTGCCCGGAGTCTGTAATATCCGCGGTCAAATTGTCCACACCGGGACAATCAAGCGGCTTCAGATCCACATTCATCACCCGGTATCCCTGATCCAACAGGTACGGAATCACGTGCTTTCCGGCTTTGCCCGAGCCACCGGTGAAGAAAATTCGCTTTTTGTTCATCATTTTTTTTCGTAAAGTTCAGACAATTTAGTCAATAACGCCCGATACATCTCCTCCCGTTGCTCAAAAAGGGTATTTACTGCGATATCTTTTACTTGCTCGTGGATGCCCCAAGAAGCACAGGGATCTGCATAGTTCCAATCCAAATCCCCGCTATAATCCGTGAAGTAATTCGGACGTGCATCCGGAAAGGGCCGTTGAAACTTCCCGGCCCAACTGCTTTGAGTCGGATCGTCCAGTGGATGGTGGGGAGAAATCACATAAAGCACAGACGGTGTATCGCCTACCCGGAAGTACTGAGCCCAAGCTTCCTTTTTAACCACCTCCTGAAGGTGTTTGCCCATCATCCCGTAACCCGATAGCTTTTGCAGCATTTCGACCGGCTGCCCGCCTACAAACATTCCCTCATAGGTCCAGTTTATTTCCAGCCACCACAGGGAGTCAAACCGAGGATCCTCATAAATTTCGTTCCTTCCCAGGCCGTTCCAGTTGGTCTGAATACAAGGACGTTCCTTTTCCCTGCTTTTGGACATGTAGGGAATATTGGATTCCAGCATAAGTCCTGTGCCAATACTAACCACCCGAATATTTCTGGCCAATTCCGGGTATTCAAAAAGGGCCTCCTTTAACGTGAGCATGTTGCCCCATACCAGCACGTATAGCGGGCTACCCATCTCCGAGGCAGCATTACGGAATAGCTCCATTCCGTGCAGCCTGTCGATAGCGATTTTGGTACGAACGTCATCAGGATCTTGAAATCCCCAATCGAGAAGTCCAAGCCGTTGAAAATCGGATTTGTAGGCATTGATTGCCAATTCACAAGCCTCCAAGGCACCTGACTCCCACCTGTGCGGAATTACCCCTTCAATTTCCAGCTCGTCAGCATACCACAAAAGATGCACCAAGGACTGTCGGTCATCTGGATCACCCGAATCGATGTTGATATCGGTCATGATAAATACCCTGGTCTTATCCTGTGCTTTTACGTGTAACACCCCCAAGGTGACCATGGCCATAACTAAGGCAAATCGTATCCCACTGCTATCTCTTATAACCATTGTCCAGGTTTTTAAAAATCAACTGTAATTTACGATTTATCTTTCAATATCCGTGCCTCTAACGCCGATCAGCCAAAATCCATGCCTTTATTGCACCTCTTAAAAGATCTGTTATGCAAGTCGGTAGAAAGGTTTCAGAGGCCTGTCATTCAAACTGATACCGTCCTTTTTTGCAATATATTCTTGCCTGGACTGATTATTTCCGGCATGCGGAATTTGACGACCATGGAGGACGCTATCGTGATGATCCCGATTAACAAAATGGCATAGTCAATGCCAAATAAATCGGCTGTGACACCGGAAATCACCGCACCAAATGCATAGCCGAGATCTCTCCAAAGGCGAAAGGTACCGATACTCTCTGCGCGTTGCACGGGACTGGTTGCTTGGGCAATGGTTGCAAGGAAGGTAGGATAGACCAAGGCTGTTCCTAGCCCTAACAGGGCTGAAATAGCAACCAGTGTATAAAAGTCGCTGCTTAGTGGAATACACAATATGGCCAATCCTTGCCCTAACATTCCCCAAAAAAGCATGGACTTCTTAGAGTAATGATCCGACATTTTCCCGGTGATCAGTTGTCCAACTCCCCACACAGTCGGGTAGGTAGCTGTTACGACGCCGATCTGCGCATGATCAAAATGAAGCGAAAACAAAACCATCGGAAGCAGCCCCCAGATCATACCGTCGTTTAGGTTATTGACCATTCCGGCCTGCGTGACAGAACTTAAGACCCTGTCTATAAGGGTCGTTTGCAAAAACACATTGTCGAGGGGTTTGGTCGTGTCGATCATACTTTCCTTCCGGACAAAGGCCCTTGTATCTTTGACCCAAAGCACGGTTAAGGCGAATCCCACAATCGAAATGAAACTTCCGAGGTAAAAAGGATAAGGTATCACCCCATAGGTATTGGCAATGTAACCCGTAAAAAATGCGACTATACCAACGGCAAGGTAGCCTGCAAATTCGTTTAACCCCATGGCCAATCCCCTGTCCTGCTCCCCCACCAAGTCAATCTTCATTACCACTGTACTGCTCCAGGTAAATCCCTGACTTATTCCCAGCAGCACATTTGTAAAAATGACAAATCCCCAATTGGGGGCAAACAGTAGCATGAACGGGACGGGCAATGCCAAGAGCCATCCGAACAACAGGAGATTTCTTCGACCAAATCTATTGGACAGTCTACCCGTATAGTAATTCGCCAGGGCCTTGGTCAGCCCAAATGCGGTAATAAATGACAATATAGCTGTCTTTGAACCGACCCCAAATGTGGTCTCTGCAAATTGTGGAATGATGGTCCGCTCCATTCCAACCATCCCTCCCACAAAGGCATTCACCAGCACCAAAAGTGCAAACTGCCTCCAATTCTCCTTTAAGCCAAGCCGGATTTTCTCCCTATTCATCGATATCTGATACTTATTCCTTTGGCAAAGTTCCGAAATGGTATAGCGGAAACTTTTTACAAATGATAAGTAATCAGCGGATCTCGGCCCGAATTCTACTTAAGGAAACCTGTGTGATCCCTAGATAGGTTGCGATGTACTTTAGCGGGATTTTCTGCACATAGTTAGTTGATTCCAATAGCTCTATATATCGTTCCTTGGCAGATTTAAACTGGAGACTTTCAATTCGCCTTACTGTGCTTACGTATTCCCTTTCAAAAAGTAACCGAAACAAGCGCTCTACTTCATGAAATTGATCATAAAGATTGAAAACAGACTCGGAGTCTAGGCTTACGATGGATGTTTCATCTAGGGCTTGAATGCCCTTGGAGGTTGGCCTGCCGGTAAAGAGGCTTTCCGCGCGGACAATCAGCTCATTTTCAAAGGCAAAATGTTCAGTGATATCCACCCCATCCTTATAGTAGAAGATCCGGGCGCAGCCACTTTGAACAATATAAATTGTCCTGCATCTGCTTCCTATCTGCTGAATCATCTCATTTTTGTGAAATTTTCTTTCCACGGCAATGTGTTCCAACGCACGTTGAGATGAAGGACTCAATCGGTAGACACTGTGGAAGAATTCAAAAACCTTCATTTTTTTATTGCTGGTTGATTATCCCCCCCTGTTCCGAACTAAAAACACAAAGATAACCTTCTTATTATCCTTACTTTAACCTAAATAAAATGACTGAAATGGAGCAAAAAATACGCCTTGGCCTTTTCCAAATCCTCCGGCGTATCGATCGCAACCGCTTGGTGCATCGTATGAACCATTTTGATGCGAACGCCATTTTCCAGCAATCGGAGCTGCTCTAGCATTTCCGTACGCTCTAGTCCGGATTTTTCCCACTGAGTAAACGCCATGAGCAGCTCTTTCCGATAAGCATAAATCCCAATGTGGCGAAAAAAACTAACCTGGGCCGGCGACTCTCTGATATAAGGAATAGGGGATCTACTAAAGTACAGTGCAAACCTATTTTTGTCTACTACTACTTTCACTGTATTGGGATTTTGCACCTGTGAACCATCCAAGATAGTGGTCATCAGGGAAGCAACTTGAACGTCAGGACTCTTAAACACCTCCACCAACTGCCGTAGGGACTTTTCGTCCTGAAAGGGCTCATCACCCTGCACATTGACCACTACATCGGCATCCATGGTCGCTGCAGCTTCTGCAATCCGATCCGATCCGCTCTCATGTTCGCGGATACTCATAAACACTTCTCCTCCCTCCAAACGGATCACCTGTGCGATATCCTCGTGGTCAGTTACCACCACTACCTGATCAAATACGCCTGTAGCTACCGTACTCAGGTACGTCCGGGCTATGAGTGGCTTCCCATAGAGATCAGCCATCAACTTAGCCGGGAACCGAGTGGCACCAAATCGCGCGGGAATCAAGGCTACAACTTTCATTTTTTTGAATAAAATTTCGTCAGCTTTATCGTAAAAAGAAAATCTGAAAGGCACCGCACTATCAAGATCAGCGGCACAAAATTTCCTTTGGATGGCAAAATTAGGCAAAATTGAAGCCAATTGTGGTAGAAACTTTCTTATTTTTGCGCCGCAATCGCCATTGAAATGCCGATTTATTAGCGCATATGCACCTACAGATAATCCAAAAGACACATGGGCTTGACTATGCGGTCGGTTTGCAGACAGGTGACCCGCTAAAATCAATTATAAACAGATGAAAAAATCAGATATCAATTTCTCGATCAGCCTAGATGAGAAAAACCTACCCAAATCCATCGAGTGGAATGCAACCGACAAGGAAGGTGAAGGCATGGAATCCACCAGAAGCATCAGCCTGAATGTGTGGGATAACCTCAACCACAGCACGCTTCGCATTGACCTTTGGACAGACGATATGTCGGTAGCGGAAATGAAGCGCTTTTACATCGATATCCTAGGAGGAATGGCCCAAACCATCCTAAACGCCACCGGCGACGAGTACTACGCAGAAGAACTGAAAGACCTTTGCGACCGACTCGTAAAACACGTCAACGAAGAAAATCAAAATCAGGGCTAAGGTCGTTTTTAGGTCCATTTCAGAATTTGCATAAATTCAGCGCAAGCCCCCTTTTTGATTTTATGTTTTTTCGAATTTTTTGCTAGCTAACGGAGTATATTGGCAAAAAAGAGGGCTTTTCTGTCTGTCCATTCAACTTGTTTTGTAGAAAATCATTTTTGGTGGAACTCCCAAAGGATTTTCACCAAAAATATTCGACGCAAAACATTGACTATTTTTATCAGAATACGTTATTATGTAATTGAAATACCTAGCCAATTCCCATTAGGTCACCTATCGAATTCGAATAGGTGTGTAACCACCTGTTTTCCTTATTAAAATACGTTAACAATAAGCCAAGAAGCATATGTTACACAAATACGTAATCTCAGCGAAAATTTTATCCATGGTATTGGTCGGTTTGTTTTGGATGCAGCAAAGTTTCGCCCAACAAACCTCGATCAGCGGTCAAGTGACCGAGACAGACACAAAGGATCCACTCATCGGAGTTAATATCCTGGTAAGGGGGAAAGTCATGGGAACGGTGACTGATCTGGACGGCAATTTTCGGCTTGTTGTAAACCAAGCTCCCCCACTCACGTTGGTTTTTTCCATGGTTGGTTTTGCTACCCAAGAGGTGGAAGTTACCGAGGAAAATGTTAGTGGACTGGCTATCTCCCTTGCCGAGCAATCCTTCCTCGGGCAAGAGGTGGTCGTGTCAGCTTCCCGTGTGGAGGAAAGCATCCTTCAATCTCCCGTTACCGTAGAAAAAATGGATATCTTGGCCATACGGGAGACAGCCTCCGATTCCTATTACAAGGCCATTGCGAACCTCAAAGGAGTGGATGTCACTTCTTCATCGATCAACTTTCAGATTTTGAATGCAAGGGGATTTAATTCCACCGGCAATACGCGTTTTGTCCAATTGACAGACGGCATGGACACGCAGGCGCCCGCATTGAACTTTCCGATCGGAAACCTCAATGGTCCCTCCGAATTGGATGTAGAGAGCGTAGAGTTCATACCAGGGGCCGCCTCTGCCCTGTATGGACCTAATGCGTTTAACGGAATACTGTTGGTAAACAGCAAAAGTCCATTTGACTATCAAGGACTTAGTGCATTTTACAAACAAGGCTTCAATCATTTCAATGGCCGCCCTGGAGAACCCTCCAATCCGCAGCCCATGTACGAAGGCGCCATCCGCTATGCTCATGCCTTTAACAACAAGTTGGCTTTCAAAATCAGCGCTTCCTTTCTAGAGGCCACGGATTGGCACGGAACAGACCGCACTGATTTGAACCGAGACGCCCAAGGCAATCTACCATTTAATCCTGGAGAAAACCAAGTACACGTTTTCGGCGACGAAGTGTCCAACAATATTGGTCTACTGCGAAATGTAGCTGCCATTCAAACCCAGGCCAATGCACTAGGTTTAGGTGGGTATATCGGTAGCATTCCGGACCAAGTGGTGTCCCGCACAGGCTACGATGAGCGGCACTTGGTAGATTACGGTGCCAAAAACTACAAATTCAACGGAGCCCTTCATTATCGTATAAATGATCGGTCGGAACTGTCTTACACCATCAACTACGGTGCAGGAACTTCGGTATACACCGGGGCCCAACGCTACTCCCTCAATAACTTTAACATCACCCAGCACAAACTGGAGCTCAAAGGAGACAACTATTTTGTGCGCACCTACACTACCCGAGAAAACTCGGGAGATTCCTACATTGCGGATCTATTGGGCGTAAACATCAACGACACTTGGAAAAACAACTCCGCTTGGTTTGGTGAATACACCCTCAATTATATGGGAGCGATGGCACAGCAGCAGGTGGCACCCGGCACGATGGGTAGTGCTGCACAGCAAGCCATGGCCCATCAGTTTGCCCGCCAACAAGCCGACGTCGGCCGATTCATGCCCGGATCCAGCGAGTTTAATCAAGCAACCTCCCAAATTCGAGGCGAGGTAATTCCCCAAGGTGCGTTGTTCAACGATCGCTCCCAGATGAATATGGTAGAAGGCCAGTATAATTTCAAAAACGAAATAACGTTTATGGACTTGCTGGCAGGTGGTTCCTATCGGATCTATGACCTCCGATCCAATGGAACGATTTTCGCTGACACCGAAGGCAACGATATTACGATTCAGGAAATCGGTGCCTTCGTACAGGGTGCCAAGCGCGTTGTAAACGACAAATTGAAAATTACCGGCTCCATTCGATACGATAAAAACGAAAACTTCCAAGGCCAGTTCAGCCCCAGAATCTCCGGAGTTTGGACAGAAGGCAACAGCAACTTCAGGGCTTCTTATCAAACGGGATTCCGAATGCCTACTACCCAGGGACAACACATCGACCTAAACGTGGTGTCGGCCCGATTGATCGGTGGGCTGCCGTTTTACCGCGAGAAGTATAATATTTTTGAAAATTCGTTTAGTCTAGCCTCTGTGCAGCGGTATGCTGCCGCTGTAGGTGCCGGTGCAAGCCCGGTAGATCCATCGGCCACGGCACTTTTGCAGCGGGTGGAATCGTTGCCGGAACTGCGGCCCGAGCAGGTGCGATCCACTGAAATCGGATACAAAGGACTGCTCAACAACAACCGACTGCTGATAGACATGGCCTATTATTACAATGTATACAACGACTTTATCACGCAGACGGCAGTTCGCAAAGCGCCGGGACCGGTATTCCCGGGAGCGGCGTTGAGTACCGATCAGGGCGCCATCAATGCCGTGAATGCACCCACGCTGCTAACACCGATTACCATCCCGGGCTTGGAAAACACCTTTCAAACCTATACCAATGTAGACGACCGGGAGGTACGGGCACACGGAGCGGTCATTGGCATCACCTACAATCTACCGAAAAACTACACGATCAGCGGAAATTACAACTTTAACCGCTTGATTACCGAATTTGAAGAAGGCTTTATCTCTGATTTCAACACCCCTGAGCACAAGACCAATCTGATGTTTGGCAACCGCAAACTAACCCAAAATCTAGGTTTCAACGTTGCCTATCGATACCAAACGGGTTTCCGCTGGGAGTCTTCCTTTGCGCAGGGAGATGTTCCCGAATTCCACAATGTAGATGCCCAGCTAAGTTATCGGTTGAAAGACATCAAAAGCATCGTAAAACTCGGCGGATCGAATATCTTCAATAATCGGTACATTCTCAATTTTGGTGGACCGACCATCGGAGCGATTTATTACCTTTCCATCACGTTTGACGAATTGTTAAACTAAACCAGCCTACGTCATGAACTTCTACTCAAAATACCTCCTTGTTGCCTTTTTGGCGGTTGCCGCTGCTTGTAATTACGAATTCCCAGAATCTCCGGTGCCTGAACCAAGTGCCGGTGAAGCGGACTTTAGCAAGATGATCAGCATCGGGTCATCCATCACCGCAGGTGTCATGGACGGCGCACTGTACAATCGCTCCCAGCAAAACGGATTTGCGGTCATCCTGGCCAGACAGATGGAACAAGTCGGAGGTGGCCCGTTTAACGTGCCCGATATCAACGCTGAGGTTGGATTTTTCAGCCCCGGACCCGGGGGCATTAGCTTGGGTCGATTGATCCTTCAGGCCAATCCCAGCACCGGTATGGTGTTGCCGAACCCCATTGTGCCCGGTAACCCCATTACGCCGTTTACCGGCAATAAAGCAGAACTGAATAATTTTGGGGTGAATAGAATTACCTTGGCCACTGCGCTGATACCGGAAACCGGAAATATCAACCAGCCGAATCATCCGGCATTTAATCCCGAATATGCCCGCTTTGCCAGCAACCCGGGAACTTCCACCCTTGTGGGTGATGCCGCAGCAGCACTGGCGAATGGCGGAACTTTCTTCACCTTTTGGCTGGGCAAGAACGACGTGCTGGGTTATGCCCTGACAGGTGGTGCGAACCCATCGCTACTTACCTCTGATGCCGACTTTGCCGCTAGGTACTCCCTCGCGCTCGGTACCATGCTACAGGCGAATCCCAACGCCAAAGGCGCAGTGGCAAACATACCGAATATCAATGCCCTACCCTACTTCTCGCTTGTTCCATGGAATGCCGTACCGCTAAGTCCCGGCCAGGTTACCCTCGCAAATGGCGCTTATCAAGGCTACAATCAAGGCCTTGACCAGGCCCTTGCAGGAAACCTCATTACCGAGGTAGAACGTAACCTTCGTAGGATAAGCTTTCAGGCAGGTGCCAACGGATTTGTAATGACCGATGAAACGCTGACAGACCTGTCCGGCTTGGGACTACCATCCATCCGCTTAAGTAACGCGGACGACCGGGCAACTCTGACACTCTCACAAATCCTAGGAACCACTGTGGGAGGGAACCCCCTGAATATCGTGGGATTGACGATCCCTGTAGGAGACGAGTTCGTACTGATACCCTCCGAGAGGAACGAGCTTGCCCAGAAAATAGACACCTTTAACGGGATCATCGCCAACGCCGTACAAGCGCAAAGTGATCGACTCGTGTTGGTAGACATCAACCAATTGTTCAACGAGGTGATTCAGGGACAAGTAAGCGCCGGAGGGGTCGCACTCTCACCCAGTATCGCTCCTCCCAATGGAGCGTTCTCTGTGGACGGGGTACATCCCAACGGACGGGCCAGCGCCTTTATAGCAAACCGTTTCATCGAGGTGATCAATCAGAAGTGGGGATCTACCATTCCACCAGCCAACCCAAATGAATATATCGGAAATGACCTACCGAGATAAGCGATCATCCATGAGAACATGGGTTAGATATCAAATAATCAGTACTTTAGACTGTTAGACATCAAAGATACCTTTTCCGGTTATTCCAGCAAAAACCGAAAGGTATCTTTTAGTTTGGGCTCTTTCACCTCAAAGTTTACGCGATAGATGGTGTCTCCCCATTTGGTGATGATTCCTTTATCCTCGGGGGCAGTAAGGGGCACTTTTTCGATAAACGCCTCCATCTGACGTGGGTTGTATGTCAACTGGAAATTTCGCTCTTGCCCATCCTTCCCAATAAATGGGATGGCAAGTACGCCGGGGCGCAATACGCTAACGGGATAAATGGACATAAAATGATGGGTGATGTTATTTGCCTCACTAAGCCGGACCAAGTCTTCCAAACGAATTTGTTTGCCTCGGTTTAGTACAATCGTCCGCTGCCAGCTTTCCACGCCTGATTCCTGCGGATAGGCTTGACGGATATCCAGCTTCATCTGAGACACCTGAGGCCTTGCCTGATACGAAACGTCCGAGGCCCGAAACTGACTGCCTGGAAGCTGTGTTTGCCCATTGATGGTAGGAAGATTGTGGTAGTCAGATCGGTTATACCAGATATCATATCGGTCCTCACTAAAGGTCTTGCGGGTGTAAGTACCCCTACCGACGTCTATCAGTAAAGGCTGCCCATCGTAATAGACAACAAAATTCCCAATGTCATTGTGGTTGTGGCTTTCATCGTTGTGCCCCCCCTTCGCCGCAAGGAAAAACCCGTCGGTAGTACCTGCTTGGTCCCTTGCCACCATCACCTGAATATCGGGAAGCCACACGTCTTTGGGAAGCGGCAACCCTTTATCTGCTGCCACGATCTCATCCTGTACAACTAGCTCAAAGAAATTTCGGAAATAATGGAAATTAGGTAGGGCACCGGAGAAAGGCTCCCAGTAATAGGCCCCGAATTTCATCATATCTAGGTCTTGGATAGCCTTTCCGTAGCGATAAATCATGGCCGCCGACATCTTCGGTTGGGGATCCGCATCGGCAAAATTCAGAAAGTAGGCTTCACTAATCTGTGCCCGGTAAATGAATTTTCCCATGTTTCGGACCTTTTCATCTTCGTACACATAGGCAAAGGCATCGTGGCTCGCCAGATTCAGCAGGGATAAGCAATCAAACAGAGAGGCGGCTGCAGCTCCCCAGTAACTTGGTCCTTCGTCACATCCTCCATCCTGGGGATAGGGATCCAAAAAATTATCCAATACCTCCACCGCCTTGTAGACCATTTCCGAACGCCTTTGTTGATCTTCCTCCAAAAGCAATGCTGAATTTATCCAATTGGAAACGATCCATGGGTTCCAGTTGTTGGGTGGGCGCCCATTGGAGTTAGCGGTCATCCAACCATGATGCTGATTCATAAGAGGTTGAAAGATCCTAGTCCGCGTTTCGTGACGGATGCGCTTGCGAATCTGGGGAGAAATCCGGTCAAACTGTTCCCCGAAAAAATAATCCGCCCAAGCTAGATAGGTGGCCGTTTCAGCTGCAAATAAATCCACGAATGGCTTGGTCACGTCTACCAACCCGGAGATTTCTTTCGTCTTGGGCAAGTGGGCCGGAACCCCCCAAAAAGACTCTTCGCAAATGGACCATATCCCATTTATGATCGGGTCTATAAACCTCCCTTGATTCTCGTATATCTCGGCAAGAATCATCGTACCCAACATACGTCGCTTCTGAAAGGTAATTGCCTGGTACTCGTCCCGGTCTCCGGTCCGCTCGATCAGCAGTGATTTCGTGGCAGGTATATACGGCCATTCGTAAGCGATATTTTCATTCGCTGTCTTCAGATAAGCACTTAGCGTGGCTCTGTCGAGGGAATTCCACGCAGTCCGATCTGATACTGGAGGAAATGGATTCCACTGTGAGTGCGGAATAAGACTTTGCTCCAATTCGGCCAACGTGTATTTACCACTCACCAGTTTTTGGGCGGGGGTAAATTGGACGCTGATCAATAGTACTAAAAGGGTGCAAATCAATGGGCTTTGCTTCATGCTGAATGAGGTTGAGATAAAAGGCAAAAAACGATGGTTTGAGGCTGTTTATTAGATTTAATACTACACATTTTTTGGACCTAAATCAATTAACTTTACAAAATCGACCAAATCCATTTGTATGGTTTGGAGGTAAGACCAGTCACTTGGTTACCACCCCTTGCACAAACTGGCACACCATATGCCGACAATCCTCCACCGCAAGGGTTCGGTCAAAAAAGGATCCCATGGCAAGGGTGTCCCAGGCCCGTTGGGCCTGATACAACACTCCCGGTTGATACTCCGCCAGGCCAGCTTTCGCACGTTGCCTGTCCAAAGCCACCTTGGTGTTGTTCCATTGGGCATAGACGGCTTCTCCTTTGGCATACGGTAAAACAAACCGCAGGGACTGTTGGAGGCTGCCACCCGAAGACCCGGAATAGGAAAACAAGGCGGAACCTTTCCCCGGCTGCAGGGCTTCCAAATAAATCAAAAATTGGCAAAGGGGCTTTAATGCACTGACATGATAACTAAGCGCATCCCGTTGCCGGATATCCGAACTGCTACCGTCCGGAAAAAGGCATAGATCTACGTAATTGCGAAAACGGCTCTCGGCCCACTCGGTATAATCAGCTTTCCCCAAAACCAACCCAGTGACACCCAGCAAATGGATGCGCTTGGTTTCCCAGTTGTTCATCGGTGTCTTGGGGAAATCCCTTACCTGCTTTGCCAGCTTCGATAAAAAATCCCTATACCGGGTGTTTTCATCTTTATTCAGATGAGGCGATAGCAATGGATAGGCATAGATCAATGGAACCAATTTGTTCTCGTTGATGGGATTTCCGGTGGGCACATACGTAGATACCCAGGCTAAGGCTAGCTGCTTCATGGGAAAGATGGCCTGCGCGGAATCCTTAAGCTCGTAATACCAATAAAACAAAGAAAGGCGGTCCATATCCCGCAAGTGTATTTCCGTTTGAATACGCCTGGGATCGGTGTTTAGCAAGCCTTCGTAAAAAATCTGATCGGTCGGATGGGGAGGAAGATTTCTTACTTGCTGAAAATCAACATCCAGCGCACGAATCGTTGCTTCGTCCACTCCCATACCTGAAAAAGGTTGCCCACCGGCATAAAGCAGCGTATTCCATAATTCCGGTGTCGCAACGGGAGGGTGGGATGCCCCAAACCAACCGATAAATATAAGTACCCACATAGACTAGTAAACCGGAATCAACGTGACCTGCTTCAAATCCAATAGCGCTCCTTCTGCTCCAAAATCGTCTTCAGGCCGGAACACCAACTTATTATACCCTCCATTCAGCATCAACTTTCCAATGGACAGCGTCTTAAAGGTTTCCCAGGAACCCGAGCGCTCCACCTGACCTCTGATACTATCCTTAGAGGACTCAAACACAAAGCCTTTACCGGATTCTTTGTCTGATACAGACCACTCCATTACAGCCTGATAGGTACCGATTTGGGGTGCGTCCACCTCCCATTCTACCCGGTCTTTTCCGGTAAACCATCCAAATGCCCTCCAATCAGGCATATACTCAATACGTGGGCCAACACCACGTCCGTTTTCAGCGGTAAGATGCAATTTACCGTCCTTGGTTGGCCGTACCAGTTGGGGCATATTGACCGTATCGGCCATCGCCATTCTAGTTGCCTGCACATAATCGGCAATTTCCCCGATGGGTGCGACCCAGATGCCATTTTCAGGGTCGTTTACATAGGCCGCCAGTTGGCGTAACGTTTCCAGGTAAGTGGTTTGCCTTCCGGAATCATTGGTTTCATGACCTGCCAATACAAGCCACTGCCCACTTTGGGATGCCTGATCGATATACGCCTTGATTTGCTCAAACGTTTTATTGTCCATCTCTATGCCTGTTAGTTGGGCCATGTCAGCATACAAAGGATCCACCGGTGCCTCTGCAAGCCAGCCTCTTCCCGCCACGAACAATTCAGAAATCAGCGGAATCAGGCTTTGCGCATGCTGACCGCTACCCACATACATCTGTCCACAGGGATAGGCATACACAGTAGGCGTCACTCCCAAGAGGTTTTCGATTTCAAAATTTGCCTGCAAGAGCTCCTCACGCATTTTGTCCAAGGTGTAATTTTCCAAGGCCTTATTTCGGGACCATACAAAGTTGCCACTACATGGATGAATGATGGAGTGGTTGGCCATTTCGTGGCCACTTTCCACCGCCTGCTGCCACCCCTTGAGGTTATTTCTCACGCTTTGGGGAATCACAAAAAACGTCGCACGAATGCCCACCTCATTCAACAATGGAATCCCGTGGGTAGGATTGCTGGCCCGGGCGTCATCAAAACTCAAGCTCAACGCCATTTTCTTGCCTTCAGGCCAGGGAAACTTAACTTCTTGACCAAAAGAAGGGTTGATTACGTATACTAAAAGAAAAAAACAGCTGAGGAAGATAATGGAGGGTTTCATAGTCCTGGATCAATTGGGTTTCATCATTTTAACATGGACCAAAATAGCGTAATTTCCACAAACTTTCCGCACTGTTTTTGAAAAGATAATTGGTAACTTGAAACGTAAACCCTTAAATACCTTTTTATGGAAGCTACAAAGGCAACTTCAACCACAAAAAACCTGGTTTTTTATCCGTTTCTGTATGTGATATGGTCTGATGCCGTCTTGCGTGAACAGGAGTGGCAGACTTTACAATCCTTCATCCGGGACACTCTATGGATGGATGAGGCGGATAGATCGGCTTTGCTAAAAAAAGTGACACCCACAAATGCCCCTGACAGACAGGAAATTGCCCATTGGGTTAAATCCGTCAAAGAGCTCGTAGAGGAAGGAGTGGATTTTGAAAACCTTACGGAAATTAGCGTGGCATTGGCCAAAAAGGAACTACCTACTGACTGGGTAAAAGAAAACATCAACCATGTAAAAAAAGACCTGCAGAGATTAGAAGAAAATCTTGGGATTGTGGGCCGTAGTGCCATCTATCGGTTTAAGGAAGATCACCCCACGCAGACCACCTCTTATGGAACGGAAACCGCGTTTTCAGTGGGGGAATTGGCCCGTTTTTTAGACGGAGATCAAGCGGGAATAATCCGTCGTGTCAAAGCACTTATCCAAACACCCGCGTTTGGCTACGTTGATCCAGGGGACCTAAGCGCCTATCGGGAACAAGTGCTCACCTGGTGCAAAATCGTCGCAGATGCCGGTTTCGGAAAAATCGGCTACCCTATCGCACAAGGCGGCGAAAACGATATGGAGGCATACTTTTCAGTCATGGAAACCTTGAGTTACCGGGACTTGAGCATGGTCATCAAATTTGGCGTGCAATTTGGCCTATGGGGAATGAGTATTTTATCCTTGGGAACCGAAAAACACCACGCCAAATACCTCCCCAAAATAGGCACACTGGAACTTCCAGGCTGCTTTGCGATGACCGAAACCAACCATGGATCCAATGTGCGGGGGATAGAAACCACTGCCACCTACCAACACCGTGACCAAACCATTACGATTCATACACCCCACCGGCTAGCTCGGAAAGAATACATCGGCAACGCTGCCCTCCACGGTCGTATGGCGACCGTTTTTGCCAAGTTGATCATTGACGGTACGGACTACGGAGTCAGTGCCTTTGTTGTCCCATTGAGAGACGAAGGTGGTGCAACACTTCCCGGGATACACATTGAGGACTGTGGCAGAAAAATGGGGCTCAATGGGGTAGACAATGGGCTGATTGCCTTTGATCAGGTCGTAATACCCTTGGAAAATATGCTGGACCGCTTTGCAAAAGTAAACGAACGAGGTGAATTCGAAACCCCCATCGCCAGCGACAACAAGCGTTTCTTTACGATGTTGGGGACGTTGGTCGGCGGTCGGATAGGGATTCCCCGGTCTGCCATCGCGGCTTCTAAAAGTGGGCTGGCCATTGCCATCCGCTACGGCGACCAACGGCGACAGTTTGGCCCGGAAGGAGGGGAAGAAGTGCCCATCCTGAACTACCGAATGCATCAGCGTAGATTGATGCCGCTATTGGCCAAAACTTACGCGGGCCATTTTGCCATGCAATACATGACCAAGCGGTTTATGAACCGAAAGGAATCCGAAATGCAGGAACTAGAAGCATTGGCTGCTGGTCTCAAATCCTATATTACCTGGAACACCACCGCAACGCTCCAAGAGTGCCGTGAAGCTTGTGGGGGCAAGGGATATCTATCGGAAAACCGCATCGATGCCCTCAAGAACGATACGGATATCTACACCACCTTCGAGGGTGATAATACCGTACTGATGCAACTGGTAGCCAAAAGTAGGCTGAGTGCCTACCGGGATCAGTTTGAAAACATGAATTTCTTTACTATTGTGACGTACCTTGCCTCTAGGACCAAAACCTCTTTGACGGAGAAGAACCCACTGATTGTCCGCAACACCGACGAATCACACTTGACCGATCCGGATTTTCAGCTCAGCGCCTTCGAGTATCGGGCCAGTGACTTGGTAGATTCGGCTGCCCGACGGATGCGCAGGTTGATCGGAGACGGCTTGGATCCCTTTGATGCATTCAATGTCTGTCAACATCACTTTGTGAACGTTGGGACGGCCTTCATCGAAAAAGTCGTTTTGGAGCAGTTTATTCATGCGGTCAAGGCAAGTAAAGGCAAGTCTTATGAAAGCGTGTTGAAAAAGCTATGCGACCTCTACGCCTTGCATACGATGGAAGAAAATAAAGGATGGTACCTGGAACAGGGCTACATGGAGGGAGTAAAAACCAAAGCCATCCGAAAATTGGTAAATCAGCTTTGTTGGGAGATACGTAAAGAGGCTGTACCGCTGGTACAAGCCTTTGATATTCCCGAAACTTGTTTGGCGGCACCCATTGTAACCTATCAGCCCTCCTAACACATGGAACAACTGTGGATAGTCGGCATATTGGCCGTCGCCTTAGTGCTTTGTATTTGGGGTAAGCACGATTACCTTATCCGGCAGGCACCGCTTCGATGACTATTAAAAACCAGGATTGCTGCCCCACTCACGGCGTTGATTACCACGGCAGCAATCGCGTTAATTTTCCTTGTTTTGCCCTCCTTTTGAAAATCAGTCAACCGTCACCGGCTGACTGCCCCACCAGTCCGGATTGGGTTGCCAATTGGGATCCAGAAAATCCATTCGCTGTTTTTCCAAATTGGGCAAGAGTCTGGTTCGCATATCCACGATTCTAGCCTCGTATTTCTCCCTTTCAAACAGTGGGTCGGTTTGAGGCAGTTTAGCGTATGCCTGCTCCAGAAAATGATTCAGCTCGGTCCCTAGACTAAGGCGAATTTCCGGAAACTGCTGGATTTTATCCTCGCGTTCAAATGGATCATCTAATACATGGTACAGCTCTTGATGACTATCTTCCCAGTGGTGGATCAACTTCCAGGGGCCTTTTCGAATGACGCTCGACGGCACTCCTCCTTGGTTACCATAATGGGGATAGTGCCAGATAAGGGAACGCTCAGGCAACTCATACCCTTGCAAAAGAGGCTTCAAGCTAATGCCATCCAGGTGTTGCATGGGCAAAAGTGGCTGATTTGCCAAATCCAGTAACGTAGGGAAAAAATCGGCTCCGGTTACCGAATAGGTAACCTTTCCTGTTGGCTGAAAGTGCGGCGTGCGGATCAGGTAGGGGACTCGCGTTCCCCCTTCCCAATGTTGCCCTTTTCCTCCCTTCACGACCAAGTTGCTGGTTGAAAAATTATCGCCAGCCACCACACCGCCGTTGTCTGAGGTAAAGACAATGATGGTGTTATCATACAATCCCTGTGCTTTTAGTTGGTTTACCACTATGCCTACCGCATCGTCTACTGATTCCACCAAACCTGCATACACCGGATTATCCTGCACCTTTCGGAAAGGTAGCTTCTCTCCCATCTCAAAGCCCTCGGGTTCGATGCCTCGCTGGTGCGCCTTTTCGCGGTATTTGGCCCACTTTCCTTGGGTAGTTTGAATGGGAGAATGTACTGCATAAAAGGAAAGCATCGCAAAAAAAGGTTGATCACTTTCTTCTTCCATAAAAGTTGCCACTTCCTGCGCCAGACGGGTGGTCAGATTTTCACCCGGGGGGCCATCGGTTAATTTAGGATTCTGATAAGGTGAAAAAAAGCCGCCAACCGGAGAGCCTTTATCCCATCCCCCTACATTCCGGTCAAAGCCATGATCTTCCGGGTAGGAGCCCACATCGCCCAAGTGCCATTTTCCTGCATAAAAGGTACGGTAACCTTGTGCTTTGAACGCCTCCGCCAGCGTGGTGTGCGAAGAGTCCAAGGAATGGTGGTAATCCGCAGGCAACATTGGATCAAACCGATTATGTTCCCGCCAGCTCTCACCCGTTTTCGCTCCTATCCAGTCTGTGATTCCATGGCGGGCCGTAAATTGGCCAGTCATGAGCGTAGCCCTGGCAGGGCTGCAAACGCGGCTTCCCGAATAACCATGGGTGAAATGCCAGCTTTCCGCCGCCAAGGCATCCAAATGGGGTGTCTCGTGGTAGCTACTACCTGAAAACCCCAGATCGGCGTAACCCAGGTCATCTACCAGGATAAACAATACATTGGGTGACTTTTGGCTTTCTTCCTGACAGGAAATAAGGCCCCAAAACAATAGGAAAATTACGATTGGGCGATACTTTTTCATGCGTCTATAATTGCTTTTTTATGGTCAGAATATATCCCAGTTAATCGGAATGGCTCCCCTATCGGCAGACAGGGAATCCCTGCCTACCGATAGGGAGGTCGCATGGTTTCCCCGATAGCTATCGGGGCATCCCTCCGAGTGTCGCTTGCGTCAGGCTCGATTTCATTGGGTAGATTGATTAAGTTCGGAAAGATAAAGCTTGAAAACAGGATTCGGCACCCTACTTTGCTCCATCAACTGCTTCATTTCGGCTACTATCTCTGGATGCTGATCAGCTAGGTTTTCGGACTCGGACAAATCTTCTTTCAGATTATACAATTCTATAGGTGGGTTTTCTTCGCGGTTCAGATTGGTTCTGACAGCCTTCCAATCTCCCTTCCTGATTGCTTGCTTTCCACCCTGTTCGATAAACTCCCAGTAGAGGTAATCGTGCTTTACTTGGGTCTCAGGCTTTCCCATCAACGTCGGCAAAAAGGAAATCCCATCGATTGCCTGCTCAACGGGCTTGCCGATGATTTCGGCAACTGTAGGATACACATCCCAAAAGGCGGAAAGATGATCTGTCTTGCCAGGACTAATCTTTCCAGGCCAGTTGGCGAGCATGGGTACCCGGATCCCTCCCTCATACAGGTCCCGCTTATGTCCCCGCAACGGCCCGTTGCTATTGAAAAATTCAGGATCTGCTCCGCCCTCCTTGTGGGGACCGTTATCAGAAGTGAAGATGATGAGGGTATTTTCCCGTAATCCCAATTCCTCTAGCTTCGACACAATCTCACCTACTTGCTCATCCAGTAATTCCACCATCGCCACAAAGGCTGCACGGGGGGTTTGCTGTGACATGTAGCCGCCTATCTTGTAGGTAGGGCCATCGTCGACCCCCTCATAGGGAGTTTCTTCAAACCTCCCTACGTGACGCATCATGTAAGAATCCGGTGCGATCAGCTCCGCATGAGGTATGATGGTTGGCACATACATGAAAAATGGCCGATCCTGATGGTCTTCTATAAATTTTAAGGTTTCCCTGTGAATCACTTCCGGACCATAAACACCAAGGTTAGTGCCGGAATTTTCCACAAATACGACTGAATCCTGGTTATGCCAAAGGTGGAAAGGGTAATAATTATGCCCAATACGCTGACAATTGTAGCCATAAAAGATGTCTACTCCCTGATTATTGGGATCACCTTCCGAGCGGGGATAGCCTAGGCCCCATTTACCGAATGCGCCAGTTGCGTAGCCTGCCTCCTTAACGAACTCAAAGATCGTCTTGACTGAATCGGGAAGGGGATACTGTCCTTCCGGCCGTATCTCGTAGTTCCCTCTCACCGGGGCCTTGCCTGTATGCAGCCCAGATACCAAGGTACTCCGGGAAGGTGCACAAACAGTAGATCCGGAATAATGCTGGGAAAATACCAAGCCCTCTTTGGCTAGCCGATCAATGTTTGGCGTTCGGATGATCTCCTGACCGTGAAAGCCTACATCACCGTAGCCCAGATCGTCGGCAAGAATATAGATAATATTTGGTGCTCGTTGATTCGATTCTTCCACCTTGGGAGCACAACCAATGGTTGATGATGCAATAAGTGATGTGGCTACTACGAGGTATTTCATCTGTTTATAATTTGTCTTTAAGCGGTCAGATGGAATCTCGCACGTATTACAATCGTTCCTCCGTGTGTCGCTTGCGTCGTGCTCGATTTCATGTGTCTATAATTGTTCCTTTTAGTCTTTTGCTCCATCCGCTGGAGGTTCCAGGTCGTCCAGTCTACACACAAGGACATCAGGCTGATACCAATTGGTGTTTTTCGATGTATTCGGGATCAATGTCTACACCAAGCCCTGGCCCGGAAGGCACCTCCACCACGCCGTCCTTGCTGCTCAGGGACGAAGTAACACATTCCAATGGTATTTCTTTGTTGAATCCTTTGAATTCGTGGTAAGGGCCGGCGTTGGGCACCGCAGACACAAAATGCATCATGTACAAGTAGCCCAACCCTGACCCGGAAATATGAGGGGTACATTCCATGCCTCGAGCGGCGGCCATACGGGCCACTTTCATTGATCGGACCATCCCTCCAAAGTAGAAAATGTCAGGCTGCACGATTTGAAGCGCGTGATTGCCGATCATCCAACGGAAGTTTCGAATGCTTGGCTCCTGCTCTCCACCGGCAATGGGTATGGTAAGCGCTTGCGCTACTTCCAGCGTTTCAGGATACCAATCAAAGGGTACAGGTTCCTCATAGAAGTCAAATCCGTGCTCTTCCATCAGCTTCCCGATCCGTATAGCTTCTTGAGTTGTATAAGACCCATTGGAATCGGCGTAAATGACCATTTCATCTCCAAACCGTTCCCTCACCAAGGGAATCAGCTTCTCTGTCCGACCTGGGGGAAAATCCCGATTATGGCTCATACGCCCTCCCACCTTGAATTTCAATGCCTTTGCATGGGTTTCCCGAACATCTTTCTCAATCAAATCGATGGATTCTTCGGCCGATTTGCCCCGGTAATTGTTGGCTTGGTACACGGCAATCTGCGGATGATGGATCTCACCGAGCAACCGCCCTATCGGTCGGTTGGCCATCCTACCCATCAGATCCAGCACAGCAAACTCCAAAGTAGCCAAAGGCACCCAAAATGCCAGATTTTGCATTTTATAATTGGATTGGTAAACATACACCTCTTCCAACAACGCTTCCCAATGCCGCAGATCCTTCCCTATGAAAAAGGGCTGTACCCTCCTCGTAAAAATGGGGTAAAGGTGCGTCATGACCATGTTGTTACTCACGGATATGCCCTCGGCACCATCGGTTGACCGAACCCTACACAGAAAGTTGTCACCAAAGCGAAGCAATTCAATACTTCTCACGATAATGGGCTGGGTAAACAGTGACACGTCAAGAACCGGCTTTGCGATTAGTTCGTCCAAGTCCGAGAGATCCGTCTGCCAGGACAGCGCTTCTCCCCACGAACGGCTTGGATGAAGGAGGGTACCTGCAATACCCGTAACAGCCGCATTTCGGATAAATTTTCGTCTATTGAAGGTCATTTTGTTGCCTTATTTATTTCCCGGGATCTTTACTTTGACAGCATACAAACCAGTTCTCGCTGTAACATAAAGCGTACGTCCATCCTCACCCCCAAATGTCAGATTTGCCGGAACCTCGGGAAAAAGGATTGTTCCGAGGTGCTTGCCTTGGGGTGTTATTACCAAAACACCACCGGGACCTGTGGCGTACACATTTCCCTCCTTGTCTACTTTAATCCCATCCGGAGAGCCGGCCCCATCTAGCGCGGATGCGTCAAAGAATAGCTCGCCTTTCCCTACTTTGCCATTTTTGGCTAGGGCGAATTTCATGTATTTTTTTGGCTTGTCAGAATTCGCAACATACAGCACCTTCTCATCAGGAGACAAAGCTAGACCATTGGGCCTATAGAGGTCATCGGCAAGCAGGGTCAGCTTTCCTTTTTCAAACCGATAAATCCCGTTAAAACCCAACGTATCCGTCGCTGCCTTATCCAATCCATAGGGCGGATCCGTGAAATAAACGGTTCCTTTCCGGTCTACGATTACATCGTTTGGACTGTTGAAACGAACTCCTTGATATTGGTCTGCCAAAGTAGAATAGCTCCCATCCTGGCGCAAAACGCCAATTTTGCGACCGCTGTGTTCGGCTAATAGCAGGTTGCCGGTACGATCATAGGTCAATCCATTTGCATTGTTGCTAGGCTGTCGAAAAGGGGTTACTTTACCGTCGGGAGTCCACTTATTGACGGTATTGGCAGGAATGTCGCTGAAGAGCAGGTAACCTTCGGTGGCGTTCCAAACAGGACCTTCGGTAAAGGTAAAGCCTTCTGCAATTTTCTTGACCTGTACATTTTCGTCCATTAACCGGTCCATACCGGGATCCAGCTTGAGGATAGATTGCGCAAAAGTAGATAAAATGCCCATGCAAAGACCAAGAAGCATCCCCCCTACCCGAAATACAGAAAATTTTAGGTTCATTATTGTCTGTTCAGATTAAAGGATCATTTGGGTAAAAGAACGCTCAATTTAGCATATTTTTTGGCACATATACAGCAGGTAAAAAAGAAAATCAATCCTTATGCGGGGGAACGAGTCAAAAAAGTCAGCATGGACCTGAAATGAAAGGATATGGTTCCCATAATTGAAAAATAAAAAACTAGCGGCTATCTTTAGGGCTAATCTTTTCAACTAATCTGAACAATATCCCCTATGGAAAAAATCAAAGTCGCTGTAGTAGGTACCGGTTTTATCGGACCCGCCCACATAGAAGCTCTCCGCCGTATTCCGAACATCGAAGTAAGTACCCTCTGCGAAGTAACGCAGGAACTAGCGGAACAAAAGGCCCAACTTTTGGGCATTGAAAAAGCTATGCTCTTCGAAGACATGCTGAAAGACGATGAAATCCAGGCTGTGCACATCTGCACGCCCAATTTTCTGCACTATGCACAATCCAAGGCCGTATTGGAAGCCGGCAAACACGTGGTATGTGAAAAACCGTTGGCCACCAAAATTGAGGAGGCTGAAGAACTGGTCGCACTAGCCCAAAAAACGGGGCTCGTCAATGCCGTGCATTTTAACCTACGGTACTATCCCATGGTCCGCCAAATGAAAATCATGAGGGAATCCGGTGAATTGGGGGATGTATATTCCATTATGGGCTCTTATCTGCAAGACTGGCTATTCCTACAAACCGATTATAACTGGAGACTGGAACCAGATAAATCCGGTGACTCCAGGGCAATCGCAGACATTGGATCCCACCTGTTAGATTTGACCGAGTATGTAACCGGACTGAAAGTAACGGAGGTGATGGCGGATTTTTCTACCGTGCACAAGACCCGTTTGAAACCGCTAAAGGCTATCGAGACTTATAGTGGAAAAATGCTGCAAGCCTCCGACTACGAAGAAGTACCTATAAACACCGAAGACCACGCCACTGTGATGCTACGTTTTGACAATGGCAACAAAGGCTCGGTAACCGTAAGCCAGGTAAATGCGGGTCGAAAAAATAGGCTGAACATCGAGATTGCAGGATCCAAATCCAACTTTGAATGGTGTTCCGAGCGGCCGAATGAACTATGGATCGGAAAGCGGGAGACGGCCAACCACCACCTGATGAAGGATCCTTCGCTCTTTTCACCCGAAGCAGCTAAATTGATCAGCTTCCCCGGTGGACACAACGAAGGATTTCCAGATACTTCCAAACAGATGTTTAAGGAAGTGTATGCGGCAATAGAAGCAGGCAAACAACCTGAAACGCCAAGCTTCCCGACCTTTGAAGACGGATACCGGGAGTTATTGATCTGCGAGCGGATCATCGAGAGTCATCGCAAGCAGGCATGGGTAAAAATTTGATTTTCAAAACCTATGGGGATAAAAATGCGTTCCTGTTAGGTATTCCTTTAAACTCAACAAAACCAATCACAACAAGATGAAAACAAATATGCTCAAATCACTCGGAATCTCCTCCCTACTCATGTTCAGCGTAGTGTTCATGTCCTTCTGCCAAGAGCGGGCCAGCCCGCCAAAAAAAGCAGAAGGAACCATCAATGGCGCCAAGATCTCCGTAAACTACGGTAGTCCTGCGGTGAAAGGAAGGACCATATTTGGCGAATTGGTGCCGCTGGGCAAAGTTTGGCGCGCAGGGGCAAATGAAGCCACTGTTTTTGAAACCTCCAAAGCCATCAAGGTACAAGGGAAGGAATTGCCTGCTGGTAAATACAGTTTCTTCATCATACCAAATGAAGGCACTAGCACGTTTATTTTCAATAAGCAAACCGGACAATGGGGTACGCAATATGATCAGAGTCAGGATGCGTTACGTGTAAATGTAGCTTCAGGCCAAACCTCCACTTTAACCGAAAACCTCACCTATGATATCCATGCAGATGGCATGGAGGTGAAGTGGGAATATGGCAGAGCCAAAGTGAAGATTGAATAACAGACACCCAACTATATAGAAAAAGCTGTCCTTCCCGGACAGCTTTTTTTATGCAAGCAAAAACACCGATAAATCGGGGATACGATCGGTTGGCTGGGTATCACTTTTTGTTATCACAGACAAACTGGCTAACTTTCGGCCTATGCCCTTGGATCATTACCTGAAAGAGCTCCCCATAGGTGGGATAATTCCCGATATAAAAGCACTGTTTGAAAAACACTCCACGGTGATCGTCCATGCACCACCCGGGGCGGGAAAGAGTACCCTGCTGCCCCTGACGTTGATGAATGAAAGGTGGCTAAACGGTAAAAAGGTGCTCATGCTCGAGCCCAGGCGAATTGCTGCCAGCAGCATTGCCTACCGCATGTCGGAAATGCTTGGACAAAAACTGGGAGAAGAAGTCGGATACCGGATCCGCTTCGACCACCGCGTATCTGCCAGAACCAAACTAGAAGTCATTACCGAAGGTATCCTAACCCGCATGATGCAACACGACAATGCGCTGGAGAACATCGGGATGGTGATTTTTGACGAGTTTCACGAAAGAAGTATTCATTCTGACCTAGGATTGGCCCTATGCAGGGAAATCCAGGAAGTGTTACGACCTGATCTCAAGATTCTCGTCATGTCTGCAACGCTCGACACAGAGCCGCTTGCAGAACTACTCCAAGCACCGGTGGTTAAGAGTGAGGGAAGACTGCATCCTGTTTCGATCCACCACTTGGGAGACTGCGACCTACAGCTAATTGCCGAGAGCTGTGCTCAAGCCGTCAAAAAGGCTCTAAAAGAGACCCAGGGAGATATGTTGGTTTTTCTACCCGGTCAGGGAGAAATTAAAAAAACCGCTGACCTGCTCAAAGCTTTAAAGACAGAAGCAGTCATCCAACTGCTCTATGGAAACCTTCCACATAGTCGCCAACAAGCAGCCATACAACCTGACCGAGCGGGTAGGCGAAAAATAGTGCTGTCAACTGCCATAGCCGAAACCAGCTTAACGATAGAAGGCATTCAGGTCGTAATCGATGCCGGATACACGCGCAACTCGAAGTTTGACCCTAAAACCGGGATGACCAAGCTGGTAACCCTACCCGTCACACTTGACGCCGCAGACCAACGGGCGGGAAGGGCCGGAAGACTGAGATCCGGGACTTGTTACAGGCTATGGAGCAAAGCGTCCCACCTGGCGCGCCCCGCGTTTCGTACCCCTGAAATTATCGACGCAGATCTGTGTTCCTTGGTATTGGAGCTGGCAAAATGGGGTACCTACGATATCCGACAACTTTCGTGGGTTACGCCCCCTCCTGCTGGATCCCTGGCCCAAGCCACTAAATTATTGGAAGACTTAGGCGCTTTGGACGGACAAAAAATCACCCCTCATGGTGACGCCATGTACCAACTTCCCTGTCACCCAAGAATAGCCCACATGCTGCTCATGGGAAAAGCTTCAGGGGATCCTCACCTGGCCACTGATATTGCAGCGGTTTTGGAGGAAAAAGACCCCCTGGACGAACCGATAAGCATCGACATCAACCTCCGAATAGACATGCTCCGTAGATACAGGGCCCGACCCTTTCCCCACAAAAAACTGGAAAAGATCGAAAAAGTCGCCGGAGTATACCGCAAAATTCTTGGGATAACCGCCGAGTCAGGAAAATACGATTACTACCGAAGTGGGTTATTCTTGGCGTACGCCTACCCGGAGCGGATAGCTTCTGCCAGGCCGGGAAACGGCGCCCAGTTTATGCTGTCAAACGGGAAACTTGCCAGTATCAACAGGCAAAATGATCTGGCACATGCCTCTTGGATTGCCATAGCGCACTTCGACGACAGAGACAAGGTGGGCAAAGTATTTCTGGCCGCCCAGCTTGATCCTACAGACCTTAAACCAATGGTGAAGGTGTATGAAAAAATCGATTGGGATTCGGAAAAGGGCGGACTGATTTGCCAGAAGGAGCTACGGCTGGGGCAATTGGTCCTCCAATCCTCAACCATACAAAATCCAAACCCGGAACGGGTAAAGGAGGCTATTCTATCCGCTATCAGACGGGAAGGCTTGGACCTACTGGATTTCTCTCCGGAAGTGGTGCAATGGCAAAACCGCCTGCTCAGCCTTAAGATGTGGAATCCGGAAGAGGCCTTTCCTGATGTGCATACCTCACACCTATTAGACACCTGTACCGAATGGCTGACACCCTATCTGACGGGCGTAAAGACCAAAGGAGACCTAAAGAAAATCAATTTATACGATGTGCTGCACCATAGTATCTCCTTTGATACGGCTGAGCGCATGCGGCTATTGGCTCCGGATACGATTCAGGTACCTAGCGGTTCCACCATCAAACTGGTATATCGGAACGATGGGGAACCCCCAATGCTGCCCGTCCGACTTCAGGAGCTCTTTGGGCTGACAGAAACCCCACGTGTAAACGGAGGTACCGTGCCGGTGGTGGTGCATCTGCTATCTCCGGGGTATAAGCCAGTGCAGGTAACCACGGACCTCAAAAGCTTTTGGCAAAACGCCTATCACGAGGTACGCAAAGAACTGCGCCGAAGATACCCAAAACATTATTGGCCGGAGGATCCCTTTCAGGCAGAAGCAGTAAGGGGGGTGAAACGAAAAGCAAAAGCTTAGAAATACCCCTTTCTTCGGTTTACGACCTGATCAAGTAGGTAATTCCTTACGCTTGGCCTTTTCCCATGCGCCCTGTTGACCGCCTTTCAAAAACCGGAGAAGGCCTGCAATTACCGCATAATTCATGACACAAAAGTAGTATGGCACAAAGAGCACCTTCATCCGTATCTGCTTGTTTTCCAACACATAACCTAACAAAGCGGCAGCATAAAACGCTATCTGCGCAACAAAAATCAACTGATACACCCACCCCAAATCCCATAATGCGAAATTTATAAAGAAAACCAAAATCAACAAAAAGGGTGTCACGGTCCACCGAAGTACACGGTGGGATAGGTATTGAAAAAAAAGCACCGGTTGCTTAAAGGGAGTAATCTTATCCAATAGACGAAACATCGATTGCCAGCCACCGGCACTGATTCGGATTTTGCGTTTAAGTTCTTCCTCAACGGTGGCCGACCCTGTTTCCATTGCATAAGCATCGGGCTCATAAACAATTTTATAGCCTTTGGAAGCAATCAGGAGCGATTGCATAAAATCATCCAATATGGTATCCTCAGGGAGCACTTCATACAGGTCGGACCGAAACGCTACCAACTCACCAGCAGCGCCTACTGCACTGTAAAGGTCCGAATCCAATTTTTTCAAAAATGACTCGTATTTCCAGTATATGCCCTCCCCTGCCGCACTTGCCGTGTCACTCTCAGCGGTATAAACTCGCTTTTCTCCCGAAACACAGCCAACTGTTGGTTGCCCAAAATGCCGAACAATATTTTTAACCGCATCTTTATTAAGCAATGTATTGGCATCAGAAAAGATGACAAAGGGCGTCTTGATGGCAGTCATGGCCCGATTTTCAGCGGCTGTCTTGCCAGCCCGCCGGTCTTCATGGAGTAGCGTGATCTCAGGAAACTCCATGAGAACCTCTCTAAACCCGTCTGTAGAGCCGTCTGTGATGAAAAAAATTTTCAATTTATGCGGATCATAATCCAGGTTTTGGCAATTGATGGCCTTTTCTCGGATGATGTCCGCCTCATTGTAGCAGGGAATTACCAAACTCACTTCCGGTTGAAACATTTCCGAGGCCCCATTGCTACCTGAACCACGATAAAAAAGCAGCTTTAGCTTTACCAATAAATACAAGAGAATCCCATACCCCAAAAAGGCATAAAATACGATTAACATACTAATCCAAAATACAACCTCCATCAACTAGCTATTTCTTTTATTGGTCCGGTAAATCAACAATTTCTATTAGGCTTGGCTGGTAAATTTAGAAATAAATTCGATGCACTTTTTCTTTCTTGGAAAATTGATTGTCATATTAAGCGATAAATACAATTTTCCTTTTATTTTTATAGCTGAGAAAGTTTTGTCACTTTTATAGCACCGGTTAAGCGATTTTGATAAATGAACGATTTTGGTCATAACCATGGAGGAAAGAGCGCATCAAAGGGCTCAAAAAACTATTACCTTGGGAGAGGGGTAAAAAACCCCTCGATAGATAGGCTGCTACAAATCGGCTTAACGTGTATGGACTGCGCGTTTGGATACATCGCCTTTTTTGAGAAGTCAGAGATCTGGTTCAAATCATGTGCGGGAGTAACAATCGAGAATATACACCTAGCACAGCGATTCCAAGACTATCATCGGAACATCGCAGAAACGAGCGTGATAGAAAATCTAAAAAACGAAGATCTGTTTTCCAAAGATGATTTTTTAATCAATGGAAAGACGCCTGAATTTTGGGTCGGAGCTCCAATCATTCAAGAAGACGGGAACGTTTTGGGAGTAATTGCCTTGGCACACCCCACCACAAAAGAGATCACGGACACTCAAATTAGCGCACTGAATTTAGTATCAGAACAGGTCTTTGATGTGATTTTGGAGAAAAACCGGGTTTTTGATGAAAAGATCCTGACCAAGGCCTTGGAACTGTCGCAGGATCTGATCTGCGTAATCCGCTTTGATGGAAAATTTTCCAGGGTTAATAAAGCCTTTAAAAGCGTTTTGGGATACAGCGACGCGGAGCTTTTTGAGAAATCCATGGAGGAATTTGTCCATCCTGACGATGTCCGTTTGACGGAGCGACAAATCAAATCAATGATCATGGGTGAGCCTGCGCTGCATTTTAGTCACAGGCTAAAAACGAAAGACGGCATTTATAAAATATTTTCCTGGACAGGTACTTCCGATCCACTGAACAAATGGATTTTTGCGATCGGCCGGGACATCACTGCAGAGCGGGAAAAGGAGGAAAAACTTACTCTGAGCGAAAACAAATTCAGGTCATTTTTTGAAAACAGCCAAGGGCTGATGCTCACCCACGATCTAGCAGGTAAATTTTTAAGCGTAAACAATCTGGGTGCGAGGTTATTGGGCTTTACGGTAGAGGAATTTTTGGAGAAGACCCTGTGGGACATCATCCCGCCAAAGTACCACCAAGAAATCGAGCGCTATTTTCAAGAAATCCGAGAAGATGGTATCGCCAAGGGGCTTATGACCACCCGAGTGGCAAACGGTACCTACAAAGTGTGGCTATACAGCAACACCCGGGAGACGGATATCTCGGGACAGACCTATGTGATCGGCAACTCCATTGATGTAACTGAGCGATTGCGCTTAGAGCGAAGTATTCAAAATGCCAAAGAGCTGCTTACGCAAACGCACATGATGGCACGCATAGGTGGATGGAAGTATGACCTAGTTAAAAACGAGCTCAATTGGACCGAGATTACAAAAAACATCCACGGCGTTGATGAGGGATATACTCCCGAACTGGAAAAGGCACTGCTGTTCTTTAAAGAAGGTAGGGATCGAACCCGCATGCAGGAAATCATTGAATTGGCCAAATCACATGGAAAACCCTGGGATGAAAAGCTAAAGTTAATTACGGCCAAGGGAGATGAGATTTGGGTTCGGATTATCGGGGAAGCCAACGTAGAAGAAGGGGAAATCACCTATCTATATGGGACCATTCAGGACATCGATGAGCAGGTTAAGAGTGTTGAAATCATCCAGCAGAAGGAGCAAATGCTTCAGGCTATTTCCACTGCAACGGATGAACTGCTTTCCAATGCCAACCTTTACGAAGCAATTGCAAATTCCCTCGAAATAATCGGTAAGGCTGTCAGCGTAGACCGAACCTACTTTTTCGAAAATGGACTGGATGACGAAGGAAATCGGATTACCTCTCAGCGCTTCGAATGGAGTTCGGAAGAAGCCCTGCCGATGATCAACAATCCAGATCTCCAAAATATACCGATAGAATTTTTCAGCGATTTTTACGAACCGATGGAAAGAGGGCAAGCCTTTTCTGCCATTATTTCGGATATGCCGGAAGAAAACGAAACCAGAAAATTCCTTGAACCCCAACTGATACGTTCTGTTCTGACGATCCCCATTTTTAACAGCGATGAGTTCTGTGGTTTCATCGGATACGACGAGTGCAAATTCGACCGCTATTGGTCGGATTCGGAGCTTTCCTTGCTCAAGAGTTTTGCCAATTCCATCGGCAACGCCATTGCCCGGAAAAATTTGGAGGAAAGACTCCGGAATTCGAAGGAAATGGCGGAAAAAGCGAGCGTAGCCAAATCCGAATTTTTGGCCAATATGAGCCACGAAATACGTACACCGCTCAATGGCATTATAGGATTTACCGATTTGCTCGGCAAGTCTGAAATGAGTGATTCCCAGAAGCAATACGTCAACATCGTCAACCAGTCAGCAAATACACTCCTTAATATCATCAATGACATCTTGGATTTTTCAAAAATAGAGGCCGGCAAGCTGGAGTTGGATGTCAGTAAAGCGGATATCTATGACCTAGCAGGACAGGCCACCGATGTCATTTCCTACCAAGCACAAAATAAAGGAGTAGAGATGCTTCTAAATTTATCCTTGGATCTTCCTAGGTATATCTTCGTAGATGAAATCCGGCTAAAGCAGATTTTAATCAATCTGCTGGGAAATGCCGTAAAATTTACCGAAAAAGGGGAAATTGAGCTGAAGATCTACAAATTAGGTCAAACAGGGCCCAAATCCTTTATCTTTCGATTTGAAGTAAGGGACACGGGCATAGGCATCAGTAAAGACAAACAATTGAAGATTTTTGATGCGTTTTCACAAGAGGACAATTCCACCACCAAGAAATACGGAGGTACCGGATTGGGGTTAACGATTTCCAACAAACTACTGAAGATGATGGGAACAGAACTTAACCTGCATAGTGAAATAGGAAAGGGCAGTACTTTTTTCTTTGACCTACTGCTAGAAACCGAGGGAGGAAATAAGATCGACTGGGAGGATCTATCTTTTTTAGAAAATGCGTTGGTGGTAGATGATAACATCAACAACAGGTTAATTATCAAAGAACTACTGGGAAGCAAAAACATCCAGGTTACCGAAGCGCAAAACGGGTATGAGGCATTGGAAAAGCTGGAAGCGTTTCCTGAATTCGATGTAGTCTTGATGGATTACAACATGCCCTACATGGACGGACTGGAAACAATCAAAAAAATCAGGGAAAGCTTCCCCGAACCAGTTTCCGAAATCCCTATCCTACTGCTACATAGTTCTGCTGATGATGAGTTCATTCACGATGCCTGCAAGCGACTCAGCGTATCGGGCAAGCTTGCTAAGCCCATCAAACTTACAGACCTGGTGAAAACTTTGGGAAAAATCAATCCAAAAAACCGGCTCAACTCGGTCATTCAGGTAGTAGAGGGCGATTCGACCATGGTTAGAACCTTTAAGGTGTTGATAGCGGAAGATAATACCATCAACATGTTTCTGGCAAAAACAATCGTCAAGAAAATTTCACCCAACGCCGAAATCATCGAAGCCAAAAATGGCAGGGAAGCGGTGGAAGTGGCGAAGCAGGTGGTGCCGGATATCATACTGATGGACATACAAATGCCCGAGATGAGTGGACATGAAGCTACCCAAGAAATCCGAAGGCATGCTGAATTATTGCACATTCCTATCGTGGCAGTAACAGCTGGGAATGTAAAAGGAGAACGGGAGCACTGCCTGAATATAGGCATGGTAGATTTCATCCCCAAGCCTATCGTAGAAGCCAGTATCCGGGGTGTTTTTGAAAAATGGCTTCCAATAGAGACGGGCTTGACCAATGGAGAATCGAATGACGAAGCTGCTGACACTTCCTCTCCCGATAAGGAACCAAAAAACCATTTCAACCTTGAAAAATTACAAGACTACATGGGCGACAACCCCAAATTGATCCGGGAAGTTCTTCGCTTGACACTACAGGAAATTAAATTATCCAAAGACAGACTCGCAGAGGCTATCGCCAAAAAGGATTTCAGGCAGGTCAGATCCGAGGGGCACAAGCTAAAAGGATCGGCACTGACTGCTGGATTGGATGAAATACTGGCGATCAGTATGAAGTTTGAGCAAATGGACGAAGCCCTTTCTGACGCAGACCGTATCCAATCCTCCTTTATCCGGGAGGAAAAGACTGTCCGAGAGTTGATAGAGGATTTTTTGGCGAAAAGCGAATAAGTCCAACGGCTTTATAAAAACTTCACACTATTCTTCAATTGATCGCGGTATTTGGCTCCAATGGGCACGATTTTCCCTGAAACTACCGCCGTGTCGTTGTCAAAATCAGTCAAAAACTGAAGATTAATCACCCATGAACGATGAACCTGAATAAATTCTGCATGACCGTTTAGCTTTTCCAGAAAATTTGAAATGGTGGATTTGATCACAAAAGACTGGTTAGAACACTTAATGTTGATATAATCCCCCTTTCCTTCACAGTAATGGATATCAGAAAACAGTAATTTCTTAAATATCCGATCGTCTTTTACAAAAATAAAATCTCCGGAATAGGAATCCGGATCCACTTTCATGGCTGTCTCCTTGCACTTTTCTACTCCCCTCAGGAAATGATCGAATCCAAAAGGCTTTGGCAGATAGAAACAAGCATTCGTCTCAAATGCAGAAATCGCATTTTGGTGGTTGGCAGATATGATGATAAGCGACCCGGTATACTGGCTATGCTTTAGCAGCTCAAAACCATTCATCTCCGGAAGCTCAATATCCAAAAACATGAGGTCTATGCTCGCTTTGTGCTCCTTCAGGTAGTTAAGGCCTTCTATGGCATCTGTAAAAGACGCTTTCAATACAGTGTCCTTCGTCTTGGATATATAATAGGACAATACCTCTATAGAGGCCGGATCGTCATCAATCACAACACAATTTAACATCAATTTGGTTGGTTATTTTTGTCTAAAATAGAGAAAATTTCGGCTAATCTGGCTTAGGGTACCGTTAATTTTCTAATTTCCTTTGCTGGGACACCCGCAACGAGTGTATAGGGTTCCACATTTTTGGTGACCACGGCACCTGCCGCTACGGTAGCACCCCTTCCTATCTTCACTCCCTTTAGAACCATGGCCCGGGTAGCTATCCAAACATCATCCTCTATGATAATCCCTTCCGCTTTACCCGGTTCATGTGTAGCACCGACCTTATGAAAATCACCGTCCATGATGATGACCTGATTTGCTATTTGCACATTGGCACCGATTCGAATCTGAGAGCTTGCTGAAAGGATGGTATCTGTATTTACAAAGGTGTTTTCTCCTATTTCTAACACGGCACGCCTTCCTGCATACAATTGGGTTATGCCCATGTGGGACCAAATTCTGACCCGGTCGCGGATGATGATTTTCCCGCTGCCTTCCACTCTTGGAACACCCCTCAGGGCCACCATTTTTCCAAGTTGGCAATTCCTGAGTCTAATCCGTGCGTTTACCAGTCTCCAAAAGGATATGAGAAGAACCGGAACCACATGCCAATAGGTGATAAATCGTTCCTTATTATTTTGAAAAGGGCGATCAAATAACTCCAGACTTTTTTCCTTAACCTTTTCTTTTATTTTATCTTTCAGCATATTTAAATCAAACCTTCATTTGAATATATAACGAGAAATATTAAATTCAAAAAAAGGAATAATATAAAACTGATTAAATTTGATCCGAGGATTTATTCATAAGGCATAACTTTAATTATATATAAAAAATAATGATTTTAAAACCTATAAAAATGGACTTGACAATATTCCGGTCGTCAAGCACCTTTTTTTTGAAGGCACTTATGGGTTCTTTTGTACTGCTTTGTGCCCACAGTCTTTTGGCGCAGGAGAATACGGAGGAGTCTGTCTATTTTGATCTCAATCGAAGGATTGAAGACCAACTCCCTACTTTAGATTCGCTGATAGGCCTCGCCTTGACCAACCATCCCACGGTAAAATTGAACGAAGAGCTCATTGGGTCAGCGGAAGCCAGGGTTCGACTAGCGAAAAAGTCCTGGTCTTCGCTGATCCGTGGTTATGTAGACTATGGATATGGTAACCAGGCAATCATCGCCACCGGCCCCCAGGGGGGAGACCTATCCAACATTGCCAATGGGTATCGGGCGGGGGCGAACCTAAGCATCCCGCTTTCTGAAATTTACACCCGTAAAGACCGAGTCAAATTGCAGGAGCACGAGCTTCAGGCCACGTACTTCAAGACAAAGGAAATGGAACTTACCATTACCAACCAAGTGATTGAAGAATACAATATGGCCATCTCCTCCCAACGAATGATGCACATACGCTATGATATGCAGCAAAAAGCAAAAAGTAACCTCCTCCAACTGGAAATGGAGTACGCTAGTGGAGCCATTGACGGAACGGCGTATGTAAGGAATGCGGAAATCTATGCCATAGCGCAATCGGAGTATGAAAGTGCCCGCATGAATTTTATGCGATCCATCCAGAAACTTGAAGTACTAATCGGGGTACCTGTTATCGAAATTCTACGGTAGATATGACATTAAAGCAACTTATCCGGCTTCTTCTGAGGCATTTTTGGCTGATCTTCCTGATACCCGTCTTGGTAGGTGTTGGCGTGTTTTACCTCGCCAAAAACATGCCGATGCGCTTCGAAAGCTCCGCGATCGTTTTTACCAACCCAACTACAGACCGTGGCGTAAACGATGGTGGCGCTATCCGAATGGATTTTTACACCTCAAACAATCTCTTTGATAACCTGACGCTTTTGCTTCGGTCCCGAGAAACGGTCACACAGGCTTCCCTGAGATTGCTGTCGTTACACCTGATTCAGGAATCGCCTGTTCCGGATATACTTACCAACGATAACTTTAACGATCTCAAAAAACACATCGATGAGGATCTGAGGAGACAGCTTGTGGTACCAAACGATCTGGAGCAAACCTACCATCGGGTGGTTGAAAACTTTACAGAAAACCCCAAATCACCCATAGAATACCTACTTCGGGAGCACCCTCACTATTCCGTCACCAAAATCATAGAAGAACTCTTTGTTGCCCGCAAGGCATCCTCTGATATGATGGAAGTCACCTACCGCGCAGATGACGCCGCAACTTGCTACTACACTCTGAAATTTATCACGGAAGCATTTATGGAGCGGTATTCCGGCATCAAAGAATCTGAAAATATTAATTCCATCAGGTATTTTGAAGAGCAACTTCAAATCGCTCAAATCAAATTGCGGAATGCAGAAGGCGAATTGAAGGAGTTCATGACCGAAAACCGCATTCTGAACTATTATGAACAAGGGAAATACTTGGACATAGCCAAACTGGAGCACGAACAGGACGAAGAAAGATCTAAGCGGATTCTTTCCGGAACCCTGTCGAGCCTATCCAAGATCGAATCCCTTTTTGAGGGGTTTGACCAACGGCAGGCGTTGATCTCCGAAATCGGAGAAGTGCAAAAAGAAATTGTAGCCAAGCAGCTAGCTCTCGAAGGAGGACGCCTCACCAGAAACGGAGACACTTATCAAAAACAACTTTCCGAAGACATCGAGCAACTTCACAAGAAAGTCGAAGAGATGTCCAACCAACTATTTAACAACAGCATTTCGCTGGAGGGGCTACAGCGTAGGGAAGCCCTGGACGAATGGTTAAAACTAAAGTTGACCTACGAAGAACAAGCGCAGGCCATTGAGGTGATGCAGGAACGAAAGCAGTACCTACAGGACAAGATAGACGAGTTTGCTCCTTTGGGTGCGGAACTGAAGCGATTGGAAAGGGAAGTGACCGTAAACGAAAACCAGTACTTGTCCATTCTCCATGGGCTAAACATGGCCTATCTGAAGAAATACGACCTGGATATGACTTCTCCCCAAAAACTCATAGATGAACCATTCTTTCCCAAGAAGCCGCTGCCCTCCAAGAAACTCTTCCTAGTAGTCGGAGGGATGTTCGGCAGCGGTTTTTTTACCGTCTCCTTGGTTATCCTGTTGTTTTTTCTCGATCCGACGGTCAAATCTGCCAAAGAAGCTGAGAAATTGACCGGCTTACGGGTAGCCGGTGGATGGATCAACGAAAGTAAGGTCTCCAAGGCTGTGTTTAGAGACGAATTACGCAATCAGCTTATCACCCAGTTTAGCAACCACGTCAACCGATTTCTTGCTCCCACCACTAAACCACATTTTATCCTCTTTTACAGTCTCACGAAAGGATGTAAAGCAGGCGATCTCGTGGATATATTTATCAAAAAGCTGACTTCACAAACGAACACTGTGACTTACTACAGGCCCGCGGCACACCAAACCGCAGAAAAGGCTCCTTATTCCGTGTATGACCCCGCTTTGGAATTGATGGAAGAAAAAAACGGCATGTGGAAAGACCGGATTTCCAGCTGTGGAACCGACTATTTTATACTGGAACTACCCAACCTTACCGAATGCCATACAAATTATTCCCTAATGAATCAATCAAGCGTTTGCGTGTTGGTTTTAGATGCAGCGCAGGCTTGGCCCCAATCCAAACAAATTGCCTTACAGAGCATTTCTGAATCTATTTCATCGCCTCATGTGATATGGTTGAACAATTTGGAAGCCCAAGAAATCGAAGACCTGAATGGCGAAATTCCGAAAAAACGAAGCAAAATACGGCGCTGGGTCAAAAACATGGTTTCCTAATCCGCCAAGCCAATGGAGAGTCAGGGAAAAATCAAGGTTTTTTTATTGATTGCCGCTACGGTATTGACCGCGTTGGTTATGGTAAGCTACCTGAATTTTTTGGGTATCGCCGCACTTTTTGCGATACCGGTTGGGATTGGTTTTTTTTATTGGGTTTTGCAACATCCCCGAAATGCGATCTATTTTACCATCGCCTGTGCGTTTCTCGCCATAGGCGTGATCCGTTACCTTCCCTCACTCCCGTTGGGGTTGACGGTGGATTTTGCATTGATCTTGGCGATCGTAGCCGCAGCTTTCCATACCAGCCTCAAAACAGACTTTAGCAAACTGGAAAATGGACTAATGGTAGTAACTGGAATTTGGCTCCTGTACAATATTGCCCAAATTGCCAATCCCGAGGCACGTAGTACAACCGCTTGGTTCTATGCAGTTCGGGGCACTGCCTTATACATGGTGTTGACAATACCGCTTACCCTGTTGTATGCACGCAGCAATAAGGATTTGGACCGGTTTTTCAAGCTGGTGTTCTTTTTTTCCATACTGGCTTCCTTTTGGGGCCTTCGACAATACTTATTTGGGGTAGATGCCGCCGAAGAAAGATGGCTAAATACGGGTCCAAGAACCACCCATATTCTCTTCGGTAACCTTCGGGTTTTTTCTTTTTTTTCTGATGCGGGGCAATTTGGGGCTGGAATCGGCCATGCAGGCCTCATGGCGGCAATACTGGCAGTTGGGCCCTTTGCCCCAAAAACACGGCTTATTTTTGCCGCAATGGCCTTATTGTTTTTTTACCTCCTAGTTATTTCTGGAACCAGGGGTGCGTTGTTTGTGCCGATTGCCGGATCCATGGCCTACCTATTTGCCTCCAAGAACTTTAAAACCATGGGCTTCGGTATCTTGGCTCTGGGTGCCCTGATATTTTTTCTCAAGTTCACTACCATCGGTAACCAAAACTACCAGATTCGTAGGATGCGTTCCGCCCTCGATCCACAAGACGCTTCACTGACCGTGCGAAAACTCAATCAGGAAAGATTTAAAATCTACCTTGCCACTAGACCCTTTGGAGGTGGAATAGGAACGTCCGGTTCTTGGGGACAGCGCTTCAGTCCAGGAACCTTTCTGGCAGAAACACCAAACGATAGTTGGTATGTGAAAATTTGGGCGGAAATGGGCATCGTCGGTTTATCCCTGCACCTCACTATACTGGCATATATTGCGCTCGTCGGCATGTTGAAAATATGGCAAGTAAAAGACCCTCGCCTTCGGCAAAAATTGCTGGCTCTCTTTGGCGGAAATTTCGGCATAATGGTGGCAAGCTATGGCAACCCTATATTGGGCCAAATGCCCACGGGCATCATCATATACATGACCTGGGCCTACTTCTTCCTGGCAAAGGACCTAGATAACGAACTTCAAGAAAAACCGATAAAACCCACCACTCATGCAGCAACCGCTCGTCTCCATCATCTCCATTAATTACAATGGTCTAGAACATACGCTCGGTATGTTGAAGTCCTTCAAACAGATCAATTATCCAAATTTGGAATACATCATCGTAGATAATGCTTCCAAAGAAGACCCTTCACCCATCCTCGAAGCCTACCCAGAGGTTATCTTGGTGCGAAATCCGATCAACGAGGGGTTTGCCGGAGGAAATAACCGGGGAATGGAGGTAGCGAAGGGGGAGTATTTTTACCTCATCAATAACGATACGGAAGTTTTTCCTAATAGCATCGACGCATTGCTCAAACGAGCGCAATCCGACCGAAAGGTAGGGTTGTTGTGTCCCAAAATTCTCTATTTTGACGCACCAGACACCATTCAGTATGCCGGCTATACGCCGATCAGCAAGCTGACAGGTCGGGGAACTGCTATTGGCTATATGGAAAAGGACAAAGGACAACACAACCAAGCGAGGATAACTGCACTCGCCCACGGAGCAGCCATGTTTATTCCCCGTAGCGTGGTGGAAGACGTGGGTATGATGGCAGAACTCTATTTCCTTTACTACGAGGAATTGGACTATTGTGAACGGATAAAAAAAGCAGGCTACGAAATCTGGTACGAACCTGCCTCTGCGATCCTTCATAAGGAATCCATGAGTGTGGGAAAAAAATCCCTGCTAAAAACCTTTTATATGAGCCGAAACCGCTGGGTATTTCTCCGAAGAAACATTGAGTGGCCGGTATTCCTAATCACCCTTCTTTACTACTACCTGATCGCAGTGCCAAAAAATACCCTTTTTTTAGTTTTTAGAGGAGACACGGACCATGCAAAAGCCTATTTAAACGGGTTTTTCAACACATTCACCATCAAAGATCTGCACGCCAACCCAGAACTTAAACCGCTCAAAAAATGAGGATAGGCATTGAAGCACAGCGTATATTCCGAAAAAAACGACACGGCATGGATATGGTAGCCGTAGAATTGATCCGGCATTTGCAACAAACGGATCATATGAACAAATACTTTATCTTTGTCAATCAGGTAGAAGACAACTCCTGCATTCAGGCGACCGATAATTTCCAGATTATTCAATTAAAAGAAAGCCCCTATCCTATCTGGGAACAATGGCACCTGCCAAGGGCTGCCAAAAAATTCCGACTGGATGTATTGCACTGTACCAGCAACACTGCACCCATTTGGGGTGGGACGCCGCTGGTATTGACCCTGCACGACATTATCTACCTCGAAAAAATCAGCCTCAAATCCGGCACCTGGTACCAGCGACTGGGAAATCTATACAGACGATGGAACGTGCCCCGCGTGGTGCCTCGGGCTTCCTTTGTTTTTACCGTCTCTTCCTTTGAGCAAAAAAGGATTCAGGAACATTTTCCACAAATAGCAACCGATAAAATCCGGGTGGTTCATAACGGTGTAAGCCCCCATTTTCAGCCGGTTTCGACTGAGGTCCAGGAAGCCAAACGGCAACAGTACGGCTTGCCGGATCAATTTATGCTCTTCTTGGGCAATACCGATCCCAAAAAAAACCTGGTAGGTGTCCTTAGAGCGCTTCTGCTGCTGGAAAAATCCGGAAAGCTGACCGTCCCATTGGTAATGCCTGATTTTGGCGAATACGAACTGAACGCATTATTGGAAAAAATAGAAGGCTCTTCCCTACGCGAAAGGATTCATCTCACCGGATATATTCCCAATCAAGATTTGCCCGCCATCTATGCCAAAGCCTTATTTTTCCTATACCCATCCCTACGTGAAAGCTTTGGGCTGCCTATCTTAGAAGCCATGGCTTGCGGGTGTGCCGTCATCACTTCCAATACCTCCTCCATGCCAGAGATTGCCGGTGATTCAGCCCTACTGATCGATCCTTTCAATCCCAAAGACCTTGCTCGGGCCATTGCCAGCTTACTCGAGGATGAGGATCTGCGGAAAGATCTTTCAGAAAAAGGCCTTCACCGCCCCCCCCTATTCAGCTATGCCAATGGAGCGAAGAAAGTATTGGATATGTACAGACTAACCGTTGGAACAGGAGCATGAGCGAACGAAAATACTGGTTGACCTCGGGGTTCTTCACGATGATGCACCGTGGCATTGATTTTATATTGGGCTTCATCGGATTTATGCTTTTGGTTCGGATCCTATCCCCGAGCGACTTTGGTGTGTGGGTTCTGCTGATCACCATCACCGCGATAATAGATATGGCCCGAAACGGCTTTCTGCAAAACGGGATGATCAAATTTCTGGTTAACCAAGACGTAATAACCCGAGCCAAAATTCAGTCAGCCGCCCTGTGGTTGAATGCCGCGCTTACCGCCGCATTCATTCTTCTACTGCTGCTACTCGCGGCACCCGCAGAACGCCTGTTAAATTCCCCCGGTTTGGCGGAAATCCTAAGAATATACGCCTATATCCTTCCGGTCTTGATCATCCATACCCATAACCTGGTATTGATGCAGGCTACCTACGATTTCAAAGCTTATTTCTATGCCGGCATTAGCAAAAGTCTGCCTTTGTTTCTTTGTATACTCTATTTCTACTTTTATCCGGAAGCGTTGACGCTATCGACACTCGCATGGATTCAAAATGCCACATTCGTATTGGCTACGCTCATGTCTATCTATCAGGTAAAATCCCACTTTCGAGTGATCAGCGGTTGGCATAGCGAATGGGCCGCCCAGATTTTTCATTTTGGAAAATACGTGTTTGGTACCAATTTGATCTCCATGCTTACGAACAGTTTGGACAAATTTTTACTTGGAGCATTGCTCTCCCCTGTTCAGGTAGCACTGGCCAATACCGCTGGCCGGGTGATGAATATGGTAGAAATACCCGTGAATTCCATTGCTTCCATCTCCTATCCAAAAGCCACCGAGGCTTATGATAGAGGAAGGTCAAATGATGTAGCAGTCATCTACGAAAAAACCGTGGGCATGATGCTTAGCATCACTCTGCCCTTTTGGCTTTTAAACCTGCTCTTTGCGGACTATATCATTCTGTTTATCGCAGGGGAGGAATACTTGGATGCCGCTCCCTTTCTCCGGATCGTAGCATTGATAGCCCTGATCAAACCCCTCGACAGGCAGGCAGGCGTCTTTTTGGATGCCATTGGAAAGCCATTTTACAACATGGTTATGGTATTTGGTACCTTTTTGTATGGAGCAGTATTTAGCTATGTATTGATTCAACACTTTGGGCTACTGGGAGCCGCCTATGGCCTCGTCCTAGCGGTAGGTATCACCGCAGTGATCAAACAAATCATCCTACAGCGATTTCTTCCCATCCAATTGGGTCGTGCGCTACTCGCTGGAATTACCTATTACCCAGAATTGTTTCGGATGATTAAGTCGAAATTGAAAGGCAAGTAATAAGCATGAATATCTCCATCAACGTTTGAGCCCAATCCTTTTTAAGATGAAGTTGCGATTCCCGCTCCTCTGTAGTAATTTTATTTATCTGTAATTAATGGCTTTTATAGGAATCCATCCACGTAAAACAGAAAATGTATGGATGCCAACCTGTAGGCGGCATATGTCTGCCCGCCGGTACGCAGGCTACATTTGGAATGGTGATTCCCATGCGGATCATTTACCTTTCGGCTGGTTTCCTTTGGCGGTCATCGATGTCTAAGAGCCTTTAAAAAAAATATGATGAACCATCCCACTACATTAACAAGCCTTTTTGAAAAAATTAACCAAGACATGGATTTTTTACGTGCCTGCTTTACGCAGGTATTGAGAGACTTGCAGGAAAGCGACCTAGCGGACTTTCTGGAATCAGGTGAGTTTCGGGAAATTCCGACTAATGGAGACTTTCAGGAAAAGTACGTGCAACTAATCAGCATTTACTTGCAATTAATGAACTTGGTAGAGGAAAATGCAGCGGTACAATTTCGAAGAAAACGCATCATAGAAGGGGGGACCGCTTCCATTCGCGGTTCTTGGGGCGAAACGCTAAAAAGGTGGAACAATCAAGGTCTCACGGAGGATCAGATGCTTGCTATTTTGAGCAAAGTTCAAGTTACCCCCGTGTTGACGGCGCACCCCACCGAGGCGAAAAGGGTATCGGTACTGGATCTGCACCGCGAACTCTACCTCCTGCTGGTGAAGATGGAAAACAAAAACTGGACCGAACCTGAGAAAAAACAAATCAAGGAAGATATCCAAGCCCTGATCGAGCGTTGGTGGCGAACGGGCGAAGTTTCGCTCGAAAAACCGACCGTAGCCAAAGAGCGAAAAAATGTCATCCATTATTTTACCAAAGTCTTTCCCAAAGCCCTACAAAAAACCGATAAGCAACTTCTTCAAAGTTGGGAAGAGATGGGTTTTGACCCGAGACCATTGTTGGACGGTAGGAACTTTCCCACCCTGCAATTTGGTAGCTGGGTAGGTGGAGACAGGGATGGACATCCTTATGTCACCTCTGACCTTACCGCAGAAACACTTATAGCCCACCGGCAAGAAGCACTGAAGCTTCTCGAAAGGGGACTTCTACAACTGGGAGGAAGTCTAAGCTATTCAGAAATACGAAACCCGGTGCCTTGGGTACTGGAAAACGCCATTGCTTCCAAACTCAAGAAAAGTGGCGTGATGGGCGAACAGGCCGTTACTCGGAATCCGTATGAACCCTGGAGGCAGTTTGTCAACCTAATGGTGTTGGCACTTAGAAACACCCAATATGAAAAGGAGGAACCGGATCAATTGTATTACCGTGATCCGGAGGAATTATTGGAAGATTTGGCTGTTTTGCGAAAAAGCCTTGAAAGCATTCACGCACACCGAATGGCTAAAGATCTCCTTTTCCCACTGGAACGGCAGGTACTTTCCTTTGGCTTTCACTTGGCCAAATTGGATATTCGGCAGAATAGCGAGTTTCACGAGAAGGCAATCGAACAAATTCTCGCTAAGGTTTTGCCTAGCCGAAAACCCTACCGAGAATGGAACGAGGCCGAGCGAGTAGCTTGGATTAACGAAGAGCTACGAAATGACCGGCCATTTGCCGTTTCGGGCAGGTCATTCGGTCCTGAAGCAGACAAAGTCTTGGACTGCTATCGGGTAATTTTCGATCATGTCTCCAGGTATGGAACCAGGGGAATCGGTTCCTTTATTATCAGTATGACCAGAACGTTGAGCGATTTATTGACCATTTACCTGTTCTTACGGGAGGTAGGCCTGAGCGAACATGCCTTCCGAATCGTTCCCCTATTCGAAACCATCGATGATTTAAATCAGTCAGAGGAGGTCATGGAGGCCTTCCTTCAGCACCCGCTACATCGAGAAAAATTGGAAAGCTTATCCAACGTGCAGGAGATTATGCTTGGATACAGTGACAGCAACAAAGATGGGGGAATCGTGAGCAGCAGATGGCAAATATTCACTACTGAAAAGAAGCTGTCGAAACTCGGAAGGAAACATGGGGTCAAATTATGTTTCTTTCATGGGATCGGAGGCACAATAAGCCGTGGCGGAGGCAAATACCACCGGTTTTTGGAAAGCATGCCTCCCGGAAGCATGGATGGAGCCATGAAGCTGACCGTACAGGGGGAGACGATCGCCCAGCAATTTGCAAATTTGTTAAACGGAACATACAACCTGGAAATGCTCCTTTCCGGCGTTGCGCTACAGACTGGACTTAGTGTCTTTTCGCCAACACAAGAATCCTACCCGGAAACCGCCATCAGGAAGCTTGCCGCTTATTCGCATGAACATTATACTGCGTTAATTAAACATCCGAACTTTTTAACATTTTACAGTGAAGCTACGCCTATCGACGTATTGGAGCAAAGTAAAATCGGATCAAGACCCTCCCGCAGGACCGGAACCCGTACGCTCGCGGACTTAAGGGCTATCCCTTGGGTTTTTAGTTGGAGTCAGTCCAGATTCAACCTAACCGGCTGGTATGGATTAGGCAAGGCGTTGGAATCACTTCGATCAGCTGACCCGGAGCTGTATGCTGAGGTGAAATCATGCGCTGATTCTTGGCCGTTCCTTCGGTACATCCTCATTCAGCTGGAAACCAATATCATGACAGCAGACACCCAGTTGATGACCGAATACGCTGAATTGGTACAAGACGAATCGGTACGCAGGGAAATGATGTCCCTAATCTTGGGTGAACACGAACGGTGTCTGTCGGAATTGGACCGATTATTTTCCAAACCCCGTCAAATAAGAAGGCAGAGCCAACTGCACAGCATGCAGCGGAGAGCCTTGCCACTTCGTGTTTTGCACAGGATGCAGATTCGTTACCTGAAGGAATGGCGAAACAAAAAACGGGATACAAATGTCAGCGACGAAGCACTGATCACAAGGATATTAGAGATCACCACCGCACTCTCCAGTGGCCTCAAAAATACCGGATAAGACCATCTTCTTCCTTACAAATCTTTGTTGCTCCACCATTTGGACAAATACCTGAATTCCTTCTTGCGGGCTTCCCACACTTCATCTATTTCGACAGCATACGAATGCTCGGTAGCCATGAAGTCTTTATTGGCTCGTTTTATTTTTAGAAATCCGGAGATCTGGCCCAACACGAAAAGTGGGATCTGAGGGATAGCGCGCCTGACGGGGCGAGGGGCTCTATTCAAAACAAGAATAGCCAAGAAGCCTATCACAAAGGTAGCCAACGCGGCCAACAGAGACAGTGATAGGACAGGATTGAGAAACAAGCCAAGCACCATTAAAAATAGTGTCATCCCAATCAAAACCACCATGGGGGGCATCAAAACGGCTACCGAAAACAACATTGCGTTCCAATCGCCTCGAAGGACTGCTTTACCGAACGACTGCATAGCCTGCAAGCTGTGGCGAAAATAACTGTTTAACCACCGGCCTCGCTGCTTTCCGATCTGATGTGCGGCAGATATTTTCTCGTCAAAGATAATTGCAGCGCCTGCATAAGCTATCCGGAAACCCTTGGTCACCATCTGTAACTGAAGCGATTTGTCTTCTGAGACCACCACACCTTTCTCTTTAAACTCTTCCATTTCTCCGGCGATATTTTCCTTGTACAGGTCCAGCCGAATCGACATGCCAGAACCCGCAATAGTCGAAGAAGAACCTACCTGGTAAAGGGCCTTTCTCACTGCATAATCGTAATAATATTCCCCTAATGCATCCAAAGCAGCATAGGTGGTGTCAACGTTTTTGGCTATTCGCTTTCCCTGAACCAAGTCAAAACCAGCTTGGTGATAGCGATCAAGAACCGATAGAAAATGGTCGGGTACCAAGTTATCTGGATCAAAGACCACCACGTGGCTGTGGTCCGGTGACAAATGCGTTAGCGCGTAGTCCAACGAGGCCACCTTACTGTTCAATGGTATTGGGGGAACTAACAAACTAAACCGGGGATCGGAAAGCTGTTCGATTGGATTATCCACCGCATCTGCCACCAAGTATACGTGAAAATGAGGATATCGCTGTGCAATCAGCGAACGCACCAATGGCCACGCGATACCCAAGTCCTTGTACGCCGTGATGACACAGGCAAAATTACTCTCCGGGGTCACATCATTATCCGGATCCACATCATCCGAAACGAATATGGAAACCAATGAAATGACAAATGGGAATATAAGATAAAATCCACAAAGCAGGGAAAAGGCGATTAGTATACTCAAGACGCTAAAATTTTGATGAATTATTTAGTAAATTTACCATATTATTGAAGGCAATTCGACAATCGCATTTACTATTTTTACCTTACATGACAAATCTCAGGCAGCTTCCTATTGTGATGATCAGTATGTCCCGTTGGGATGGCGATTTTTCTTCTGCCGCTTGGTCTTTGGCGAAAACATTTGCCAAAAATCAGCCGGTTATCTATGTCGATTACCCCTACACCCTCCTCGACTATTTTCGGGAGCGAAAAAAGGCCACAGTTATTAGACGAAAACCTGCACTTTGGTGGGGCAAAAATTCAGTCAATCCACTGAATTCCTTTGGAAAGTTTCTTTACGCACTGACTCCTAGGCTGATGATCCCCGTAAATTGGCTTCCAAAAGGTCAGATCTACCGTTTTTTGGCCGGAATCAATGACCGCATCTTAGCATCTGATATAAAAAGAGGACTTAAATCCCTCGGAATGAATGAATTCCTCTTTTTCAATTCCTTCAATCCACTCTACCTATCCAAGCTTCCCAAAGGCTTTGATCCGGCCTTTTTCATTTACCAATCACGGGACAATATTCGCGCACTGGAACCCTACCTTAGGAAACACGGAGCAACGGCAGAGATTCAAGCCATAAAAGAGGCTGATTTGAGCATCGTTACTTCCCGGCAGTTACAGGCAGACCTTACCCATCTATCCGGGCGTACGGTCCATTACTTGCCTAATGCCGCCGAATTCGATACATTTAAGCGGGCGTTCTTAGAAAAAATCCCTATGCCCGCCGATTTAGCGGAAATTCCCGGGCCCTTGATAGGGTATACCGGAAACATCTGTCATCGATCAAATTACCCCTTACTGGCTAAAATTTGCGAAGTGCACGCGGATAAATCTTTTGTGATGATTGGCCCGCGAAACCATTGGTCTAGCACCGATATAGACCTGGATGCAATACCAAATCTGTATTTTCTGGGGCCTAAACCCATCGAACGCCTGCCCGATTACTTGGCGCATTTCGATGTGTTAATACTTCCCTTTCTGATCAATGAGGTTACCAAAAGCATTTATCCGTTAAAGATAAACGAATACCTGGCATCTGGCAAACCCGTGGTAGCCACCCCATTTTCTGAGGATATTAAGGCCTTTGGCGGGGTAATACGATTAGAGGAATCCCCGGAAAAGTTCGCCTCTGCCATTTCCGAGGAGCTAAAATACGACAATGCTGAAAAAAGAGCTGCGCGACATGCTGTAGCTTCCGAAAACACCTGGGATAATCGCACGAAGGAGATCTGGCAAATGGTGGAAAATTCTCTGTCTTCCAAACAATCCGGCTAAACACTCTCACTTTGAAACAATGCCGGTATGGTGCGTAAGATAATCTTAATATCAAACCAGACACTAAAGTTTTTCACGTAGTCGTTGTCCAAGCTCAACCGCTCATCTTCTGACATCTCTCCCCTGCCCCTTTTTTCGACCTGCCACAAGCCAGTAATTCCTGCGGGACCCAAAAATCGCAGCGCATATCGATCAGTGGTGATTTTTTCTGCTTCATAGAGCGGAAGTGGTCGATTTCCCACAAGCGACATATCACCTTTAAGCACATTCCAAAGCTGAGGGAGCTCGTCAATACTTGTGTTCCGGATAAACTTACCTATTTTGGTGACCCTTGGATCATCCTTTATCTTGATAAATGCGGCCTCCTTATTGGAATTCTTTTGGGCTGTATAAAGTCGCTCACAAACCATCTTCTTATCATCGTAAAGCGGCTGCATACAGCCACTTCCTGCCTGCTCACAAAATTCACAGATTTCCTTCACTTCTACATCCGCCGCATCCGCACTGGGCTGTCCAGTTGAGTATTGATTCAGGTGCTTTAAATTTTTCAGCTTTGCGTCGGCATCCGTCTGCATTGACCGGAGTTTGTAAAATTTAAATATAGTGTAACCCGTACCTACGCGGTAGGAATAATAAAACACCGGACCTTTTGACTCCAATTTGATTAAAATACCAATAATCAGGAATAGTGGGGAAAGTACCAAAAGCGCTATACCGGAAGCCATTATATCTACCAGCCGTTTGATAAACGGAATTTTGTAGGGCTTTAACCTTGGATCGTGCAGTATTTCACGCTTGCTGTTATTCAAAACGGGATGGTTGCACTGAAAATCCAATCGCCGCCGCAGTCGACCTTTAGACAGCGGCATTTGAAACAAGTCTGTAATACCTCCCTTGAGCGCATCTTTGATTTTTTCCTGATCGATTTCATCCACCACAAGAAAAAATGGGATATTACTAAAACCCAAATCGACCATTGTTTTTCTCAAGGCCAATCCATGCACATCTCTCAACGGAGAAACACTCAATACAAAAGCATATTCAGCCTTATCCTTCGTAAGGGAATTGTAAAAAAATATACCATTAGTAAAATGGTCTACCTGATAGACCTCTTCCAAATATCCTGTAATTTCCGCTGAAATAACCGGATCAGCGGATATCAATGCCGCAACTGGCCTATTATTATCCATACACAACTATTGTAGATACTCCAATTTCCCCAGTCTCCTCAATATCGAATTTATTCGTGCTTCCAATTCTTTGGGATTAAATGGCTTTACCATGAAATCATCGGCACCGGCATTCAGAATCGCAATCTTCTTTTCAGAGGACTCGGTGGCAGAAAGCATAATCACGGGAATTGACGAGAAAAATCCCGATGATCTCAAAAATACAACAAATTCCTCCCCACTGATTTCCGGCATGTTTAGATCACAAATGATAATATCGGGGATATTCCCTTCCTGCATCCAAGTAATGGCATCAGCAGGCTTATTGAAAACCTTAACCTGGAATTTTTCCTTGAAGTAGTGTTGTATTATCAGCAATACCGACGGTTCGTCGTCAATGGCAAGTATGTTTAGGTGATCTTTCATATCGCATTAATTAATTTTCAATCGTTAAAACTTACCCCGCAATAAAATGGGGTTCTACCGCAAGCAAACTTCCTTACCTAGATTCATACGGCTCTCGTGATATTAAGTGACCAGTAGGATGATATGCACTCGCAATGCTTAATTCGTCCCTAATATACTATTCAAAAGCAAAAACTACATGATTTTAACGCATTATCTACATTAATATACCAAAAAAAACTAGTTAAGATATTACAAAGAATAGCATTTCATTACAAATACCAAATAACTATATTCAAATAGCATTTTCCAGTATCTGAACAAAATAAAAAAACCAAGCCAATTTACTGGCTTGGCTTTATCCACCATAAAGGCTACACCTATTCCATATCAGCCAATTCCTTGTCAAAATAGGCGATGGTCTTTTCCAATCCTTGCCGTAACTGGATTTTAGGCTCCCAATCCAACTCTTTTTTGGCCAAATCAATCACAGGTTTACGCTGCATTGGATCATCTTGGGGCAGCGGCAAGAATTTCAATTTGCTTTTCGAACCGGTGAGCTCCAACACATTCTCAGCTAATTCCAGCATGGTAAATTCTACCGGATTACCGATATTAACGGGACCCGTGAACCCATCCCTGCTATTCATAAGCTTATACATCCCTGAGATCAAATCATCCACATAGCAAAAACTTCTCGTTTGATTCCCTTCACCGAAAATGGTAATATCCTCTCCCTTCAACGCCTGTACAATGAAGTTACTCACCACCCTACCGTCATACGGATTCATACGGGGCCCATACGTGTTAAAGATACGCATCACTTTAATTTTTAGCTTATGTTGCCGATTGTAGTCAAAAAACAACGTTTCTGCACAGCGCTTGCCTTCATCGTAACACGCCCGCGGCCCGGTGACGCTTACACTACCCTTGTAGGATTCGGGCTGCGGATGAATCTCAGGATCGCCATACACCTCGCTGGTGGAGGCCTGTAAAATTTTAATTTTAAGCCGTTTGGCAAGCCCTAGCATATTGATGGCACCAATCACGCTCGTCTTGGTGGTCTGTACCGGATCAAATTGATAATGAATCGGGCTCGCCGGGCAGGCCAAGTTATAGATTTCATCGACCTCCACATAAAGCGGCATCGTCACGTCGTGCCTCAAAAACTCGAAATTCTTGTTTTCGAGCAAATGGTGAATGTTCTTTCGCCGTCCTGTAAAAAGATTGTCTACACACAACACCTCATTTCCTTCTTTCAGCAGCACATCACATAGGTGACTTCCCAAAAAACCAGCGCCGCCGGTCACTAAAATTCTCTTCATAACTTTGAACCTATAAAATGATTATAAACAAACTACACAATTAAAATCAACTTTTGAAATTTCGGTATTCTAAAACATAAAAATATGTATAAATTAAAAAAATACCCTAATTTTCACCGCTTAAATTTTGCCGACTCCATTTCATGCTGAACCTTGGAAAAAAAATAACCTGGCATTATCCATGGCAATGCTCCACATGGTTAGCCTTATCTTGTCCTAAAGCGAACCGCTTTCCAATTCTGGGGATGGCTTGTAATCGGTGTGAGGTGTAGGACATAAGACTTAAAAACTCGCAAAAAACGAAACTGCACTGTTTTTAGGAAACCCGCAGCCGGCACTGCCCGTAGTTTGCCCTAGTGGGAGAAGTTTTCAACAGGTAGAAAACCGGAATCAACAATGGGACAACACAAATTAGCCCTAATTTTCGCCCATTGGTGTAAACAAGAAAAGTATTCGCATTTAATCCACTACTTTTACGTAAATAAATAAACCTAGTCTAATCCAAAACAAATTACCACATGAATATTCCTTACCTAGTTACCTGTTTCTGCCTAGTTGTTGCGGTTACGTTAACTTCTTCGGCACTCGCCCAAGACGGCAAGAGAGACCTCTATGAACTTAGAATCTACCACATCGAAAGTGATGCTCAGGAAAAAACAATTGACAATTACCTTAAAAACGCCTTCCTGCCAGCTGCACACCGCCACGGCATCAAGGAAGTCGGTGTGTTCAAGCCCATTGCTTCACAGCCTGACGCCGGCAAAAAAATCTATGTGTTTATCCCCTATCCCAACGCCAAGAGTTACTTCTCTCTGCCAGGCAAACTGGTGAAGGATCAAACGTACCAAACTGCGGGGAGGGAATACATACAGGCCACACACGACAATGCTCCCTATAAACGCATGGAAGTAGCGCTAATGCAGGCATTCACCGGCGCCCCCCGCTACAAAGCCTCCGGTGTATCCGGTCCGAAAAAAGATCGAATCTATGAGTTGAGAAGCTATGAGGCGGCAACCGAGAGGCTATATCAACAAAAGGTAAAAATGTTCAACTCCGGCGAAATCGATATATTTGACAAGTTGAAGTTTAACCCTGTCTTTTACGCAGAAACCCTTGCGGGCGCCAACATGCCCAACCTGATGTACATGACCACATTTGAAAATATGGAAAAACGCAATGCCGGATGGGATGCCTTTCGTGTAGACCCTGATTGGGAAGCCATGAAAGATCTGGAAGAATACCGTAATACGGTATCCAAGAACGATACCCGTTTGCTATACCCTACCGACTACTCGGATCTGTAAGCAGCACTTCGAAAAGGGAGTTGCCCCACTACCGGCAGTTCCCTTTTCGTCACTTTTCAAAGGATAGGCAGGCCAACCCAAACCCACTGGCTAATGAATGGTGATTTTTTCAACAAAATAAAAGCTATTCCGCTTTATGGCTTCTAGGCCTCGTTTCCATACCGCATTCGCATTCAGTAAAAAACTGTCTGAAAGCAATACCCTGCCGGCACGCATCTCATCCCCTTCGAGAAGGTGAGCCAAGCGCTCGTAACGCTGCTCATAGCCTTTAAAATTGTGCGGAAGATACCGTTTTTGCTGTATCCTTCCATCTGGAAATATCAGTGAATACGCTCGCTCGTGTCCAAACAAATACGGTGGAGTAACCCACTCTTCTACCCCGTGCATGCTGGTGTTTGGCCGCAACCCACAGCCCAAAAACAGGAGAAATCCGCCTGCTTGCCGCAATTTGGAAAAGGGAGAATGAGGCCCTACAGGTGTTTGATCCTGTTCGTGTCCCTCCACAAACCACTTGGCATCCGCCCCCCAAGCGCATACGCTGTGGGTAGGATGCATGCTTCGGAGGGTATCTCGGGAGGTTCGGAAATACTCAGAAAGTCCACCGACGCAGGACGGGGTCGCCATTAGGTCGAAAATTGGTTGATCCTGAGTGACAAACTTATACGATAATGCAGGCATCAGTAAGGTACCTTTGGGGCCAAGGATAGTTTTTAAGGCTGCCACGACCCTTTCAGCACGCTCTGGAAACTCCCCCAACGAACGGAGCGATGCATGTACCAGCAGGCTACTGCCTTCCTGCACGCCCAAACGCCGCAAATCCTCTTCCAACCGGTCAAGCTCCATGCCAGCCGATGGATTTAAAAGCCTTGGTAAGGTCAGTAAGGGACTGCTCTACCCCCATGCGTTCCAGAGACGAAGCGCCAACAAAACCGTGGGCGGTGGTTTTGGAAAGTACTTCCCGCACATCATCCGGAGTATTGATCGGCCCTCCATGGCAAAGAAAAAATAGTTCCGGATTGATATCTTTACAGGAATCGATAATTTCCTGGGTCCGGCCTATAGCTTCCTCCATACTACAGGTCGCGCCGGTAACTCCAATAGAACCTCCCACAGTGGTACCCACATGGGAAATGATGGCATCCGCCCCAGCCTCGGCCATTTGGCGGGCCTCCTCTGGTTTGGCCACATAGACGATGGAAAACAACTCCATCTTGTCAGCAATGCGGACCATTTCCACCTCCTTGTCAAACCCCATTCCGGTCTCTTCCAACACCTGCCGGAAATGCCCGTCTACGATGGAATGGGTGGGGAAATTGTTGATTCCGGAGAACCCCATCTCCTTTACTTTAAGCAGGTGGTGCCAGATTCTCCTGCGGGGATCGGACCCATGCACGCCACAGATCACAGGAATCTCCTCTACTACCGGCAATACCTCAAATTCACCGATCTCCATGGCCACCGCATTGGCATCTCCATAGGCCATTAAACCCGCCGTGGATCCATGTCCCGACATCCTAAAGCGGCCGGAATTATAGATAATGATGAGATCGGCCCCACCCTTTTCAATAAACTTTGCGCTGATACCCGTACCGGCACCCGCCGCTATAATGGCTTGTTGCTTATTCAATGTGTTTCTTAGTCGGTCACGCACTTCCTGACGCGTGTAAGGATTCCCCTTTCCTGTCCATGGATTTGGCATATTTCTAGTTGGGTTAAATAAAAGATGTGGCAATTTACCCTAAATCATCCGTTGATTCAAGGGTTTGCCTATCCGCTTGCCTGGGACGCACAAATCTATCGAATGGATTTGATTTAAGCGAAAACAGCATTAACTTGATAACCACCAATAACCCGCTTATATTTACAAAGTGGTGCACTCCTGTTGCCATTTTTGGCGTATTCCCATTTGCCGATTTTGGTGCATTGTTATTTTCCAGTCACAATGGCTCATCGACCAAAAGTCTGTATTCCTCATATTGGTGCAGAAAGGCGAGGCCGGGATGCTTCCTTGCCGCTTTGCCCTGCTCAAAGTACCGCATCTAACCTCTTATCCTTGATGGTGGTGTGCGAAAGGAAGATCTCTCTTAATTTGCCGACATGAAGGCTGAGGAGATTCTCAACCTCGTAGTCCGAGGCACGCAGCCAGGAAATTACTGGTTACGGTGTTGCGGGAAATACCCAGCGGAGAGGCTGTTCTCCTCCTGCTAAGTCCGTCCCTGTGTAGGGTAAAATCTGTTTGATGTCCATGGGGTCAAGTAGGTTGGCCTTTTCTTTTTAGCCAAAAGATACGGCATGTTAAACTTGATCTCCCAAAGTGGCAAAAATCGAACCGAAACCCGCCTCAAAACTGGCACTGTTTGAACCGAAATAGGCGGCGCAGTTAAACCGAAACGGGTGGCACAAATCGAATCGTTATATCCAGAAGCGTCTTTGATGGCTGCCCCCTGACTGCGTCAGGGCATCGGAGGGCCTATCTATTGGTTGCCCAATAGCCCTCTCCCATTTCAATGCATTCAACCCCCATTCAAATCACACGTTCCTGGTATAGCCACAGCAGCGGATTTGCGGGCCGCTCCCCTGTCCACCGCTGCAAAAGCCAACGCATAAGCAGAGAACGCAAAACTACCACCCAGCCCCGCTATGGCTGGCTATACCATGTTGGCAATCGTGATTTATTCTATCGTCAATTTAAGTTTTTTCCCAAGTCCGGCTTCCACTATCTTCCGGAAGGTCGACATTTCAAGGTCTGTTTTATCATTTTCTATTCTCGAAATGTAAAACCTTGTTGTCCCGCTTCTCATGGCTAACTGCTCTTGTGTCAATCCGGCTTTTAATCGTGCACTTCTTATCAGTCTACCGTATCTGTAGTTTGAAGGCTCTTTAATTTCATCACTGAGTTCGTAAAGCACATCTGCTCCAATTTCGTAAGGCAATGTTAAATCTTCTCCATTTTCTCCTTGTACTTTAATCTCTATGTTCGGCCATGATAGAGTATAGTTTCTAAGTCTTACCCTTTTAAACTCTTTTTCATCAAGTAAGGGGTATTCAAAATCATTCTCGGTAACATTCCACTGTTTAAAAATCTTTGCAAAGTCAAGCACTCGGCTCTCTCCGTTGTTGAACATGCATTGGATTTTGTGTCCTGAAATCTTTTCGATTCTTACTATTCTGGGTATTTTAATTTTCTGTCTCATGGCCTTGGATTTAATTTGTTGAATATCTCCAAAAGGAATGGTTTGTTATCTGCCACCCAGTCTGTCACTTTTTTTCTTTGCACTTTTGGCATTTTTCCTGCGTAAGTCTCCAACGTTTCAATTACTATCAGCTCTTCATATTCAGCGAACTTCACATGAAAGTGAGGTGGTGGATGGCCTCGCGAATAAATGTCAATCTTAATGATATCCAACGTACGTGTGGACAAACACGGCGATCCGCTCCATTTTCAGGAAAGCAACGACCACACCTGCTGTCCCTGCTGTAAAAAAGGCGTCATGCAGACGGTCCTTTACTTCGAAGCCAACGCACCGCCTCCGGCCATCAACCAAAAAACCAAGCCGATGACTCCCATTAACAACCGGTTTCGGCCGGTACGGAACAGTGCGTGCCTGCACGGCCGAAAACAGCTAAAACCAAAAAAACAAACGGAAAATCAGCCAACAAAACTGCTCAAAAAGCATATAGAAAAGAAACAACCAGCAAAAACGCCGCAGCACCAATGCCCAGCAGCAACATTTTTCACCGGAAAGAAATCACCCCGGTTTTTTTATCCCCATAGATACCTCCGCTAAATAACCCGCTACGCTTCTGTCAACTAGGTCACTGAGCCTGTTGGATATTCCGGAGCATGCTGACCCCTCTGAACCGGAATGTTTTTGAGTTGTGAATGTGGCCTGGTTGGCTGGATCCGACTGACATTCCGGCGGATGTTGACCCCCTTTGGATAGATTTTCGGCAAAATTCCGGAGCATGTTGACCCCCCTGGGTCAGGATTCCGGAGCATGTTGACCCCTCTGATTGTATATTCCGATCCATCTTGACCACCTGTTCCGGTGATGTTGACCACTTTT
>NZ_JACVCV010000021.1 GCF_017811155.1 Lunatimonas salinarum | reverse complement strand
AAGCCAACGAACTCCAAATAGTCAAATTTTTAAAATCTCCTGACGTGCAGTTTGTGATTCCGATTTATCAGCGGAATTATGACTGGACCATTACTGAGTGTCGGGAATTGCTGAAGGATATAATCCAAGTAGTGGATGAAAAGAGGGTTTCCCATTTTATCGGTAGCATTGTTTTTATCCACGATGGAGTCTATAGTACAAGTGATGAGGTAAAGGAATTGGTGATTATCGATGGTCAGCAAAGGCTGACTACCATCAATATCTTGATTGCTGCGCTTTACCGGTTTGCCAAAGAAAATTTATCCCCCCAAGAATCGGAGAAGCTTTACAATATGTTTTTGGTCAATCAATACGTCCAAAAAGAAAGCTACAAACTCAAGCTAAAGCAAACTGACCGGAACGCCACGGCTTTCAAAGCTATACTCCTCGGAAATGAAAAGTCAATTGATGAATACTCCAATGTCAAAGAGAATTATAATTTCTTCCGGCCTGAAATTACCAATGAAACTTATCAGACCATTATTGACGGACTCAATCGGTTGATTTTTGTCGAGATTTCCCTAGAAAGAGGAAAGGACGATCCTCAGCGGATTTTTGAAAGTTTGAACTCCACAGGACTTGACCTATCCCAGTCTGATTTGATCCGGAATTTTATTTTGATGGACTTGCCTCCAGCTGTTCAAGACAGGTTATTTGAAACCATCTGGAATCCTATAGAAGAAAATGCCAAGGATCTATCCAAAAGAACTTCACTGGTTTCGGACTTTATTCGGGATTATTTAACCCTGAGAACCAAAAAGATCCCTAATAAAAACAAGGTCTATCAAGAATTTAAACTCTTGTTTCAGGGGAAAGATGAAGAAAGTTTCCAACAAGAGTTGGAAGATATTAAGTCCCTGTCCTTTCATTACAAAAAGCTAGTGAATCCATCTACTGTCTCAGACAAGCAGGTAAGACGGGAACTGGAATACATCAACAGACTTGAAATCAACGTGGCTTACCCTTTCCTACTTCAAATTTTTGAGGATTTGGAAAACGGAGTAATCGAAATCTCGGACTTGATTTCCATTCTCAAACTGATTCAAAGCTTTGCGTGGAGACGATTTATCGTAGGATTACCTACCAATGCCTTGAATAAAGTCTTCATGACTTTATACTCGGAAATCGATTCGGAGGAATATGTGACTTCGATCGAAAAGGCTCTAATGAGAAAAGGAGGTAATTCTAAATTCCCTACCAATGAGGAAGTTAGATTGGCCTTGAAGGACAAAGACCTTTACAATATCCAAACTAAGAACAGGTCCTATTTTTTCGAACTTCTGGAAAACTACAACAACAAGGAATATGTCGACACTTCAAACGAGGAGATTACCATTGAGCATATTTTTCCGAGGACACCATCTGAGGAATGGAAACAGTATCTTACCAGAGAGCAGTATTCTGACTTTAAGGATAAGTATATGAATACTATTGCAAACCTCACGCTGTCCGGAAATAATGGCTCACTCAGTAACAGGACTTTTCTAGAAAAGAAAACCATGAATGAGGAGGGTAAAGAACAGGGCTATAATTACAGCAGACTTTGGCTCAACTCCTATCTCCAAAAGATCGATGAATGGACGATCATTCATTTGGAAGAACGTTTTGAAATCATTTACGAGCGATTTTTGAAAATCTGGAAACTTCCTGAAGTAGTTGTTTTTCAGGAACAAATCGATTCAGAGCAAAATATCTTTGATGCAGAGAAACCTACATTCAAAAAGCTTGAATACTTCATTTTTGAAAACAACAAAGTCGAGGAAGAGGCTATTTCGCAAATGTACTTTTATGTGTTGAGAGCACTTTTCAGAAAGAATTCTGAAGTAATGGTTAGCGGGCAGGATGTAATTAAGATCAGCCGAAACCAATCTGATTTTAGAGAAGCTAGAGAATTGGAAAATGGCTGGTATTTCGAATCAAATACCGACAGTAATTCAAAATTCAGTGTTCTGAAAATGCTGCTTTCACTCTTTGAAATGGAGGAAGAATTGATAATAAAGTACCAAACTGGTCCTGTTAACAATGGTGAACCAAGTAAAGCCAATTTACATCGCAAGTTTTGGCAGCAACTCTTACCCCAAATTAAGGAAATTGACCTTTTTAAAAACATTAAGCCCACCAAAGATCATTGGCTAAGTACAGGATCGGGAGTCACAGGGGTTTCCTATACCTTAGTAATTACCAAATCATGCGCAAGAATAGAGCTTGGCTTGATGACTTCAAGCAAGGATTTGAACAAGTCATACTTTCGACAGCTCTTCGCCCATAAAAATGCGATTGAAAATGCATTCGGGGATTCTTTTGAGTGGCAAGAACTCCCGGATAAAAAAATGTGCAGAATCAAAACTGAGCTAGAGGGATTGGATTTCTTTAACCAAAAAGAATGGCCTGCATGGAATGAATTCTTTATCAAAAATCTCCCGAAATTCAAGAACGCATTTGATCCATTTTTAAAGGAACTAAAATAAAAATGAAACCCATGCTACCCATAATTCTTATCGTGCTCGGCGGAATCATTCTGCTTTCCGGCATACTCCTTCTGATCAAATCAAAGCCGGAAAAGAACGAATCCCTGAATCAGGTTATCTCAGCCGTAAAGGCCGATGGAATCCTCACGCCCAAAGAGGAAAAACTGGTCCGGGAAGTGGCCCAAACTGAAGGAAAAGACGGGGATTTGATCGTTGCCCTTATCAAGAACGAACTCGAAGCATCGGAGGAAGACAGCGAAACCGAACTCATCGATGTGAACGCAAAAGCAGGATACGACTTTGAGAAATTCGTGGTACGGAAATTTGATAAAACGTACTTTGATATCCGAAACTGGGCAGGGGATAAATTTGTGGAAGGACGATACGCCGACACCACCACCCAGCCGGATATACAACTATCCCTAACCCTTCGCGGAGACTCCTACCCATTTGCCGTTGAATGCAAATGGAGATCCGAACCCACCGGCGATTTTGTTCGGTTTGCCAATGATGGCCAATTGGAACGCTATAAAGCCTTCGCCAAGCAGGAAAATTACCCCGTCTTCATTGTGTTGGGCATTGGCGGAAAGCCTGCCGACCCGGCGGAGCTCTACATTTTGCCTGTTCACAAATTGAATAAGCCAGTCCTTCACAAAGCAGGTCTTGCAAAGTACAGAAGGAAAGTGGATTCGGATTTCTTCTTTAAACCAGATTCAAAAACTTTGAACTAGTGAACAACAGCAAAACGCAAACCAACTGAGCCTGATTGATCCTGTAGTCATTTTTGTGCTTGATCCTTAAGCGGTTCCTGCTAGGGAAGTTCATATTGAACAATTTCACGGACTCCCCTATAGGTGACCGCAAGGGCTATCCGACTCGACCCAATTTCGGTTTCACCAATCAGATCTACTTGAATGGAAGGAATCTCTCCCACAAAAGGCAGCAGGGCAGTAATGAACCTACTATTTCCTCCTTCAAGTTCCTTTTCCTTACGAAATGAAAATGCGGGTCGGGTTTCCTTCTTTGTGTATACATAGGAAACGTAGCCCTCCGTTTCCTCCATGGATAAACCAAGCGGGGAGAAAGACTTTATCAATAAATTGTACCCATCCGCAAAATCCGTGGCGACTGCATGCGCTTCCCTATCCCATTTCACCGGTCCAGGAGCCAACTGGAAATTTAGATCGACCATTCCAGTCCCCATACCGAGGGCTTCATCCACTAAAATAAAAATCTCATGATTGTAAAAAATAACAGCCCTGCGGTGCGATAGGTCTTTGTAATGCTGATTTTCAACCACTAAAATATCATGCTTCTCTCCAGGTTGCCAAAGTAAGAGGCTAGGTTTGTAGGCCGTATTTTCACCGTTTAGTGTAAGTGTCTGATGGACTTTACTTTGCCTGAACCAAGCCCGACCCTCTGCATCGCCGCTATAAATAAAGCTACCCGAATCGGGGGTTAGGTTCCTGCCTCCAGCAACTAGTTCAAAAGTCCCATTATCCGGTTGGGAATGTCCTCCGCCATCGGGTCCACACTTCAGCACCATGCAAATAGCATCCGATTCCCAGCTGCTTCGCATAGAATAAAGTCCACTGTGGGGATAGGCGAATGCTGTTTCAACGGGAATACGTCCCTGTTTACCCTCAGTACCAACATATAAAAAGTCCTGCCGCTCAAATAGCTTGGCCCATTCCATCAGTTGCCTGTAATATTGTCCGGGCTTGCCGGTCCATGCATCCCCAAACTGAGGTGTAGTCCCATCGGGAAATGCCAGTTTCATTGGCACCTCAGCCATCTTCTCTATCATCTGCATGTAATGGGGAGGAAATAACCCATCCTTGCCATTCATTTGAGCTAACTGATAGGTGCGTAGAAACCACCCAATACTTCCCATATGGTACCCAAAAGCCAGTTCGCGCTGATGGCCGTCCGGGTAAACTTGGTGGGTGATCTCCCTTCCTAAACGCCTCGTAGACTCTTTTAGCCAGGCCTGCGATTGGTTAAATTCCGGGAAGGTAAGCGCAATAAATGCCAATCCCTCTGCTTCCATCAATGCCCAATTACTACCTGAGCGATAACTTTCCATCAGTAGATCGGTGTGGTCCTTTAAACTGGATAAAAAGAAAACCAAGGTCCTTTCGTCAAAATGACAGGATTTTAAAAAGTAGTAAAACAGGTGTGTCCAGCGATATCCGCGTATTCCCGCTTCAATAGACCTCCAAGCATAGGCATGGGCTTCATCCCGAGGGTTTTTCGTCACCCAATCCACCAGCTGACTGCTCCATTCGGCAGCATAGACTTCCTCTTCCGTACTCGAATACGCCCGTCCCATCGCATCCCAGAAGCTCATCCGGTTGAGTTGCCATACCCACTCATTGTCCTTTACGGGCCTAAACCCCCAGTCAATGTCCTCTCCTACGAAAAAGGCTGGGTACGAAGGCTGTCCAACCATCCGATGTTCCAGGGCATCGTCGGCGACTTTACGTACATCATCCGGCAAATCCTGTTCGATGATGCGATGGATTGCCGGATGGTTTACGGAATTTCGGGTACGAAAATACTGCAACAGCCCACTGGGAATATTCTCTTTGCCCATAGCAGCTTCTAGCGAATCAAGCAATTGGGGATTCAGGCATTTGGCCAGCTGATCCCATTTTTCTTGAAAGAGGGAATCGCTTGGAAGCGGCATACTACTAAACTTGATAGGCAAGAGAAAAGACGCCGCGTTCATGGAGTTCATATCCTCTATCGAAGACACTGCCCCTTGAACGACCAAATTTGGTTCAAGAAGGAAAGAAGGTTTCAAGAATGGTGAATGAGTGACCAAAATCCCAAAAAACCCCAATGAAAGAACCGAAAATCGTATCATGCCCGTGTTAGCTTACCTATGTATCCTAAATATACACGTAGCTTGTTGGAAAACAAGTCCTAGTATTCAGATTCCCATCGTAATTTGTAATCGTCTACTGAGTCTGCTGCAATCAAATCCGTTCAAAATGAAAAATCGCTATCCCAATTTTGCATAAAAAAGCCACCTCTTTTTACAAGAGATGGCCTTTTCTTTTTACCTAAATTTAGGAAACCTTATTCCACATCCCACCAGGGCTTGATATCCATTTCGTTTTCGTAACCTGCATTTTCAATAGCACTAGGGTTATTGCCCAATTCTACTGCAGGATACAGCGCCCTAACGGGTATTGAGGTGCGAACAGCAGCGACAGGAAGTTCCAATTGCGGTACATCCAGCCTTCTCCATTCTGCCCAAGCCTCTATACCGTTTCCATATAGTGCTATCCATTTTTGCATACCAATAGAAGTTTTCCAATTTTCGGCATCATAGGTGTTGATGGGTTGAGCCAAATATGCTGCAACGGCAGCTTGATCTGTAATTCCCCATTGCATCATAGATGCAGCTACCGCAGCATTGTAAGCCTCCGCGGCATCCCCAGTGATAAAGCCCCTCTCAATGGCCTCGGCTTCAAAAAATTTCATTTCTGCATGGGTCATAAGATATGCCGGAGCCGTGGCAGATCGAAGACGCGTACTGGGCCTCGATGCGGTACCCTGTAAAGCAAAAGTCTCTCCATCAGTCAACCCATAGGGTAAACCAACAAAATTTCCAGCAACATTGGGATTCGCAAAAGCCGCTATTCGTGGGTCATTGCGCTCCGCCATAGCATCCACCAAGACGTCGGAAAGCGTAAAGTCATCTCTGTTATTAATGCTGTTGTCTACGAAAAAAGGATTGGCAATTCGCTGGTCAGATTGGAAAGGAAAATGGAATCCATCTTCGTAGGAGCTTATGACACCAGCCGCAAACGCCTCTGAAACCAACCTTCTTGCAGTAGCTTGGTCTACATCAGCCATCCGCATCCCAATTCGCACTTTTAAGGAGTTCCCGAATCGCTGCCATTTAGCCATATCACCTCCATAATAGATGTCCCCCGTCGTAAAGCCAGGAGCGTCTGTGCGAATTTTACCAAGCGCAGCATCGATTTCGCTAACCAAACCCGCGTAAATATCCTGTTGCCTATCGTACTGAGGATTTGGAAATTCAGTTGGGTTAAAAGATTGCGAATAAGGAACATTTACCCAGATATCGGTCACATTCTGAAAGGCCCAGATGCGAAGAAGTTCCAACGTGGCGATTCTGTTGTTTCTCTGCGCCTCGTTAAGGTTTTTATAAGCCTCAGTAATCTGCATTCCTACCTGTAGGTCGTTCATTCCGTTGGCAAAAAACGTATTCCAAATTGCGTCGAAATTGGATGGATTTTGATTGTAACGAGACCTCTCAGCGTACTCACTTTGAGAGAAATGCTGTACCATCAACATACCAAACTCAAAATTCAACCCACGGCTCCACATGAGATTAGACAAGGAAAACTCAGCTTGGGTAAGCAAATTCTCGGCAGGTACAGCCGTTGGATTATTAGGATCGGTATTCATCTCCTCGAAACCCTCTGTGCAACTCGCAAGCCCTAGGGCCACCAAAGACAGGGTCAATAGATGTTTTGCTATATGTTTCATGATTTGTTTAAATTTTGTAAGTGTGTCCGTTAGAACAAGAATTGGAAGCAAACGGGTGTAAAAGTCGAAATCTACACCCTCCTACCAAATTAGCAATCTTAAAGCCTAGAATTTAAAGCTGATGTCAAATCCGATAGATCTGGTGGTCGGCACCTGCGCATTTTCCAAACCCTGCACATTACCAGCACCGTTAACGCCTTGTGGGTCGAGATAAGGGAGATTACTATGTAGGATAGCCAAATTACGACCAAACAATCGGGCCCTTACATCCCTGATGGGAAGCTTGGAAATCAAACTGTTAGGCAGTGAGTAGGCTAGCGAAAGCTCCCGGAGTTTGATAAAGGAGGCATCAAATACGTTGGGAGAGGCAATTGACCAAATTGTCTGATAGTATGCTTGAGGAGTAACACTAACTGTGTTGGGCTCTCCAGATTCAGTGACACCGGGAACAACGAATCCTGTCTCTCGCACGTTGTTTTCTACAGTTACCGGATCCATACCCGAATATTTAGACCACTGCAATGAGGTTGAATGTATAATTCCTCCGCCTTGATAATCTACCAGAGCACTGAATTCCAGACCTTTATACCTTAAGCTGTTTCGAACACCTCCTGCAAAGTCTGCAATCGTACTTCCAAGAAATTCCCGGTTGCTATTTGCCAACGGAAACCCATTTGAGCCTACAATAACTTGACCGGATTCATTGCGTCTGAAATCCTGTCCGAAAAGCGACATGTAGGGGAATCCTTCTTGCACACGCACGTCCGCAGCCCAGGTCGAACCTGCGATAATATTTTGCACACCGGGCGCGAGTTCTACTACCTCGTTGTTGAAAGTGGCAAAGTTGACCATCAGATCCCAACTAAAATCGCCCCTTACAATAGGTTGTGCGTTTACAGACACCTCAAGTCCGTGGTTTCGCATCGAACCTGCATTCAAGACTCTAGATGTAAAACCAGTTGAAGCAGAGGAAGGTACGTTAAAGATTTGATCTACTGTAGTGCGATCATAATACGATACATCAAATGATAATCGATTGTTTAGTACCGCGAATTCAATACCCACTTCTATTTCGTTGGTTCGTTCGGGGCGCAGATTGGCATTTGGATTGCTCAATGGCACGGTATATCGAGGGAAGCTGCCAAAATTTGGAACCACATTGGAGAAGACGTTCCGCAATTGATACGGTGCGGCATCATTGGCCGCTTGACCATAACCTACACGCAATTTACCAAACGAGAGGAAGGAATTTTGAAGTGCCTCCAACTCCGTAAATACAAAGCTCGTAGATGCTGAAGGGTACCAATAATTGTTATTTCCGGCAGGAAGTGTAGAAGACCAATCTCCACGTAGCGCCAAATCAAGGTATAGCATCTCCAAGAAGCCTACCGAAGTCGTCGCAAACACACTATTTATGGCTCTTTCTCTTTGTTCAGTTACTACCTGGGGAGAGTTTACAGAATTGGCGATGTTAAAGAAACCATCCAACGCCAAACCTCCTACCGTATTGATGGTATTTCTTGTGTTGGTCTGATTCATTAAATTTCCACCAACCATGGCATTCAAGGTGAAGTTTTCGTTGATACGCGTATCGTACAACAATTTGGCCTCGAAGTTATTCTCTGCAAACGTACGCACTTCCTCTCTATAGCTAGACTGCGTAATGCCACCTTGAGGTATGCCCTCTCTTGACTTAAACGTAAATCCATCCCGCATTGCCCGAACATTGAATGAGAGGCCGTCCATTATTTTGTAGTTCAGATTGAAATTACCAAAAAAGCGGTCGCGTGTATCTTCCTGCAAGTAATTTCGTCTCACCCAATAGGGGTTATCAAAGAATCTGGGAGCCTGATTAAATGACAAAAGCTGTCCGGTTTCAGGATCTATTACCGGCCCTACCGGGTTCCATGTCTGCTGACGTCCATCAGTAAACTGATCATTTTTTAATCGATCCACGTCCAGTTGGGTTTGCCACCATTGGGTGAAGCCCTGCATGGGATTTGCATTATCATACCCGGTCGCGTTGCGTCCATCAGCGTTTTGGATCACTAAGCTACCTGCCGCAGATGCTGTCAAACGATCCGAAATCTTGTAAGACGTGTTAAAGCTAACGGTATTTCGCCCTAAATTGGAATTCGGAATTACGCCTGACTGGTCTAGGTTGGTATAACTTAACCGAAAGCTTCCGGCATCGTTAGATCCTGTCACAGCAAAGCTATTTTGCCGGGTTACACCCGTTTCGAAGAATCTTTCATACGGATTGGCGGGTGCTACCCATGGTCTTGTTTCACCATAAGTAGGCGAATCTCGGTCCCAAGAATCCCAATGACGTACCATCACATTTGGATCATATCTTGGTCCCCAGGCGCCATCTTTTGAATAAATAGGCGCTAAATACAACTGACCGTTTTCAAAAAACTCAACAAACCCAGATTCGGTATCTGAAATGTCTCCACCACCATATAGTTGTTGGTGTGGCATCAGGGCAATCGGTGACTCGAACGTCGTGGTCGAGTTTACTTCTACTCCAATACCCTTTTTTTGACCACCACTCTTTGTCGTAATCAAAATAACACCATTTGAACCACGCGTACCATACAATGCCGTAGCTGCAGCTCCTTTCAAGACCTCCATGGAGGCAATATCAGCAGGGTTGATATCAGATGCAGCATTACCGTAGTCGTAAGCCCCACCACCAAAACCTTCTTGCTGATCTGTTGTCGCATAGTTGTCGTTGTTTATGGGCATTCCGTCCACTACGAACAATGGCTGGTTTTCTCCCAAAAAGGAATTAGCTCCACGGATCGTGATTCGCGAAGATCCTCCAATAGCACCTTGCGAGCCCTGAATTTGAATACCAGCAACTTGGCCTTGCAGAGCATTCACGATGTTTGTTTCACGCGATTCTGCCAACCGTTCGCCGTCCACGGATTGTACCGAATACCCTAAAGAGGCCTTTTCTCTGGAAACACCCAAGGCAGTGACTACCACTTCGTTCAAAGAACCGAACTCGGGCTCCATGGTTACATTGATCACCGAGCGCCCGCCGATTTCAATCTCCTGGGAGGCCAATCCAATAAAGGAAAAGACCAACACATTGCTACCGGCAGGAACATTAACCATATAATTACCATCCATATCGGACACAGATCCGATGGTGGTACCCTTTACCAAGACACTCGCTCCGGGGATGGGTTCATTTCCCTCCGAAGAAATAATCGTGCCTCTGACCTCTGCGGTCTGTGCAAAAGATAATTGCATGATCAGACCGAGAAACAGTGTAAATAGTAAATTTTTCTTCATATTGTTTAAATTAGATTATGATCAAATGTAAGCCCCGAATTGAAAAAATTAACAATTATTTAAAAAAAACCTGAAACACCTGGCAAGACAAAACCATAATACCCTGAATATTAATAGGTTAAAAAATTGCAATTTACTTAGCAGAGAAAAGGTATGATTCTCTAAACGACTTTAATTTTGAAAAAAATAGTAAAATACCTATAAGTAGATTATTTACGGTTAATTTTTACTTTCTCGACTATTTCCAATTAAGAATGCCCTACTACTCAAAACAAAGGAATAATAATCGCCAAATTTTATGATTAGCGGCATTATTAGCGGATGGAATTTATAAATCGTGTACTGTACGGCTTATCCAAAATCGGACAAAAATAAAATATGGTCGAAATCGAAAAATTCAAAATTTCTTAAAAAATAGTTGCAATTGAAAAATACCTAATCAAACGCCTCATTTTTTCTAAAATGTACCAGCAAAGTTCTTTAAAACAAAACTTAGTTAGTACAGCAGGTCACTTTACTTCCGTTTCTCTAAGGAAGCCTATAGGTGCAGACCACATTCTGTTTTGGGACTATTGTTCCATCTGCCGGTGCGGTCATTTCCTGGCACTGTGCAGTGCTTGCACCCAATGGAATGGTAGCCTTTTGCGATCAGTGGATGAAATGGGTAATGATGTTCTTGAATATATTTATCCCTATCCTCTGGACTGACATCCAAGAGAGGATAAAACTTAAGGATGCCTCCCCGTTCTTCAAAAATATCCAGTGAAGCCCGGTGGTCACTCTGCCACCACATCAAACCACTCACCCATACGTTAAATTTGCTTTTGATCAATTCCAATGGTTTGACCTTGTTGATGGAGCAGCAAAGTTCCGGATCCGATTTCCAGGTCTGGTTTTCGGAAGTAAACCGGTGATCTTCCTCTGAGGCACTTACCGATACCACATCCAGTCCATACAGTTTGGATAGCTGTTGCTTGTATGCCAACGTCTCGTCAAAATGGTACCCGGTATCGATAAAGTAAATCTTCTGCGTCGGCTTAATGCCGGCAAAAATACTCAAAAGCAAGGCCGAAGTAGCTGCAAACGAACTGGTAAGCATCACTTCATTTTCGGAGAAATCCTCGTACAACTGCCGTACCCGATCTTCTACGGATAGGAGATGGTACTTTTTGTTTAATAACCTCAGTTCTTCTTTTGAATAGGTTTTCTTGGATACGGCAGAATCTGACATACTATGTGGCGGTTAAAAACAGGGAGACGATGCTGGCATAAAGGCCAAAAAACACCTGTCATTATATTTCCTACAAAAATGATAGGTTTTATCTAGTTAACCAAGGAATTCGAAAAATATTTTAAAATGTGACAGATTCAATGAAGCTCCAAAGCGCCCAAAATGGAACCTCAACCGGCCGGTATATAACCAACAAGGAGCAAAACCTTCTGGGCTTTACTCCTTGCGTTGAAATATTCAGGAAGCACTCCCTATGGATTCCACCAGGCAGCCATTTCCTTTCTTAACTTATTCACCACCTTCGGGTTTTGAGCTGCCAAGTTTTGTTGCTCCGTCGGATCTTTCACGATATCGTACAGCAATACTTCCTGATTTTGTGTGTTTGCGCCACCTGGAACAATGAGCTTCCATGGCGTGGTAATGACCATGGTACTTTCCAGTGTTTTTCCAGGTTGGTCTACGCCCGCCATATCATGTGCAAAATCGAGGCTGAAAATCATTTTTCGTTTACGAACAGCCTTTTCATCCATCACATTGATGCCTTGCATGGTAGAAAGAGGCGCTAACCCAACCGCTGCAAGTGTAGTCGTTACAATATCAATGCTGCTGGATACATGTTGCGTATCCATGCGCGGAGCAATCTTTTTTGGCCACTTGTAGATAATGGGGGTTCTAATCCCCATGTCCTGAGGATCCTGCTTGGAGCCGGGCGCATAAACATTGGGTTTATTGGGATCCTGAATCCATCCGTTGTCGGTCACAAAAACCACCAACGTATTATCTGTAAGCCCCATATCGTCTACCTTTCCCAGCAGTTGCCCCACCGTTACGTCCAACCATTCACACATCGCCCAGTAGGAAGCTATTGCCTTCGATGGTGCTTTTGGCAAATATTTTTGGAGAAGCGAATCCGGAGGAGTATGGGGGGAATGCGGAAGAAACGGGGCATACCAAACAAAGAACGGCCTTTTCTGCTCAACTGCCTCATCGATAAAATCGTAAATAGGGTCCATCCCTTCCCTGCCGATTTTCAGTCCTTCGTCCCCGTGGCGACCACCTCTGGAGGGGTCTCCATGGGTCATGCCATGCGTAAAACCTCCCTCTTTCCAATGACCTCCCCACCACTTACCCGACTGAAAAGACAGGTAACCTAGCTTTTGAAGCAACATGGGAACGGTCGGATGCTTTTGAAATTCATCCAGGTAATCGCGATAAAGGCGGGCCCTTGCCTCCATCCAGTCTCTTTGATACCGTGGACCATTGAAGGAAAATTTGGGATCATTTCCGGTGATTCGGTGCTGCTGTGGGTAGAGGCCCGTGATGATTGAAGCCAAGGACGGACTGCACAACGGGGCGGTTACATAGCCTCGGGTGAAGGTAAGCCCATCTGCCGCCAGCTTATCGATATGGGGGGTTTCGATATGAGGATGCCCGGTAAATCCGTAGTCATTCCAAGACTGATCATCTGAAAGAATGTAGATGATATTTGGCAGTTCCTCCGACTGACCCAAGGCTATCTGTACTGTCTGCAGGAATAGCCAACAAGGGATCAGTTTGACAAATCCGCGTAATATTTTATGCTTTTTGTTCATTTGTTTATCATTGGTTTTGGACGGCCACACAAGTAACGCTCCGAAGTCATAGAATCTAGGAAGGCAGGCCAAGCAAATTATCCAATTGCTTGACCTGCTTGTCCGCCTCAATCTAATCACGGGATTATTACCGAACATTTAGCCCAAGCATCTTAAGCGCGGTTTGGAACCTCCCCCTCTCTGTACACCGGGCTCCAAGGGGTCTTCGTCCTTCATTCCCAGGCATTCGCCGAAGCCATTAGCGATGCTTAATAGCCCGGGTTTTGCGGAAAATCTCCTGGATTACTAACTCTGTCAATTTGAGTCTGGGGGATTGGTCTCACTAGATGCATTTCCTTGATATTTGCCCCGCCATCTCGATTATACAGCTTAACTCGCTCCAACAGAGTCCCTGTACGCTTTAGGTCATACCAACGGTGCATTTCACCCATAAGCTCTCTAGCACGCTCATCGAGAATGAAATTAAGGGAAATATCATCAGCAGTTACCTGCATTTCAGCTTCCTTTCCTGGTTTGGCCGCTCTGTTTCGAAGAAAATTTATATGGTCAGCAGCAACATTGTTATTCCCCTGATTCATAGCTGCCTCAGCCGCTATCAAGTACATTTCAGCCAATCGTATCAACACGAGATCTCTAGTACCAAAAAGAGTTTGGGCATCTGGTCTGGAAGGGTCTAAATGCTTGCGGAGCGTCGGCCATTGCCTCCTGAGCCGTCCACCGATTTCTAAATCAGTTGCTTCACCCACCCAAGTGCCATTGTAATCGATCAACCAGTACGGTGCTGAGTTTTGAATATTGTCTGCCACCGGATGGATTACTATGTGGATAGCCGTGTCCCCAACTGCTACATCATGCCCGTTAATTCGCCCGGGATTGGTTGCATACCATACCGTTTGGAAAGAACCTTCATACCTGTCGTCTATAGAGGGGTCAAAAAGGTCAATTAGGTAATTTGTCATCATTAAGCGATTGTGTGACACACCGTCCCTGATATTTCGCTCAAGGGTTGGGTTACTTTGATATGCAAAAACAAAGAGTTGATGAGTCCTGTTTCCGTTCCCATTTGTCACCGGGTTATTGGTAAATTGAACCGCCCATATTACTTCACTATTTTCTTGTTTATCAATATCCCAAAGCTCTCCATATGGCTTTACCAACTGAAAGTTATACTGATTAATCACATTTTCTGCTCGTTGTTGCGCTTCCGCCCAATTTCCAAGTGTAAGTTGTACCCTAGCCATAAGGGCTTCAGCAGCAGGCTTAGTCACTCTGCCATAGTCCCCGGTAGTTGCTGGTAGGTTATCAATCGCAAATTGCAAATCCGGAATAATTCCCTCTTGGTAAATCCTCGCCGAAGGGGTTTTATTTGCAGTGGTCTCCACCCCGATGGTTTCCTCAAGGGAAAAATGAACCTCCCCATATTGTTGCACCAAATGAAAGTAGTAAAGTGCACGGAGGAACCTAGCCTCACCCTCAACCCTGGCTTTTTGGCTTTCAGTCATATCCACCACATCATTAACACGGGATACGATGGTATTGGCCTGATTAATACCAATATACAAATTGTTCCAAACGGCGGTAATCTTTCCGTTTACTCCTAGTAAGTTGGGTGAGTAATCGTTGATTTCGGGGGCATTCGTCACTCCTCCAAAGCCATTTGTCCAAATGTCTGTGCCAATTTCGGTCACAAACATAAAGTCTTCGGTGGCAAAATTCCTCAGATTACTGTATGTTGCCTTTAAGCCATCTTCTATTCCTTTTGCCGTTGAATAATATCCGTCGGCAGTAGCTAAACTGACCGGTGTTTCTACAAGTATACTTTCACATGATCCGGTCAACAGGAATAAACCGATCAACCAACTATTTTTTATGATGCTTTTCATCTCCAATTTTTTTAAAGTGTTAGAATTTGACGCTAAGTCCCATAACAAATGTTGCCGTTGTCAACGGACTGTTTCCTCCCACGATCCCGTTGGAGGTTTCAGGGTCCACTACGCTAAACTTAGAAAAGGTGAATGCATTATTGACTGTACCAAACACCCGGAAAGAGGAAAACCCAAGATTTTGCAACCGATGGTGATTTATATTGTAACCAATGGATATATTCCTAATTTTAACAAAAGATCCATTGTGAAAGCGGACAGCGTCCGCATATAAAGGTGCTGTATTCCCTCTTGGAATGGGTATTGAATTGCTTGGATTGTCTGGAGTCCAATAGTCAAACAATAACATATTCGTCCTACCCTGCCAGTTGTTGGCCCCAAGCCAATGAAAATCACTTCGAATCATTTGTCCCTGCCGGGCAAATACCAAGAAGGAAAAGTCAAAGCCCTTGAAGGAAAAGCGATTCGTTATTCCTCCGCTCCATTTAGGTACTGTAGATCCCAAAACTGTCCGGTCATCCGCATTTAGATTCCCATCTGACTTATTTGTCAGGTTTCCTTGGACATCTCTTCCGTTTACATCCGCAATCCGGATGTCTCCTGGAGCTTGATTGTATTGTCTCGCCTCATCTGCTTCACTGGATTGCCATATTCCATCCTGCTTGAAACTGTAAAACACATTAATCGGATGCCCGATAAACCACTGATTTCCAACATCATCATTTTGTCCGTCGAAGAGCTCCATAATTTCCTCTCTATTTGAAAAAACGTTAAAGCTCACATCCCATCTCAACCCGTCTTTATTGTCAATTACATAGGAAGCTGCTGAGAGCTCAATCCCTCGGTTCCGTGTAGCTCCTATGTTTTGTAAAATTGACTGATAGCCTGAAGTAATTGGAAGTAGTCTATTCAAAAGTAAATCTTGGGTGTTGGTACTGTAAAGCTCTAAGGAACCTGTGACTCGATCGTTAAACAATCCAAAATCCAACCCTAAATTGATGGTTTTGGAAATTTCCCAACCTAAATCGGGATTAGGAATGATACTATGGCGATATCCAAATGCCTGCTCCTCGCCAAATGCATACACACTTCTCGCCAAACCTCCCAAAGTTTGAAACGGAGATATAGCTGTATTTCCCACTTCGCCATACCCTGCTCTAAGCTTTAAAAAGGTGCTTGATGAGTTGGAGAAAAAACTTTCCTCTGAAATAATCCAGCCTAAGGCTACAGACGGAAAGAAGGCCCATTTTCTTCCTTCGGCCAATCTTGACGAACCATCAGATCTTCCAGTTACGGTAAATAAGTACCGCTCTTTAAAACGGTAGTTTATTCTACCCATATAAGACATTAATCCCCATTCCGACAACCCGCTGTTTATATCCAACAATGTGGATGCACCTCCCAAATCATAGAAAGATGAGGTTTCAATTGGTATATCCATACCTCTTGCATAAGAAGTTTCTGTTCTACTTTCCTGCGTACTAAAGAGTGCAACCACATCAATTGCATGGTCTCCGACTTGCTTTTTGTAGTTTAAGATGTTCTCTAAGGTATAAGAAAACTCGTTTAAATTATCAACTGAGGCAGTGTTGAGACTTCCATCCATGGTTCCTGTATAAATCCCAGTCCTAGCTAGCCTAATATCCGGTCCAAAGTTTACTCGGAAGGATAAATTCTTGTGTAGCTCATAATCGGTATAAATATTGGCAAAAATCCGGTACCCCTTTCTTTCATTTTCATATTGGTTGGGTTGTAGATAGAGAATTGGATTCGCTGTATTGGTAGCCCTTTGGTTTGGGAACGCAGGGACATTTCCCTCCCCATCATAAGGCACCGATAAAGGAGAAAATATCAATGCGTTGTTATATGGCTGATCCCTCATTTGGTTTCGAATATCTGTGGAAACCGTCGAGCTTAATCCGATTCTCAATTTGGGCCTAAGAGTTGCCTCAACATTAGCCCTCGCCGAATACCGAGTGTATCCTGTATTGGGTATGATACCCTTTTCATCAAAATATGCACCTGAGATGTAATATTTAACGTCCTTTGTTCCGCCACTCACCGATAACTGGTGCTCTTGTTGGGTTCCAGTGCCTATTACCAAATCTAACCAGTCCGTTTCTATTCCATTTTGCAAATTCTGAGCTTCCTCGTCACTCATAAGAGCGGCATCCCGGCTATTGTCGTCCCGAGCAAGCCCATTGGCAATTCGAATATATTGAGCATATTGCTCGCCATTCATCAAATTAATATTCTCCACCGGATTTTTTATCCCATAATACCCGTCATAGCTAATCAAAGATTTCCCTTCCTTGCCCTTTTTTGTAGTAATGAGAATTACTCCATTGGCACCTCTAGATCCATAAATCGCCACCGCGCTGGCATCTTTCAATACTTCCATGGACTCGATGTCATTGGGATTAAAATCATTGATGTTAGCGGTTGTCGGTATACCATCAATTACAAATAAGGGGTCATTATTAGCAGTAATGGACCGATTCCCTCTAATTCTAACTTGCATTGGTGCGCCTGGAGATCCATTCGCTCGTACAATATCGACTCCAGCCAAGCGCCCTTGCGCTTGATCCAAAACGTTAGCCGCAGGAATCTCTGCTAAATCCTTGCTGGAAACTGAGGATATTGCCCCAGTGATATCGCTCTTTCGCTGCGTTCCATACCCTACTACCACCACTTCCTGAAGCGAGGATTGATCCTCTTTCAATACCACATTGATCTGCGTCTGATTGGATACCGTTACCGTGGTTGCTGCGTATCCGATAAACGAGATTTTCAGCACAGCCCCCTCGCCTACATTCAGCGCAAATTCCCCGTCAATATCCGTTACGGTGCCAATGGCGGTACCCTCTACAATCACCGTGGCCCCAGGAATGGGTTGGCCGGATTCATCGGTGACCTTTCCTCGAATGTCAATATCCTGCTGTATCAGGGCAAACCCCTCATCGACGACCATTTTACTGGCGCTCATTCCTGCCACTTCACTGCGGGTCACATAGATATTGTCGTTGACCCGCTTGAAATCGTAGTCAGCCTGCTCCGTAATTGCCTTTAGGACAGTTCGAAGGTCGCTCGATAGGTTAATCGTAATGCGCGTGCGGTCCCTTGCCACTTCCTGATTGTAGGCAAACACGAAATCGGTCTGTTTCTCCAGTTCATCCAATACCTGAACCAGGCGCTGATTGGTTGCCCTTAGGCTAACCTGATAGTCTTCCATGCTCTGTGAAGAGGATGGTTCCGCAAACACCACCTGCATCACAAGCAACTGCAGCAGAAAATACTTGAGGGTCTGTTTTGAATAAAGCACAACTAGCCTTAGTAAATTAATTTTCATAATTTTGAGTGTTTATTGTTAAACTTGATGGGCCTTGGCCCGTTGAAATTCTATCCGGGACTGTTGCAGCAGTCTCGGATTTTTATAAAGCGATGGTCACTGTTTCATAGGCGGGTTTTGGGAATGGTTTTACGTTGTTATCGTTTATTGATCGTTAATTTTTACATCCCCGATAGCGGATTCGCAGCCTTCCGTCAACCGTCTTTTCGTATTGAAAATCCACTAGGTTTTTTAGTCCATAAAGCACCGTATAGAGGCTCCTATTTTCATAGGAAGCCTTAATAAAGCAGCCCTCCCCGGCCATTCCCTCAACATCAATAGCAATGTTATATACTTTCTCCAATTTTGCCAGTACCTCGCTGAATGGCGTCATATCAAAAGCGATTTGTTCCGAACGCCACGCCAGGTAATCTGCCGCATCTACTTCTGATACGGCCATTTTGCGGTTTTCGGGATCAACCAAGGCCAGCTGATTTGGACTGAGTACCAACTGCCGCTCTTCGTTGATGCCTCCTTGAATGACCCCTACCCTACCCGTCTTCACCATTACCTCTACTTGACTTTTCGAAATAGCCTTTACGTTAAAGCTAGTTCCCAATACGCGGGTCTTTATGCCGCTACTTTGTACCAAGAATGGTCGCTTGCTATCCGGCACCACCTCAAAAAAGGCCTCGCCCTCCAGTTCAATTTCACGGGAATCAGACGCAAACTCCTCCGGAAACCGAATTTTAGAATTGACATTCAGGTAGACCACCGATCCATCTCCAAGGGTTATTACCGCCTTTTGACGCTCGCCGGTCATACGTTCCGCCATAGGTACCGGTTGAACAGAGACGTTCCGTTGATAGATTACGAAGCCTAAACCGATTAGCAACACAAAAAAAGCAGCCAACACCCTGTAGGAATACCGATTGGACTTGGTGATTGCACGATCCTTTAGGCGGGTAGCTACTTGACGTTTGATACGGGATTTTATGGCATCCTCTTCCCGTTCGTTCATTTCCCAAGACATGGGAAGCCGCTGCAACTCGTCAAACACATCTGAAATAAGCCGATTTTCCTCCGGGCTGCTTAAGCCCTTTGCTTGTTTTTCCAGCAAGTTAAAAAAACGCTTTTTGTCCATCTGAATTTATTGCTTTGAAACAGATAGTAACCAAACCCGGTCAAACTACTTACTCCCTACCAAAAAATAATTTTACTATTGAAAATACCCTAGCAAAAACCCAATACCTATGTTTAGTTTGTTCAAATTGTTTTTAAGTATTCTCACTGCCTTGTACAAGTGTGCTTCCACAGTCCTCACGGAGATATGGAGTTTTTGAGCAATTTCTTTGTTGGAAAGCTCCTCCTGTCGGCTTAACAAAAAAATCTCCTGGCACTTTTCCGGAAGGGCATTTACACTGTTGTTTATCAGCTGATAAGTCTCCTTTTCTTCGTAAATCAAATCGACAGCTAGTTCCGAAGGAAGATGAGCGAAAATATCTTCATAGGATGTAGTCCGCCTCAAATCCCGAATGGCATTCAGTACTTGATATTTGGTAGCTCTCAGTAAGTACTTCTCCAACTCAAAAATCCTTACTTGGGTACCCCGCTCCCACAACCTCACGAATACCTCCTGCACAATATCCTCACAGACCAATTGATCTTCAAAAATCTTATACGCATATACAAACAGTCGTTTCCAATACCGTTGGTAAACGATATCAAAGGCCTTTTTATCTCCGGAGTGGAGTAAAACACAAAGTTGTTGGTCGGTCATTTTGGGATTGAATCGTACTAATTGACCCGAATATAGTTAATTATTCCTCTGAAATACATCCCTTAGAAGAAATTATCCCGTACAAATCACCTCTTCAATCCACTGATGTCATTTACTAACGGAAAGTCAATGCCCATTTCCCAAAGACTTCGAACCAAGTCAGGGTCATCGGTGCCGAAATAATTGATTTTGATCCCATGTTCCTTCAATTTGGCCGCATAATCCGCAAAAACAGGCTTAACCTCACCCCGCAACTGTATAAAATCGGCACCCATCTCTACCGTGCTCTGCACATAATCCCACCCACCGGACAGCCTTTCCATATTGCAAATTAGCACGTCCGGATAGGCCATCTTCGCTCCCTTGCGGGCTGCAGCCTCTACCGCCAAAACCGATTGATGTGTCCGATTAAGCTCCACGATTCGTTCTGCCACCATTCGGCCTACTTCCTCGCCCCCTTTGATGTGTATATTCAGCCAAATATCCCGCGGCATAATATCCAAAACTTCCTCCATTATCGGCACCTGCAGTCCGTCAAATTCAGGTCCCTTCCAACTTCCCGCATCCAGCTTCCTGATCTGATCCAAGGTTAGGTCAGCGACTTTCCCCTTGCCGTTTGTCGTCCGGCTCACATCCGCATCATGCATGATGACCAACGCTCCATCTTTGCTAAGCTGTACATCGAACTCAATCATTTCCGCTCCCAGCCGAAGTGCCTCCTGAAAGGCTGGCAGTGTATTTTCCGGAAAAGTACTCATCGCTCCCCGGTGCGCGCACAATCCCTTCATGGGTAGCTCTTGCTGCCCAAACAACGGAAACCCGCACAGAAATTGACCGGTGACAAACAAAAAGAGCGTTACATTGGAAAGACTGCCTGCTGAATTCATTGCGGTAATCGATTCGATGGAAGGAGATATCATGTATCCCAAGCGGTTTTAAAAAAAACACCGCCGAGAACACACCTTAACTGTTGGAAACAAGGTGCTCAAGGATGGCCTTAAAAATAGCCAAAAAAATGAATCCAAAACAAGGAGGTACGCATTATTAAAACTAAATTTGCTTCAAACCCAAAGATTATGCTGAAACAACTACCTTTCGTTGTCCTAATGTTTTTGCTGCCCTTTTTGCTCCGTGGCCAATCCAGTGAATGGAAAATTGTGGAGGGAAAAATCCGTAGCCCTTGGGCAGATCAGGTAGATCCAAACAACCCGCTTCCAGAATATCCCCGGCCACAGATGGAACGGGCAAATTGGCAATCGCTAAATGGATTATGGTCCTTTACCATCCAATCCAAAGGCTCCTCCCTTCCTGCTACCCACGAAGGTAAAATACTGGTACCCTTTGCGGTCGAATCCGCACTATCGGGAGTAGGTAGGGAAGTAGGCAAGGAAAATGAACTCTGGTACAGAAAAGTCCTAGAGGCCGCAAGGCCCCGAAAAAATGACCGTCTATTGCTTCACTTTGGAGCAGTAGATTGGGAAGCCGAGGTATTCATCAATGGGAAATCGGCAGGCCTGCATCGGGGCGGATACGACCCGTTCTATTTTGATATCACAGATCACCTGAATTCCGGAAAAAATCAGACAATCGATGTGCGGGTTTGGGACCCCACCGATGAGGGGCCTCAGCCACGTGGCAAGCAGGTAAAAGCCCCACACGGAATTTGGTACAAGCCTGTGACAGGAATCTGGCAATCCGTATGGATGGAAACAGTGCCTGAATCCTACATCTCTGACCTAAGAAATACGGCCGTTGTAGACCAAAATGCTTTTTCGATTCGTCCCACCGTGACAGCTGCAAAACCCGGACAACGGATTCGAGTGCGCGTGCTGGAGTCCGGAAAGCTGGTGGGAGAGCGTGAAACATCTCCAGGAAACGAAGCGGTGCTCCCTATTCCAAACCCAAAGCTTTGGTCACCAGATACGCCCTTTTTATATGACCTAGAAGTCATACTGATGGAGGGCCGCAGGGTAATTGACCAAGTCAAAAGCTACGGGGCCATGCGGAAAGTAACCATGGAAACAGACAAAAATGGTATTCAGCGGATAATGCTAAACGATGAATTCCTGTTTCAGTACGGCCCCCTCGACCAGGGATGGTGGCCGGACGGGCTTTACACCTCACCTACGGAAGAAGCCCTACTTTTTGACATTCTCAAAACCCAGGAGATGGGCTTTAATATGATCCGAAAACACGTCAAGGTAGAGCCCGCCCGCTGGTACTACCATTGCGACAGGCTAGGGATGCTGGTGTGGCAGGACATGCCCAGTGGCGACATGGGCAATCGCTGGGAATCCAGGCCCGGCGTAATAGGCAAGGGAACGGAAAAAAAACGTACACCGGAATCTGAAGCCATCTTTCGCAAGGAATGGAAGGCAATCATGGATGCCAATTTCAATTTCCCATCAATTGTGGTTTGGGTGCCCTTTAATGAGGCTTGGGGCCAATTCAAGACGGCGGAAATAGTAGATTGGACCGTTCAATACGACCCAACTCGATTGGTAGATGGGGCTAGTGGTGGAAATTACACCTTGTCGGGACAAATCATGGACATGCATAATTACCCGGATCCCGTGATGCCAGACCCGAAGATCTGGGGAAGCCAACAAGTAATCGTACTCGGTGAATATGGGGGCTTGGGCTTACCCATAGAAGGTCACACCTGGCAGGAAAAAGATAACTGGGGATACCAAAGTTTTAAAGACAAATCCGAACTCAGTAATCGGTATAAGCAGCTGATTACCGACCTTCTTCCACTGATCCCACTGGGACTTTCTGCAGCCATCTACACGCAAACCACCGATGTGGAAGTAGAGGTCAATGGGCTGATGACCTATGATCGAAAAATAGTCAAATTTGACCCAGACCTTATGAAAACACTTCACCAACCTTTATACGACATTAACCTACACGAAAAATGAAGAACCTTGCCCTACTGACTGGTGCGACGCTGCTTGCTTTCGCCTGCGGCACCTCCACGGAAAACACCAACGAACAAGCAAACGAAACATCCATACAAATGTACAGCAAACTAGACCCTAAAAAATTTGAACGTACCCTTCCGGAGGGAACAGTCCGCTTCTTCGTTTTAAAGAACAATAACGGCCTGGAAATGACCGTCACCAACTATGGTGGCCGCATTTTGGAGCTTTTTACGCCTGATAAGGATGGTAATTTTGAGGACATCAATTTGGGTTTTGACAACCTGGACGATTACATGGAAGCAGGCGGAGGGTACTTTGGTGCCCCTATAGGTAGATACGGAAACCGAATCGCCAACGCGCAATTCACGCTGGACGGCAAAACCTACCAACTGGAGGCAAACAACGGACCCAACAACCTACATGGGTGGCCCGGAGGATACCATGCGGTAGTTTGGGAGGTGCTGGAGGCATCGGATCAACTGCTGCAACTTAAGTATGTTTCTGCCGATGGGCAAGCGGGATTCCCTGGAAACCTGACAGTGATTATGACCTATGAACTCACCGATGAAAACGAGTTTAAAATAACCTATAATGCAGAGACCGATCAAAAGACGATCGTAAACTTGACCCACCATGGTTTTTACAACCTGAACGGACACGGCAACGGCAATGTACATAATCACTTGCTTACACTCAATGCAGATCATTTTACGCCCGTTAACGATGTACTGATTCCAACAGGCGAAATCGCTCCAGTTGCGGAAACGCCCATGGATTTTAGAACACCCCACCTCGTGGGAGAACGGATTGATACCGATTATCCTCAACTCAAAATCGCTGGCGGATACGATCATAACTGGGTGTTGAACAAGAAAGATGACGGAAAAAAACCCGAACTAGCGGCTACCGTAGTAGTGCCGGAAAATGGCAGAAAAATGGAAGTTTTCACCACACAGCCTGGCGTACAGATCTACACCGGCAACTTTATGAATGGCCAATCAAAATCCAAAGAAGGAAAAACCTACGAAAAGCGGGGGGCCATTTGCTTGGAAACACAGCATTTTCCAGATTCCCCAAATCAGCCCAATTTTCCTTCTGTGGTGCTGAATCCGGGTGAAACTTACGAACATGCTTGTATCTACAAATTCTCCGTTGAACGTTGACAAGTAAACCATGAAAAGTTCCTCTTCTTTACAATTCGCTACAGCGGCATTGCTTGCCCTGGGGTGCGGTCAGAAAACCGCTGTCGAAGAATCCACAGCCACAACATTATCGTTGGAAATAGAGCGACATCACGAATTGATGGATAAACTATTCCCGGAGGGCACAAAGGCTGAAGTGTTGGGAGAGGGATTTGAATGGACAGAGGGTCCTCTTTGGGTGGAAAATGAGCAGATGTTGTTGTTTTCCGAAATACCCACCAATACCGTGTACCGATGGACGCAGGACGAGGGCGTCAAGCCCTACCTGCAGCCATCTGGTTATACGGGGACAAGCCAACGGGGCGGCGAAGTCGGTTCCAATGGACTTTTATTAAGCCCGGAAGGCCAATTGGTGTTATGCCAACACGGAGACCGACAAATCGCGGTAATGGATGCCCCACTTGCCAATCCAATCCCTGCTTACAAGACCATTGTGGGCAATTACGAGGGACAGCGCTTTAATAGCCCAAATGACGCAGTGTTTGACTCCCACGGAAATCTCTATTTCACCGATCCGCCATATGGCCTGGAAAAAAACATCAACGACCCCCAAAAAGAGCTTCCATTTCAAGGAGTATATCGCTATAGTCCTGTAGAAAAAACCCTCAGCCTATTAGTAGACAGCCTCAGCCGGCCCAATGGCATCCACTTTCTTCCTGGAGAAAGTTCTTTGCTGATCGCCAACTCCGATCCTCAAAAGCCGTATTGGTACATCTATCGGGTATTGGAACAGGGTAAAGCCCTGGACGAAGGACAGATTTTCTACGATGGATCGGGGGCATTGCAACAAGAAAAGGGGCTTCCGGATGGACTCAAAGTCTCGTCCAAAGGCATTATCTACGCCACCGGCCCCGGAGGTGTCTGGATTTTTGACGTACAAGGCGTACTACTTGGTAAGTTAAAAGTGGGGCAGCTGACTTCCAATGTCGCATTAGATGGCGGCGAAAAACACCTGTATGTGACCGCTGACAGTTACGTGATCCGAATACCAATCGGGAAGTAGATGTAGAAATCCAGATACGCTTCGTTAATTTTCACCGTACAAGTCACATTTCGTCCGGCTCTCTTTCCGGCCAGTAAGGTCCAGTGAGCAAAATCTCTCCTTGGGAGGGGAAAATTTGGTATCTGAGCTCCATGGCTTCTTTCCCCTGCTCGTGGATGTTCAAGCAGGCGTTATAATGCACCAGGTCAAAGCGAACGATCAAATTCCCTTCGGTGACCGTCTCTGCACAATGAGATTGGAGGGAAACATTTTCAACGACCGCCCCCTCCGACCGGTAATAATAAGATAGGAAAATGCCAATTTCAGCCCTTCTGTCCTGAAATACCTGCCGCAGCCAAGCCTCCGAATCCGGGGAACGATCGGTGGCCAACTCCATTAGCTTAATTTTCCAGGTTTCCTGCATGCGTATGTTTTTTCCAAATATAACCCCCGACACGGATTTTATTTTCAAAAAAGATTGTATTATTGTTTAGATGACGGGAAAATTAGCTGATCATTTTGCCATCCCTCATATTCACAAACTGGTATAGAAACTTGAAAAACAGCGCTACCATGGAGAAAAAACTGACCCGAGTGACCTCAAATAAAATGATTGCCGGTGTATGTTCCGGTCTTGCCAAATACCTCGGTTGGGATGCGGACAAACTTCGGATTGTCTATGTGCTGGTATCTTTGCTCAGTGCCGCTTTTCCTGGATTATTGGTTTACTTGATCCTGTGGTTTGTCATGCCGGAGGAATGAAAATTTCAAACATCTTCCTCATCAAGTTGGTTTATGAATAAAATTTGGAATGCTATGTTAAGATTGAATGCACTTGGCACGCTTGTTTTGCTCTATGTAGCTACAGTTGCTTGCTCCGCTAATAATCCTACCGCAGATGATCAAGTAGATGCCAAAGACGAACTCATCACCTATGCCGGAAAAAAGGAAATGGCCACCTTTGCCGGGGGCTGTTTCTGGTGTATAGAAGCCCCTTTTGAGGGGATTGATGGGGTAATTTCGGTGGTATCCGGATATGCGGGAGGAAAAGAAAAAAACCCCACCTATTCCGATGTTTCGGGAGGGCGTACTTCGCATAAAGAGGCCGTTCAGGTGACCTTTGACCCAGATGTAATCAGTTATGCCGAAATCATTGATATCTTTTGGCAGCAGTTTGATCCCACAGATGCAGGTGGATCATTTTACGACAGGGGAAGCCAATACGAATCAGCTATCTTTTACCATGACAACATGCAAAAACAGGTGGCGGAATCCTCTAAAGAGCAGCTAAACAAGTCCGGTATTTTCGATAAGCCCATCGTCACGCCCATTGTGAAATACACCAACTTCTACAAAGCAGAAACCTATCATCAAGATTACTACAAAAAGAGCCCCCGCGAGTACAAGAGCTACCGTACCGGTTCCGGCAGGGACCGCTTCATACAGGCGCATTGGGAAGTTCCGTCTACAGACCGATACAAAAAGCCCGCTGATTCGGAGTTAAAAATGAAACTCACGTCGTTGCAATATCAGGTGACGATGGAAGAGGCAACAGAAAGGGCATTTGATAACGCATACAACGGCAATAAAGAAGCAGGCATTTACGTATGCATCGTCTCAGGAGCGCCACTTTTCAGTTCTTCGGACAAATACGAATCAGGATCAGGATGGCCTAGCTTTACCAAGCCAATAGATGCCAGATACTTGGAAAAAGTGCTTGATAAGAGTTATGGCATGACACGTGTCGAAGTACGAAGCAAATACGGAGATTCGCATGTGGGGCATGTTTTCAACGATGGACCACCTCCCACAGGGCTTCGCTACTGCATGAATTCCGCGGCTATGCGCTTCATTCCAAAAGCGGATATGGAGAAGAGTGGGTACGGAAATTACCTTTGGCTGGTGAATTAATACCGCTGCCAAGCTTGGACTCCTGTTGCTTATAAACCTACTCGAAAGTATTTAGGCTATAGGGTAGATACAGGTTGATAGCTTATCAACCAGATGGGGGTTATTCGGTAGATTGATCCCAAACCTTTCCCTTAGAACTTCTTCGATTTCTGCCGGGGATTGGAGCAAGGTCTTTTGTGTCTCTCCGTTCGTCGTGTGCGTCGAAAACAGGTTGTCTTTAAGGGTAATTCTGCCGGAAGGAAGGGTCCTAGCGGCCATCAGGTGATTGACAAACAATGATTCCGGGTGGTGACAAAGGTACCAGCTGATCACGTCATAGTCGGGCAATAGGAACTCAGTCTTTCCAAACTCGTGCATTTCCTCCCATCTGCCGTTTATTTCAATCGATAAGACGTACAAACCTCCGCTTTTTATCAGGCGAAAGGGTTCGTGGGAGGTACACTGAACAGAGGGTTCTTCCAAGAGCAGTGGTTTTGGTAAGGTATTTCCACCCCAACCTACATCTACCAGCCATTCTTTTCCCGCAAGCGACACAAGTAATACCATGTGATCGCGAGGCATGACTTTACCTGCAGGCAACTGCCACAGAACCCTTGCCGCAAGGCTTTTGACCTGAAAGCCAATTTTCCGTAAGACGGCACCAAAGAGCAGGTTTTGCTCGAAACAGTAGCCTCCCCTCCCTTGATAAACGAGCTTTTTCCACAATGAAGTGGTATCCAATAAAACCGGAATGCCCAAAAATGGATTGAGCGTTTCAAAGGGAATGGACTGCGGATGAAGAACATGTAACCGTTCCAAACAGGCCAACGAAGGACTGACCGCAGCGTCAAACCCGATACGCAAGAGATAATCAGAAAGCTCCTTGTCGGAAATTTGGTAAAAAAATGGTGATTGGGAATGGTATATCTGAGGGTTATCCATGTTTCATGCCGGATTTCATCATCTCCAATGTCTTTTTTAAATCAGGAAGGTCTTTTTCTATCAGTAACCATACCGCATCTACCCGTACATGAAACTTATCGTTTAACATCAGTTTTCTGAAGGTTTTTAGCTGGTACCAAGGATAGTCGTACCGATCCAAGAAAAACCGGTCTATATCTTGTACTTTCTCCGAAATCACCGATAGCTGAAAAAAGACTGCATCCTGTAGCGTGGTATTTGACCTAAACTCCTCCTGACTGACTTGCTGCACGTGGTGGGAAATTTGCGCTATGGCCTGCAATAGTGCGGCTACCGCGGCGGCACTTCTCCTATCATCAAACCTTTTCATAGATCAAGATAAGCTCCTCCGCTACATTTTTCCATATTGGCTCTTTAAAGCTATCCACCCATCCGATATCTACCGGCCGGCCGAGCCGATTTTCCAGCTTATTGTGGATTTCCGCTAGGTCAAAATAAGAAAAATCGCCAACAGTATGTAGGGCCACATTGACATCACTCTCGGCATTTACCCGCCTCTTTGCAAAGGATCCATAGACCCAAGCCTGCTTCACTTGACTGAACCGGGCAATGACATCTACCAAATCCTGATAATTTCTGCGGAGATTAAACGGATCATAATTCCGGAAAAGGACGACTTGATTGGCCAATTGAAAAGCCTCAGCGGCAATGTGAGACTCCCCCCCAACCGACTGCGCGACCCTGTCCGCTAACCAAGGCACCATCAACACCTCCGGAGACACGTCGAATACCTCCGCTAAAACCAATACCTGCTGCTTGGTTAAATTTCGAAGCCCCCTTTCCGCCTTGCTGACAATAGCCTGATCAATCCCCAGGTGAACAGATACCTGGGAAAGGGTCCAACGCCGCTTCTTACGAAACGCTCTTATCTTAGTTCCAAAGGCATTGATCATAACTGCGCAAAGGTGAAGGTTTGACTATAAAAAACCTCCACCAAAATGGGTTTAACGTGATTACTAGGTACGATGAAGATATGGTAAGAATCCGTATACAGTTGACAAGAAGGAAAATATAACCAAAAAAAGCAAGGGGTCACCTTGCTTTTTAAACACTTTTGCCTAAAATCAAGCTTACACCTTCGGCAGCTTCCAGCCATTGTGGTAGGATGCCTTTGTCATTTTATTTGCATCAGATTCGGTAAATGCGTCCTTTTGGGCGTCCCAATAAACCTTCCTTCCCAGCTTATAGGCCACGTTTCCCATATGTGCGTTAATCGCCGCCACAGAACCGGTCTTTATTCCACAATTTAGCATGCTCGCATCGTTGGATTTGATTGCATCCACAAAATTTTTGCAGTGAATACGTTGTGCGTTGCCATCGGGCTTCACCAATTCCATCGCTTCGATTTTTTCCTTGCGTTGGCCATTTACATTTTCTGTTTCAGCGATCACTTTCCAACCGCCTCGGTTTACCACTAGGGTACCATTGTTCCCTATAAAGGCGATTCCCTCGGTGGTTCCGTAATTCCCTCCATCGATGCCTGTGGCATGTTCCCATAGCATATTGAAGCCATCGTATTCATAAACAGTCTGTAGGGTATCGGGAGTTTCAGAGGCATCATCGGGGTATGCCAGCTTTCCACCGGAGGCCATTATAGATTTGGGAGCACTTACGTTCATTGCATACAGCGCAATGTCAATTTCATGTACTCCCCAGTCGGTCATTAATCCACCTGCATAATCCCAAAACCAACGAAAATTGAAATGGAACCTGTTTTCGTTAAAGGGTCTTTCCGGTGCAGGCCCCAGCCACATCTTATAATCTACACCTTGTGGAGGCTGTCCGTTGGGTTTTACTGGCACTGGCTTCATCCACCCCTGATAGGCCCAGGTTTTTACCAGTCGGATATTGCCCAATTTACCGGATCGGACAAATTCTATGGCCTGTGCATATTGCGACCCACTCCGCTGCCATTGCCCTACCTGGACCAGCTTTCCATATCGGTCAGCGGCTTTTACCATGAGGTTACATTCTTCTATAGAATTTGCCAGCGGCTTTTCCACATAGGCATGCTTACCGGCAGACAAACTATCTATCAGGTTTAGGCAATGCCAGTGATCCGGTGTACCGATAATTACCGCATCGATATCCTTGTCTTCCAGCATTTTTCGGTAATCTGTATACAGCTTTGGCTTCTTACCTCGAAGTTCCTGTACGTTGGCACTCCGTTGGTCCAGCACGCTCTGATCCACATCGGCCAAAGCCACGCAATTTACCTCCGGCAACAAGAGGTGGCTGTTCATGTTGGACCAGCCCATCCCTTTGCATCCAATAAGGCCTATATTCAGTTGATCATTGGCCCCAACCCGCTTTTTAAGCGCAGCCAAATGCTCTGCGGTAACCAAGTTGGGCAGCACCGTCGCACCTGCTGACGCTAAAAGTGACCTGTGTATAAATTTTCTTCTTGAATTCATCGTGTATAGTAGTTTGTAGGGGCGAAAAGACTTAATCCAACTTTCTAACCCAAATGTTTCTAAACTTCACTTCATCCCCATGATCTTGGATATGAAAAGGTAGGGCGGCATCGTGTGCTTCGTAATTTGGAATACCGATATACATGGTGGGTCCTCTCAATTCCACATTGTTTTGAACCAATACGCCGTTATGAATCACGGTAATCCGGGCGGGCGAAACCAACATACCGTTGGCATTAAACCTTGGAGCCGTGAAAATGGCATCGTAGGTATTCCATTCCCCAGGAGCCCGCATGGCGTTGGCCAATGGAGGGTGCTGCTTATAGATACTGGCTGCCATCCCGTTGGTGTAGGTTTCATTATCGTAAGAATCCAAAATCTGTAGCTCGTATTTTCCCATAAAGAAAAATCCGGAATTACCTCTACCCTGTCCGGTACCTTTCACCACTGTGGGAGCACTCCATTCTATATGCACCTGCACATCTCCAAAAGCCTCCTTTGTCCGTATGCCTCCAGTTCGGGGAACCACAGTAAAAGTTCCGTTTTCCACTTTCCATGGTGCCGGTGCGCTGCCTGCCTTATCACTCACCCAAGCATTCAGGCTGCTTCCGTCAAATAGCACGATAGCATCAGCCGGGGGCAAATGGTTTTCCTTTCCGGGTGCTACTTTTTTTACTTCAGGTTTATAAAATTCAGTAGCTTGAGGAGGTAGCTTCACTTCCTCTTGCTGGGCAATAGCAGAAGATGCAACGAAAAAACCTGCCGCCATCGCAAAAGACAATACGTAAAATCTCATGTGTTCTTTTAGTTTATAGTTAATCAATAAACCAAATTAACGGATTTGCCGCTAAAATTCCTCAAAAGGATTAAAATTAAAAATCCGATCAGGAAGTGCAATGCTACTTTTTACTTCAAAATGGCTACAATAAAAAAAGCTTGGCCCCTTTTGAAAGGAACCAAGCTATTAACAATCAGATACGAAAGTGATTACTACTCCTCACCCATTGCCAATGCGGCCGTAGTAGCATTTACTATCGGCCATATACCCGGAGCTGGAACGCTAACCCCTTTGGTCTCACCCCGAGCCATATCCTGACCGAAATAATACAAAGGATTCCCTCTAAATGCAACCTGGTCATCAGCTATCACGCCAAAGTCATCCAAGCTAAGGATGGAAGGTGCCACGGTTACCGCTGTGGTGAACTTTGGCCAAACTGCTGGATTTCCACCAAAGTTGCTTTGGTTCATCACGTCATTTACAAAGCGATATAAAGTCCGTCCATCAAAATCCGTAAAATAGAACGTATTCCCAGCCCCAAGCGCGGTAACGCCCTCTGCGTCCATGATATAGTTTTCCCCATCGTTACCTACTAACTGGTCGTTTGCAAGCATGATATCGTAGTCTGGCTTGGCTACATACCAATTACCACCACCCGCTCCTTCGCCATTGAAATCACCTGCTGCGGCGTCATTTACAAAGTAATACAAAGGCCAACCATTATAGGTAGTTTGCATCTCCCCATCGACCTCTATTTCACCCACTAAATCAGCATCGAACTCGTCTCCGGTAATAGCAATGGAAGTCGCATGAAACTTTGGCCAGTTGTTTGCACAGCCGCCCGAACAATTGTTATTTCCATCTACATCCCGTGCAAAGTAATAAAGAGTCATCCCCATCCCGTCGGTAAACACAAACCCGAAATCTTCGCTATCTACCCACCGGAGTGTGTTGGTAACCGACTCGATGACAGCCGGAGGCAACAAAACCGCATCGATTACATGTACTAATCCGTTACTGGCCATTACATCTGGCGTGACGACATTAGCCACCCCGTTGAAGGTTACCGTTGTCCCAACCTGGGTTACCGTGAGAATTTCCCCATCTACGGAAGAAAGCGTTTGATCTGCACTTAAGCTACTGGATGCAATGCTTCCGGAATATATATGGTAAAACAACACCGCTTCCAATAGATCTTCATCGATATCAGCAATCGTATTCCAATCTTCCTGCGTGTCCAGTAACGCCTGGAATGCTTGATTAGTCGGTGCCAAAACCGTCAAGGGTCCAGGTCCCACTAATGATCCTGTAAATCCCGTGCGGTTTACGGCTTCAACCAGCATTGATAAGTCTGGATTGCCGGCGGCTAACTCGGCAATATTTGGTTCCGGCATCTCCGGTTCCGGATCATCATCATTACAGGATGCTAAAAATGCTAGCGTACCTATAAACGCAACTAGTTTAAAGTAATTCATGGCAGTTTATTTTAGTTTTGGATTGTTAACCCATCTGGCTATCATATTGTTTTTTATTTGAAGTTTCTCATTTTAAAAATCCCAATCGCAGCTGTGCGGGAGACATCCTTAGAAATTGCTCCCATCAATGCCCCAAAACCTCTTAAAATCCGTACTTTTGCGGCATGCAATCAACCATTTTATCCCTCAGCCCTGAATCCTGGGTCGACTACGAACTCATCGATACGGGGGGATTTGAAAAGCTGGAACGTTTTGGCCCCTACATTTTAAGTCGCCCAGAGCCTCAGGCAATTTGGGACAAGAGCTTGGATGAATCCGAGTGGTTGAAGTTGGCACACGCACACTTTGCCAAGGAAAAAGGAAATCCGGAAAAAGGAAATTGGCAAATCCGGCAAAAAATGCCCCAAAACTGGCAGATAAATTACCGAAACAAACAGGGGCTACACCTGGTGTTAAACTTGTCACTAACCTCCTTTAAACATATCGGACTGTTTCCCGAGCAAGCAGTGAATTGGGATTACATTTCTGAAACCCTACGGGGGTTTGGAGCGAAACCGGCGAAGGTGCTCAACCTGTTTGCCTATACCGGCGCAGCAAGTGTTGCCGCCCGGGCATATGGCGCCGAGGTCACCCATTTGGATGCGGTCAAACAGGTAATTACCTGGTCCAAGTTTAACATGGAGGCTTCCAACCAATCGGATATCCGGTGGATAGTAGACGATGCATTAAAATATGTACAGCGGGAAGTCAGGAGAGGCAGTCAGTACCAAGGCATAATATTGGATCCTCCTGCTTATGGAAGAGGCCCGAAAGGTGAAAAATGGGTATTGGAGGAAAATATTAATGAACTTTTAAAGCTTTGTGGTCAGCTCTTGGATCCCGACCGGAATTTTTTTGTATTAAATATGTATTCGCTCAGTTTCTCCTCTTTAATTGCCGAAAACCTAGTAAAAGGCAGCTTCAGAAAGGTAGAAAACCCTGCCCATGGCGAGTTATTTTTAGAGGATTCCTTTAAAAAGAAACTGCCTTTGGGAATATTTTACCGATTTCGTAGTTCCGTATAAGATAAGACCCCAAGACGAATTATCTAACCGAAAATATCTAGATGAACAATAGGCAGCTTTTCTTGCAGCACCTTGCCCAAACAACAGACTTTCCGCTAGCGATAGAAATCGAACGTGCAGAAGGGGTGTACTTATACGGTCCTAAAGGGCAAAGGTACATGGATCTGATCTCGGGAATTGGCGTAAGCAATGTGGGCCATCGTCACCCCAAGGTCGTCCAGGCAATCCAAGATCAATTAAACAAGTACCTGCATCTTATGGTGTATGGAGAGTACATTCAAACCCCACAAACACTGCTTGCCAAAGCGCTATGTGACACGCTCCCCAACCACTTAGACAATGTGTATTTAGTGAATAGTGGTTCTGAGGCTGTGGAAGGCGCCCTAAAACTCGCAAAGCGACACACCAATCGAAGGGAGATAATTTCCTGCGTTGATGCCTATCACGGTTCTTCCCACGGTTCCCTTTCAGTAGGGGGAAACGAACGCTTCAAACGGGCCTATAGACCCCTGTTGCCGGGAATTAGCCATATACCTTTTGGTGATGAGAAATATTTGGACCGAATCACTACGGAAACCGCAGCTATCATCGTGGAGACTATTCAGGGTGAAGCTGGCGTACGTATTCCCGAACAATCCTACCTGCAAGCACTGCGAAAGCGCTGTAATGAAACCGGGACCCTATTGATTTTGGATGAAATCCAAGCGGGCTTCGGCAGGACAGGGACTTTTTGGGCCTTTGAACAATACGGTATCAGTCCAGATATTCTGGTGTGTGCAAAAGGAATGGGGGGCGGTATGCCCATTGCCGCGTTTATTGCGAGTAGGGATATTATGGGATCGCTTAAGAACAACCCACTACTCGGACATATTACAACGTTTGGCGGACATCCGATTTCTGCCGCCGCATCCTTGGCTACCATCAAAATTATTCATGAAGAAAAACTTGCCGAACAGGTTCCGGAAAAAGCCAGCCTTTTCAGAGAGCTACTGATTCACCCACACATCAAATCCTTTCGTCATAAAGGCCTGATGATGGCACTTGAATTTGAATCTTTCCAGATACTGAAGCCGGTGATCGATGAAGCTATTCGACGGGGTGTAATTACCGACTGGTTTCTTTTTTGCGACGACTCGATGCGCATTGCACCCCCACTCACCATTACTGAGGAAGAAATAACCGCCGCGTGTACCATCCTTTTGGAAGCCATCGAACACTCCACCTAGTTTTTTTGTTCTGAATTGAGAACTACCTATCATTCACCCATGGATCATCAGCAGCAAAATACCTATCCCCACCAACTTTCAGAAGAGGAATGGCGGGAAAAATTGGACCCGGACACCTTTCACGTACTGCGGCAAAAAGGAACGGAGCGGCCTTACACAGGTGCCTATTACCTCAATAAGGAAACCGGAATCTACGAATGCGCCGGTTGTGGAAACGACATCTTCCATAGTCACGATAAGTATGACAGCGGCTGTGGATGGCCCAGCTTCACCAAGGCGGTTTCCCCCGAGGCAATCGATGTGAAAATGGACTACTCGCATGGAATGATACGGGAGGAAATTCTTTGTGCATCCTGTGGGGGGCATCTTGGGCACCGCTTTCCGGATGGACCTCAAGACAAGGGTGGAATCCGCTACTGCATCAATTCCATTTCCATGAAGTTTCGGTCCGACGGGTGATTTCAGCAAGCACATTATAAGGTATAACGGAGTAATCTGAGAAGCATTTTGCGGGATCGACTTGGTTCAGCAGTCACGGGTTTTTCCCGATAAAAACAGTTATCGGGGCGTGAAACTTGCTTTGAAATGGCATAATTCAAATTTGATTGGCTATTTTTGCGGAAATACACGAGTATTTTCAAAATTTCACTTTCTAAGCTATGAACAGAACTCATCGAGCACTATTCTTTATGATTGTCTTTACGTTGGTCTTTGCCATTCCAAGCGAAGGCCTATTGGCACAGGAGGAGGGGCTTGACAAGGGAACCATCAGCAACCAATTTCAGTACATCAGGGACATTTCAACAAACTACCAAGAGTACAAGGTCGTAAAGCGGTCTCACTTGGAGCGTTTAGAGTCCAATATCAACGATACCCTCGCAAACTATGACCGGCAATTGGCCGAGTTAAGATCGCAAATAAACGATCAAAAAGCTTCAATAGACCGCCTTAATCAAGAAATGGCGGTCACCAACGAACAGCTATCGGAAGCATTGGAGCAGCGAGATAGCTTTTCCTTTTTTGGTATGTACATTCACAAAAACCTCTATAACAACCTCATGTGGGGTGGCGTTATGCTCCTGACCATAATCTTGGTTGTTTCTTATTTCCGGTTTAAGCGAAGTCACATAGTGACGGCAGAAACCAAAAAGCGCCTTGATGAAATACAGGAAGAATACGAGCAATACCGCAAAAACACCTTGGAACGGGAACGAAAACTGAACAGGCAATTAGTAGACGCACTTAACAAACGATAAATTGGCCAGACAAGCTTCTATTGCCGTAGACATGGACGGGGTCTTGGCAGATGTGTATGCGCAGTTTCAAAAAATGCACCTCGAAGAAACAGGTGAAAGCATCCCTGAAGAGTCCATGGTCGGAGTTCCTGAACATGTAGCTTTTCCGTTGATTGAAAAACATGTTCGCACGGCAGGATTTTTCCGAACCGCTTCAGTCATGCCAGCAGCCGTATCGGTTCTCAAAGAGCTGAATCAAAATTATGAAGTGTATATCGTCTCAGCGGCCATGGAATATCCGAATAGCCTGATAGAAAAATATGAGTGGTTGGGCATGCATTTTCCTTTCATCACGTGGAAACAGATCATCCTATGCGGCTCCAAGTATCCCATTCACACGGATATTATGATAGACGACCACTTTAAAAACCTGGATGTGTTCCAGGGAAAGCGATCGTTTCTCTATACGCAACCACACAATAAGCTAGCCGATCCAGGAAAGCACTTCCGGGTAAATGGATGGGAGGATCTTGCCCAATTTTTATTGACCTAAAAAAAGCCTGAGGTATTCCCCAGGCTTTTCTTTCCTACGAGCAATCAAGTGATTGCACTTAATCGCCACTTTCTACGATTCCCTCCATTCCTTTGTTTTGATTGGACTTAGGTAAGAAAGAGATAAATACTGCGCCCAACAATGCAACGGCAATCAGAATGGAAAATCCGAGGGCATAACTTTGCGTTTCCTCGTTATATAGCCAGCCCAAAACCACGGGAAATACAGACTCGGCCACTCCATCTGCCACTAAAATGATCCCCATGGTCCTGCCAAGTGCCTTTAACCCAAAAAGATCGCCTGCCATCAACGGGATAATCATGTAATCTCCTCCCAATCCAATACCGAATATTACTGCGAAAATATAAATTCGTCCAGTAAACTCTGGCATAAGCAATAAGGGTATGGCCAAAGCTACGATCAGATAGATCATCAACATCACGTATTTTCGATTAATGATATCTGCTAACCACCCCATCAATACCCGACCCATCAGACTGGAGAGCAGGACAAAAGACATCACATTGGCTGCCTCTGCTTGGGAGTAGTTGAGATCGCTAAGATATAACTTGATGTGCTGACCAATGCCGCCTACCACGCCGATAGAGCACATACTACCGAATGCCAATAGGTAAAAGTTTCTGTTTCGCAGGATTTCCCTAATAGGTACACCTTTTACTTGCGCCTTTTGTTCTACACGTTTGGAGGGTGAATCTTTGATAAAATAAGAAATGGGAAAAATGATCAAAAATGCCAAGATACCCAAGGAAGCCAAAGCCACGTGCCAATCAAAGACGCTCTCCAATTTAGCGGCAATCAGCGGTACTACCGCTCCTCCTGCGCCAATGCCCAAGTAAGCAATTCCCATCGCCTTCCCTCGATTCTTATCGAACCACCGGGAAATCAAAACCTGACAGGGAAGCGGACCACCAAATACGTACCCCAGCGCATTGAAGATGTAGAAGATGTAAAACATTTCCAGCGAGCTGGAAAATGCGAGCCCTACAAACGCCGTAGCTAGCATAAACGCACCCGTCATCATCAGTCTGCGCGGGCCGTATTTGTCAATCATCCAGCCTGCAAGAAACCCAAAAAGTGGGGCAACAATCAGCTTTCCAACGGCATTTCCCGAAGTAACGGTAGCTCGGGACCAGCCCCTCTCTTCCATGATAAAATCAAAAAAGAATGGAAGCCCATAATAGCCGAAACCAACGATGGCAAAAAGGGCTAAGAAGGCAGTAACGATGATATAGGTTTTCGAACTTTGCGGTGCCGCATGTTCAATTTCTGAGGCTTGTGCGTTTGAATTCATTCTTTTGGGTTGAGTGGGATAATTTTAGAAAAAGTAATAATATGGTTTTTCAACTAATTATCCTTGGTTAGTCACTTCATTTATTTTAAATGGCTCACCTTTCTTGGTAGGGAACTGGATTTTTAAGAAAAAAACCTACCTAATGGAGCCGGTAGGTTTTTGGGAGCATTACAAGCGAGGTATACTAAGTCCCCCGTCAACCATCACTACCTGTCCGGTGGAATAAGGAAAATTGCCCACGGCCAACGAAGCCACCGCCAATCCCACATCCTCAGGCATGCCCCAACGGGCTTGTACACACAGTCCACCGGCAAGCAGCTTATCGTATTTTTCCTTTACCCCGGAGGTCATGTCAGTAGCTATGATTCCTGGCCTCACCTCGTACACAGGAATGTTAAACTCTCCCAAACGCACAGCAAACAGTTGAGTAGCCATGCTCATGCCCGCCTTTGCAATGCAATACTCTCCGCGGTTTACCGATGCGATCGTTGCAGAAATAGAAGACACATTGATCAGGCATCCCCTGAAATCGGAGTCTTCAGCTTGCTGCGCGATCATCCAGTTGGCTGCTAGCTGCGAAAGAAAGTAAGCTGAATTCAAATTGGTTTTCAAAACGTACTCAAAACTCTCTTCGGTTGCTTCCAGTATATCCTTTCGTTCCTTGGGTGCAACTCCGGCGTTGTTGACCAACACATGCAAACGCCCAAAATGCGATCTTATTTTTTCGATAATCGCATTTCGCTGTGCTTGATCACTCACATCACCTTGACAGTACAATACCTCTGCGCCCAATCTTCGCAATTCATCAAGCGAATCGGCGGTGTCCCGCTCCGCACGCATCCCATTGATGGCTAGGTCAAAACCTTCCTTTGCCAGACATTTGGCTATCCCGAGGCCAATGCCCCGGGATCCGCCAGTTACCAATGCTACTCTTTTCATACTATAACTCCGGTATGTCTACCCAACATCGCTTCTCCCAGCTTTCAATACCTTTCTCTGCCAGTTGGATGCCTTTTGCCCCTTCTTTCATATTCCACGGAAACGGCTCGTCCAACACTACGTGCTTTAGGAACAGCTCCCACTGCACTTTAAAGGCATTGTCAAAAGGCTCTTGCTCAGGTACTTTAGACCATCCACCGTAAAAGTCAATCGGCTGCACGATATCAGGATTCCAAACAGGCTTGGGGGTGTTTCCGTAATGCTGAATATAGCATTCCCGCAAGCCTGCTACCGCAGAACCCTTTGTGCCGTCTACCTGAAGGGTAAGTAGATCGTCCCTTCGAACCCGCACCGTCCAAGAGGAGTTGAAATGTGCCACCACATCCCCTTCCAATTCAAAGGTCGCATAAGCTGCGTCATCTGCGGTACAGGTATAGGGCTTTCCTGCCTCATCGATACGCTCCTTGATATGGGTTGCCCCTAAGCAAGAAACTGCCTTAACCTTTCCGAATATATTGTCCAGCACATAACGCCAATGGCATAACATATCTACGATAATACCACCATCGTCTTCCTTACGGTAATTCCAAGAGGGCCGTTGTGCGGGAACAGTATGCCCTTCAAATACCCAATACCCAAACTCTCCCCTAACAGACAAGATCTCGCCAAAGAAACCATTTTCAATCAGCCGCTTTAACTTGCGTAGACCTGGCAACCACAATTTGTCCTGCACCACGCCATGCTTTACACCCGCCTGTTCACAAAGTTCATAAAGTTCCAACGCCGTTTTGGTATCTACCGAAACGGGCTTTTCGCAGTACACATGCTTTCCAGCCTTTACCGCCTGCTTCACGGCATCCGCTCTCCGGCCAGTGGTCTGTGCATCGAAATAAACCGTGTAATAAGGATCATTCATGACCGAGTCTAAGTCTGTAGTCGTCTTCGCTACTCCCGACATTTTACTCAATTCATCCAATTTCGACTGGTTTCTACCTACCAATACGGGATCCGGCATGATGGTATCTCCATTGGGCAATTTCACCCCACCCTGTTGAATGATGGCTACGATACTTCTCATCAAATGCTGATTGGTGCCCATTCTACCGGTCACACCATTCATGATGATGCCTATTTTATGTTCCATTTTCTATAAAATTTTGAGTTCTATCTATTTTCTTACTTAAAACCTACTAGCAGTTTCGATAACTATCCACTATTTTTTGAAGAAAGGCATCCTGATCGCTGGCCCAATGCCGGTCCGAAAAGATTTCCACTTCGTTAAATCCCTGAAAACCGGCCGCCTCGACCCAGCCTCTTATTTTTTGGATCGGAATACATCCCTCGCCCATCAACCCACGGTCATTTAGCATATCCACCGTTGGGCTCACCCAATCGCAAATATGAAATGCCAGCAGGTTGCCATTTGCCCCACAGCGCTTGATTTCAGCTTCCAAATGCGGATCCCACCACAGGTGGTATACATCGGCGGCAATTCCGACATAATCGGAACCTATTGCCTCCGCCATATCATTGGCCTGCTCCAAGGTATTCACAGCAGATCGGGTATCGGCATACATGGGGTGCAGGGGCTCAATAGCCAACTTCACGTTGTTTTGCATCGCATACGGAAGCACCTGCTCGATTCCCTCTTGGATTTGGGATCTAGAAACCTCCAAAGACTGTCCTAGATCTGCGCCACATACCAAAACGATCATCTCCGCACCCAGTGCCGCTGCCTCATCTACGGCCTTTAGGTTGTCTTCAATGGCTTTCTTTCGTTGCGCAGAAGAAGTAGAGGGGAAGAATCCTCCCCTTACCAACGAGACGATCTCCAACCCATGTCCTCTGAGACGATCACCTGCCTGTGCAATGTTGCGTCCCTCTAGGTATTGCCGCCATACGGATATGCCTTTTACACCGGCCGCTTCGTACCGATCCGCAGCCTCTTCCAAACTCCAAGATTTGGTTGTAATGGTGTGGATACAGAGCTTGCTTAGATCTTCTATAGGCTTTGTACTCATGACAGGCAGTTGAAAAAGGTGTAGTAATTTTCCTCACCAATGATACGGGTCACATATAGCGCCAACTCACGTGCGTGGTAATCTCCCCACATACTGGACTCCTCACAAGCTATCTTCCGTCCGGCAGGTACATTGTCCCAGCCATTCGGTTGATGATAAATGGAATGAAGCAAAATACCCTGATGGGCTGTATTGGTAGAAAGATAGGGCTCCTGCAATAAGGTCTTTAGGACGGTCAGTCCGGCTTGCCAATACTTAGCGCCCTTTTCATTCTCTCCTCTTTTGGTAAGGTAATGCCCCAGTCTAAGCAGTCCCTGCGCACCAATTGCCGCCGCTGAACTGTCCACCGGCTCAAATTCATTGTAGGGGTCGGCTTCGCGTGACAGGTAATCCCCCAATTTGTGAAGGTTTGGCGCTCCGGTATCCCAGTAAGGAATACCGTCCACCGGAGAATGTTCGATGTAGAAATCACAGGTGGCCTGTGCGGCCTTCAACATAAACGCTTCTATTTCTTTACGCGAACCATAAGCCGCTAGATCTGCGTCGGAAAGGGTATCGATGTATTCCAATTCTTCGGCAAATCCGCACATGGCCCAAGCCAAACCTCGGGTCCAAGTTGAAAAGCCCGTGTATCCCTGCTGCGCATTTGGACAACGGAAGTTGCCGTCGTTGGTATTGAAAACGCTTTCGTGTGCGGTTCTACCCCAGAGGTCGTAGCTGTCTCTACCCTCTCCGTAAAAAACGGAATAATCGGCCGTGGCTTTGGCATGCTGCAATCCCCGCACCAAAAGGTTGACCCGTACATCGTTTTCCTGCTGAAGCACATGCCCCAGGCTGTGGCTTAGCATCAGTATACGCACAGTTCGTATGGTATCCACAAAAAGCGAGTGCGGACCGTTAAAGGAATAAATATACCCCCCGTTTTTGATGGTGGTCCAACGGCTTGCCTGTACGGCACCGGATATTTTTAAGGCCAACTCGTAAAAGTTCTTCTCCCACTCGTTGTGCGGGATCTTTCCTTCGATCATCAGACGAAGTAAATTTCCATAAGTACTCGCATTGTTAAATCCGTGGTCGTGTACACCTGTATGGCTAATATGGGGCGCCATCAGCTTTAAGGTCTTTTCCTTTCCGGATTCCAGAAAACGATCTTCACCCGTGGCGTCGAATTGCAGGATAGAGGATCCAAATTGGAAACCCTGCGTCCACTCCGTCCAACCGCGTGTGGTGTACTTGCCATTAACCGTAAATACCGGCGAGCCTTTATCCTGTGGATATTCGCGTTCAATGGCCTCTATCTTTTCACCGGATAGCTGCCAAAACCTGTCCAGTGCGCCTTTGAGGTCTTTGGGTTTAAGATCAAAATCTATTTTTATCATTTTAAATTGGAAGTATGTTTTATATTATAAATCAGTTTCAATAGATCAAAATACCAAATTATCATTCGAAATCAGCAAGAAGTAAATCAAGCACTTTTCGAACTTTCGATAAAGATACCGCTGATTTCGTCCAAAATAAAGGCATTTTATCGCCTAATTCTGGTACTTTTCGTTCTCGCCCTTTCTGAAGTCTGATGGACTAAAGCCCGTTTTCTTTTTAAAAATCCGACTAAAATAAGAGGGATCCTCGTAATTGAGCTGATAAGCCACTTCCTTATTCGTCAAATCTGTGTAGATTAGGTAACGCTTGGCTTGCAAGATAAGGCGCTCAATAATCAGGTCTCCAGCAGTGGAACCGGTGATTCGTTTCACGTGCTTATTTAACAACGCCGGCGACACACCCAACAGATCCGCATAGTGCTGGACTAGGTGATTTTTTCGAAATTGCTGCTCCAATAAGGTGTTGAATTGCTGAACCAAGGTATAATGGGGATCCAGCATTTTTTGCTTTTCCGCAAAAAAATCAATGTAATGCTGCTTACACTTCAGCAGAAAGACCTGCAGATAGCTTCTCAAAATCTCATTTCCATACACCCCTGTGTTCAGCAGTTCCCTTTTCATCAACGCTATCAATTCCAACATCTCTCCAAACCTACCGGGAGTCAAGTTGAGAATGGGTACGCTGTGGGGGTTGTTGAAAAAGGGCAACTGAAATAGCAGATCTTCATGAAAGGTATCGAGAGAATAGAACTCCTTGGAAAACACCATCAGATAGCCATGGTAGTCTTCTTCGCGGGAGATCAAATGAACTTGACCTGGCGATAAAAAATGAATGCTATTTGATTGAATACGGTGCGTATTAAAATCGATTTCATGCCTTCCCGCACCGTTCACAAAGACACATACTTCGTAATACCGATGCCGATGGGGACGGTCCGTCTCATGGGGATAATGCGTATTTGAGATGGTCTTCCCTTGTACCTCATACAATTGAAACTCCTGATTTTCAGGTGTTTCAGGCATTTCATAGATTTTTATGGGCTCCATTGTTTTTTCCGGTTAAACCGCAATCAAGCGGCAATTAATGCTGGATCTAACAAGCAAAAAAACTTCAGAACAGTCGTCTACGCCCCCTAAACGAAAGACCTCGGTGAAGCTCCATAGTGCTTTTTGAACAACTTACTGAAATACTTGGGATCATTAAACCCACATTCAAAACCGACTTCCGATACATTCATTTGCTTTTTATGGAGTAATCGTTCGGCCTTTTGCAGCCTCATCCGGATGATCAAATCAGAGGGAGTGGTATCTAGCACTTCCTTGAATAGACGGTAACACTTCATTTTTGAAATACCCAATTTGGTACTCAGCACGTCCACCCTAAAATTAGGGTCGGCATACTGTTCTTTAATTATACGCATGGCTTGCCGTATCAACCGTTCGTTCGGGGAAAAATGATCGTGAGGGAGTTGCTCATCCGACATCGGGAGAAACGCGTGCTGCCGCTTTTCCGCTAAGTACAGTCTTCTATTACTGATAAGTCCGAACAGCTTCTTATTGATGAATTCCGTGCTGCACGGCAACTCGATAAAGGTGTGCACACCGATGTCTATCAGCTTTTCCTGAAGACCGTATTCCATCAACTCAAAAAGATAAACTACCGGAAGTGCTACCTTGTTTTCCGGATTTTCACCGATCGATTGCATCAAATCAAGAAGTGGCTGACCGATCTTGGCATTGTAAATCACCAGTGCATCCACCGCCGCCTGCTGCATAAGAGGAATTAACTTGACAGGGTTTTCCTCTTCAATCAGGTTAACTTGTGGGTGACTCAGCAATTTCACCACACCATCCGTTTCAAATCTACTCCCCAAGACGACCACGTTAGACCGATCCGAGTCCATGCGGTCTTCCATATCCAGCAATTCCCAATTCAGGCTGCCATGGGGATGCTCTGCCAGGACAAAGGGTATGCAGATAGTCAAGCTCACTCCGTCCTCGCTCTCGAAATCCATTTTTCCGCACAAGTCTGCCAAGATACGCTGCGCACTTCGAATATAAGGGCTTCCATCCATCATCGGTTGAAAATTTGCGGTCAGAATATGGCTATCAGACTTGGTTCGGATGCACACAGACTGATCGCTTACCCACGCTTCAATGGTAATCTGAGACTGTATCTCCATGAACTTCAGCAACTCCCTGAAAATGCAGTGAAAGAAGATTTTCATACGCAAAACATCCAGCCGGACCCACTCCTCCCCTAACTGAAAATCATAGGAAAGGACGATTTGCCTGGTCTTTAGCTGGGCCCTGAGCTCGTGAATAAAGCTCTCAAAGAGACTTGAAAGGACCGTCATCGAAGGCTTGGACTCCTCCAAATGATCCAGTACCGACAGTTTTTCCCAGTCCCGAAGTTCCCGAATCAAAGTGTTTACCTGTCCGGAAATTTCCTGCTGAACGTTATCCTGTCCAAGCTCCTCCAGCTCAATCGCATTTTTGATCTTTGCCAACGGCGGACCGAACTGACTTAATACAAACCTTTTGAATTTTTCTATCTCAAAATCTGGATTTTTCTGCTGATTATGTAGCTCCAGCAGTTGTGCCTTTTGTGCGCTTATTTCCCGGTTTTTCTTGTCCAAAGAGGCATTTATTTCCAGCAACTTTTCCTTTTGGTCTTCAATGGTCTTGGTGCGTTCATCTATGAGATGCTGTAGTTTTTGACGATGCCGGATATTTAGCCGATGCCGCCAGTAGATGAAAAACACAAAGAAAGATCCAACACTAAAGATCAAAAAGGAGGGTGCTTTCCAAAAAGGCATCGGAATAACCATGTGAAGCGCAGCGACCTCTGAATCCGATGGATCGGATTGATTCTTTGCCAGCAGCGTATAGTCGCCAGGCGGCAGGTTTTCGTAGCGGATCTTCAGACTTGGATCCAAGATCTTCCAGTCCTTTTCTAAAGGATCCAACCTGTAAACCACCTGATTGTAGGGATTGGCGGAAAATTGAACCGGCAGCACCGTTGCCTGAATCTGATTTGGATAACGAACCTGATTGAACGACTCGCTGTGAAAGGCCCGTAGTTGAATCTTCGGCAGGTCAAAATTCAAGTCCAAGGCCCTGGGGTCAAAGTAATCTAGTCCCTTCACTCCTGCAAAAAATAAGGTGCCCCGTTCGTTTTTGTAATAGGCTCCTTCGGAAAATTCACCGGACTGCCAGCCTTCCTCAGGCGGCAAACCGGTCACCTGAAAGGTTGTCCGGTCTATCGCGGCAATACCTTTGGTGGTACTGACCCAGACATGGTCTTCCCCTGCCAGCAACCCATATACCAATTGACTGAATAGCCCATCCTTTTCGGTGATCTGACGAACAAATCCAGCACCGGGTCTATATACACTGATGCCCCCCAAGGTACCGATCCATAAATCCCCACTATGCCTCTCCGGCAACAAGGAATACACACTGTTATCCAAAAGACCGTGTTCATAGGATAGAAACTCTAAATCCCCGGCCTGAAATCGAATGACACCGTGATTTTCCGTGGCCAGCCAGAGAGACCCATGGCTCTTGACAATCTTGCGAATGTGGTAGTCACCGAGCTTTTCCTGCCCTTCAAAAGGCACAAAACGTTGCAACTCGTGGCTAAATTTAGACAACCCCCCCCAGCAGGCAACCCAAAGACAGTCCTCATCCCTATCCTCAAAAATATCGTAATTCCTTCCGGTGGTAAGATGTGGCGTATCTCCACCCGGGAAATATTGCATGGTGCCGTCTTCCCGCAAGCGAGCCAGTCCTGCATAGGTTCCTATCCAAACCGAACCATGATTATCCTTCCTGATGCTTCGAATCCGCTTCCAATCCGAATTCCCTTTACCTACTGTCAACTCCAATTCCACAAACTTACGCTGCACCTTGTCAAATAGGAATACGCCCGAATTGTAAAAACCCAACAGCAAATTGCCCTTGTGATCTTGATGGATCGCTCGAATGGTCTCTTGTGGCAACTCGCTGTATCGCTTGGAATGGGGCGAAATGGAGTTGATACTGTGGGAATTTTTGTGGGCCTTACTGAGGCCGCCGTCCTTCAAGGCCAACCAAACATTGCCAAACACATCTTCGTGCAGCCCGTATACCTCGTTGCTGCGAAGACCATAGGGATCCGATGCATCCACCGTATAATTGTGGAAGCTTTCCGGTCCGCTATCCTCTTCGTAGTAGGGCAGAATAAACAAACCTGTGGTAGTCGTCGCAAACCAAATATTTCCTTGCTTATCCCGGAAGTGATCCTTGATATGTAGATCCGGAAAGTGCTTTAAAATCACCTTTTCATACGAAGGGACAGCGGAACCTCCACGCTCGGATGCTGCGCAGGGAAGAAACCGCCCATCCCTGTAGCAATAATGTTGATTTCCGACACGTATGATGGGCTGTTGGCTTTTGCCGGGGCCGAAATCATCAACTTCCCCTTCAAAATAAAAATTCTCAAAGGTTCCAAAGCTCGTTTGCTTGCTGATACTGGTAAGGGACGATTGCACCCAAAGTGTGCCGGAGTCATCAACCAGCAGGTTGTAAATGTAATTTCCTGCTAGCGAGTTCGCATTTTGGGGATCATGCTTAAAAATCTTAAATTCCCGGCCGTCAAAAAAATTCAAACCATCCCAAGTGGCTATCCAAAGCGCACCAGAGGGATCGTTTGCGAGGGCATTGATTGAATTGTTGGATAAGCCGTGCTCGACCGTGTACGTCTTAAACTTCATGTTTTGGCCCATAACGATCAGGGTCATGACACAGTAAAGAGACGTTAAAAACAAAGATTTCATGGTTGGTTTGTATAGGAAATACGATCTCAGACAAAGATACACGTTGGCGGTATCGCTTGTATTACCTTAGTGTTACCTTTTAGTAGCTCGGGTGCTGCTTAGTGGCTCTGGGGAACGATGGAAAAAAGATAGCACATTATTTACAAGGACGAAAACTTTTTCCAAAAAACCTCCTTCAAAAAAATGGGGATTCAACCCTATTTGCCCTTCCAATTTCCTACAAAACCTGAATTTTTTACCGAGGATGGTTGTTATTCTGACATAATGGGCAACTTGGTATGGTACTTGTACTGAATTACGCCGACTGAACGATTGTCCAGTCAGTTTTTAATCGTTATTGTAAACCTAATAAACAAAAGATCTTATGAAATCAGCGAAAATATTGTTCGGAGCACTCGCAGGCGTAGCCGTTGGCATTCAGATCGGACTTTTAATTGCACCTGAAAAAGGGGTAGACACTCGTAAAAAACTATCAAAGAAAGGGGAAGCCTACCTAAGCGATTTTAACAAGCAATTGGACGGTCTGTTAAAGGGCTTTTCTGATAAATTTGAAAAATTCAATAAGGAAATCTCTAAAGTGGCGGAAGAGACAAAATCAAAAAGCAATGAGCTGCTAGCGCAGGCGAAAGATAAAGTGAAGTAATCGCACGTTGCGTTCCCATTTATGGTCAACGGATTAAATCCGTTGACCATTTTTTGTGTATTTAAACCAACAAAAATTATATGATGTCACTTACAAACAAAACAGCCCTTATCACGGGCGGAAATACAGGAATTGGATACGGTATTGCCCTTGCCTTGGCCAAGGAAGGTGTAAACGTGGCGATCAGCAGTCGGTCCCTCAAACGGGCCCAAGAAGCCGCAAGGCAACTCGAGGCGACAGGTGTACAAGGTCAAATAATGCCGCTGGAAATTGACGTTAGAGACGGCAATGCCCAAAAGGCTGCGGTGGCAAACGTGCTGAAGGAATGGGGTAAACTCGATTTCTTCGTAGCCAACGCCGGCATCGGACACTTTGCCCCCATACAGGAACTGACCGAAGATCAATGGCATGAAACCATCGACACCAACCTCACGGGCGTATTTTATGGGATAAAGGCCAGTGTGGATGCACTGAAAGCTACCAAAGGCTTTTTCTTGACCATTTCAAGCCTCGCTGGTACCAACTTTTTTGCCGGCGGATCTGCCTACAACGCCAGTAAGTTTGGCCTGACGGGGTTTTCACAAGCCATCATGCTGGACCTTCGCCAAGACGGCGTGCGGGTAAGCACCATCATGCCTGGCTCTGTGGCGACCGGGTTCAACAACCACGAGGTGAGCGAAAAGGATGCCTGGAAAATCCAAATTGAAGACATCGGCGAAATGGTGGTAGGCCTATTCAAGCTAGATCCACGTACACTTCCCAGCAAAATCGAAGTACGACCAAGTCAGACCCCTGCCAAATAGGCTGGTAAAGCGTATTCTTTCTAATCCCGAATGCCCTAGTCCATCGGTGGTCTAGGGCATTTTTGACCTATGAAAGCCATCAAATGGGAGGACCAGACAGTTTAGCCAAACTGATCCGTTCATAGGGATTACTAGCTCCTTTTTCATACAGACAAAGCACTTCTCCCGTAGGCAAAACCGCCAATGCGGAATAGGCCGCCGGCCCATCATACAAACGAACCCAAGTCTTCCAGGATCTCCCATCGTCCTTACTGATCTTGATTTCCATCTGTTCCCTGTTCGTACTGGCTGGGTTGGAAAAAAGCAAGGCCTGTCCAGATCCATCAGCCTTCGCAGGATACGCTATGATCGCCGCTTGGCACACAGGCTCGATCAAATCAACGGCTTCCACCGCATCTGTCCACGATAGTCCCCCATCATCGCTAAGTGCCTGGGCCCTTCGGTTGCTACCGTAGTAAGATCGCATATTGATGAGCAAAGTTCCTTTGCCATCACTTAATTCGACCAATTGACTTTCATTCATCTTGGGCTGAATCAATCCACCCAGTTGCCAGGTTTTGCCATGATCGTCGCTAAAAATAGCATGGGCCCCGTACTCGAAGCCTCCTCCAGCCATCTTTCCGTCCCCATCACGGTAGCTGTGATTTGCTGGAATAACCAGCCTACCCCTATGGGGACCATGCTGTAGCTGTAATCCCATCCCCGGACCGGTGGCATACCAACCCCAGGAGGGGAGCTTGGTGGCAGCAGTTATATCTGCCGGAGTTGTCCAGGTGAGGCCATCGTCTGCACTTTGCGTAACAAACACCCTGCGGCTGTCTCTCGATTGCATCCGAATAATATCCCGCTCATGGTCATCTCCACGGTTCCAAGTGAGCAGCAGCCAAATAAGCCCGGTTTCCTCATCCACCACAGCCGTGGGGTTTCCACATACGTTATTTCCATCGTCCCAAATCACGGATAATGGCCCCCAGGTTTCTCCGCCATCGGTAGATCGCCGCATCACCAGGTCAATGTCACCAGTATCGGACTGCCCATTCTTTCTTCCCTCTGCAAATGCAATGACAGATCCTCTCTTGGTTACTATCAGCGAAGGAATCCGAAACGTGTGATACCCATGGGTGCCATTTACAAACAGATCCTGTTCCACAACGGCCGGTTTATTGGATCCAAGGCCAATCACTGGTATAATGCCGTTGATCAGAAAAACGACAAGGAGCCAAATAAGTGTTTTCACAAACGTCATCTTGCTATTGTTCATTAATGGAAGAAAGTGGAAATCTAGTAATTTCCAAGAGATTCTCTCTTTTCAAAAAAGCGTTAGCCACCGCCTTCACTTCATCGGCGGTAACCCCCAATATACGGTCTCTGGCACCCAAAATGGTTTCCAACGGCATATCAGCCGAAATAGCTGCCTGCAATTGGCCATGCCAAAAGCCGTTTCGCTTCATATTTTCTTCTAGATTAATCCGCTTGGATTCGCGTACCTTCAATAGATCCTGCTCCTCGGGACCATTTTGCTGAATCTTTCGTATCTCCTCCCAAACCAGGTCTGTGAGCATCTCCACGTTGTCAGGGCTGCAAGGGAAGGAAACTGAAAAACTAAATGACTCCTCCGGAATCCGAGCTAACCCGCCCCTTGCTCCTACTCCATACACACCGCCAGTCTCTTCTCGCAGAGACTCGATTAAGCGAATCGTCAAAATCTCTCCCAGGTAAGAAACCTGCTGCGACTTCTCCAGGTCGTAGTCTGTTGGACCGCTGAAATACAGGATCACCTGACTCTTATCGTCTCTGCCTACCTCTATGCGCTCACTCAATCCCCTAGGAATACGAATCCCCAAATCACGGGGGGTATCCTTGACCAACGGATCGCCAGGAAGGCTCCCCAGATAGCGCGATACCAAAGGAATCACCTGATCCAAATCAAGATTTCCCGTAAAGAGAAACTCAAAATTGCCTGCGTTGGCAAACCGCTCCCGGTATATTTCTATGCCTCGGTTTAGATCAATCCGATCCAGTTGGTCCGGATCAAATAGGCCCATCCCTCGGATATTCCCCTGATTGACAATTTCATTGAGACGCTTATTAAACTGAAAATCGGGATTGGCTTGGGCAGTCTCCAATTGATTACGTTGATTTTCCAGGTAAACGTCAAACAACTCTCGATCCATCCGCGGGGAAGTGAAATATAAATGCATCAACTGAAGCGCCAGTTCCAAATCTCTAGGAGAGGTGCTACCGGAAATAGTTTCCCCATAGGTGGAAATATTTGGCGTGACGGACACGTTCTTTCCTGCCAATACCTTTCGCAAGGCCGTGGGGCTGAGATCCCCGATCCCCATCACATTGACCATTACGCTGGCATAGCTGGCCGCATAGTGGTCTTCATCCGGATAAAGGGACGCCCCTCCTTTCCCCATTCCGGTAAAAATAATTTCGTCGTTCTTATAATCCGTTGGCTTGAAAAATACACGCATCCCATTTTGTAGCGTGATGGCGGTCACTTCTACCTGATCATAGTCTTCCGTATTCAATATGCTACCCGGCTGTGGCATCATCGAAAGAAGTACCTCCGGCACCTCTTCTTCTTGATAGGGTTCCAAGTCCATGTGTTTGACCTGCTCAAATAAACTCCTCAACGCCTCTTCCGAGGGCAAGTCCTCCTTATCGCTATCAGAAGCAGTCACAATTAATACCCGGTTTTGATCACGCAGCAGGCGCTTGGCCATTTGATTCACGTCGTCTACCGTAATAGCCGGCAATAGTTCGCTATACAGTCGATACCTATTTTCCTCTCCTTCTGCAAAGGCTCCCGTCAGGTAATTCGACACGTATCGACCTACAATGCTTCTGGATTCCATCTTATCCATTTCTTGAAAGGCCCTTTCAGAACTGTTGCTCAGGGAACGCTTTACACGTTCCAATTCCGATTCGGTAAAGCCATGCCGCAACACCCGTTCATTTTCCATTAAAAAGGACTCCACCCCCCGCAAGGTATTCCCGCTGGTAACCGCACCTGTCGTGGTAAAAAAATCCAAATCCCGTACGAAGGACCCGTACCTCGCTCCTGCATAGACAAAGGGGGCTTGCGGTCGCTGACGGATTTCATCGAGTCGCTGGGTCAACATGCCGCCCAACATCAATCGGACCATGCGATCTTTATAGTCCTGAACCGTCAGGGACGAGCTGGGGTTGTGCTTGTAGAAAAGTTGCAGTTGAATGCCTGGGGCTTCCTCATCGGTCAGAATCGTAATCAAGGTCTCCTCGTGCTCCGGTACTTCAAATGCCACACGTTCGGGCGCATCTGACCGATTTTCCAAATCTCCAAAATATTCCCTGATCAACCCTAGCACCTCATCGGGCTCCACATCTCCTACTGCTACGACCGCCATGTTGTCAGGCCGGTACCAATCGCGGTAAAACCTCCTCAAGTCCTCGTAGGGAGCATTCCTGATAATATCCATATCGCCTATCGGCAACCGATCGGCATACATACTTCCCTGTAGCAAAACAGGAAGGTACTGGTCCCTTAGCCGTTGATCCACCCCCTGACCGGTACGCCACTCCTCTACGATGATGCTGCGTTCGGCGTCAATATCCGCCTCAGTAAGCAGCAGTCCGCCTGCCCAATCCCGTAATACGGAAAATCCATTGAGCAATTTTTCCCGGTCGTCCGTGGGAATCGGGAGAATATAGACGGTTTCATCAAAACTGGTATAGGCATTTAGGTCTGCCCCAAACGACACCCCTATGGATTGTAGATAACTGATCAGCTCATTTTTCTCAAAATGCTCCGATCCGTTAAATGCCATATGCTCTACAAAATGGGCCAAGCCCTTTTGGCGTTCATCTTCCAGCACCGATCCGGCATTCACCACCAACCTAAGCTCCAATTTTGCTTCTGGTTTGGCATTTTGCTGAATGAAATAGCTTAAGCCATTTTCCAATCTACCCCGCATAACCCGCTGATCTACTGGAACAGTATCCTGGGGGGAAAACTGAGCAAATGCGGCACTAGCCCATAAAACAAGAAAGGAGAAAACAACTAGGACACGCAGTCTTCTTGCTACAAGGGGATGATTTTGCATAGGTATTTAGTGTAATTAGCTACTAAGTTCAAACGTTTTGTACGGGTAAAGTAAACCATTTTCAAACAATACTGGCCACGATTAAGCGCTATTTTTGCCAAATCGCTTTATCTTTCGGATCGATAGTCCATAGCCAAACAAATTCTCGCTGCAAAACAACTTTCAAATGCGAAATTACCTGACGTATCTAATCATCGTGCTCTTTGGGTTTTCCTGCGGGCAAAAGCCAATTGGCCAGCTGCATATCGAGGTTGCCCAGTCCGATCGCTACCAAGTCCCAATTTCCGTTCATCTAGGAGAAGTAGCCGAGCCCGGAGCTGCGGTACATTTGGAAGATCCGAAAAGTGGAGAAATCTTCCCAGCTGAGGTGGATAGCGAAGGTCTTCTTTCTGCTGTGATCCCTCACTTGCCCATTGGAAACCACCAATTTAACCTAAGGCCAGGGAAGGTTGAAGCAAAACAGGTCATTTCCATCCATACAACCAATGAGGGCATAGAGGTAAAAAATGGAGAAAAGCCGGTATTCTTTTATCAAATTGCTATGGCCTACCCACCGGAAGGTTTGCCGGATTATTACAAACGAAATGGCATGATCCATCCGCTTTTCAGTCCCGATGGACAAGTCATTACGGACGGTTTCCCTGCAGGCCATGTCCATCAACACGCCATCTTCAATGCTTGGGTAAACACCCTATATAAAGGCGAAAAAGTTGACTTCTGGAATCAACATCAAGGTACCGGCACGGTGGAACACAAGGAACTAGTCGCTGTGAATGAAGGAGCATTAAAAGGTTCCTTTACCGTAAAACAAAGCCACATAAGCCTCGTGCACGGCGAGGTCTTGGAAGAAACCTGGCAGCTCGTGAGTTATCCAACGGAAGGATTTTTCGTTTTTGACTTATATTCAGAACAAGTGAACACAAGTCAAGACACCCTGCATATTGTAGAATATCACTATGGAGGCATGGGATTCCGAGGAAGCAAGGAATGGAATACCGTGGACTCCCTACATTATACCAACGAATGGAAGGTTCTTACCAGTGAAGGACACAGCAAGGAAACAGCCAATCACACCAAAGCGAAATGGGTAAGTGCCTATGGAGATGTAGTGGGTAAAACGGTCGGCGTAACCGTATTTGGCTATCCGGATAATTTCAGATACCCTCAAATAGTCAGAGTGCATCCGACGATGCCCTATTGGGTTTACTCCCCGATGTTTGAGGGAGCATTTCACATTGCCCCAGGACAACGATTCAAAGGTAAATTCAGGTTTTACGTTCATCAAGGTGCTCCCGATGATAAAATCTTACAAAGTATCCAAGCGGATTTAACCCACCCAGTCAACATTAAAGTAACTCCTTAGTTAAAAACTGTTAACTTATTGATTTCCAGTATCTCATGTTTGGTCAATGAGCGGTCGAAAACGGCAAGGCCGCCAATCTTTCCTTTGAAAAAATTTCCCATTCCGCGGCTCAATACCACAGCGCCTACGGTAAAGTCAGATCCATTGTCCCCCATGCCATCCGGAAAGTGATAGGGATTTTTGGACTGAACAATTCCCTCCGGCAATCCTTCAAATCCGGAGGTATTGCGTATCAATTCAGGTTCACGCGCTTCGAATACACCATCCAAATACGAACGTATATACGTGCCGTCATAGGTAAACACAATGAAATGCCAAGCACCCTTTTCCAACGTCTGCTTACTGGCCGAGTAGTCAGAACTGTACGGAAAAGGAGGCGTGGGTTTACCCGTGTAGGAAATATGTCCACAGACTTGATCGGCACCGTTGTAATGCGGCAAATGCACAAATAAACCGTATTGGCGCCGACCTCCATCCGTGTATTCGTTCCACATGCCACCGACAAAGCCGGTATTTCCCTCCCAATTGACCCAGGCCATTACGGTAACCCCCTGCCCTTTCCCATGAATATTCAACCGACCCGTTTCGGCATGTGGCAGGCTGAAAAACGCAGAATCGTGCAGGTAGGCAGCATAGCCGGAAATAGGCCCTTCCTTTACCCGTTCTATCGGCCTTCCCATTTCTCTCAGGGAAAAGGGCGCCACCCCTTGGGCAATTCGTGGATTACCTGCCGCTTCGGAAAAATCCCACAAAGCGATCAGGCCCTCCGTTTGAAGGAGATGATTTCGCAGCCGGTTGGAAGGTGACGCACAGCCAAGGAACAGACTAAACACTACCAAAAAAGCTATACGTGCAATCGATTTGGTCCTTTTCATATACGGCTCCTTTTAGTTAGTAACTTATGGTTTTTCGTGACGATGGATAGCCCTGACCCGGCTTCTTATTCCTCTTTTGATAGCAACATTTATCCCTGATTTCATTGCTTGATGAGTACTTAACATTAAAATAAAATAATTACTTTGCGAAAACAACTAGATAAGCCGAACATTGTACGTTTTACAAAGCTATTCACATCCATGAAATTTCCTTCAATATTAACGCTTTTCACGCTTTTACTCCTTATGTCCTGCCAAAGCGAACAAAACACCTTCCTTGATAACAAAGTAATCGCCCACCGAGGGGCTTGGAAGGCAAAAGGCCTACCTCAAAATTCCATCGCATCCCTCCAAGAAGCTTTTGACCTCGGCTGCATGGGCTCGGAATTTGACGTCTGGATGACCAAAGATGGCGTCTTGGTCCTAAACCACGATGCGGATTACGAAGGGATGGTCATCGAAGAAGCAACCTATGAGGAGGTGCAGACCTTGCGTCTTCCAAACGGAGAGCGCTTACCTACCGTGGAGGAGTACCTCCGCAAGGGAATGACACAAAACAAAACGAAACTGATCATGGAGGTAAAGCCCACACGTATGGGCGATGAACGGGGCAGAGAGATTGCCGCTAAGGTAGTAGAGATGGTGAGAAAGATGGGTGCAGAAAAATGGGTGGACTATATCACCTTTGACAAAAACATCGGCAGTGAGCTTATCAGACTGGATCCCGACGCCAACGTCGCTTATTTGACCGGAGAAAAAACCCCACAGGAGCTAAAATCTGAAGGCTATTTTGGTTTTGACTACAATTTGCGGGTGGTAAAAGAAAATCCACATTGGATCAAAGAAGCGCAAGACTTGGGATTGACTGTAAATGTTTGGACAGTAAATAAAGAGGAAGATATGCGTTGGCTATTGGAAAAGCAGGTGGATTTCATCACCACGGATGAACCCGAATTACTACTTACGCTAGTCGGCAACATCAACCAATAACCTCCCCACCATGTACCCACGCCTCCTCGCCCTGCTGGTTTTCGGCATCGGATTACTGGCCCATACCTATCCGAGCTACAGTCAATCCAATACACCGAAAGCCAAACACGTGATCCTCATTGGATTAGATGCCTTTAGCTCGCGGGGCCTGCAAAAAGCCGCCACTCCGGCCATGGACAAAATGATCAAAGGCGGGGCACTCGCCCCCTATGCCCGTTGTGTGCTGCCTACGGTAAGCACGCCCAATTGGACTTCCATGTTGACCGGGGTAGATCCCGTACAACATGGCATTTATGACAACAGCTGGGAAAGGGACAGCCCGCATTGGGACCCCATTCGAACAGGTCCGGAAAATGTCTATCCCAGCCTATTGTCCTGGATGAGAGAACAACGACCTGAGTCACGCATCCACTTTTTTTATGAATGGAGTGGCCTGTCTCGGATGTTTGAAATGAGTGTGGTCGACAAGCACTTTCGCTCAAAAAGCGGCACGGAGGTTTTTGATACCGCCGTCGATCATTTCTTTGCGGAACGGCCGGATTTTCTTTTTTTGGGCATCGACGAAACCGACGCCGCCGGACATGAACACGGCCACGACACGCACGGCTACTACAACATGATCAGCTATTACGATCAAAAAATCGGTGCCTTTATCGATAGACTGGAAAAGGAAGGACTCATGGACGAAGCCGTCATCCTGATCACGGGAGACCACGGAGGCATCAACTTTGGGCATGGAGGAAGAACGCTCTATGAACTCGAAATCCCCATCCTCCTGTACGGCAAAGGAGTAACAGCCGGAAAGGTCCTCGAAGAACCCTATTACATCTACGACGTGGCTCCTACCCTCGCCTATTTTCTGGGAGTAACACCACCCGCCGGCACCATCGGGCGAGTGATGGCCGAGGCAATGACCCCTGTAACGGGTAAAAAAGCCTTTGTGGCCATCCCCCACATAGAACCCAAGGGTGGCTTTATCAATGCTGCTGAAGTATCCGTTAACCTACTTCTCCGTCAGTCGAATGGTAGCCTTTACTACACGCTGGACGGATCGGACCCGGATAGTAACTCGACTCCCTATCAAGCACCTATCCAACTAAAGCACAATGCCGCATTGAAGGTAGTCAACATCGTCAATGGACAGAAAAGCCGCATCGAAGCTACCGAATACCGACTGGCCACTGGAAACACCAAGGTATCTTGGAAGTACTATGAGGGAACCTTTACCGCACTGCCAGCGCTCGATACGATGACGCCGATTAAGTCGGGAAAAAGTCATGAAATCAGTCTGGATGAAATCAGCCACCGAGAGGATCAGTTTGCCTTGGTTTTCACTGCCACGCTGAACCTTCCGCAGGATGGAGAGTACCTCTTCTACGCAAATTCAGACGATGGAAGTTTCCTCTTTATCAATGGTGAAAAATTGATCGACAACGATGGTTCCCATGGATTGACAGAGGTTAGCGGAAAAATCGCTCTGTCCGCAGGGTCGCATCAACTGGAAGTGTGGTACTTTGATGATTTTGGAGGACAGGACTTGAATGTCAGTATCCAAGGGCCCGGTATTCCCAAGCAAATTCTGACCGAAAAATACTTGAAATAAGCTAACCTAACCTACCCGACAGCTATGCCAGCCTATGTGATTGTCGAAGTCAGCATCCATGACCCGGAAAGATACGAAGCGTACAAAGCCCTAACCCCGTCGAGCTTGGAGCCCTTTGGTGGTCGGTTTGTCGTCCGCGGAGGTGCATCCGAACCACTAGAGGGGGACTGGAACCCAGAACGCATCATCTTACTGGAATTTCCCTCTGCGGATCAGGCACGTGCTTGGTGGCATTCCGAAGCCTATACAGCGGCACGAAAAATCCGCCAAGAAGCCGCTCATACCAACATGCTACTGGTGGAAGGACTTGTATAGGCCTACCTCCTACAGACTAAGCGATGGCTTGGGGAAATAGGTCACACCCCATTCCGGTGTTGAATTACAGTCAAATTAATTAACCAAGCAACCAATAAACCCATGCAACAACCTGTTTTTAAACTACTTGCTGTCGCCCTTATGCTCTTTATCCATTGCGAGGTTGCCATTGCCCAGCTGTTGCTACAGCCTGGGGATCCGCCAAAGCAACCCGATATCCCGGTGTTTTACAGAGGAACCCTGATGGATATCGAACAAGCGATCGCCAAACTCCAAAGGGGCGAGGTGGCCCAAATTGCCACTTCTCCTGGTGGATTGCCGGTGTATGCCGTTTATTATGGTGAAAAAGAGGGCTTCAAGGGACAGGCCAACTATAACTCCGCAGTGGCGGCCCAGAATCCCGCTTTTTATGCCCGGAAGGGAGCGGATACGAAACCGGTGGTTTACTTCATCGGTCCAGTGCATGGCCAGGAAGCGGAGGGTATAGTGGGTTTGGTTAACCTGCTTGAGATCGCAGAAACCGGCAAAGACCTGCGGGGAAAGGCCTGGCCGGAACTTGGGGAGTTCTTTCACAAAAGCAGGGTGATCATCCTTCCCACAGGCAATCCCGACGGAAGGAGACGAGTGCCCTACGACACCTTTGTAGGCTTGCCCGAAGAGACCATGACCAAGTACGGGCAGGGAACTAAAAAGGATGGCACACTCTGGCGTTGGCCCCACGCCAAAGCGCTGCACCCCATGCAGGGTGATGTGGGAATTTTAGGCGCCTACTTTAATGATGACGGCATCAATATCATGCACGATGAGTTCTTTGCGCCTATGGCAGACGAAACCAAAGCCATTATGAAGATCGCTCTGGAAGAGGTGCCGGATATCACGGTATCGCTGCATTCCTGCTCCTGTACCCCGTTTGTCATCCAAAATGCGCATGCACCTCATTTTATGAAAAGGCGTATCGATGATTTTGCCAGGCAGCTGAACAACCGGCTTATTTCTCTGGGACTTCCTAACCGGGGTTCAAATTGGTCGTTGAAAGTAGCCCCGGAAGACGAACAGTTTCCTCCGCGCAGTTCGTTCAACCTGGTTAGTGCATTGCACCATGCTTCTGGTACCATGGCGTTCACCTTCGAAAGCCCGCACGGCACGATTGAAGACGGCACGAGCTATGAACAGATTCTGGACATACAGCTTACACTTTACGAGGAAATTTTCCGCTATGTCATGGCCGAACGCCTGCTATGGGAGTAATCCCTTTCGTTTGTCAAGTTGCCAATGGCCCAATTGCCATCAACCGGGGTATACCACTCAGCAAGGAAATGGAAATATCGATCCCTTTTTATTAGGTTAAAAAGAGTTTATTGTTTTCATTAGCTATTAGAATTGCGGTTTTCTCGTCGATTAACAAGAAATTGCACTGCCCCCCTCCTACCACCGAGTAGGTAACAAATCAAGTGCAATTTCCCCTTCGGAATTCCGTGGGGAAAAGTAACCTTTAAAAATCAAAATACAACCAAATGAAAAAACCTAAAAACGAGCCCATGGAAAGCTCCCGGCGCAATTTTATCAAAAACGCCGCCATCGCTTCCTCCATTTTGATTGTCCCTCGACATGTGCTTGGCGGGGTTGGGTACACGGCCCCCAGTGACCAGCTAAACCTAGCGGCTATCGGTGCCGGAGGAAAAGGTGCCAGCGATATCCGCAATGCTTCCGTCAATGGCAGGGAACGTGTGGTAGCCCTCTGCGACGTAGACTTTTCCGGTTCTGCCAAACGTTCGGTCGAAGCATTTCCAAAAGCAAAGCTCTATGCCGATTACCGGGAAATGCTGGACAAGGAAAAAGACATCGACGCAGTGACTATTTCTACGCCCGACCACGTGCACGGCCCTGCGGCAGCATATGCCATGGAAAGAGGCGTTCACGTCTATGTGCAAAAACCCATGACCCACAATATCCGGGAAGCCCGATTGCTGACCGAAATGGCGCGGAAAAACAAGATTGTAACCCAAATGGGCAATCAGGGCGGATCCAACCCCTTGCTGAACATGGTGCAGGGATGGATCGACTCCGACAAAATCGGCAAAGTATCCAAGGTTCAGATCTGGACCAACCGCCCCGTATGGCCACAGGGAGGACCTATGCCCAAGCCGGACGCCAGCCAAAAGCCGAATGACCTGGACTGGAATCTTTGGCTAGGCCCCGCAGAGTACAAGCCTTACACGCCAAACATGCATCCCTTCAACTGGAGAGGCTGGTGGGATTACGGTACGGGCGCATTGGGCGACGTTGGCTGTCACCTGATCGATATTCCCTTCCGAACGCTGGGCCTGATGTATCCTACGGATGCAGAATGCAGTGTGGGTGCTGTTTATTCGGGCATGTGGAACGCCGACTTTAATCCGGAAGGTGCTCCTGCTACCTCCTTTATCACACTCCACTTCAATGCTACCCAAAAATCAAAATCTCCCATTGAGATGACCTGGATGGACGGAGGCATACGCCCGGCACATCCGGACATCATCCCTGCCGACCACGACATCGGAGGCGCAAACAGTGCCAATGGGGTGTTGATTATCGGTGACAAAGGAATCATCAGTACGAATATCAACGACAGCTCACCACTCATGCCAAAACTGTATCTCAACGACGGAACCCAGGAATTTGGCCCCGAGGTGGAGGAAATGGAGGAGCCCGAATATGGGCACCAGCGCAAGTGGGTAGATGCCTGCAAGGCCGGGTTCAACAGCAAAGAGCACAAGGAACTTACCTCCTCCTTTGACTACGCCGGACCTATGACCGAGACGGTATTGATGGGCAACCTGGCCATCCGCAGCTACCTGCTCAGGAGAGAAAACAGCAAAGGCCAAATGGAATTCTTCGCCCGTAAGAAGTTGCTTTGGGACGGTGAAAACATGCGGATCACCAACCTGGAAGAAGCCAATCAGTTCGTTGGCCGTACGTACAGAGAAGGATTTAAAGTATAATTTCAATAATAGGGTCTGCTGAAAAAATAGGCGACCAGTTTGTTAAAAACCAGCCCAGATTTTATTCTGAGCTGGTTTTTTGGTTTTTAGCGTCACAAAGACCGTTTGAATGAGAGATAGCGATCATGTGTCATTCAACTGTCAGGCTAGGATGTCGAAATTTTATGTAATTGACTTTAAACATGTTAGCATGACAATTGAATTAAGAAATTTCCCGGAAATTAATTTTGATAGGACACCACATCCTCAAAAGTACCAATCCAAAGCTTAGAAATCTTAACCGTAACTGTTCAATCGGTCCTATCCCCGACGGAAACGGGCTGCTCCAGCTGCAGCATTTTTCTTTTTCGAAACAACGGTTATTCCGTTTTAAATTAAAATAATATTATATAAATTATTTATTGACTTTCATTAATTTTTTTTAAATGTAAATTTAAAATTACCGTTATTAATAAAAATATGAAGTCTTTTTTTTCGTATTTTAGAGATCCTAGCGTAAAAAAAATAATTTATCACTATTTGTTTTAAAAATTTTTCCATTTATATTTCGTACAAATAATCATGGAGCTGCCAAGGTATAGAAGCATCATCATTTTATTTTTGATAATGACCTTTTAAATCGTATCTGCTTCAATAGTTATGTAGAAAATTTTTACTCACTTTTAATTTTCAAGGGTATGGTTTCTTGTATGTGTTTGTTGGGTAGTATCCTAACCCCATCCAAAGATATTGGATATCTCTCACTGCTGAATTTTGATTCAAAATCCTTTCCCGTAAGACCGTGCATACATCATACATTCGTGGAGACCTGTTGGCGTCCCGAAGGTTAGTAGAAGTAGTTTGTCTTAGCTGTTCTTTAATTTTATAGGTAAAACCAAAAGAAGGCTTATGCATTAATATTTCCCCTAAATCGAATATGGCCTTTTAGACAGAAAATCCCCTGTAGAGTTGATTTGTTTTTCTTTCAGTTAATTTTGAAAGTGAGGGTGAATCTGCTTAGCGTCAATAAGCAGGTTTTTCATACAGTTTTGTCTTGTCATTTTTTTGGCAGATAGGCAACACCGGTTCGCATTTGTATCAATTAATACATTTATTGATTGTTGAATATGTGGATTAACGATGGTTCAGCTTAATTCATAATTAAGCCAATTGACTGATATAATCAATTACATAAAATATCGTTGAAAAATGCCGACTGAAACAGGCTGGAATAACGTGTAAATTTCTAATTATTTCAAAAATATGTATATAACAAATCGTTCAATTAAGAAATTCCTATTTCTAAGTCTGATAATTGCCTTGGGTTCAAACTTTGGATCGGCGCAGACGAATACCTTTCCAACATCGGGAAATGTTGGAATAGGAACGACAAGCCCGAGTGTTCCGCTGCATGTAAAAGGCGATGTGGTATTGCAACGGCCAGATGGGAATAATTACCTAAAGATAAACTCCGATGCGAACGGGGTTTATATAACAAGCGATGACCAAGGCGCCAATCAAAAGCACCTTTATCTGCGCGCTTCACCTACATCCACCACCACTACCGACCGCCATATTTATTTTCAGGCAGGAAAATCTGGAGGAAATTTTCAGACTCGAATGACCATTTTGGGAAGCGGGAACGTAGGCATCGGTACGACCAGTCCCACACACCGTCTTCAGGTAGCTGGCTCCACAAAATGGACCGGTACTGCATCCAGTTATACCGAGGTTCATTCTAACGGTAGCGGGCAGTTTCTTCGACAATTCTCCAACAATGGAACTTCTGTAAGTTGGTTGATCCTTGGATATGCCAACAATGGCGTGCAGGCTATGTTTAATGATGGTGGAATTAACGTCAACGGAACCGTTAAGGCCAAAGAAGTGAACATAACCACCGCAGGATGGCCGGACTATGTGTTCAGATCAGACTATAACCTAATGCCCCTAAGTGAAGTAGAAGGGTTCATCCGGGAAAATGGCCACCTTCCAAATATCCCCAACGAGGCAGAGGTGATGGCAAACGGGGTAAATCTAGGGGAGATAAATGTATTGCTGCTCAAGAAGATCGAAGAGCTTACACTATATATTATATCTCAGAACCAAAAAATGGACATGCTGATTGAGAGATTGGAACGTGTTGAAAACAACCGATAGCATCGTATCCCGTGAAGCTAACATTTCTACGGTAATTAGGGAGGTATCTACTACTGATCCAACTAAAATTATACAATATATAAATATTTCAATATTTCTTAAAATAGGAAATTTAATTAGTATGAAGAGTCATGTTCTGAGAGTAATAATTATATACGCTGATGGTAAGTAAAACCACAATGAAACTAAATGTTTCTTTAATGTTGTTTCTTTGCACTTTTTTTTATTGTCAAGCGCAGCACTATGACACCAAGCTATTTGACAAAAGACTGGTTAGTACGAAAAATAAGGTAGGTGAGTCAATTCGCAAATACAATCATATCCAAAAGGAATATAGGCAGTACATCAACGATAGAAAAAAAGAATTTAGGCGAATAAAGGACAGTGTTAATTCAGAGTCCTTAGGGGATTTAGACCGTGGGTTTTCCAAAGACTCGCTGAGGCAATTGGTTCGATCACAGCAGGAATATTTTGTGTATACTGATTCGCTTTACAGCCTTAGGGAAATTGCCGGTTGGAATCTCACCCAATTTGAGACAAAAAAACGTACTGTTTCCTATGTAAAAAATGACTGCAATTCACGTGAATATTTCTTAAGGTATCTAGGTCTTAAACGCGAATTAAGTTCTTATAGAAGTACCCTTAGGATTTACAGAGATAGCTTGGGGTCTTTAGATACGCTAGGGAGGAATGAAATCCGGTTCTTGGTCTCTCGCAGGAAAAAAGAACTTACAGTAGAGTACGAAAACAGTTGGGAAGAAATCACTAGGGATTTGGTAAATGACGAAATCCCCCCCCTACCCCGTGGTTTTCAGAGTAAGGAGTTGTTAGATTTTCAGCAAGCGAACCGATATCTGAAAAATGGAGCCGTTAAAGACGGAATGTCCAATCTATCTCGGGTGCAGGCAATAGACCATTTTAAAGAAAAACAGGAGATTTTAAAAATTGCAACCGATGAAGTGGCGGAATTGAAAAAAAAGTTCAGTGACGTAGCAGATTCCCATGACCTCTCGTCGGCCAAAAAAAGTAACAGTCTTAAGGGGAAGCCAATTAAGAGGCGTATAGTCTATGGTAGCAATTTTCAGTTACATGTCGTCGGACAAACGAAAATTGATTTTAACCCTGAACTGGGATATAGATTAAATAGCACGTCGGAGGTAGGTCTTGGGGGCACTTATAGGTTTTTTGGAAATAGAGACGATCCTTTCTTGACGATTAATAAACCCATGGTTTTGGGCTTTCGGGGATATATTGAGAGAAAGTTAACCAACAATTTATATGTACATGGTGAATTTGAAAGTCTGAAAAGTACGATGAATAAAACCGGAGAACTTAGAGAAAGCCTCTGGTATAACAGTCTCTTGGCTGGTTTAGAAAGAAGATTTGTCATGAGTGGAAGATTGCAAGGACAAGCTCAGGTTTTGTATAATTTCAATAGCCAAAATAATCCACTTTACAATAGTCCTTGGGTTTTTCGGGTTGGTTTTAGTTTTTCAGAAACCAATAAGTAGAACCTATCGATCCTAACCAATTTAAAACAAAGATCTGAATGATCAATTGTGATTTAATAAAGCTAGAAACAACTAATCGTAATAAAATGTATCTTCTAAGGCAAACTTTTCAAATCAATATTCGAAGATCTGGCATATTAATGACAATAGCAGCGGTGCTGTTTTTTGAAACCTATGCCCAAACACAATTGCCTCAGTCTATTGCGCCTTCACCAAGTATCGCTGAACTCGGGAGATACGGGTCATTTCCTGTTTCTAAAAGTACTGGGATTCCGGATATAGGCTTTCCACTATTTGAGGTTAATGCCGCAGAAATTTCGATCCCATTTAGCTTGTCTTATCATGCAGGAGGGATTAAAGTCAGTCAGGAATCAACTGAAGTAGGGCTAGGGTGGGCTATTAACGGAGTTATGTTTATCCATCGAACTGTTATGGGAATTCCTGATGAGTCTGTCAATGGGAATTTTAATACACTTCCTTTGAGTATCAGTAACCTGATGGCTTTGTATTCCGCTACTGGATCCCAACGCCAAACCGATTGGGGAAAGTTGCAGGCTATGGCAAATGGAGCCGGACTTTCAGACATAAGAGCGGACATGTTTAATTATAGCATCGCCGGCAAGTCAGGTCAATTTGCTTTTGCTCCAGACAGAACATTCAAGACCTTTCCATATGAACCGATAAAAATCACTAGGAATGGTTCGGGCTTTGAAATCGTAAATGAAAGCGGAACCCTCTACCTTTTTCAAGATGTCAACAATATACTGATTGATAATCAGTCCTCTTACATAACCCACAATTACGTAAAAGATTGGTATTTGACTAAAATTATTTCTAACACAAAGCAGGACACAGTTTATTTTGAATATGAGAATGCTACCTCTGTTAAGAGTCAGAAAGAATATTCGCAAGTAATAGGACGGGCGCCTGATTTTTCCAGTGGAAGTGCAGGATCGGTCATCATTAGCCCACAGGAAGCATCTACCACATCGATAGTTAGTCAACAAGAAAGATATATTAAGAAAATTACCTCTAGAAATAGTGAGATAGTGTTTACCTATAGTACCAGCCGGGTGGACCGATCAGGTGCCAAGAAACTTATTGATATTGTAATTAAAGATTCAAATGAAAATGCGGTAAAGAAATTTGTATTTGCTTACGATTACTTTGCTGCAAATTTCCATGCAGGTGGATTTCCTGACACCGATACAAAACGACTCAAACTTACGGGATTTAAAGAAATAGCAGTTGGAACTTCAGGTCTTGAGAAAGCCTATACTTTTGAATACAATAATAATATTCCGATCCCAAGAAAAGGCAGCTTTTCAATGGACTATTGGGGATTCTTCAACGGAGTCAACAATAATAGTTTAATCCCACGTCAGACTGTTACTGCGGGACAAATTTCAAGCCCTTCCATCCATGTGATAGGAACAGCCGTAACTCCTTCAAATGAATTCCCGTCCCAATCATGGTCAGTGGGTCTAACTAGTACAAACCGATCTGTAGATACGACTAAAGTCCAAACTTGTATTTTGAAAAAGATCACTTATCCCACAAAAGGGTTTACAACCTTTCAATATGAATCCCATGCCTATACGTCAAATCTAAGTGGAACTCCAAGTACAGCATTTGGTGCTGGTTTGAGGATAAAGAAGATTGCCAGTTACGCAAGTACAGGCCAGCTTGCAGGTCTTGAAGAATATAAATACGGTGTAGGTGAAAATGGTGTCGGAGTCAGGATTTTCAATGAAAATCAGTTTTTTCAGAACTTTGATGATTATACCATAGAAGCAGGAAACCCATCTGATTGCTTTCAGTGGATTTCATGCTGGCAGCGAAAATACTATGGAGTGGATGCCTACTCTACCGTCAGTTATAACGGAATGCCCTTGGTATATACCGAAGTGAATAAATATACGGGTACGAATAGTGCTGAGTCACTTAGGTCAAAATATGAATTCAGGATGTTGGCCCTATCGTTAGTAGATAATGAATTTATTAACACGAGTAGCTATGGAACATTAAACCCCGTTTGGAGTGATTTTCAGTTAACTTCGGAAACGATATACAAAAAAAATGGAAGCAATTTTGATCCCATCAGAAAGACTGAATTGGAATACGAAATTAAGCATAATTCCAGTTTTGATGGAATTGTACTCTTTGAACGTCAAAAAGTTCCACTTCAATACGGAAGCTGTTATTTAGGTGACCCCTGGTTTATTGATCAAAGTCAGTTCAAATACATTAGTCGAGCGTACAAATTGACCCATAAAACCGAGAAGATAATTTCTTACTTGGCTGGGACCAGTCATGAAATGGTGGTCGAAACTGATTTTGAATACGACAATCCAAACCATTTATTTGTCACAAAAACCATTTCGACAGGTAGTGACGGAATTCAAAATGAAGTTAAAGTTTTTTATCCCGATGATGTCACGAGTGCATCTATATTGCAGGGCGGGGTATTAACGACGGCGGAATATAATGCAGTCGGCAAGCTCAAACGCAACGATCAACACCGAATTGCCGAGCCCATTCAAGTGGAGATTTGGAAAGAGGGAGAGCTCCTGTCAATTAACAGAACTAACTACAAACTTTGGAGCAATGGATTGTATTTGCCGGAAATAATTAAATCTTCCAAATCAAATGGCGTACTAGTGAATAAACTGAGGTACCACACCTATGATGGCATTGGAAACCCGACATCAATGTCGCAGGAAAACGGTACAACCGTTACCAATATATGGGGATACAAAAACAGTTTGCCAATTGCCAGAATATCCAATGCAATTACTTCAGAGGTTTCCTTTACCAGCTTTGAAACAGGCGAGAAAGGAGGCTGGACTTACTCGGGTTCCCCCGTCACCTCAGCCATTTCAAAGACAGGAACCAAGTATTATAACCTTAGCAGCGGTGCTGTTAGTAAAAGTGGTTTTGGAGGAAGTAGCAGCAATCCATTTGTTGTTTCCCTCTGGGCCCGAAGGGCATCAGGATCAGGAAATTGGACTGTAATAGGCAAAACTGTCAGCCTCACCACAGAATGGCAATTGGTAGAAGCAACCATTACCGGAAACTCCGTCAGCATCTCCGGAAGCGGGATTTACATAGACGAACTCCGTCTTCATCCAGCCGATGCCCAAATGACCTCCTATACCTATAAGCTATTGACAGGAATTTCTTCGGAAACAGATCCGAATGGAATGGTGATGTACTATGAATACGATGAAATTGGGAGGATTTCCCTAGTCAAGGATACTGAAGGGAATATTTTGAAGGCCTACGATTATAACTATCAGTAAACTTTTTGATCAAAAAAAAGATGAAGACAATGCACAACTACTGCATCAGCATTTGTTTGGTTATTGGATTGATGGTGTCTATTTTTTCTGCGAACGGACAGACACCTACCACAACCAAAAATTATATAATGGAAAAAACGGTTTTGGTTAAGGATTTGAAAACAAAGTCGCAATTGACCGGACAATCAGTAAGCAACGTTAATACCCAAGTGACTTACTTTGATGGTCTTGGTAGGCCTATCCAGCAAGTCGGATTTCAATCAACCCAAAGCAAGAAGGATTTCGTCCAGCATATACAATATGATGAGCATGGTAGGGTGAAATACAGTTATCTCCCTTACGGGACTGGAACAACGGGAACAGCCGCATTCCGGGCTACCGCAGGGTCCGAGCAGGTTACTTTTTACAATAACCTTTTCGGAGGGAATGCAGGAAACTTTGCGTTTGGCGAAAACGAATACGATGGGTCTCCATTAAATCGGATAACTACCAGCTATGCACCCGGCAGTCCCTGGTCCAAAACTAGTGGTGGCGGTGGAAAGCCGGTAACTATGGACTACCAGCTTAATGCAGACATCGATAAAGTAATCCACTGGGAGATTCTCGATGGTCAATTGATATCCAAACAGTTTTATGCTGCGAATGAATTGTATAAATTCATCTCAACGGATGAAGAGAACCATCAGGTAATCGAATTCAAGGATAAACAAGGCAGAGTACTTTTAAAAAGAGTGCAGGCACCCAATAGTAACTGGGCAAACACGTATCAGGTATATGACAAATATGGCAACCTGATTTATGTACTTCCTCCGGAGGCGTCAGATGAATATGATAACGCAGATCTGATAATGCCTGTAGGGTATCATTTAGTGAAAGACGATCAAAACTATTCGTCCATTTCCGGCATCTCGGGGGGCAAGATTGCCTATCTTCCGACCGGATCGGTAACAATTTCCCCAAGCACCACCCTGGGAAACGGTGTTCATATAAAGCCTCACGGGATTATGCCAGTTCAAAGCTTCTTGGACCAATGGGCCTTTCAATACAAGTATGATGACCGACAGCGTTTAACCGAAAAGATAGTTCCCGGAGCTAAGCCAATGTATTTAGTGTATGATAAACTGGACCGTGTCGTGTTGACCCAGGATGGGAATCAACGACTGTCTAACAAATGGACGTTTGTCAAGTATGATCAATTGAACCGCCCGGTTATTGTAGGTGAAAAGGTAATTTCCGGGTCATTAGCCACCGTTAGAAGTGCCGTGGAAAATTCAACGGTACTTTTCGAATCCTACACCGGAAGCGGAGTGAGCAAATATTCCGACCTTGCCTATCCTACCGGCATTACCGAGGCGGAGATCCTTTCCGTAACCTATTTTGACAACTATAAATTTACAACAAAATCCTTTAGTCTTCCTGCGCAGTTAAACAGCAGTGCGGACGGAAAGATAATTCCCGCTGTATTCGCAACTGTCAGAGGAAAAGCGACGGGCACTAAAGTGAAGGTCCTGGGAGCCACGGCTGATTACATCGAAACGGTAAATTTCTATGATAACCGCTATCGGTTGATCCAGTCAAAAGTAGTCAATTATAAGAATGGGGAAGATATCATCTCCATCCAGTATGATTTTGCCGGTAGGGTAAGAAAGAGCCATTTGGGCCATGCCAATCCGGCAGCGGATATTGCCTCAACCAATGTAACCCAGGAATACACGTACGACCATGTAGGTCGGCTGCTCACCATGAACCATAGTATCAATGGAGATCCTTCCGTAACTCTTGTGAGCAATACCTACAATGAATTGGGTGAGTTGATAAACAAAGATTTGGCCGATAGCTACGAGGATATCAATTACGCCTATAATATTAGAGGCTGGCTAAGTAAGATCAACAATCTTTCCGATGCCACTGATAAGCTATTCGAGATGGATTTGGAATACAATAACGCGCCCACGGGCCACAAAGTACATAACGGCAATATTGGGGCCACCGCTTGGAAGAATCCTTACGAAGCCATGGTTAACCGCTATGATTATGAATACGATGAGATGGACAGGCTGAAAGCCGCCGATTACAGCAATGGTGGAGCAAGTACGATGTCGTTTGACGTTCCCTTGATCGGTTATGATCTGAATGGCAATATTCTAACACTACAGCGAAAAGGAACGGATGAGAACGACAACGTTAACGTAACTATCGACAACCTAAGCTATACGTATGCCTCGGGAAACCAACTCAGCAAAGTCTCTGACAGTTCGGGAAAGACAGCAGGATTCAACGACGGGACCAACCAAACGGTGGAATATACCTACGATGATAACGGTAATATGAAGGAAGACCGGAACAAGGGAATTACCTCCATCGAGTATAACGAATTGAACCTGCCGAAGAAAGTAACCTATAACGCTTCCAAATATATTGAATACACCTACGATGCCTCTGGTGCCAAACAATCTCAGAAAGTTGTAGAAAGCGGAACGACGACAATCTCCGATTTTGTGGCAGGTTTCGTCTATGAAAACAATAAACTGCAGTTCATGCAGCACAATGAGGGACGGGTGGTAGCGAAACGAACTGAGACGGGAAACTTTGACGGCTTCCAGTACCAATACCACTTAAAGGATCATCTGGGAAATGTGCGTGTGACGTTTAAGACCGAGCAGGCTTCGGCTGACCGATACACCGCTACTTTTGAAAATGACGTTGAGACCAAGGACTATGAAAGCGTATACTTTAGCAGGTATGAAGAAGTAACCCGGATAAATGCGGATATTTTTGACCATACGGATGCGGGAAACAGCAAGTCGTATTCAATGCGGTTAAACGGTACCCCGAATGAAGTATATGGGCTTGGAAAATCACTGGCCGTAAATCCCGGAGACGTGGTCGATGCCGAAGTTTGGGCCAAGTATCTGGATCCAACTACCAAGGGTAAACCGGGTACTGCCTTTGCCCAACTTGTCCAGGATCTGTCAGACAATGTGTCTTCAGTAATCGTGGACGGTGCAAAAACGGCAACCGCTACGGCTATGCCCTTTGCCGGGTTGATCGATCGCGGCTCGGATGCTTCGGAAGCCCCCAAAGCCTATTTGAATATGCTGGTTTTTGACAGGGAGTACAAGCTGATAAATTCCAGCTTCAAACAAATCAGTAAGGAAGCCGCCGAAGATGGATCGGATATCAGCCACCAATACCTAAATGTCGGCCCGATGACTGTAACAGAACCCGGATATGTGTATATTTACGTCTCCAATGAAAATGGAGATCCCGTGGAAGTATTCTTCGATGATTTCAGCGTAAACCTTACCGGTACGGATATCGTGCAGAAGGATGATTATTATCCTTTTGGGGGAAGCTTTAATGCCTATACCGACCTGAGTACACCGCAACAGGATTACCTGTACAACGGGGTAAGGCTAAACAAAACCACGCAGCTTTATGAAACGGCCTTCAGGACCTACGATCCGTATCTGGGCAGGTTCAATCATATAGACCCTTTGACCGCCATGGTGCCGGGCCTAAGTCCCTACCATTTTGGGTTTAACAATCCGGTGCGCTACAGTGACCCGATGGGATTGATGGGGGATGATGCAGGAATGTGGGGTACGGGGAATACCTATGCATCAAACTACTCCCAGAATCCCTTTGACCTTATGCCAAAGGCTGGCGGATTTACCGGCCCGGGTTCGGGGAATCACTGGTCAGATGGGATTGGGAATTCAGATTGGTCGATGTGGGGAGGGAGCCAAATGTATAAAGACGCGTTGGCTAGTGGAGCAATTGAATATGGAGGTAAATTTTACAATATAGATGGAGATGGAAAGCGGGGGGATCCATATGAAGAGAGAAATGGTAGGCTAGGCTATTGGGTGGATTCACCGATGGATATCCGAGACTATGTACTTATGAATAATAAGTTGTTCAAAACCACTACACCGGGAGTAATGTCAACATTTTATAGCGTTGGAGCGCAAAGTGGTGGGGGTGGTCATAGTTTGGCTGACATTGTTGGTTTGGCTGGTACGATTGGAGATCCGATTGGAGGAGGAGCAAAAGGGATTTTGGATAATCGGGGAGCCTATATGCCAAGAGGCGAAATTTATGGAATGAATAAAGAAATTACCGTAAGAACCCCTATAGCCAATATAAATACGACATCAAGAGTTCTAAACTATGCTCGTGTGGGTGGAAAAGTACTTGGTGTTGCAGGTGTACTAGCTACAGGTTATCAAGTATATGGAGATATAGATGGTGGTAGATACTACAGTGCTGGTACACGTGCCGCAGTTCTTGGTGTAGCAGCAGGTGCTGCTTTTATTCCAGTTGTAGGATGGGGAGTAGCCGCAGGGATAGGCGTGGCTGATTATGTTTGGGGAGACCAGTTTTATAATTATGTTGAAAATCGAATGCGATAAAAATATTTATGAGAGTATATAATTATTTGTTTTACAAAAGTTATCAATTAGCTGTCCAGTCAAAAAACTTTGATGACATGCCTGTCTTAGGCGGGATTATTTTCGTAGTTGCATGTATAATGTTTAATATCTTCACGGTTTCATTAGTCTTAGAGGGCTTCGGGGTTAGTGATATTTCTTTTAAGAAGGAATATAAATATCCTTTCGCATTGGTATTGGTACTTTTGATTTTGATGTATTTTCTCCTTAATGGTCGCTATAAGAATATTATAAAGGAGTATGAGGACAGAGAAATAAAATTGGGTAAAGGTATTCACCCAATTTTTGTAATCATTTTATATTACGGAATTAGCTTTGGTTTGATGCTATTAGCAGGATTGTTTAAGAATGGCGATTGGATTTTTTCACAATGATGTGAAAATAAGCTAAGCAGAAAACCCACCTACACGGTGGATTCTCTGCTTTACAGAGCTGCTATATTTTTAGCAAAGAAATCTTTAATTTTTTTCTTAATAAGGAAAGTATCAATCATTTTAAAGACCATATTTTTTTCCCTTATTGGGTGTAGGTGTGTCGTGAAGTCGTTGATGTGAATCAAAGACATGTTGTATAAAAGAGGATAGTAGGTCTACCGCAATCGCTGATTAAGTGGAGGTTGCAAACCGCCTCTCGGTGCTGTTTTGGTAACAAAACGGTATTGAACGGAAAGAAGAAAAGGTTCGCTAGACGAATTATGTTTGGATAAGCGAGATGAATGAAAGTGAGTCTCAGATTAAGGATGATTTCAGCGTACACCTTACAGGTACGGATATCGTACAGAAGGATGATTATTATCCTTTTGGGGGAAGCTTTAATGCCTATACCGACTTGGGTACACCGCAACAGGATTACCTTTACAACGGGGTGAGTCTAAATGAAACCACGCAGCTCT
>NZ_JACVCV010000020.1 GCF_017811155.1 Lunatimonas salinarum | reverse complement strand
GTAAATTTACAGTTTTTAAACTATTTTACGTCCGATTAATTTAGGGGCCGGTACACTGCTGCGTAATTGGAGGCAAATCTGCGACAATAGGTATCATGAGTATTTTGGGTTTAATGTTTGGATGTAATCTTCTTTCAACAAGCTGAAAAACAATTTTTTCTGCTCTGAATGTAATTGATCAATAATTTCTAAGGCTTTCTTATTCGGCTCAATTTTTTGATCAAATGATGCATCAATATCAATGTAAACACCGGAAATACTATGATCTTTTATTTGTGCTCTTGCATTATCAAAAATCTGAAGGAGCAGATTAAATCCGTTGACTTTGATCACAGAGCGGTAATGCTCAAATTTTTGATTATAGCCAGATAAACTTATACCAGGTACTGAAACTAGCACCTGATTTGCACTTTCGGTTTTATCCAATACACTTGCATATCGAACACCAATTCTCTCAATAAATTCTGCCTTTACAAGGTTGAAGAATTTTTCATAGCAAGAGGAGACGAAAGGAAAGTAATTCCGCCAAAATTGATAATCTGAAACGTGTTCAAATGAAAGAACGGTGTTACTGAAGGAAAGTCTGTAATTTTCGTTGCTCAGCATGTAATCCGGAGTAAACTTAAATTGGGGGTTACCGGATTTGACATCTGAAGGCAGATTACTGACCTCAAATTTTGGAAAAAGACTCGAAAAGGCTTGATAAACAACTGGAAATAAATCAATTGACGAAGCTTGGGTAAAGAACCGCAATTCTATCGTGCTTGTTACTAATGGATTAGGAGATATTTCGACAGGAAGTTTCATTTCAAAAGTCTAAGAGGACTTGCAAAGTAAGAATTATAGATTAAATACCAATCAAATTAAGATAAGAAACGCAAACAAGGTTAACATAGTTTAACACCATTTAGGAATTCCTGTTTTTTGATCTTCCTATCAAGCATCTACTCCACCTTCATAACCCTATACCCCATTCCCCCAAACTCAAACTGATACCCCTCACCTTTTCCAATCATAGCCTGCGCAAGTCCAGAATCGGCCAAGATGACATAACCATCGGAAGTGAAGCTACCTTTCTCACTGGTGGCTTGGATGAAGTACTTCATTTCCTTGGCATCGGTGCTGCGGATGGTAACCTTGGAACCTACACCTATCTTCTGAGCTGAGGGCTGGGAAAATAAGGGTGTAGTGGCTTCAAACAGACTCGTCTGTGGGCTTGGCTTGGGTGGCTTGGCTTTGGGTTCCTTCGGGCCTTTATCCTTCCCTTTCTTCTTCCCAAACCACTGACTCACTTCCGGTGGGACAGGCTTTCCTTTCTGCTCGTAGAAAGCTTCCACGTCTTCCTGCTTGTGCAGGCCTTGCTTGGCTTCTTCTTCGAAGTACTGATGATTCAGGTCCAAGAGGCGCTTCAGGATTTCCTTGCGGGCATCAGGATGAATGGTGTAGCGTACGCGGTCATTCTCAGGGAACAGCTCAACTTCATGAAATCCATGACGAAGTTGGATATCAGTCCAACCATAAGCCCTCAAAACAGCCTCGTCCATTTCTTTGTGAATTTCTCTTAGCTTAGAAATTCCAATAACAGCCTCGTCCCAAGAACATGCTCCATCAGTTTTTTGAAGGTGATTCCATAAAGAAAAAACATCTTTACCAAATTGGGTTTCAATAGTTTTTTTTTCAGTGGAGTTTAGATCATTCATTCTAACTTTTTCAGAAACCTCCAAAGAATGAAATAAATTATAAAACTTTGTTACACCTAAAACAATTGACTGCATTAACTTTAATCTGTATTCATAATATGAATACCCGATTTCTTTTAGAACATTATTAGATTGAATACCAGGATAAAAGGGAAAAGTCTCAAAGCCTCGAGAAATGTTGTACCGGGAGCCCGTCCCCATCATGTCAGCAGACTGCCATTGAACCCAATCGAAGTGAATTGAACTTTGTATCAAACAGAAAAAAGCAAAAGAATCTGAACAAAACACAACATTTGTTTGGTCTATTACCCAATCCTTTTTGACAATAAATATTCCATGATGCTTACTCGTCAAACATCTGGCAAAGCCAAATTCTAATTCAGATAATTTAGAATATAGAGTAGATGTTTTCTCAGCAAATTGCCACCATTTTTTCCTATATACATCTCGTTTAACCAGGTTTCTCTCTGGCTTTACAGTATTCTCAACAATTTCTAAACATTCCTTATAATCAGATGCACATGAATCTGAAGTAAAAGGATCAAGAAAAATTCCACTTTTTGTTAATTCGTTTTTTTCATTGTCATTTAAATTATTCCATTCTTCAATAGATGCTTTTTTCAAGGCCATATTCCCAAAATTAATTATGTTTCTCCTGGGAGACGGAAGAAAAGAATTATTCAAATCATCACCTATTAAATAATCAGATATAACCTCTAAATTTTTTTTATCTAAATTTATTAGAAGCTCTTTTATAGGCTCTTCAATAACAAAACCTTTACCCAAAATAACAGTACCATAAAAACAGATTTTTTGATTTAAATTAAGACTTAAAGGCGTTTCATCATTTGAAAAGTCTAAATAAGAATTAATCTTTTGAACCACATTTCCATTTAATATAGACAAATCAATTTTATTGCCTTTTGTAATAGAAATTAAAGAAACCTCAACAGAAGCTTCTCCTGGCCATTTCATTGTTCTAATAGCGAAATTTATAGAACCTCCTGACTTAATGATATATTCAAGACCACTTAGGCGTGAATCACCTTGAGAAATGGTACTCGTGGATATTAAAGATTGAAACCCGTTATTTTTTATTATTTGAAAAATTCTTCTAAAAAAGTATGTAACCAAATCTACTCCACCTTCAGCAGGCGAAAAATTGTTTTTAATAAATGAAAGAAAATAATCTCCAAATAATCCACTTATCTTTTTACCACCCAAAAAAGGCGGGTTACCTAATATGCAATCAAAACCACCATATTGAAAAATCTCAGGAAACTCCAAGAAATAGTGGAAAAAGCCTTTTTCCTGGGCTAAGGCTTCGGCTTTGGCAGGAGGCATACCGGTTGGAATGGTCTTTTCCCTTAGGTATTTGCGATAGGTGGCATCGGTGCAGATATAACTTTTCTGATCCGGGGTCTTGGGGATAAAGAACTGAGCTACCTGCATATCGGCCAAGCTCTTTAGCCGGGCATAAGTAGTCCCTTTGTTCAGTTCCATAAACTTCTTCTGCTTGGCCTCGATCTCCTCAGGGGTTCGCTCAGGCAGGTTTTTGAAGAGTTGGAACTGCTCGATCGCTTTATTGACCGCCTCATTGACATCTGTGGAATAGTCCATGGTAAGCTGATCTTTTTGCTTTCGCTCCTCTGCATTTCGCTTGCGGAAGCCGGTTGCGATAGTCTTATCATCTCCGGGAAGGGCTTTGAAGGCTTCATCGGCTATTCCTTTTTCCAGTTCTTCCTTCTGCTCCAGTCCCACGATGGCATCCCCACATTTGATCTTATGGTCGAGGAAGTTGAGCGGTTCGCCAGGATTATGGGCTTCCAGCCAGAGCGCTACTTTGCAGAGTTCTACTGCCAGGGGATTCTTATCCACCCCATAGATACACTCCCGGATCACATCCCGTACCGCTTGACGCAAGGCAGTTGGGGTAGGCTGATCTTCACCGGTTCGGACCTTGGCCAGTTCGGTACCGATCCTTCGCGCAGCAGAAAGTAGAATATGCCCACTTCCGCAGGAAATATCGGCTACTTTGATTCCCAAGAGGGCTTTTTCCTGTAGGGTTTTCAGAGATGCTTGATTGACAGGAACCTGTAGTCGTTCTTCGGGCTTTTCCAGACAGTCTTGAATGATGTATTCCAGAGAATGCTGGATCAGCGGACGTACCAATTCCTCCGGGGTATAGTGCGATCCGGAAGAAGAACGCTCCGTCCCTGCCACAAAACCAAAGCTCGGAGAAGTCTCCAGTTCCGTGAAAACGGGTTCGTACTCCAAGAGCCCCTGATACACCGAACCAAACTCTTCTACGTCCAGATCCCCGAAGTTGACCTTGACAACCTGCTTCCGATCTTCGTCCATAAAGTAGCAGAGGCGATAGAGGGTGAAGAGTAGGTCTTCGTTTTTCAGGGCAGATTGGCTAAGAACTCCCAAGGCAGAAGGATGGAAAATGCCAGAACCCAAGGGTTTGATACCGAGCTTTTCCCCATACTTAGCCGATTCAAAGAGACGGAAGGTGATCTTGATATTTTCCCAAAGGTCCTGTTTGGCACCTTCCACAAAAATCCTTCTTAAGGCCAGATTCCGGACCCTATTCATGGAGTAGAAATCGTAATAGATTTTTCTCAAGCGGGTGAGTTCACCGTCTCGCTTTTCGGAATAAACCAGGCTCCGATCTTCTGTCACCAAAAGAAACAAGAACCGATAAATCAAGCGGAGCAGGAAAAGGTAATACTGCTTGCCGGTAAGCTCCCCAGCCTGAATCCGATCTCGGAGCTCTTGGTTGTCGGGATGCTTGAGAAAGCCATTCCCCAATCGCTTGATGGAACTCTCCACTGCTTCGGATAGCTTTTCCCGAATTCGGGTCCCCGAAGCCAAAGACTCCTGATGGTAAAACTCAATGATGGACTCCTCTCCTCCTGACTTTTCCTTCGGCATTCGGGAAGCATGGAGCACCCGATAGAGCAGGGCAAAATCCGCAAAGAGCTCCTCTTCCATCATCTTCTCCAGATCAAACTCCAGGTAAGTCAATCTCACTAATCGGGAGGCATCCCGCAGGAGTCGAAGCTGCTTTCCGTTGGTGACGATGGCATAGAGGTAATCGTCTGTTTTGTTGAGGTATTCCTGCACCAAGGCATGGGGAGAAAGCCTCGGACCGCTTGTTTCCCGACGTCTGTCCAAGCTGTCATTGACACCCATGATATGTACCGGAAAACCGGATAGGTTGGAAGCTCTGTGGCTGATGGCATAGGTCTTTCCATCCAGATTAGCTGCATTGGCCTTGTCCACTTCATAGCCCAAGGTGAGCAGGAAAGGTAGCATCCAGAAATTACGGGTCTCGGTGGTACCGCTATCCTCCTCTGCGATTCGCTCTCGGCGCAGCTTGAAGGCTTGCCAATATCCACGGGCCGAAGCCCAAGCCAGACCGATCTCATCCCGTATCTTGATATTCTTGGATACGCCAAATGACTCGGGAGTTTGGTGCTTGATATCCTCTGAGGTGATCTTGTCGAGAATCTCACCGGAAATGATATTGCCCTGTATGGTTATGCTGGGGAAGGTCATGGATTCCTAATGCTTTACTTGTAATTGAATTTTACTCCGAACTTTTCTCCGAACTTTAGTTGATTTTTCTCCGAACTGGACTTGATTTCTTCCGAACTGAAAACAGGGTTATACCGAACTCAGTCAGGATCATTGATAGTTACTCGCCAATAACCCCGAGTACCCCCCTCCCGCTTCAATACGCCTTTTTCCTTGAGTCTATCTATATGTTCTCTTACTGTAGAGAAATGAATATTCAATTGCTCGGATATGGCCTTGATGGAGGACTTGGGGTTTTCAAACAAGTATTCCAATAGTTCCTTTTGCTTCTCGGGCAGCTCAATTATGCCGGGTATTATGCCGGGTATTGTATGGGGTATTATGCCGGGTTCTTTACCTGATTGGGTGGGTTTTTGGGTGGGTTTTTGGATGGGTATTGTATGGGTGTCTTCTCCGTCCTTGGCATCCTCTTGACGCTGCACCGATAGTTCCATCATTTGCCAAAAGCCCCTTTTTCCACCTATACGCGCTATAACCCCCAGTCTTTTTAAGCCATTGAGGTGCTCTTGTACCGTTGAAACATTGACATCAAGCAGCACGGCAATCCTTCGCTTGGTCAAGCCGGGATTGTTTTTCAATAAATCCAGTATCTGTGCCTGCCGTCCAGTCAACTGGATTGGACTACTTATTGGACTACCTATTGGACCACCTATGGTGTGGTCAGATTCCCGTTCGATCTCATCTTTGATCTCCGACCTATCTTCCAAAAACCATGGGTGAACAGGGAGGGTTACCTGAAAGTAACTCCGTTCTTCATCGGTAAGAAATTCAGGCGAAGGCGAACCGTTCAATTGCAATACTCTTCGGATGGTTGGTATTCCCGTGGCTTTCCCTTCTGTCAGGTCAAGTTCCTTGAGAAAATCCCCCAATCTTCTATTTCGATATCTTCTTGGAAACACACTTCCCTTTTGAAACTCCGTCAGCTTTATACTGCGATCTGGGCCACCATAATTCAGTAGGATCAACTTATCAGGATAAACCCTGATCTCTACAGACTCTCTGGTCAGGTAGTCTCGATGATAAAGTGCATTGGCAACAATCTCTTCCAATGCTTCATAGGGATAATTCCATACACGGACGGACTCCGCCTGCCCTTTGATCTTGCGGGTCATTTGCTTCAAAACATTGATCCGCAGGTAGTCCAGCGTTCTGTTGATCATATAATCCACTGGTCCGGAAATATTCGGAGCCTCAAAAAACTCCGGATCTTCCTCACCATTCGGAAAATGGACAATTTCCACCCGGGAATAGGGGAAATACTTCTCCGGATTTTCGGTGAACATCATCAGAGCAACATTGCGGGGATGCCTTCTTTCCGGAGGACCATACAGCAGTTGCATCTGGGAAAGCAGCTGTTCCTTGGACAGGGAATCCATGGAATCCAGCAGCTTACTTTCCACCTTTCTCAGGTAATCCCGCAACAAAGTCAGAGAAACCTCCTCATAGCTTACTTGCGTATTTGGCCGATCGTCAAATGGGGTTTTCCCGCTTAGCGCGATCAGTTCTTCTTTTTGGCTTTTGCTGACCTTGACCGAACTGGAACCGTAGCGGATATAGTAATTGTATTTCTTTTCCTTAGCCTTGATTTCATCCGGTACTTCATAGGGTCTATTATCTCCCGCAAAAGCCCATATCACCAGGATCTTTTTGCCTTGGACTTCTTCCACACTGATTTTGGGATAGTGGGCAGGATTGATCAGGTTATTAAGGGTGACGATCTCCTTGAGTATTGCGTCTATCTCATCTTCACTTAGTCCCGCAGGAGGTAAGACAGGCCGACCGTTTTCCTCTTCAATGCCGACAATAATGTACCCTCCTCCGATATCATCGAAATCATTGGCAAAGGCACAGATGGAGCGATAGATGGGGCCGGGGTTCCAGCCTTTCTTATACTCGATCCGATCGGACTCGACGGCACGACCTTTAATCAAATCCTCTATGTTGATCGGTAGCGCCATATCAATCTAAAGTGATCTTTTTGGGTTGGGGCAGGAATACATAGACTCCCAAGATATCCGGTGGCAAAATTGGATGAACCGCTTCGTATCGTTTACCTCCCACCAACGTTTTAAAGCGGCCATGGGCTTCCACAAGTTTCTTTGCACGGTCTTCGGCTACTTCCTTAAACTGATCCAATTTTTCATCGAAAAGCTTGACCTGATTTTGGAACACATCCTGCTGTCTTTCCGAGGAGAGGTTTTGGATACTTTCCGCTTCAAAGAGAAGACTCTTGCAACGTTCATATTCCAAAGTATTTCCTTGGGAAGAGCTTCCTTCAAATCCCCACAGGTACATTTCCTCAGAGATGTTTTCCACTTTGCTCTGTACTTCCTTGATCACGTTCCTGACACGAAATTGAATCACGGTGGTCTGTACCTGAACACGGTCAGTCTGGATCACAGCAGCCCTTGCCACCTTTCCAAAATCCCCCTTTTGTTCAAAAGCCAAAGCCAACAGAAACTGGCAAAGCTGCTCGGTAAACTTGTGGTTCCGTCCTATGTAGCGATATCCTTGCGGTGTAGGTGAATGGAAACTTACCCGATAATCTGTTTTGGTTCCGAGGGTCTCCCTCAGGTGAACCGGAAGATTTTGAAGGAAAATCTTATAGCCGATTCCATCTGATTGCACTGTTCCGCCAAGATGCGTGATTCCATTCAGCACCAAGGTTTCGACGGATTTGATATCACCGATTGCTTCATCCACGGATTTGAGGTCGTTTTCGATCTCTTCTTGTGGTACTGACATGTGTGCAAAGATGCTTCGGAGATTTTTGGCCTTCTCTTTCGCCGCTTCCAGTTCTCGCGTGATCATCGCCTGATGATAATCCGGTCCAAAATCAATGCTGGTTTGGCTCACCTTGAGTGCCTTTTGCGGATCAAGGAGAACCTCATTCAGTACCGCATCCATGATGGATCTATTATCTTCTCCAAGGCTGATGGATACCCCGGTTGACTTTTGGATATCACGTACTTTCCGGATCAACACCTTCAATACGATGGCATCGATGGGATTGTCTTCACCCCACAGTAACCAAGTCTTGACTTCTGGGCTATTTTGACCAAACCTGTCTACCCGCCCCTCACGCTGTTCGAGGCGGTTGGGATTCCAGGGAAGATCATAATGAAGCACTGCATTAAATTGATCCTGAAGGTTGATCCCTTCACTGAGGCAGTCTGTAGCTACCAGAATTCGTTTCTCAGATTGCCCCATGGCCTCGATTCGCTCTTTACGCTGTTCATCAGGGAGCTCAGAGGTAATGGCCTGGATTTCTATGCTTTTTGGAAGTTCCTGTCTGAGAACCTCAGCCACGTATTTAGCAGTAGCGATGTATTTGCAGAAAATAATGGGATTGAATCCACCTTTAATCAGTTCCTTCACCCGAATCAAGGATTCGGCTACTTTCAGGTCCTGCTTGATTCCTGAGAGCTTGTGAAGGTCTTCTGCAAGACTCTTGAGAACATCCATCTCCGATTGGGCTAATCCAGCCTGTTCCAAAAGCTCCATCTGAGTGGAATCGGTATCCTCTTCCAGTCGCTCGATTACCGGGTTCTCTTCATAAGCCGGAGCGTCCTCTTCTGTAGATCGATTGATTCTTCCCTGAAGCATTTCCAAACCGGCTGCTGGTGAAGACATGATTCCTCGCAGAAGGGCCAATGCTGCCCAATATTTTCCTTTTAGGCCTTTGTGTTCCTCGGCTCCTTTGGTTAGCCCTCGGGCAAAATTCTGAGCTTCGTTGAAGAAGAATTTGTAATCCAATGAAAGACGGTATCCGATCTCTCGGGTATCCCGATCCGGAAAAGGGGTATCCTCTCCCAACCACTTTCGGATCTGTTCCCGCTTTCTCTGGATAAAATGCTTGGCAATTTGCTCTTTTTGCTTTTGCTCCAGATTCTCCATGGAGAGTTTCTCGAAATCCGGGCGTAACAAGCCTAATAAGGATTGAAACTCCTCATCCTTACCACTGTGTGGAGTCGCGGTCAGCAAAACGATGTGTCGCGCCGGATTCTTTGCCAAATCATGAAGCAAATGGTAGCGTTGCTGCTGAGAAGGCGACTTCGCATCTTTTGGCCGAGTTGCCGTGTGGGCCTCATCCACAATCAGGAATTCGGGAGAATCATTGAGGAAAATGGGCTTTCTTCGATCGTTTTTCAGGTAGTCAATGGATATTACTTGGTAAGGGAAAGCTTTGAAGATGCTGTCCGAGTTGACCAGCTTACGCTCCAGAGAAGAGACTGTACTGCTTCGGATGATTTCGGCATCCAAATCCAGTTTGTCCTTCAGTTCCTTTTGCCACTGCTCGCATAGGTGTGGCTGACAGATGACCGCAAAGCGTTTGATCTCACCGCGCTCCATAAGTTCACGGAGGATAATCAATGCTTCTACAGTCTTACCAATCCCCACATCATCAGCAATCAACAAGCGAACTACGTCCTGCTTAAGTGCCATCACGAGAGGCACTATCTGATAGGATCTGGGACGGAAAGAAAGCTTGCCCATGGCACGAAAAGGGCCACTGGCATTTCGGAAAGAAAGTCTGGAAGCTTCAAAGAGTAGTTTGGCTGTTTCAAAGTCACCCAAATCTCCCACTTCAGGTCTGGGGAAAGTGGCTTCCTTCCACTGATCTTCAGGAACCATCAAAGGCAAATAGATCCCTGTAGCCTCATCGTCTGAGCCTCCCAAGGGTTTCACTTTCAATATTTCGGCATCATCCGTTGGAAGAACGACCCACTCTCTCCCTCTGAGAGAGATAAGCTTTCCGGGAGATGGTTTTTCTTTGATCATCATATTTTCCTGAAAATATCTTTTCTGCGGTTCAATAAATCTGGAATGGATTCAGTGTAATGCCATTCGATCACATCGATTCCAGAGCCCCATAGAATTGTCCGTTTATGGTTATCATCTTCCCTGACCTGATCGCGATCGTGGACAGACCCGTCACAGAATACGACTGATTTGATGGTTTTGTCCGCATTCAAAAACACAAAATCTGCACTGATGTAGAAGCCAAGTGATTTATTTAGGTTGACTTGTGCCTTATCGGGGAGTAGGTAGTCATTTTGATAGAGGTAGTCAATCAGTTTTTTTTCCAGTTCTGAGCTTTTGTCATACCTGGCGATCAGTTCCTGATAATGGGCTTCCCTATCTGCATGTCCGCTATTTCCCGAACCGGTATTGTCTACCTCACAAATCATCAGTAGCTCCAATGCTTTTTGAATACTAAAACGATCCAACTTTTCATGGTAGCGTTGATTGTAATAAGAAAGCAGGTCATCGTAGCTGGCCTTTGGTTTTTCGGGAGCAAGATCCTCTTTGGTTTCAGGATCAAAGTGCATCAATTGATACGCTTGACGGAATACCTCCTTTAGCCTTTCCGGATCTTGCGTGATTTGAGATAGGATACCAAGGCTACCTTCAGCAGCCTCATAGATGAGGATATTGGGAGATTCCTTGTTACCCATAAACCAGACTCCGACCTCAGATTCTTCGATTTGAAATACTTGCTCAATGGCCCGCTTCAACGCAAAGGTCAAAGAAATCACTCCATCCTCACCCAAGCCCAATGCATCAATGGGTTGCAAATACAGGGAATCAGCTGTATCGGTAGTGTATAAATGGATGTAAGTGGCGGGGTCTTTTTCCCTCTCCTCCTTAAGTTCCAAGTCTGACTTTTTAAGCCACTTTCCACTAACCCTTCCGATTAGGAATCCTGACTCCTCTTCTTCCTCTTCTTTGGAAGACCTCCATTTTTTGTTGAGCTGAATAAGCTTGGTGGCAGGGCAGAAAATAAGATTCATCAGATCTGCACCCGAAGCTTTTAGAATGGTCTTTTGGGTAAATTCCGTTCCTTTGGGATAATGGAAATACTGCTCGATTTCGTAACCGGAGGAGAGGCGTTCTTCTTCCTCAGAAGATATTCTTTCCTGGGGCCAAGTGTCTGTTTCGACCAATTCAAGAATATTTGAATGGGTTTGAGCATTGGCCTGGCCTTTTAAAGCTTCATGAGTGATAGGATCATTATTTACAGTCGTACCTTCCTCTCCAAGCCAAGCATACCCGGTTTTCGTTGAGATTTTGATTTTCTCCAATCTGGCGTCAGAGTCCGACAATTGCATTCGGGTCACTCTAAACTTACCTCCATTGTGATAAATCAGATTGCCCGGCCCAAACTCTTTGAGCGCAATGAATCTTGGTCTGGAAATGAAGGTACCCTCATCCTGGCTTCTCTTTCCGATAAATGCGCGAACCGGCAATCGGGTGAAGTTGTATCCAGGTAAGAAGCCTTCTGCTGCCAGATACCGATACACATAAAATTCAGAATCGTTCCTGAAGCCACCTTGCTGTTCGTTCAGCAATAAGTCCCGCTGTCTTCTTCCGATATTCAATAGCCTGCCGGCCTCCCGAGATTCCTTGCTATCTCTTGCAAAAGTCGGGTCATTCATTACCGCGGTGGCCTTTTCGACCATCTTGGTAGCGTTCTTGAATAGGGTTCTCCAGCGGTCAAAGCTTTTATCCAAATCAGTATAAAATTGATTGGCTCTTACTTGAAGCCATTCATCACCAAACCACTTGGATTTAGCAAGTTCAGGGAATTTGTCTTTGATTACTCTTTTAAAACCATTGATCCATTCAGACTGAAAATTGAGTTTTTGGTCTTTGAAATGATCATGGATTTTTGTCCGGATAGGTAGGTTTTGCTTTTGATCCAAATCCAAGAAATCCCGAACCGAACTATTGATCGAAGTCAATCCAAGATGCATGAAGATGTAAGCATTGAAATGACTGATGATCAGTTCCTCGTTGAGCAAATCAATCCGTGGCGCCTTAACCGAACCAGCCACCATGTCTATCGAATTCTTGAAAAAGTGTCGATCATGAGGTGAGGTATTGGAACAGTAAGTGAAAACCAAAGCTGTCTGACCACTTCTGCCTGCACGTCCACTTCGCTGCGCGTAGTTAGCAGGGTTAGGCGGCACGTTACGCATATGGACAATATTCAGATTGGCGATATCGATACCTAATTCCATGGTCGGAGAACAATATAAGGCAGAAATATCCCCTGATCGGAATTTATCCTCTCGCTCGATTCGCTCGGATGAAGAGATCTGACCGGTATGCTCTGATGCTCTAAAGAATTTATTAAAGGCTTTGAAGTCCTGCTGATAAAATGACTTGAAGTATTGATTGGGTTTAATTTTCAATTCATCCCCAGTCATATTGATTCTGACCTCATCGGTTAGGACATTCTCTCCGTCTCCCAGCTTCCAAATGATTTTGTCCACTTTCAGCTGATAGCCAAAGGTCTTGCCTTTTTCTCCCTGTATCTCTACTGAGGAAAGAAAATGACCGTCCTGAAGAGTCTTGCAAAGTTTCTTGATGTACTCCCCTAAATTAGACCCTTTGATAGGAGGAAGGCTTTTTTTGGCAAATACGCGCTTGATGTATTTACCCAAATTACTGGTAGGCCCGATACTTTCCGTGTAAGCACCTTTCCTAATCTTTCCAATTCTTTCGTAAATCAATACTGGAGGTCTTTCCAATCGCTCATCTTGCTCTAAAGACCATTCACTGTTGGAGTTTAATTTCTGCTTAAGTCGCTCTTCTAATACCGGCCGTTTATCTTCATCAAGTAGGTAGTAATTGAATGCATAGGCTGTACGGAAGTAGTTCAACACTTGCAGCACAAAGTTTTCCCGTTCGGCAGGTGAAAGAATGGACAATAATTCATCTCTCTCAAAAAATGACTCTTCTTCGCAATAGTCCTTTAGTCTTGAGTAGGTAATATCCAAAAGTCCACATTGCTCCAGATTGGGTGTATTGTATCGCCAACCCCTTCTTAAATCATAGAGTATCCTGACCTTAAGAAAATCAATCAAAGCCTTTTCATTTTCTTCATCAGGCCATTTGGGATTGGAAGATGGGTTCCTTGCATAATCTGCCTCAGCCAATTTCAACTCTTTAAAAACTTCTGTTGAAATGGTATCCATGTGGAGCATGTGGTTTTCTGAAGTTTTCAGAGCACGGTAAATGGAAGACCTTAACCGACCGATCATCAGGAAGTCATTAAAGTGCCCAGTTTGAAGAGATGCATCCTGTCGGTTATCCGTAAAGCTCATCACTTTTTGATCGGTGACCTTCACCTTTTGATCATACTGAGCTTTGAGGATACTGAATGTGGTAATCGTGGTGGCTGTGCTCTTACCCACATTTCCCACCTTCATCAATTTGGTATTCTCCCTGGTTCTGGGGTCGTAAACCACCCCACAGGTAGGATCATAGAGCATGGGTGCAGAAACAAACCATCCAGTCATATTCAGTCCTGCCTCTGGATCATTCGAAAAACGGCCATCCGAGTTGAAGTATACTTTTTGAGGCGCCCGGAACTCGTAAAAATTATCCAAGACTTTTTCCCCCGATTTTTTCTCTTTCCACCAAGTATCCGGCAAAGATTCGATCATATCGGAGTTCCAAAGTTCTTCGTCCTTTTCTGGAAGAATAAGATACCCTTGTTCGAAGTCACTTTCTTTCAAGACACGTTTGCTTCGCCCTTCTTCCTTGTCGCCCTTCAAACTGGTCTTGGTAATTTTCTCAGGCAAAGAGTCTGGTTCTCTGGGTTCAAATTTCCCTTCCGAAAAATTCTTTTTTACACAGATAAAGTCCACCCCTGAGTATCTGCTGAACAATACCGGGAAAATATACCTATCCTCATCTCCTTCTTTGATATATCGTCCATCCTCTAACGTGATCTCCCTGTTTTTTCGGGAATCAAGAGTCACATACACATTACCCGTTTGAGATATAAACTGATGGATTTTGAAAGGCAGGAAGGATTGTCGATTGGATGAATTCTTGATGTTCAGGGCCTCTGACCATTCAAAAAACTTTTTCAAATATTCCAGGCATCTTTCTTCATCCTCAATTCTGGAGGCTTGACTTAGCTTTATCACAATCTCATTGAGTGATTTCGGCTTGGCTCTTTTTATAGTCCCATCCGAATTAAAAGACAAAGCAATTTCACGCTCCAACCAAATGGCAAATGGATGCTTTCTAAACTCATCCTCAGACCCATTTTTATTCACATCCCTTGTCATCACCTCCTGCAAATCCAATGGCATTGGAAGTTTACATGAGGGATCGGTTACTGTTTCCAGCGTTTCTCCGATGATTTGATCCTTCTCAAATTTCTCCCCGAAGATTTCTGTGGCCACATCTGCTACTACCTGCTTTTCATCTGCGATGTGATCACCTGAAGCCATGGTGGCCGAAGTGCCAATCGAGATCACTTCATGCTTACATAGAGATTTGAGCCTTCTAATCAAAATGGAAACATCGGCACCTTGCCTACCCCGATAAGTATGCAACTCGTCAAAGACAAGGAACTGAAGGTTATTTGCGATTGACTTTCGGATGGACTCCTCCTTGCCTCGGGTGAGTAGGAGTTCAAGCATCATGTAGTTGGTCAATAGGATATCCGGGAGCTCAGACTCGACTTCTTCTTTCGCTTGTGCTGACTCCTGTCCCGTGTATTTCTTAAAAGTGATGGGAAAATCAGTACCATAATTGGCCGCATATTTTTTGATTTCTTCTTCCTGAGAATTAATCAAAGCATTCATGGGGTAAACCAAAATAGCCTTGATGCCTTTCCCTCCGGGATTTCTGAATAGGTGATTGAAGATCGTGCCGAGAAAAGTTAGGGACTTTCCTGAACCGGTTCCGGAGGTTACAATAAATGATTTATCAGAAGCGCCTTTTCGAATTGCCTGCTCTTGGTGAGTGTGAAGTTTGAATCCTTTAAATACACGATTCAATTCTTGATGAAGCACACCCTCGCTTACCAGGCTATCCAAAGATGCTGCCTTCTTAAATGAGGGATTGAACTGAATCAGAGGTTCCGGAATGTATTCATCCTTTTTGAAGGCTTCATTTACTACCTTATTGATCCTTTGATCCTTAATGATATTAAAACTTTTCAAATAGTCTTTATAGTCTTTGACTATTTGTTCATGAACTTCAAATGCCTGCATAACGGGAAAAAGCGTGAGAAAAAACGTGTTACTAAAGATATCTAAATATTCGGTAGTATTAAAGTCTTTTGATTGTCTGTTATCAGATTTTTTGGGGAGGATAGTCCTGACGGTTGAAAATTCCCCAATTGGATCATAATGGATCGAGAAGTCCGCTTGTTTGTCTCGGATGGCCGCCTAAGTGGGTAAGAAGTGTTTTTGAAGCCACCAGAAGGCATACCTCCGATAGGCCGCGTTTGTCTGATGCACGAAATAGTAACCTTAATTTTACCTGGCAGCTTCTGCGCCAATTCGTTTATATGATTATCTTTCGGGGATAACGTCCAACAATCTCCGTATTCCGATGCGATTTCTATGTGGTTATTTGATTCTTGCCTATTTTCTGCTAGCCGGTTGTCTCGAAAAGAATACTTTTGAAAAGATATCATCAGCCCATTCGGGTGTTTTTTTCCAAAATACCTTGTTCGAAAGCAGTGAACTGAATGTATTGACCTTCGAGTATTTTTACAACGGGGCAGGTGTGGGTGCGGGAGACCTCAATAATGACGGGCTGGATGATTTGGTCTTTACTTCCAATATGGGGCAAAGCAGGGTTTACCTAAATAAGGGGAATTTTCAATTTGAGGATATCACGAACCAGTCTGGCATCAATACCGAAGGGAAATGGGCCAATGGGGTATCGATCATCGATATCAATCAGGATGGGTTTCAAGATGTTTATATCTGCTTTGCAGGCCCTTACGCCGGTGATAGGAGAGCAAACGAACTCTACATCAACAACGGAGACCATACCTTTACCGAGAGGGCGCTTGAGTACGGGTTGGCAGATACGGCTCACAGCGTCCAAGCCGCTTTTTTTGACTATGACAGGGATGGATTGTTGGATATGTACTTGCTGAATAACATCACCGACGAGACTGGCCCCAATGTGATCCGGAAAAAACGGGTGGATGGAAAGATGGTCAATACAGACAAGCTGTACCGAAACAACGGTGACAATACCTTTACCGATGTATCTACTACCGCGGGGATCACCATAGAAGGATACGGTTTGGGGGTTTCGATCGGTGATTTTAACCTAGATGGCTGGCCAGATATTTATGTTTCGAATGACTACCTGTCCAATGATTTGTTTTACATCAATCAACAGGACGGAACTTTCCAAAACCGTGCGTCGGATGTGTTTGGGCACACGAGTTATTCGGCGATGGGAAATGATGTGGGCGATTTCGACAACGACGGGCTCCTAGATATCGTCACATTGGACATGCTTCCACCGGATAACTTTCGGCAGAAAATGATGTTTGGCATGACCTTGCATGAGCGATTTAGGTCGGAAGCGGTCTACGGCTACGAACCGCAGTTTATGAGAAACACGCTTCAGTGGAACCGCGGTATTTCCCATGATGGGTTACCGAGATTCAGCGATGTGGGTCAGTTAGCCGGTATTAGTGCCACTGACTGGAGTTGGAGTGCCCTGTGGGCCGATCTGGATAATGACGGGTGGAGAGATCTCTTGATCACCAATGGTTACCCTAAGGATATTACGAACCGTGATTTTGTGGACTATAAGTCCAGTGTCTTTGGAGCGGGTTCGGGAGAAAGCGAAAGGGCTAGGCTACTATTTGAAGCGATCCAGGGATTGGAAGGCGCACATGTTGCCAATTTTGTGTTTCACAATCAGCGGGATTTGACCTTTCAGGATGTCAGTACGACTTGGGGTATTACAGAAGAATCCTTTTCCAGCGGGGCGGTTTACACCGATCTCAATAACGACGGTGCACTGGACTTGGTAATATCAAACACCGGTTCACCGGCCCATTTGTTTAAAAATAACTCAATCCTAGGAAGTGGGCACAATTACCTCACGATTCGTTTGCGTGGGCCAAAAAACAACCTAGATGGGATCGGCACAAAAATTTGGCTGGTTTCGGGAGATCAGCGGCAGGTATACGAACATTACCTGAGTAGAGGGTATCAGTCCTCTGTTTCTGGAAAAATCCACTTTGGCTTGGGAGCGAACACCAAGGTCGACACGTTATTGGTGGTGTGGCCAGACCAACGCAGTCAAGTATTGACACAAGTCAATGGAAATTGTTTGTTGGAAATTGCCTATAATCCAAAGGATGATAGCTACGTGGCGGGCGGTGCAAGCCAAGAGAACATCCTGTTCAGAGCCGTTCAGGATAGTGTTTTGGGCATAGACTATCGGCATCAGGAGACCTATTTTTCCGACTTCAATATTCAACCTCTCCTGCCTCACAAGCTTTCCCAGCTGGGCCCAGGGATCGCTGTTGCTGATATCAATGGTGACGATTTGGACGATTTTTTTGTGGGAGGAGCGTTTAAGCAATCTGGTGAAATATATACTCAGCTATCAGATGGGACTTTCCGGCGGATGGTATTGGATTCAGGCAACGCATTCGAGGAGGACATGGGGTCTTTGTTTTTCGATGCGGATGGAGATGGGGACTTAGACTTGTATGTGGTTTCGGGGGGTAATGAATTCGAGGCCGGTTCCCGATATTACCAAGACCGATTATATATCAATCAGGATGGAGATTTTTTGTTAGATACGTCGGTACTGCCAGACCGTCCGGTGAGTGGATCCTGTGTGGTTTCGGCTGATTTTGACCGAGACGGAGACCTGGATTTGTTTGTAGGGGGTAGGCTGTCTCCACAGCGCTATCCTGAGCCAGGTGCGAGTATGATTTTGGAAAACCAAAACGGCAAGTTTGTTGACGTGACAGCACAAATTGCCCCGGGCCTGACAAGCATCGGCATGGTAACATCGGCTATTTGGTCTGATTTTGATCGTGATGGGTGGGCAGATTTGATAGTGGTTGGAGAATGGATGCCGGTTACGGTTTATAAAAATGAAGGAGGCTCTCTTATAAACGTGACCGATGAATTGGGTCTTTCGAGGACCCGTGGTTGGTGGAATAGCATTGTCGGAGCAGACTTAGACAGGGATGGGTATGTGGATTATGTAGTTGGGAATCTTGGGCTAAACAGCCGTTATAAGACTTCCCTTGAAGGACCGCTTCAGATTCATATCGCAGATGTGGATACCAATGGAACGAAGGAAGCAATCATTTCCTATAAAGTGGATGGGGTTAGGTACCCGATTCATCCCCGTGACGACTTGTTTGCACAGATTCCTTCACTCAAGCGGAGATTTTCAAGCTATGCCTCCTATGCCGTTACTTCGGTAGAGGACTTGTTCGCTAACTTGGACACCACCAAGCTCACCACCCTCTCAGTAGATACGTTTCATACCGGTATCTTATCCAATCAGGCGGGTAGCGCCTTTTTATTCCGTGCATTACCCAACGAGGCACAGATTTCCCCGGTTTTCGGTAGTCTGGCAGAGGATTTTAACGGGGACGGGAACTTGGATCTGTTGCTGACAGGAAACTTCCACGGCGTGGAGGTGCTAACGGGCCGATACGATGCATCTTACGGACAGGTATTGACGGGTGATGGACGGGGAGGTTTTAAACCGGCTACATCAAATTTATTTTTGGAGGGAGATACGAAAGCAGTGCACGCATTGTATCATGCCCACAGCGGGCGGTATATGTACTTGTTTAGCAACACCGATGGCAAATTGGCCATTCGGGCGGATACCCTACCCAGTGCCCCCCCTATCCGACCAGGTGCAGATGCGGCTTACGCCAAGCTATGGCATGCCGATGGACTCGTTTCAACGAGGGAATTTTATGGGGGTTCAGGGTATTTGGGCCAATCATCCAATCACGTAAGGCAGTCCAACCAAGTAGTAAAAATGGAGATGTTCGATGGATTTGGTAAACTCTTAAAAACAACGCGTTGATTATTCGTTATCCAGGGAACCGGGAAAAATACCGGATCTCGTATCTAGATTGCTGTTTTCCCTCAAAGAGGGGTGTGTTTTCGACTTTCAGCACCAGCATTTCTTTGGACAGCTTCAGAATGGAGTAGATTTCTTCGGTTTGTCCTAGCTGATTCAGGTGATGGATTTCACCTTTGGTTATTTTATACGGAATCTTCATATAAGCATTTACCGCACTGACGATCAGCTCGTCAGTGGGTAAATACTCATAGGTTTCCTCCTGATACCAGCCACTACTACTGTGGGAAAAGTTATTATAATGATACTGCACGGAATCCAATCGCCATTTTCCGATAAGATGCTCGGTATTGGTATGGTCACAAGCAAAAGTCATCCAGAGCAGCAACAAGCAAATAAACCTCTTTCCCATAGGTGATCAATATCCTGGGTTTTGGGTTAGCACACCATTGCTAAGATCAATCTCCCGCTGTGGAATGGCAAATAGGTAGTGCTTAGGGCGCTGAAAGGTGCGTCCTGGCTTTAGTGGTCCTAGGTCCCTTGCATACAGTGCGACGATATCAACAATACCGGCTCTATCCCAACGCATCAGGTCTTGGTGCCGTTGATTTTCTCCGGCAAGTTCCATCCGCCTTTCTTTGATGAGGTCTTCCATGGTAGCATTGGTAAGTGGTGTTCTACCAGCGCGAGCACGGACTGCATTTATCTCTGCATCCCCATTCTGTCCCGAGCGGATTTTTGCCTCCGCAACCAAAAGGTATACGTCGGCTGTTCGCAGAATAGGGTTATGATGCCCTTCGTTGAGTCCTCCCGTGGCACGCCAGGAAGAGTACTTTCGGAAGTGAAATCCAGAAGCGGACAGGTTTTCCGTATATTCGGTAGGCCCCCTACTGCCGCCTAGATCGACTACATCACCGGGCTTATAAACAGTATAGTCAAGTCGAGGGTCTTCGGCGTCGAAGGTTTCCACTAAGTCGTCTATGGGTTCGTGAAAATCCCAACCGCCCCAAGGTCTCGGTGTCGTATAGATCACGTGGTTATTCCCTCTCCATCCATCAAGGGCTTGCACCGCGAAAAGCATTTCTGCGTTTCGCTGAAGATTGATCGAGAAATTGTGGTCAAAACTTGGAGCCAATCCATAGGGGCCATCAAGAACTTTTTGGCCATATTCGATGGTCTTTGGAAAGTCTTCCATATACATGTAAAGCTTCGCTAGAAGGCCATTGGCTGACCCTCGGTGAGCCCTTCCAAATTCCTCTGCAGGGTGTGAAACCGGGAGCAACTCAGCGGCCTTCAACAAGTCTGATTCAATCTGTGCCCTAGTTTCTTCGAGAGTAGCCCTCGGTTTGTTGTAGTTATTGTTCGCCACATCATCCTCCAGTATAAGCGGTACACCGCCATAGATGACCGAAAGTCTCCAAAAAACAAACCCTCTCAGAAAATGGGCCTCCCCCAGTACCCGGTTTTTAAGCGTTTGATCCATGTTTATGCCCGGTACGTTCATCAATACGGCGTTGGCACGGGAGATTACCTCGTATTTGGGGCGCCATCCGTAATTTAACTGTGGGTTACCTGCATCGAATGTAAAGGACTCGATGGCCTGATCTTCGGCATGGTCCCCAGCCCTCCACTGATCGTCCGATGGAATGTCAAAGGTATGCTCCGCATGGCCATAAAAGTCGTGCAATATAAGCGGTTCGTACATGGCATTGGCGGCGGCCACGGCATCGTCTGCATTCCTCCAAAATTGGGAGGAAGTAGACTGTCCATAAGGAGTGGTGTCCAAAATGCTATCGTTGCATGCAACTACTACTATAGCCATTGCCGCGCTCAGAATATATTTTGATAGAGTATTCATGTTATAATTCGTTCAGCGATTAGAAAGTAATGGTAGCACCAAGGGTCCAGGTTCTCGCTTGCGGATATTGCGCATAGTCCACATTGAGCTGGAGGTTGTTGTTGATGTACCCCAGTTCCGGATCCATACCCGAATAGTTGGTTAGCAGTAAGAGGTTTTGTCCTGCTAGGTAAAACCTCGCCCTACTGATTCCCGCTTTGCTGGTAAGTGTCATCGGTAAGGTGTAGCCGACTACCAGGTTTTTTAGTCGAAGGAAGTCTCCTCTTTCCAAAAACAGGTCTGATGTCCGATGGTTTAGGTTGTCCCTTCGGGTCGTCATTCTAGGAATGGTATTACTGGTGTTGGGACCCGTCCAACGGTTTTCGGTTTCCGCATACATGTTAAAAGGATAGGTGGGGTCTAAGCCTTGCATGCGGTCAGCATTGAAAATTTCAAACCCCGCATTTCCCAAGAAAAACAGCGAAAGGTCAAAATTCTTATAGGTAAACTCCGCATTCATTCCGTATACTACCTTTGGATGAGGATTGCCCAGAATTTCCCGATCCCGTTCATCTACGATGCCATCACCGTTCAGGTCTCTGAATCGGACATCTCCAGGTCTTATCAACCCATTTGTCCTTCGTGGATCGTTTGTGATATTGGGGTCATTCTGGATTTCCTCGTTGGTTTGATAGAGTCCGTCCGCCCTCCATCCATAAAAACTGGCAATAGGAAATCCTTCGTACGTCCTCGATATTTCTTGGCTAGATCGGCCGTACAATTGTGATCCGACAAAGTTTCCGTCTACTAGCTGGGTCACTTCATTTTGAATAAAGGACGCGTTTCCGCTAAAGGAATAGAAAAATTCCCTCCCCGACTGCCGGTAGGTTAGTTCCAATTCCAGCCCTTGATTACGTAGTTCTCCAAGGTTTTGGTTTGGAATCTGCGCAGTTCCGATGGTTCCAATGGTCGGCGGTGCGATCAACATGTCTCGTGTGTCTTTGATGAAATAATTGACATTAGCCAATAACCTGTTTTCCAGAAAACCGATGTCCATACCGATGTTTGTCATTACAGCGGATTCCCAGGTAATAAATCGGTTAGGAATTCGGGATTGCGCCGCTCCTACGGTTTGGTTACCACCGAATGAATACCTATTGCCCGAACTGATCAGCGCCAGATACTGTAGTCCGGGCACGTTTTGGTTCCCTAGCATGCCCCAGCCCCCGGTTAGTTTTAGGTTGCTAATAAAATTTACATTTTTGAAGAAATCCTCCTCAGAAACTCTCCAGCCTAGTGAAAACGCCGGAAAGTAGCCCCAACGTCTGTCCGGAGCGAATTTGGATGATCCATCACCACGAAAGGTTACTGTGGCGAGGTATTTGTCTGCGTAGTTGTAGGTAGCTCTTCCGAACCAAGATGCCAGGGCATCGTACGTTTTGACACCTCCGATGTTATTGAGGGTTTGTCCTACGTTCAAAAACCGCTGATCAAAAGACTCGTCGGGGAAGTCCAACTTACTTGCATTAAATCCGTCTGAATTAAACGTTTGCGTCGTGTATCCACCCACAAATCCCACCGTGCTATTTGGCGTGATTTTCTTGTCATAGCTGACGAAATATTCCGATAGGATGGAATAATACTCGTTATAGCTGCGGGAAAGGCTGTTTCTGGTGTTTGCACGAATTTGATCTGCCACAATGATGTTAAAATTGTATCCATCTGAGATTGCCCCATCGATCCCGATGTTTGCCCGTACCTTCAATCCCTCTAAAATTTCATATTCCGCATTAAAATTGCCAAGGATCTTATGGGTGGTGTTTCTCGAATCCATTGTCTCTTGGGTAAATATGGGGTTATTGATGTCCCCAAATTCTCCTGAAATCTGCGAGGAACTGAACGATCCGTCGGCATTCCGCACCGGAAGCCCGGGGTGAAATCGAATCGCACTCCACAATACCCCCGTCTGGGCCGAAAGCGTATTTGGCGTCATTTCATTGATGGTGATAAGCTGTAGACTTTGCCCAACCTTAAAGCGATCGCTTATCTTGTGGTCTGAGTTTAGACGAAAACTGATCCTCTTAAAACCAGAGTTTTGGATCATGCCTTTTTCCTCGAAATAGCCACCTGACAGCATAAAGGAGGAATTCCTATTGCCACCTGTTAGCGAAATGTCCATGTTGTGAATGGTACCCTGTCCCAACAGTTCCCGCTGCCAATCGGTCAGCTGCGTTTGATAGGAGGGATTTTCCCAGATCGGATTTATGGGAAGTCCGTCGTTTGTAAATCGTTCACGCTTCAACTGGGCCAAGGTGGGGGCGTCCAATACATCGATGGTTTTTATGGCGTTGGATACACCTGTGTAGCCATTGACAGCGAATTGAAGAGGTTTTTCAAAATCCCCCCTTTTAGTAGAAACGATTACTACACCGTTAGCTGCACGTGTACCATAGATAGCCGAAGCCGAGGCATCTTTGAGGATCTCGATTGACTCTATGTCATTCGGGTTGATGTCATTTAAGTTGCCTCCGGGTACGCCATCTACGATGATCAGCGGGTCAGCGTTATTTAATGTGCCAGTACCCCGGATTCGGATAGATCCTTGGTTTCCAGGTGCCCCACCGTTTCGGACCACGTTAACACCCGCCGCACGCCCCTGAAGTAGCTGAGATGAGCCAGAAGCTGGTAGGTTTTGAATGTTGGCACCTTTCACCGAAGATACAGCCCCCGTTACGTCTTTTTTCTCCTGTGTTCCGTATCCCACGATCAATACCTCGGAAAGCGCAGATTCATCCTGAACCATTTTTATGGCGAATAGCGTCTGGGATCCCACAGAGATTACCTGTGTTTGATAGCCGATGTAGGATATCACCAAGACGGCATTGTCTGGAACATTAAGACTAAATTTTCCATCTAAATCAGAGACGGTCCCCATGGAGGTGCCCTGTACCGTTACCGTCGCCCCGGGAAGGGGTTCATCGTTTTCATTAGTAATTGTCCCCGATATTTCCAAAAACTCCATTCGATAGGAGTTTTCCGTGATCTTGGATCTTCGGAGTTCTGAAGCACCTGCATGGATCGATACGCTAAGCACCATACAAAGTGCCAGTAGCTGACCAAAGGGCATGCTTGAATAGGTAGATGTTGTTTTCATGTTTATAATTTGTTCTTTAGCGGTCAGATGGAATCCCTGCCTATCGGCAGGCAGGTCGCACGAATTCCCCGATAACTATCGTCGCTTGCGTCGTGCTCGATTTCATGTGTCTATTATTGTTTTTTAATGGTCAGAATGCTACCTCGTTTGATTTGATCCTGTTCGCCAATTCACCCCTTAGGTGGTTTGTTACGAATCGGTAACTGAGTCTTTTTTTTCGGTCATTTTTTTATGCATAGGTCGGTCAATTGTTGGTTTGGTGATCCTTAAAGTAGTGTTTAACTAATCATCTACAATTTGATAGGAGGGTGATCAATTAGTTAATAAAAAGGTTTTTTTAAATTTCTAATTTAATTTTTCCCCAATTTTTTCAGAGAATGGATAAACAGGTTAGTAGGGCTTAAAAGATTTCATAAACTGGTTACTAAATTCTTTAAAAAATGGGGTAAATGCAAAAGCCTTTTAAAGAATTCATCGAAAAATAAATTTTAATTAACAAGTTTTTAATTTCGGCAAAGAACATCTTTTCAAAAAATACAGATAGTAAAGAGTTATGGCAACGGGAATAAAAAGGCTACCGGTGTTCCGTTCCTTGATGCGTAAGAGATAAAATACTGATAAATAGCTATTTATATTTTACAGGATAGACAAAAAAAAGCGACCGGTTGGTTTAAATTCAACCGATCGCTTGTTATTGATTTAATGAATCACTAGGTGGCCATCGCACCATTTACCTGTAGCACCTGTCCGGAAATATAACTGCTCATATCGGACCCTAGGAATACACAGGCGTCTGCCACCTCCTCGGGTTTGCCCCCCCGCTTCATGGGAATGCCATCTCTCCAGCCTTGCACGGTCTTTTCGTCCAGTACGGCGGTCATCTCCGTCTCGATAAATCCCGGAGCTACGGCGTTGCAGCGGATATTGCGGGATCCCAGTTCAAGCGCTACTGACTTTGTAAAACCGATGATACCTGCCTTGGAGGCAGCGTAGTTGGCCTGACCGGCATTTCCCTTTACACCCACCACGGAGGTGATGTTGATGATGGACCCCGACTTGGCTTTCATCATGGTGCGGGTGGCGGCTTTTACGGTATTAAAGCAGGATTTTAGGTTGGTGTTGATTACCTCGTCCCAGTTTTCTTCACTCATGCGCATCAGCAGGTTGTCCCGCGTGATGCCGGCGTTGTTGATCAATATGTCCAAGCGACCAAATTCGGCCACTACGTCATTGATAAGCTGATCAGCGGCGCTGAAATCGGAGGCATCTGAGCGGTATCCTTTGGCTTTGACTCCAAAGGCTTGGAGTTCAGATTCCAACGCCTGTCCTTTTTCCACGCTGGATAAATAAGTGAAAGCTACGTCGGCACCTTCTTCCGCAAAGCGTAAGGCAATTGCCCTACCTATTCCTTTTGAAGCTCCTGTAATCAGGGCCGTTTTTCCTTGAAGTAATCCCATATCAAAATTTTAGCTTGGTTTTTTCGCAAAAATAGGTAATTATTCTTAAAAACCTTGAAGAAGCGGATAGTTACGGTCTGGTTGGAATTTAACGTATTGGAACCGATGCCTTGGGATAAATATCGTTTATTCCCGCTTTCTTATTCAAAACCAAATTTTTTTCTGAATATTATTATTATAAATTTGCATAGCAAAAAAGTAATCCAAACATAAACAATATGTCTTCAACTAAATTTGATGTGATCGTAGTGGGCAGTGGTCCGGGCGGATACGTGGCGGCCATAAGGGCGTCTCAGCTCGGTCTGAAAACCGCGGTGGTGGAAGCTGAATCCCTAGGAGGAATCTGTCTCAACTGGGGCTGTATCCCCACCAAGGCGCTGATTAAGAGTGCTCAAGTATTTGAATATATTAATCACGCCGAGGAATACGGCATCAAGGTAGAGAAAGCCGAAATGAACTTTTCGGACATGATCTCCCGAAGCAGGGGAGTGGCAGACGGCATGAGTAAAGGGATTCAATTTCTGTTTAAAAAAAATAAAATCGAAAAACTCATGGGCTGGGGAAAGGTTCAGCCCGGCAAAAAGGTAGAAGTGGAAGATCAGGACGGCAATAAAACCGTCTACAGTGCCGACCACATCATCATTGCCACCGGTGGTCGGGCACGAGAGTTGCCCAACCTGAAAATAGACAATGAGAAGGTCATTGGATACCGCAAGGCCATGAGCTTGGACAAAAAACCTGCCAGTATGGTCGTTGTTGGGTCGGGTGCTATCGGTGTGGAGTTTGCCTACGTGTATAGTTCCATCGGCGTGGATGTGACCATCGTGGAGTTTATGGATCGCATTGTGCCTAACGAAGACGAGGAAGTGTCCAAGACCTTGGAGAAACTCTATAAGAAGAAAGGTTTGAAGATCATGACTTCTACCGAAGTGACTCAAGTGGACACAAAGGGAAAAGGCTGCAAGGTAACAGTGAAGTCCAAGGATGGCAAGGAAGAGCAGATAGCGTGCGATATTGTGCTTTCTGCGGTGGGAGTAGCCTCCAACGTCGAAAATTGCGGATTGGAAGACGTGGGAATCCTGGTGGATAAGGGAAAGATAAAGGTAGACGAATACTACCGCACCAATATGCCGGGTTACTACGCGATCGGAGATGTGGTCCCGGGACCGGCATTGGCACACGTTGCCTCTGCAGAAGGCATTATTTGCGTGGAGAAAATCGCTGGACAGCATCCCGAGCCATTGGATTATGGCAATATCCCGGGCTGTACCTACTGCATTCCGGAGATTTCATCTGTGGGGATGACGGAAGCCAAGGCCAAAGAAGCAGGCTATGAAATCAAAGTGGGCAAATTTCCCTTCTCTGCATCCGGAAAGGCATCTGCCGCAGGGTCAAAAGATGGATTCGTTAAGCTCATCTTTGATGCCAAGTACGGCGAACTCTTGGGTGCACATATGATCGGAGCTAACGTGACGGAGATGATCGCTGAGATTGTTGCCATCCGAAAACTGGAAACCACCGGTCACGAATTGATTAAGACGGTACACCCGCACCCTACCATGTCAGAAGCAATCATGGAGGCCGCTGCAGCCGCTTACGACGAAGTGATCCACTTGTAAAGTGACAAATCTTTTCTATATTTACGACACAGGCTACATTCCATAGCCTGTGTTTTTTTATACCCTAACCGATTGGAAGAACAGGAGATCATAGCGGGGCTTAAGGCCCGGAATCGGAAGACCGTGGAGTATTTGTACGCCAAATACTCTAGAGCCTTATTTGCGGTGATCACACGAATAATCTCTGACAAGGACCTCGCAGAAGAGGTTTTTCACGATGCCTTTATTAAAATTACAGAAAAGATAACTCAATACGACGAAACGAAAGGAAGGCTATATACCTGGATGGCAAATATTTGTCGAAACACCGCCATAGACAAAACCCGATCGAAGGAATTTTCCGAAAAGCATAAAACCAATACCCTCGATGATTTCGTATATGCGTTGGAAAGTCAGACAGGTACGGCAGAAGCAGTAGATGGCATTGGTGTCCGCGAGCTGATGGACACGCTAAATGATGAATGCAAGTTTATTGTAGACTGTGTGTACTTCAAGGGATATACCCACGCCGAAATCTCGGAGGAATTCAACATTCCCCTCGGTACGGTAAAAACCAGGATCCGTACAGCTATTAATGCATTGAAAAAGAAAGTGGATAGAATCTAGTGGATGTACAGGCCTACATATCGTCCGGAAAATTAGAGTTGTTCCTGCTAGGAGAACTTTCGGAGAAAGAGCGAGAAGAAGTGCTGGCTATGGCCAGGCAATACCCTGAAGTACAGGAGGAGCTGGATCAGCTCGAGCAGGCTATGTTTGATTTTGATTTACTCTCCGCCCAGCAAGATCCTTCCAGAAAAGTAAAAGACAGCATATTCCAAACACTGGAGGGTGATTTTTTCAAGCAGTCAGCATCCGCGGCTCCAGCGCCCGAAGTGCCGACCGAGACACCGGTCAAAGCGCTGAATCCTTGGAAACAGTATGCGGCTGCGGCTTCGTTGATCGCCGTATTGTCCTTTGCGGCGGCCCTGTTTTATGCCTTCCGGTATTTTGAGGTGGAGGAAAAGTACGACACATTAGTCGCCCAGCAGTCCCAGCTGGCTGAAGACCTTCGCTCCAATCAAGTTCGGTTGGAGTCGTTGGATCAGCAGATGGAGAAATTGCTCTCTGGGAACTATGAGCGGGTGTTTATGAGGGGGCAAGGACTAAACATACAGGATGATGCGCGTGTAGACGTATTCTGGGATAGGTCGAGTCAATCCGTATTTGTGTCTGTCAGCAACCTTTCCGAATTGGACGTGGATAGTGACTACCAGCTTTGGGCGATCGGTGACAATGGTCCAGTAGGAATAGGTCTGGTCAGTGCTGCCGATCGGCTGTCTCTACAGCAGATGCAGGCGGTCCGGGACGCAAGCGCTTTTGCAATCACCATTGAACCCAAAGGGGGTAGCCCACAGCCTACTTTGGAAAAATTGGTAGTGCTCGGTGAGGTTTGATGCTTCTGGTATTGGGGGCTTTACGGGAGTTGCTTGGGACGCCTTCAGACCTATTTCCGCTCAGGGTCTTGCGCTTGGGCAACAAATCATGCAGGCATATAGGGCGGTTTTTTTAAGATATCCTTAATTTTATATCATGGAACTCCAGTTATCTACTCCCGCTTTGCTTTTTTCGGCCATTACCCTGCTGATGCTAGCGTATACCAATCGGTTTTTGGCCATGGCTAACCTGATCAGGGGCTTGCACAAGCAATACCTAAAGGCACCGGATGAGAAAGTGATTATTGAACAGATCAAAAACCTGAAAAAGAGGGTGAATATGATCAAGAACATGCAGATTTTCGGTGTATTAAGTTTTTTGCTCTGTGTGGCCTGCATGTTTCTTCTATATCAGGAAATAAACAGGGCCGCGAATATTGCCTTTATGGCCAGTATGTTAAGCTTGTTGGTGTCCTTGGCCATCAGTCTTTCTGAGATTCATATTTCTACCAATGCCCTAAACTTGGAGTTGTCGGATATGGTGGATGTATTGAGTAAAAAGGCCGGGAAGTCCGGTTTTTAGTTCATTTTGGCGTTCTAGAAAAAAACCATGATTATTGATTTAAGAAGTGATACGCTTACCCAGCCTACGCTCGGCATGAGGGAGGCGATGATGCAGGCACCAATGGGTGACGATGTGTTTGGTGAGGATCCCACCGTGAGGCGTTTGGAAGACCGGCTGGCCCTGTTGTTTGGCAAGGAGGCTGGATTGTTTTGCCCTTCTGGTACCATGACCAATCAGATCGCTATTCGAGTGCATACACGTCCCCAAACAGAGGTTATCTGTCATAGGGATTCCCACATTTACCTCTACGAGGGTGGAGGCATCATGGCAAATTCCCATGCTTCGGTGAAATTGCTGGAGGGGCCCTTTGGAAAGATCGACCCGCAGTCGGTGGCCGAGGCAATCAATCCGGACGATGACCATGCGCCCGAGTCGGTACTGGTTTCACTGGAAAACACCATGAACAAGGGTGGAGGCAGCGTGTACACGTTGGAGGAGGTGCGACCCATTCGCAAATTATGCCGAGATCGGGGGTTGAAGCTGCATCTCGACGGTGCGCGGATTTTTAATGCCTTGGAAGAGACCAAGGATTCGCCGGATGCTTGGGGGGAGCAATTTGACACGGTATCGGTGTGTCTTAGCAAAGGGCTCGGTTGTCCCGTAGGATCGGTGTTGGTGGGTTCCAAAGACGCTATCAAGCAAGCACGAAAGATCCGGAAAGCAATGGGTGGAGGCATGCGGCAAGCCGGGATGCTGGCTGCGGCAGGACTGTATGCGCTGGATCACCATGTCGCTCGTCTGGCCGAGGACCATCGGCGTGCACAGGGGGTACTCAGGGCGCTGGAGGATCATCCTTTTTTTTTGGAAGTGTTGCCGGTAAAAACCAACATAGTGATAGCCCGATTAAGAGGCATAAAGCCCGAGGAGATGTTGGCCCGTCTGTCCGAGTCACAGATCAAAGCGGTGAAGTTTGGCAAAGACCTCATCCGGTTTGTGACACACCTCGATTTTACCGATGAAATGCTGGAGCAGTTTACCAGGAGGCTGGGTAAAATGCGCGGCTAAGGTGGCAGCTGGTTGAAAGTAACATTTGTTCCTGGTGGGAGGATTATGTGGTTAATACCTTATGTCGCATGAATCGCTGTTTAAGGCATCTTAGGGGGATAGATTTCTACTCAATGCCATTTTTTTGATTTTTTTTTGCGGTTTCTGTAACATTTTGGTTTCCCGATCCTCATCTTCCTAAATGAATTCGTTTTTCGAGAATCAAATCTGGCCACTTCGAAGCAAGCTATACCGGCTTGCTTACCTCTGGGTAAAGGACCGGGCATTGGCCGAGGATGTCCTACAAACAGTTTTCGAAAAGGCATTGACCAAAGAGGATCCCTTAAAGCAGGTCCAAAATCCAATAGGATGGATGGTGCGTGCCCTTAAACACGAATCGTTGTATCAGCTAAAACTGCAGCGTCGAACCTCCGGGCTGGAGGGGATTGAACTCACGGAGGTGCCTCCGATTGAAGAATTGACAGACCAAAAAGTCAAATGGGTAATGCGGTTCATTCAGTCCTTACCGGAAAAGCAGCAGGAAGTATTTCAACTCAGGGAAGTCGAAGGGCTTACTTATGCGGAGATCGCCGATTACCTGGAGGTTCCGATTGAGCAGGTAAAGGTGAATCTCCATAGAGCCCGGAAGACGCTTCGGGAAATTCTAATCAAAACAAAATATGGAAAGTAGGTTACAGGAGTTGGTAGACAAATACTGGGAGGGAGAAAGCTCCCTGGAGGACGAGCGCGAGCTGAGAGAGCTGCTTAAAACCACGGATCAATACCCGGAATTACGGGATTTTCTTGTAGGTGCATGCGAGCTTGCCCAAGTTGAAACAACCATCAAACGGCCGCAACCTAGGAAAGCCCCCTTTGCTTGGCCGGTATACCTGCGGGTGGCTGCGGTTTTTTTGGGAGGCCTCTTCCTGATTGGATACTGGGTGGCAATAGAACGGCAAAGGCAACAGGAGGAAGCCTACCTGCAAGTAGTCGCGGCTTTTCAACTGATTCAATTTCACATGGCCAAAGGTACTTCCGAACTGGAAGTAATGGCTGATTTTCGTCATTTGAACACCGCCGGACAATTATTCAATACAAACGAAATGGGTAAGGAAAAATGAAAAAGTTACTGGCAGTTTTGGGATGTTGGATGGTATTTGCCGCCGTACAGGCGCAGGATGATGCTATTGAGAGGTTTTTTGGGAAATACATGGAAGATGATCGCTTCTCGCGCGTCTTTATCAGTCCCAAGATGATGCAGATGGCCGGGGGCTTTTTGAAGTCCGGAGCTACCGCAGGTGATCCCGAGGCAGAGGAACTGGGAGACTTGATCTCCAAGGTGAGGGGAATACGGATTCTCAGTGGAGAAAATGTGGCAGGGCAAGAGCTTTTTTCTGAGGCAATGAATACCCTTAGTAGAAATCGTTACGAAGATCTAATGGACGTGGCAGATAAAACCTCTATTACCAAATTTATGATCCGTGAGGAAAACGGCTTGGTGAAGGAGCTGCTTATGCTGACTGGAAGCAAGGAGAGCTTCACGCTTCTCAGCATGTTAGGGAGTTTTACCTACAAGGATTTGAACATGCTGGCAGAAAAGACAAACATGCCTGGCATGGACCAATACGGAAAAGGGAACAACCCTAAAAAATAAATTACGCAAAACATACACTTCAACCGGCGGGCAAAGATCGGGGTGACCATCCGTCTCCAGGTATCTATCCGCCTTAAATCCATGTAAATATGAAAAAGCTTGTTTTATTAATGCTTGTTTTTGCCTTTGCCCAAGCCGTTTTCGGCCAAAGTAAAAGTGTCGATGCCCTATATCAAAAGTACAAGTCCAGTGAGGATTTTTTTAATTTGGATTTGAGTGGAAATTTTCTGGGATTGGCCAAGTCATTTAATGTTACGATCAACGAGGCTGACCAGAAGAAGATTAGTCAGTCCATGGAAAAAATCCGCCTTTTCAAAATTCCCGGTACGGCGGAAGTTTTGTCAAATGAATACAATGCACTTAAAAAATCCTTACAGAAGGAACGGTTTGAAGTGATGATGGAGGCCGGTAAGCGGAACGAGGGAGTAATTATCTATGGAAAAGGGGGCGCTAGAATCAAAGATATCGTCCTTATAGTCCGGGATGAGGATGGAGAACTGATGGTCATCGAAGCCGTAGGAGACTTCGATCCCGGATTGATTTCCGAGCTGGGCGCCTAGCCTGAAGCGCGGGGTCTGGTTCTCATTCATTTCGGTGTTCCTTATAGGTTTTTGGCCGCACCACCTGCGAGGGGCATAGACGGAGGGCAAATATTTCGCTGTCTAGTGGGTAGTTGCAGTGGCAGCTGTTATCCCTCTTTAATTTGTCGTAACTTGGCCGCTATGAATGCTATGCCACTTGCTGAGCGTATGAGGCCTTCCAAGTTGGAGGAGCTCATCGGTCAAGAACACCTATCTTCTCCTGAGTCTTTCCTGTATCGGGCCATCAAGGCCGGCAATGTACCATCTCTGATCTTATGGGGGCCTCCGGGGGTAGGGAAGACGACCATTGCCAACATTATCGCCAATGAGGTGAAGGCTCCTTTTTATACCCTTAGCGCGATCAGTGCCGGGGTAAAGGATATCCGGGAGGTAATCGAAAGGGCTCGCTTCCAGCAGGGAGTGGTGCTTTTTATCGATGAAATCCACCGATTCAACAAGTCCCAGCAGGATGCGCTCTTGGGGGCAGTGGAAAAAGGGATCATCCGCCTGATTGGCGCTACTACCGAAAATCCTTCCTTCGAGGTAAATGCCGCCTTGCTTTCCCGCTGCCAAGTCTTTACCTTAAACGCCCTTGGAAAGTCTGAGTTGGAAGCGATGATACAGCAGGCCCTGTCCAAGGATGAAATACTCAAGAAGATGCGGGTGGAGTTGATAGAAACCGATGCGCTGCTACGAATTTCCGGGGGCGATGGTCGCAAGCTACTCAACCTGCTGGAGATTGTCCTGGAGGGCATAGGGGGTGATCCCATTTTGGTTACCGACGATAAAGTGATGGCGATTGCTCAGCAAAAAGTGGCACTTTACGACAAGTCCGGTGAGCAACATTACGATATCATATCCGCTTTTATCAAATCCATTCGGGGCTCTGATCCCAATGCGGCGGTCTATTGGCTGGCCAGAATGATCGAAGGGGGCGAGGATGTGAAGTTTATTGCGAGGAGACTGATCATTCTCGCCTCGGAAGATATCGGCAATGCCAATCCCAATGCGCTGCTATTGGCGACCAACTGCTTTCAGGCAGTGAATGTGATCGGGTATCCGGAGGCCCGAATCATATTGTCGCAGTGCGTGACCTACTTGGCCTCTTCGCCAAAATCAAACGCGAGCTACTTGGCCATCAATCAGGCCCAGGCCCTCGTCCGACAGCAGGGAGATCTCTCCGTTCCCTTGCACTTACGAAACGCTCCGACCAAACTGATGAAGGATCTCAACTACGGTAAGGAATACAAGTATTCCCATGATTATGAAAACAACTTCATCAGCCAGGAATACATGCCCGACGAACTGAAAAATGCTAGGCTGTACGATCCCGGTGCCAATCCACGGGAAAATGAGCTCCGCAAATACCTCCAAAAGTTGTGGGGTAAGAAGTATGGTTATTGATGCTGCCGCTGCATTAGTCGTGCGATCCAAGAAGCTTTGCTAGGTGGGGGTAAGCGTAGCCCTAACTCACAAGTTTTACGTCGAGTGGGGTGTTCAAAATACCGGGCTGTTCTTGGACCGTTCGAAGTTCTTTTAGGCCGCCCAGAGCTTTTATACATAACTGGCCTCCAAAACCATGCATAGGAAGTCCGTCCAATAATTCCATGGAATATGCGAGTAGGATACCGGTAATGAAGAACCATAAGCCTGCATTACCAAGGGTTTGTCGGTGCTTACGGTAACTTCCCTCCTACTGTATCCCAATCCGCAATTTTCGCGCGATAGTGAGGCTTTGGTACGCTCATTCACCGTTCCTCTAACGAGGAAGTTTCCAAGTGACCAAAGGTATACAGGGCTACGTTGCCTTTTGAGGTCAATTTACGAAACCACATCTTTCGCGTCGCGTCACTTTTTTGATGATGTAGCTGTCGTCATCGCCTCTGATATTGGTCTTTAGGGTACTTTAGTCTACTTGAATCCAACTCCCAATCCAATGCCAAGCCATCCGGCATTGAAGCCACTCCCCCTCAAAATCAACGGGTTCCAATTTATTTGAAACATGACCCCTGTTTTTTTTGGCTGAAGCCTGTATCCCATGGTCATAAATCCTCCGACTAATCCAAAGCCGTCGCCTTGGACGTACTCATAGTCGGTTAAAGCCCCATTCGCACTTAAACTTGCGTATACTGGAAGCAGTCCGATACCGGTAACAAAGGAACTTCGCTTCTTGCCGACCAGGTGATTGAACTCCAGTGGAAATGTCACCAGACCCAATCTGGCACTTTGATCAAACTCGCTTGCCGATAGTCCGCCGATTCCTGCCCTAAATCCAATTCCGTCCATTCTGCCTTTATTTAGCCTCATGTCGTAATTGATCCCCGCAAGTATATGGCTGCCTAACAATTCCCCATAGATATTTTTATGGTGGGTATTAAATTGAGGGGTATTGCTTTGCCCCTTGGATAGATAGGCGCATGACATAAAAACGCATGTCAATATCAGTATTCTAAGCATGTCCAATATATTGAAATAGTGAGAAAATAGTTAGTTAGCTACATCGGCGAAATGCCAAGTGGGCTACGTCAAATATAAGGTATTTTGAAATAGCAAGTTTGATTTGTTTTTGGGGCAGTGGGTCATTTAGTGTATCATGATCGGCCGTAAAGAAATAGGCGCTTAGTTCCCATAAGGGTATCGGGACGCCCGGCCTCAAGTAAGGCCATGAACCCCGTACCGTGGTGTTGTGCTGTTTATCATGTCAATATTTGAAGTCCATATTGAAAGCCGAATTCATCGGGTTTTCGTTCCATAACAACTGTTCCGAAATGTCTGAGGTCTGATTGATATTTTCAACTCCTGTACCTTGGGAAATGAACTTGCTTATATCATCACTTTTTCCTGCCATATGCCTGTTCGGTATTTCCTGAAAAAGTCGTGGACTAAGTTTTAAAACTCGATGGTATCTTTCCTTTGGCGAATTGGTTAAAATATCAAGAAAAACACTAAAGAAGTCCTAGTCTCTGCTTTTCTTCTTTAATCATTTCTTCCCTCTCCGCCTTCATTTTTTCAAAATTTTCTTTCCCGTAGATTTTATAAAAATACTCATCGTCTACTAAGGGGATGTGCTGATCTTTATCAGGATCTAGATAGAGGTTCCTTATATCCCTGTCCAACTCTTCATTCGTGATATTCATTTTCTTATCTTTCATTTTTCAACTATTTTCTTGTGAAATTATAGAGGCCTTTAATAAACTGGCCTTGATATTCATTCATGATAGACCAAATTTCGCTATAAAACGGAACCTTGTCCTTTTGAGAGGGCAGGCTTTTGATGTGATCCTTGAAGTTGCCGTAATCTAGGTTGTGGATTGTGGCTACTAGTAAAGCCTCTACTTCCTTTCTCGACGCAAAAACCCGGTAGGCATAATCTTTCTGAGTGGAGGTTTCGATCCTTGCAGCATCAAATACATTGGCCAAGTCTTCTTTTTTTCTGGCCCGAACGATTAATTCATTTTCTTTTTCATCAGAAAAATTGTTTTTTACGATTGAGTAAAATCCATTTTCGGTTGCTATCCACATATAGTATACAATTACGGTTTATTTATATTACAGCCTTACTTCATCATGGGTAAGTTTATACCCCAATCGTTTGAAGTCATCTAGGTTATTCTCAATGATACAGTCAAAGGTGACATTCAGGAGTGCCCCAAAATCGATCGGCATCATGTGGGGGAATTTTTTCCTTCGTTCCCGAATGGAGTCTTTCATTTCATCCGACAGGCCATTCAACTTGATGCCTGCAATGAAGTGTACAAACGCATCTTTTGAAAGGTCTTTGATGTAGGGCTCCAGCCAAAGCAGTACAAATCCATACCCTTTCCACGTCATCATTGGGTTGCCATCGTGTCTTTTTAGGTCGTTTATATCCATTCTGCCGAGGATTTAGAGCAAGTTTGAATATACCTAATTTAGCTGAGAAGTAAAAGCCTATGGGGTGAATTAGGGCATCTCTCTGCTTGCTGCTGCGCCCTACTGATTTTCCAATGGGAGGGGCATGTTGGTTGATGGACCCGGCTAATGATTCCGCGCCTTTGGCGCTTGGGTGGCGTATTGCCATTCTTCCTTGGGCGTTGCCCAAGGCTAATGATTCCGCACCTTTGGTGCTTATTTAATTGCTGGCACCAAAGGTGCAGCAATCAAAGGTCGTTTACGCAACGGCCGCACCCATGACGTATTTACCGTTAATGGTTGCGGACAGTGGTTGAGTTTAGCGGCGTTAGCCCTGACATCTTTTTGTGGTTTTAAAACCAGTCAGACAGTTCAAAGCCGTCTGACCGGGAACAAAGACAGCGGCTGCAACATAGACGCAGAGGCCGCAAAAGATTTACGTTTAGGGGCGTAGCCCTGACATCTCTTTGCCGGAATATGTTGATGTTGTGCCACATCCACCCCCTTCTGACCCCTGAATCGTTGATAAGAAAACCGCAGGGTAGAAATAGGTTTTGTCCCTCCCGCTTCGTTGCGTTCGTTGGGTGAAACAATTCCGGCTCGACGTGTAGATTAGTTATTATACCTTCCCTTTACCCGTTTTGGTGACTCTTGAGAAAATACCGGGTTGTTTTCACACTGAGGATAGAAACGGCAATGCACACATAAAACCCAACGCTTGTCACGTCGAAAGAACCCCAAGGGGCCAACCACATCAAACCGATGGAAGCGATCGAAATATCGAACCATTCGTGAAGCAGGATTTTTTGGATTTTTGTCATGTAACCAATGGACCAAGTGAAGCGTAGGGCCTCTGAAAATATTGTGTTTATTAAAGCTAACTCCGGTCCACTGAAATGAAATTTCAGTAAGAAAGAAATTTTTGATTCAGGATGTTTTTCTCACGGAATGGGGATTGTTTTTAATTGGAGATCTATGGCAATGCAAGTAGGAGATGTCGGCCCTATATAGTAGAAAGTACAAATTTTATCAATTGATAAGATTTGTACTTTCCACCCCGTCGCTCTTTCGATAGTGGAGGATTACTTCTAGGTTTTCAGCTAGTAATAGGCCCTCATTAAAAAGATGGCTAGGCAAATTTGATTTTACCCAAATAGTCCTGCTGAAACCAACTCAATTGGTGCGCATACGTAAATACAAACCCATTACATTTTAGGATAGGATTTTAAAACCCAGAATAACCTTATCCGAGGTTCGGAATTGGATCACCTATGTCAAAGCAAGGTACCAATCAGGTATTAGGAGGAATGTTTCACTGTGTTAATAGTACAGTTTTCATCATCCTCAACACCATAAAGCGTAACGAGTCATGCTGTATTCTCTGTATAAATTACACTCACTTTAAGTCCGTTCATCTATGAATGAGGGTTTTCTAAGTTTTTCGAAAGTAGTAGGTTCTTCCTAAGAAGGCGAATAGGTTAATTGCCAACAACCCAATAATTACCATAAAATTTATATCAACTAATTTGAAGATAAAATTAGCTAAGATGAGAATATTCAATATCAATGTGATATTGAATACAGTTTCGATTTTAGATTTCATAGTTAATATTTTATTTGTTGCAAATTTGTTCGTTCGGTAATTTAAATATTATATTATAAATTTAAAACAATCAGGCTAATTCATAAATCGAAATAGCCTGATTTCTAAAAATTATTTGCATGCATAATCAATTGCCAAAGCAGTATTGGAAACTAACGATGCCGCACCGAACCATGTTTTTGGACTTGCCCATATCGCTGGGGCATAAATCGCTGAAGCTATCATACCAACACCTACAACTACTCCAAAACCTACTGCAACGGCGCAATTTCCCCCATTAATTGCTGCCATTCTGTCAATGCTTAACTCTTTCATATCTAATTGATTTTTGGTTAGAAATAATTTAACTGAATGCCCAGACCTAAATCCATCCCACTGAAATTTCATTTCAGTCACCCAGATTTTTTTTGATTCCGGACGTTTTTTTACGCAAATACCCAAAGGCAACGCAACGATCTTAACAGAGTTTAGTTTAGGGGCTTTAGCCCTGACATCTTCAAACCGACTGAAGGTGATCCATCACGGAGAATTCAAGGGTCTGATTCACTGGTTCTTTCCTTGGTTTTTTTGGCTTAACGCACCACGAAACCACCACCGTAAGAAAAAATAATTAAAAATTCCAGCGAATATTGAAGTATAGAACCCGATTTCCCTTGGGTCAAACGAACCATTGGACTCAAACGACATCAGAACCAAGGTGTAGATAACGCATCCAATCAAGAGAATAGTTTTATTCCAATCCATGGCAAGGCTATTTTACTTTATCCAAATAATCCGTCTGGAATTTCTTCAAGGCAAAGCGAATGCTGAATTCCAACGAGGCTGCAAGTGCGATACAGATATAGCATCCAAGCTCCGTAAAGTCAAAGGTACCAAAGGGCATTAGCCACATAAACATAACGCTCATTGATGCAATTCCTACCTTTGGTTTCAATAAGATCCTTCTCATTTTTTGATTCTTTTTTCAACCAGTGCTCGAAAACCGTATAAAGTGAGAAAATAATAAAGTATCCCGGCTCCTATGGACGTATAAAACCCGACTTCCGCCGGATTAAACGACCCATGGGAACCAAACGTCATCAAAACAAGCACAAAGCCAACACTTACAATCTTAAGTCTTTTCCTAAATCGGTCCACAATGCCTTCGTTTAGTTCAAGGAAATACAGCACTTCAACCAGCACCTCTCAGACTGTTCGTGTGGTTTCAGACAAAATGTTCTAGAATGAACTCACTTTCTGGAGGTAATTGGCCGAAAAATAAAAACACCCTCTACCCACTGAAATTTCATTTCAGTCTGGGAGCTATTTTTATTTCTGAAATCCATGTAGCTTGTATCTTACGCTGACGTTGCTTTCATCCGCTTGGCCTTCTTCCCTAATTCCTTCACTTGAGTTGGATTTCCACTGCCGATACCGAGGCGGCAGGGAAGGTCCAGGTGCCGTCTGTTGGAGCGTCTTTTGTTTGTATTTGGAGCGGGTCGGGCCCACGTTCGATCACCTCAAACTCCGGGTCGGTAGCCATCTCATGTACTTTGATGGCCGCAATTTCAGCACCCTTCACGGACAAGGTGGTTTTTACAGGCGATGACCTTTGCGTATTTACCACGTGAACAAAAAGCGTATTCTCTTTTCTACTAGCGGCTACGTCCAGGTAATTAGGTGTTAGGATCGTTTTGCAATAATGAGAGCCGCTGTACTTCCTGTAGAGTTTCATCACCTTGGCAACGGGCATAAGGAATGCTTCGCCGTAGGACCTCGGAATAGGGATCATCAAGGCGTTAACCTGCCAACGGGTGCCACAAAAATCCGCAAGGGTGGCAATCTTGAGCAGGTCTCCGTGGCGTTGGTTTATATTGGCAAGACGTGCATACGAAACACCGGCAGCCCAGGTAGACATTACTTCATTTCGGTTTCGTCCAGAAAATGTATAATGGCATTCCGTTAGGGCCATGGGCATGCCGTATGGCTCCACCTCCTGCCGCATGGTGGCCACTTTTTTCTCGTGAAATTGACTGGTATTCATCAAGTACTCCCAGGTTCGGGCGGGATCTTTTCGATATGCCACTCCTTCCAACGGATTGTGGGGATCATTTCGGTAGGGGTTGAACATGTGGTGAAACGCCACATAATCCAGCTGTTCGCCGGCGCGTTCGATCATTTCCTTGGCCCAGTAGGTTCCATTCCCCTCTCCCCAGCGCTGTAAACCTCCCCAGCCAATCAGCTTGATCGAGGGGTCTGTTTGGCGCATTTTTTTGCTGAATTCGACCGTCTTTTGAGCGGCCGTATCCAGTGGGAAACGGTCTTTGGAGTAGGAAGTTTCATTGCCTATTTGCCAGAAGGGGATTCTCAGGGGTTTATCGATCCCATGCGCTTTTCTTAACGCATTGTCCGGGTTATTGCAGTAGTCCACCCAGTCGGCAGCTTCCTGGGCATTGCCCCGCCGGTCACTCCCCATGCTGTCGGTAATCCATCCGGAATCACCTTCCGATTCGAAATTTATGCACATGAGCGGATCGGCCCCCACTTGGGTACAGAAGTCGACGAACTCAGCAGTTCCCACTTGGTTGGATTCGTAACCGCCCCAGAGGATATTTTGCATGGGTTGTCGGCTACTTCGCTTACCGACTCCCTCCCGCCAACGGTAATATGCACTGAATATACCGCCAAAACGTATCATCCCAGGTGCCAGATCCCGGGTAGCTTCAATCACATCGTCCCGCCAGGAGTGTTTATCAAAATCCCAGGCAGCCTCCACAGACCCATCTGTACGGCCAAGTGGCTCCATAAATTGCATGTATAGGTGAGGCGATAATGCAAAGGTTGGAGTGGGGTCAATTTCAATGCCCTCTTTCGCATGGATTGAGACTGAGGCAGCGCTTGCGGGTAACTCCCCGGTAGCGGCAATTCCGGCACCTGCAAAAGCAGCCGATCTAATAAACTTTCTTCGGTTTAGGTTCATGGGTGTTTTTCAATTAAATGCTGAGAAGCAAGATAATCGTTTTAGCCATAAGTCACCCCAATGAACACAGTTAGATTGGCGGTGAAAGGCCATTTTTACCATTTCTTTTGCTCCTCTTTATTCCACAGCCCCCAGTAGGCGCCCACGTCTCCCTCAGTACCTACTTTCCAGGATTCGTCGAAAGACGAGAAATAGAATAGTTCAATAGACTCCTGATGTGCCCAGTTTTGGATGTTGATAAAATATTTCAGGAAGTTTTCATCGGATGGTACCGCTCCATAAAGGGGCGTGCCTTGGCTGGGCCATCCGGTTTCGGTGATGATAACTTTTTTCCCGTTGCCTGCCCTTAATGCCCTCGCATACATGTCCTTGATGTATAGCAGGGAATAGTCCAGCGCACATCCTTCCCAGTAGGGGTAGCAGTTGGCAAGTAGGATGTCACAGGCATTGGTAATAAGGGGCTTGCGTTCAAACTCATAATAGGCATCCACATACCCTACCGGGATATCAGGTAGCTCATTTTTTACCTTTATAATTAACTCAAGCAGTTGATCTTCAGGCAGGTCTTTGCGGTAGAGTACTTCATTGCCTACAGCCGCAACGTCAACATAACCTTCTTTGGCCAATTCGATGAGGTTTTGAACCTCTTCTTGGTTGATGTTGGCTTCTTTTCCCAACCAAGCACCCACAAGGGTTTTCATACCCAGTTCTTTGGCGATTTTGGGGATCAGTTCGTTGCCCTCTGTGCAAGAGAAAGAACGGATCCATTGGGTGTAAGGACGGATGATTTCCAAACGTCTTCGGATTTGTTCTTCAGAGAGTCGGTCTCCAGGCTGCTGTCCATCTACATAGGGACTAAAGCAAAGCCCATGCATCCCCTTATCCAGCGTGGCTCGGAATAGTTCCGCAAGTTTTTCCAATGAGAAGCCTTGCAGGTCTTTACCGGTAAGTGCCAAAATTTTTTCCGCATTAAACGACATAGTTATTGGTATTTTAGTAGTTCGTTTTTATCCCATATTCCCCACGATTGGCCCACGTCTCCCTCGTGCCGTACTTTCCATGATTCATCGAAAGAGGAAAAATAAAACAGTTCAATTTGCGCTTCACGAGACCAATTTTGAATATTGATAAAGTACCGCATGGCATTTTCAACTGATGGATGTGCTTGGTTGTTGCTGTTTCCTTTATTCGGCCAGCCCGTTTCGGTAATGATCACCTTCTTGCCGTTGGACACTTCCTTGGCAAGGGAGTACATTTTTTCCAAATGGGCAGTGGCGTGGTCTATGTGGCTGCCTTCCCAGAAGGGATAGCAATTGACCAAAACAAGGTCACAGGTTTCCACTAACATGGGATGTGCTTTAAATTGATAATAGGCGTCTACGTATCCTACTGGAATACCGGGGATGGCTTCTTTTACCCTGTTCAGGTAGGATAGCAGTTCCTCTTCTGTCAATTCCTCTCTTAAGAGCACTTCGTTTCCGACCACCGCTATGTCTACCATCCCTCGATTGGCCAAATGGATCAAGGAGTTGATTTCTTTTTCATTATTCGCTTTGTCACGGTCTATCCAAGCTCCCACCATAGTCTTTAATCCTTTGGCTTTAGCAGCTTTTGGGATAAACTCATTTCCCTGCGTGCAGGAGAATGACCGAATCCAATTTGTATGGGGTGCCACGATCTCCATCCGCTTTTGTATCTGCTCCTCCGACAGGATTTCTCCTATGTTCTGTCCTTCCTGATAGGGGCTAAAGCAGATTCCGTGGAGGCCTTCATGGAGCATTTTGCCGAAAAGTGTTTTGATGTCCCGCGTCGCATTTTCGGAAAACCCGATATCCGTTTTCAGGGTGGTTTTACCGGCAAGTATCAGGGGTTCCTTGGGTTGATAAATCGGGACTATATTGGTGGGCTGAGGGGCCTTGCGGGCATCCAGTATCGCCCTGATTTCGTTGGACCGTTCCTCTGTCAGATCATAGTCCCGCATCACGTACATGGCCACCAAGGTGCCAAGAATAGGCAACCCTGAATAAAATGCGCGAAGTCCCAACACAACTCCTTCCGTCTGCGTTTCCAAGGTTGCATCAAAACCAACCACCGTCAAGATAGCCCCGCTTAGCAGGCCGGCTATGGCAAAGCCAAACTTAACCATCCACCAGTAGATGGCGCCGAAAACTCCCTCCCGTCTTTTTCCCGAGCTCAACTCATCCAAATCAATCACGTCAGCGGTCATGGACATCATCAGGGTGAATAAGCTGCCTATCCCAAAGGAAAAGAAAGGCAGCGCAAAAAGGAACATGTAAGGCTTACCGGGAATGAACAGGAACCACAACAAGATATATCCAAACACCGAAATGCCTTGCGAAAGGATAAAAGCCCTTTTCTTCCCTATCTTTTTGGAAATCTTGGCGACAATGGGAATCACGATGAAGGTGGTCACCAGTGCGCCGACACTCCCAAACAGCGTTGGCCAGACACCCGCTGCACCCGCATCGCCATTAAATAGGTAATAGACCACGATAAAGAAGGAAAAGGCGGCGATGGTGTTGAAGGCATTGAAAATAAGAAATGTGGCGATACACAACTTCCGAAATGGGATAGAAGTAAAGGCCTCTTTAAACCCCTGTAGGATTTCCTTGAGACTTGAACCGATGGTTTTAACCGTTAGCGGAGAATAATTTTCATGCAAAGTGGATTCACTTTTAATAAAGATAGCAGGAACCAACGCGAAGATCATACAGACAAATCCCACACCAAAGGCCAGCTGCCGGGTGGCAACATCCGCTGATTCAAACCAGGTGGGGTCATACATGATCACCCAAAACCAAGGTGCGATCACCCATGCCCATTGCCCGATCCATTGCGCCACGGCCATGATGTCAGTGCGCTCGTGAAAGTCGTTGCTCATTTCGTAGCCCATGGCCACATAGGGGACACTGAAAATGGTCAACCCAAGATAAAAGATAAAAGACCAAAATAGGAAGTACAGGAAATTGAATTCCACGCCATTCTCCCGATACAATTGCCACATCACCACGAAGGAAATTCCCAACAGAACGGCACCGACGAACACATACTGCCTTCTTCTTCCCCATTTGGACTTGGTATTATCCGAAATGAATCCCATTATCGGGTCAGTAATGGAATCAAATACGCGGGGAAGGAAGAACAGGATTCCCCACATCCAACCGGGAAATCCGAGGTCTTGTACCAGCACCACCATAAATATTCCCAATACGGCCGGGAACATCTGATTGGCTAGCATGCCGATGCCAAAAGCAATCTTTTGGCCCATAGGGACTTTTTGGGTAATTGTAGACATGGTCATTGGGGTTTGAAGTTGTTGTTTGGAATGGATTGTAGTTTAGGTGGAGGTTATTTGACGGGAGGTGAGAGCACTTCTTCAAGTAGCTTGTCTTTATCACCTCCATACGTTTTTACAATCGGGTTACCATCCCTGCTGAGGTTGCTGAATATACCTTGGTCTACCAAATCCCATATCGCATATTTGGCTTGTCCGGATTCCGTAAAAATGCCAAAATGATTTTCCGGACCAATCGGATTTTTTTCGTCTTTCCAAGGCTCGTTAAATGCTTCAAAATAAAAGCAGGAAATACCCGCAGCATTGGTCCAGTCGCGCATGTGCTGATAATATAGGGCTTGTTTGTATTCGTCAGTTGCCCGGGATCCCTCGGTGCCGTAAAAACCGTCGGAAACACTGGCCCAGCCGGTTTCACCTATGTGGATGGGTTTGTCTACTCCGATGCTTTGCATGTAGTTGGCCACCGAATCATACTGCCATTTGGCAAAATCCCTTGCCCGAAGCATGGCGGCATCTACTTTTTCGATTTCATCGAGCTGCATTTCTTCTGCGGGCACCTTCCAGAAGTCCGGATTATAGTGGGTATTGTGGTACGGGTAAGTATGAATGGAGATGTAATCCACTGCATGGGCCAGTTTTTTTAGATCCTCCGTGTGGTAAAGGGGATCGCCACCGCCCCAGGATGAGAAATCGTCGGAGCTTGTGACCCAAAGGTCTTTTGGCAGTTTACCTGCTTCCTTGAGGGATTGAAGGTGGTTGACCCACTTGAGAATCACCGAAGGCTGCACATGGTAGGTGGTGGCCCATTTGACCATGGCTTCATTACCAACAGCCAATATTTTGACTATGTCGGGATATTGGTTGGCCAAGGCAACCGCACGTTCGATCTCTCCTTCGTTTTGCTCACTTTCGGCATAATGATCGGGTTCAAGGTCTGTCCAGGCGTTTTTGCAGTCTATCCATGCACCCAGCATCACATACATCTCAAAATCCGGATCGTCTGCCTGTAGCTCCTTTATCGCTTTTAGTAAGTTGGCAGCATGGGGAAACTGTACATTATACGTCCGTAATATTCTGATTCCCATGGCAGACAAAATTTTCACGTCTTCCGTTAGCTGTCCTACGGTAGGCTGGATTTCTCTTGAATTTTCCCGGTAGCCTTCGTACGAGATTGCTTGGTAGTAGGGATTTCCTAAAATATCTTTTGCCGTCACTTCCATTTGTTTTATTGGTTTGTCAGATAATTCTGTTGTTTTTGGGCTGCTGCACGAAAATGCTGCTGTCAGGGCCATTCCTAACCAAAGCGGTTTAATCAATGCTTTTTTCATACGGGAGTCGTTTTAAATATGGATACATCGGTCATCTACGTAGCATAGGTCAGTCCATAGCCGAATGGATAGAGCGGGTCAGCGGAAGGATCCCAGAAGTTGGGACCAAATTTTCCGGTATATGCCGCTATTGATTTCGGCCAGGAATGGGGAAGTTTTCCTTTAAAATCGTATTCGCCAAACAGCACTTCGGCCAGTCCGTCTCCTTCAGACCCGGGTAGCCATGCGACAACAAACGCATCGCACTGCTTGATTTGATCGGTAACGAGCAGAGGTCTGCCCGAAATCAAAACCACCACTGTCTGAATACCTTTTTCGGCATAGCTTCTGAGGTAGTTCTGATGCGTTTCAGTGAGCGTATGTTGGAATAAATCCATTTCACCTCCGATATCGCCGAAGAATTCCGCATAAGGGGTTTCTCCCACCACAATCAAAGCAAGGTCCACATCTGGAAAATCGGCACTTCCGTCCGGGTCATAATAGACCTCCTTTTTAGCAAACTTTTTGATTCCCTCCAAGAGGGTGGTCGCACCTGTATAGTTTTCAGAAGTACCTTGCCAGTTTACCGTCCATCCTCCGGATTGAAGTCCCGCATTATCCGCAAATTCTCCCACGACGACTATCTTTTGATCCTTTTTGAGGGGCAAAACCTGTTTCTCATTTTTGAGGAGCACCAAGGATTCCCTTACCGTCTGCCTTGCCACCGACCGATGCTCGGGGATTCCGATCATTTTTATCAGCTCTTTGTCCGGATAGGGCTGATCAAAAAGCCCAAACCTGAATTTCTGACGCAGGATCCTGCGGACGGCATCATCGATTCGCCCAAGGGGAATATCGCCGCTTTTGACGCCCTTTTTTACCCCCTCCTGAAACATCTCAAGATCTCCGTCCACGGCCATCACCATATCTATTCCCGCGAGGATGATGTCATTCTCACCAAACCGGGAATAGGCCTTCCAATCCGACACCAAAATACCGTCAAATGCCAGCCTTTCTTTCAGAAGATCGGTAAGCATGGCCTTGTGTGCATGCATGGAAATTTGGTCCAGCGTGTTGAAAGAGGCCATAATAGCAGCTACTCCCTCTTCGATCGCAGCCTGATAGGGAGGAATCAACAACTCAAGAACTTCTTCCTTACTGAGGGAAGTATGTCCTCCTTCCACGCCAAAATCCGTGGCTCCATCTCCGATAAAGTGCTTGGCGGTAGCCATCACCCCCATTTTCCCGTCACTACCTTGATGTCCTTTTACGGAAGCCCTCGTTAACTCCGCCGTCAATTCCGTGCTTTCTGAAAATGCTTCGTATACCCGCCCCCATTTTTCATTGAAGGGGATGGCCACGCAGGGAGAAAACACCCATTGAAACCCCGTAGCTTTAGCCTCAATAGCGGTAATGGCAGCGGCTTTCTCCACCAACCCGGCATTGCCTGCGGCACCTAGCCCAATGTTATGGGGAAAGATGGTAGCCCCTTCAAAGGTGTTCTGCCCATGCACTGCATCCACTCCAAAAAGCAGCGGAATTCCCAACCGCGTGGACAATGCCTCCTGTTGAAAAGCCGCGAATTTGGCCTGCCACTCCAACGCATCGCTTCCGGGCAGCGGGCCTTGGGTATGTATGACCGAACCGATAAACTTTGACTTAACATCTTCCAGCCTGATATCGTCAAAATGGCGCACTTGTGTCATCTGACCGATTTTTTCATCCAAGGTCATCTGTTTTAGAAGTGCTTCTACCTTTACATCAATGGTCGGATCCGTTTTTCGGGTGCTGCTCATTTTTTTTCGGTACAGAAGAGGTCAGTTCATCCTTTTTCTTGAGGTAATTATCGTAGCATCGACGCAGTCAATTGAACCACTAGCTGTAGTACGTTTCCTGAGCGCTGAAATAGTTCGTCGCTTGTTTGTTTATCCAGTAGGAGGCTATCAAATACTTTTTTTGAACCATCTTTCCCATACACATGGATGTCATTAACGGGACCGAGTTGGTAAATGACCGGTACCTGACAGCATGTGAAAACCAGGGAGTCTTCATTTACGGGCATCTCTCGAGATACCCCGCTGACGTCTACATAGTGGAAAACCGCTGCTTTCGTTAGAAATTCGGACCGTCTCAGCATGCAGGGTTTAAAGTTCAGTAGCCCATTTCGAACGAATACACCCAACTCACCAAACCGGGAAATGATATCTTCCTTGACCTGCCCGGTCATTCCGGGCTGTTGTGCGCCTTTGTTTGCCGGAGTGTGAGAGTAGGGGTCTGTCGGAAAGGCTCCGTAGAGTGAGGGGGATTTATGGACCCCAATACCTTCGTTGATTTCGTAGTAATGCTCCAAAAGCCTACCAACGAGCACGTCATTTTCCTCCTCTTGAAGGGCTTTGAGGCAACATTCCTGCACTGCCAATTGCAGTTTGGAGACCATGTGCCAATAGATGGAACCTAACCCCTCGTATCCATAGAAGGTGCCCGACCTTCCAGTGAAAGCTTTGTGATTGAAGACTGTTTCAAATAGCTGGAGCACTTCCTTTTTGCGTTCGGCACTTGAAAGGCTGCTATCGTCGAGTTTATCCAATGCTTTTTGAAGGTCATTGGCATTTTTAAAGCTTCCGTTGAAGTGGAAATCTCCATTAGCGTCCTGTTCTACGATGCGGGTATCTCCCGCCCGAAGCAATTCGGTCAAAAGCACCGATGTGGATACTTCGGATTGCGAAAGGGTGTTTTTTTGTAGAAATCCGGGAAGCTCCTTGGCTGGATACAACAAATAGCTGTACTGATCTTCCCTGAAAAGTTTACTGGCCTTTAGGCTATCGAGTGTTTCCAGGGCCTCCTTGGAAGATAAGTAACCGGAGCTCAATACGGCCACCTGTCCTTCCAGCATTTCATCTAGGTAGGAAAGGGAGACCTCGGTTTCATTTTCTACGGTCATCAAGTTGTATGCATGATACAACCCATCTGTTCTTTTGTTGGCTTGGATGGTATGATCCAGGTACCTGAGACAAAGGCTGGAAAACTCGGCCAAGTCTCGTTTGGCCAAATGACTTTTTTGACCTGAAAAGGACTGCCCGTAGATCTGCTGCCGGTAGTGGCTTCCGGCTTGTCCCAAGCTGTCCAATATCCCTTTTCTGTCTAGGTCGGAAATCGGCCCATCCAGATGGCCTTGGTACTGCTGGAGGGTTGTTTGGATGTTTTCAAAAAAGGTGAATAATTCCTCGGATACACCAAACTCCTTCAATTCACTGGTTTCCAGTATTTCAATCAGAAAGAGCGTAAACCTTCTCATGTAATAGAGCGTGACCATGGAGACACCGTTTCCTACCAAGGCATTGTTGGCATCGTTCCATTCGGGTCTTTGTGTATTCATCCATATGCCTGCCTCGGGAATGAAATTCGACATTTTGGATAAAATGCTGGCGAGGATTTTTTCGATGAAATTTACGTGGTGGATTTCTCCCTGCTTGTTTAGCAGTAAGGCAGCGTCGGAACCTATGCTCGCCCATCTGCCCTGGATCGCCTGATCAAGGTGGTGGTCAAAGTCTATTGTGTCCTTGGGGTTGGCAAGAATCTGCTCGTAAGACTTTATTTTATAGGGTACGTTGGCATATACAAATGCTTCCTCGTTAAAAAAAGCCGCCAGTCTGCCAGGAGCGAAGTTTTCAGCAAACTCCAAAAACTTCAAAAGGTATACGATCTGATGGTCTCCCCAATACCCGATGTAGGACCAAGGGTCATCTGCTTCAATCCTTTCCCAATCAATCCCATGTTTGGTGATTCTATAAGGGTTGTACCCATCAAAAGTGGAGGCATTTAGAAATTTAAATATCATGCCGTCAATAAACTCCGGGTAGGCGTAAGCCAACGCTTCCCAGTTCTGAAAAATGTCCCTCCAATTGCCTGCATAATCCAGCACTTTCGTACCATCCTGTTCATTGCGGGTATTGATAGAGAAAAGGTTCCAAGGACGGCTTGGGTCACCGTGCCTGCGGCTAAATTTGAGTGGCAGGTATTCAAACAACAACCGCTTAAGGTCTTTTTCATCTAGTCGCAGCGCCAGTTGTTTTAGTTCACTTAGAGATAGTTGATGGGGTAATCCCTCGATGGTTTCCTTATGCCGCTCAAATAGTGGAAGGTTAGCTTTGGCAAGGTAATTTGACAGGTCTGTTTTTTCGATCTGGTAGTTATTATCAAAGATTCCACCCCGCATGATATTGAATAGGGCGTTGGCAAAATGGCGGGTATCCCTCAGATGATCAGCGGTCATTTGAAGACCGTCAGCTGCTGCGTTTAATCCGATAAGTTGCTGCGTTCCTGCCTCGATATCCTGTTTGACCTTGTCCATCAAGTGTGGGTCTTGGAGGATGGCTTTGCTTAAGGCGACAATCTGGGAAGCATTTTGGTTGATGTCTGCTACCAGCATCCATTCTTTCTTGGCTCCGGCCGTAAGTTTCATTTCCGCGTGGACAAAATAGGCTCCCTTTTCCGCTTTGATATCGGATTCTTGGCTCACCTTTTCGCCGTTTCTGAAAGCCTTTAGCTGAGTGGAGGAGAGGAGACGCTGCGCATTTTCCAGCCCCATCGACCAGGCCACCGTAGCCTTCAATGCTTCACTGGGTTCGGCTTTGTCTACGATAATGGCACTTAGGGCGAAAATGCCCAAACCACTTTCCTTCTCAAGTTCGTTTCGTTTATAGGCATCGACCAGATTGCTTCGTTGGTTTTGCAAGGCACTGCCCACGCCATAGGGCATGATATTTTGGAAGCCGTCTAGCATTGAAATCGATGTTTCCACGTCTGCCTGATTGGTCAGGGTACTGGTTTTTACAAAGCCATAGCGATCGCTCGTGCTCCATTGATACTGAAAGGTGAGCTTTAGGTCATGGTTGACTTCCTCAAAAATAATTTTGTTGCCGAAGGTGTTTTTGTAGAGATTGCGGGTGATGCGGTATCGGTCAGCGAAATGGATAGAATAAGGTTCCCATGCATGTACGTTGCCATCCTTTTGCACCCTCAGAATGGTTTTTGACCCCGTGATTTCAGAGGATTCAATGATCTTATCATCCGTGTAATAAGGGAATAGGGCATTTTCCGGGTCTTTTCTTCCTGCACTCAATCCACCGTTGCTACCGATAAACAACCAATGGTTTGAATTGCTGATGATGCTCATAAAAAATGGCCGCATCTGATCGATGTCGGATATCCGGTAATAAATCTCACCGTTACGTTGTATGGAGGTTAATTGAGGAGTTTCGTTATTTTTCAACAGACAATGAATTTGGGTTCAATGATGGATTGACAAGTGTTGCTTATGTCCCTCTTTGTAATAAGCGTTATAGTGGGTTGGTAAGCCAAATTACAGGGATCTATCAGCGCTGGCAGAAGCGATTGGTTTCATTTAACAGCCTGAATAGAAATTGCTTTTTTCACACAGCACCTCACACAAGATTCGCCAGCGTGTCAAAAGTGATGTTGAAGGTCAGGCTATTATGCTGCATTAAAAAAAATATCAATACATCAATTCTTTCTTTGCACTACTACAAAACCTCAACTGCTGTAGCGTAGCGTGGCAAAAGCAGCCCAGAAGGAGGGTTAGGTGCTATTTTTCGATTTCCACGGGTTTTCACTGCGGTTAGGTTTTTCCGAGTTTGATAGGCCGGTATACCTCGTTAGGTTACAGACCGCTGATGATCTTAGAGTCAATGCCGATTCAAGGTGTTATTTCCAGCATACCGTGTGATTACCTATATTCCTAGGGGGACAGTTCCAAAATCGTCAGATAGGAATGCCGTAGGATGGAAGCGTAGAGGTGTTTCCATATTCAAAATGGACAAACAAAAGCCTCTGTATACCTGTTTTTTTAATATCTTTGCAGCTTGAAAAACGAGGATGGAGCCAAAACCCAACGTTTCTTTTGAAAATACAGCCGTTGCATTTGCACATAGATCGGATGCGATGCTTAAAAGAATGCGGCTCCTGTTCAGGCTAATGCATTATCCCTTTTGGCTTCATGCAGGTATCCAATTGGCCAATTGGGGGCTCAAACGGGGGCTTCCCATCAAAGGGCTGATCAAAAGCACGGTGTTTGAGCAGTTCTGTGGGGGTGAAGATATTGCTTCGTGCGGCGCTCGTGTGCAGGAACTGGCCCGCTACGGTGTAGGCACCATCTTGGATTATTCCGTAGAGGGAAAGAAGACCATTTCCAGCTTCGAGCACGTCAAGGATCAAATCCTTCAGACTATCCGTGAAGGGAGTGGCAATCCGCATTTGCCGTTTGCTGTATTTAAGGTTTCGGGCATTGCCAACGTGGATGTATTGACGAAGGTGCAGGCGGGTGAGGCGCTGGATCCGGCGGAGACGGAAGCGTTTGAACGTGCAGAGAAGCGAATTGCCGAAATATTTGAGGCTGCTGCTAAGGCCGGTGTCCGGATCATGGTAGACGGTGAAGAGAGCTGGTTTCAGGACGTAATCGATCGGTGGGTATTGGCAGCCATGGCAACCTATAATCGACAGACGGCCATGGTGTACAATACCTTTCAGCTATACCGCCACGATATGCTGAGACGGCTGAAAGACGCTCACCACGATGCGGTAGCCAACGGCTACTTCCTTGGTGCCAAGCTAGTGCGGGGAGCCTACATGGAAAAGGAGCGGGAGCGGGCCAAGGCGAAAGGTTACCCCTCTCCCATACAGCCGGACAAGGAGTCTACCGATAGGGATTACGATAGGGCCTTGCAGTTTTGCATGAACAACAAGCAACGTGTTTTCTTGGTGAGTGGCACCCACAACGAACTCAGTAATCAGGTGCTTTGCGAATTGGTGGATCTACATGGTATGAAGCGAAACGACGCCCGCGTATATGCGGCCCAGCTTTACGGTATGGGTGACGCTATTTCCTTTAACTTGGCCAGGGCAGGCTATAACGTAGCCAAATACCTTCCTTATGGACCCGTAGCAGAGGTGCTACCTTACCTTAGTCGTAGGGTAGAGGAAAACTCCGGCATGGCGGGACAGCGTAGCAGGGAATACAAACAAATTAAACAGGAGTTGGTCCGTAGAAAAACCGTTCGGTCCAGTTTCCCAACTATAGGTAAAAATTAATCCAGCGATATGCAATTATTAAGCGAACAGGAAATTGAGCGCCGCAAAGACCGCGAAGCGTTGATGCAGATGGGTATTGATCCTTATCCGGCCATCTCGTTTCCGGTAAACGTGACCGCAGAAGACATCCACCAAAACTACGAAAACCGAAAAAACGATTACAAAAACATCAGTATTGCAGGCAGGCTAATGAGCCGTAGGATCATGGGTTCTGCCTCCTTTGGTGAAATTCAGGATGCTACCGGCCGTCTTCAGATCTATTTGAGGCGGGATGACCTCTGCCCCGGTGAAGATAAAACCTTTTATAATACGGTATTCAAAAAGCTTTTGGGCATAGGAGATTATATAGGGGTGACTGGATACATCTTCACCACGCAAACAGGGGAGATTTCCCTGCATGTGACAGCGCTTACCTTGCTGTCAAAATCCATCAAGCCACTGCCCGTCGTCAAACGGGACGAAGAAGGAAATGTCTACGATGGATTTACCGACCCTGAGCTTCGGTACCGGCAGCGGTATGTGGACCTGGTGGTTAATCCAGAGGTAAAGCAGACCTTCATAACCCGGTCCCGCGTCATCTCCGCCATGAGGCGTTATTTCGATGAACATGGCTGGTTGGAGGTAGAGACGCCCATTCTTCAGCAGGTACATGGAGGGGCGGCAGCCAAGCCGTTTGATACGCATCACAATGCACTGGATATTCCACTTTTTCTCCGTATTGCCAACGAGCTCTACTTGAAGCGCCTGATAGTGGGGGGGTTTGAGGGGGTTTATGAAATTGGCAAGATGTTTCGAAACGAGGGCATGGATCGAACACACAACCCGGAGTTTACTTCCATGGAAATCTATGTGGCCTACAAGGACTACCACTGGATGATGGAGATGGTGGAGGACCTGTTGGGTAGAATTGCCGAATCGGTATTAGGCACCACTCAGGTGCAAGTAGGCGACAACTTGATTGAATTTGGAGGGCCCTACCGCCGCCTGACCATGTTTGAATCTATCCAGGAATATGCCGGCGTGGATGTGAGTGCGATGGATGAGACGCAACTGCGGCAGGTATGTGCGGATTTTGGCATAGAGGTGGACGACAGCATGGGTAAAGGCAAGCTAATCGACGAAATTTTTGGCGAAAAAGTGGAAGCCCATCTCATACAGCCCACCTACATTACTGATTATCCGATTGAAATGACGCCATTGGCCAAGAAGCACCGGGACAAGCCGGGCCTGGTAGAGCGCTTTGAGTTGTTTGTCAATGGTAAGGAAATTGCGAATGCGTACACCGAGCTGAATGACCCCATCGATCAGCGCGAGCGTTTCGAGGATCAGTTGAGGTTGGCCGAGCGGGGAGACGATGAGGCGATGGCAATGGACGAGGATTTCTTGCGCGCCCTGGAATATGGTATGCCACCCACCTCTGGATTGGGGATAGGGATAGATCGCTTATGCATGCTGATGACCAATAAGCATACGATTCAGGAAGTGTTGTTTTTCCCTCAAATGAAACCTGAGAAGAAAATCAAGATTGCCACAGACGAAGACTTCCTAGCACTTGGGGTGCATGCCGGTTTGATTCCTGCATTGCGGGATTTAAATATCCATACGATTGAGCAGCTTAAATCCCAAGACGCCAATAAACTGTTTAACGATGTTTGCGGTCGTCGAAAAAAGCTAAAGCTCGACGTGGCCAATCCCACCAAAGAAGAAGTGAAGGCTTGGATCAACGCCAAATAGGCGTCCATTTGTCCCTGAATGATACCACCTACCCAGGATTCTTTTTTCCTGGGTAGGTTTTTTTTTGATTCCTTTCTGATTGCCACAGAGTTGCGGTATTTTTTTTCTAGCTTAACCCATTACAGTTTCGAAGGAGTGTTTTTGTTTTGCTCCTGATAGATTGGTATTGCTCGTCAATTCGTTAAACCCAACAGAAAAATGTGTAAAAACCACGGAGTAGCGTACGTACGGCCCGGAGAAGTGGAAGTACGTGAAATCGATTATCCTAAACTCGCCTTGGGCGACCGGAAATGTGATCATGGGGTCATATTAAAAATAGTTTCCACCAATATTTGCGGTAGCGATCAGCACATGGTCCGCGGCAGGACCACCGCCCCGGAGGGCCTGATTTTGGGACATGAGATCACGGGACTGGTGATTGAGGCAGGTCGCGATGTAGAGTTTATCAAAGTCGGGGACTTGGTCTCAGTGCCCTTCAACATCGCTTGCGGAAGATGCCGGAATTGCAAGGAAGGTAAAACGGGCATCTGTCTGAACGTGAACCCCGCCCGTCCCGGAGCAGCTTATGGGTATGTGGACATGGGCGGCTGGGTAGGCGGTCAAGCAGAATACGTGATGGTTCCTTACGCGGATTTTAACCTGTTGAAGTTTCCTGATTCGGATCAAGCGATGGAAAAAATCCGGGACCTCACCCTTCTTTCGGATATTTTCCCTACTGGATTTCACGGGGCGGTGACTGCCGGCGTGGGTCCGGGTACCATCGTGTATGTAGCGGGTGCGGGGCCGGTTGGTTTGGCCTGTGCAGTTTCCTGTCACTTGCTGGGTGCGGCGGTGGTAATTGTTGGGGACATGATTCCCGAGCGGTTGGAGCAGGCACGTAGTTTTGGCTGTGAGACTATCGACCTTCGTAATGAAACACCGCTGGATGAAGCGATCGCCCAGATCGTGGGTGTGCCGGAAGTGGATTGTGCGGTGGACTGTGTGGGTTTTGAGGCAAGGGGCCACGGTGCCGATGCCAGCAAGGAGATGCCAGCGACCGTATTGAACTCGGTAATGGATATCACCCGTGCCGGCGGCAGCATTGGCATTCCCGGTTTGTACGTAACCGGAGATCCTGGTGCCGTGGATGAGGCAGCTAAAATTGGCAGCTTAAGCATCCGGCTTGGGTTGGGCTGGGCGAAGTCCCATAGCCTACATACCGGTCAGTGCCCGGTGATGAAGTATCACCGCCAGCTGATGAATGCGATTCTATACGACAAAGTGCAAATTGCCAAGGCAGTCAACGTACAGATCATCTCGCTACAGCAATCGGTGCAAGGATACAAGGACTTTGACGGTGGGGCGGCCAAGAAATTTGTGATTGACCCCCATGGAATGATTCCAAATTGATAAAAAAAGCCATTGTCCTTTCGGGCAATGGCTTTTTTAAACATATTTCCCACACAGCAATCCATTTGCGGAAGCTGCATATCCACTTCTTATAGTTTCTTTTTAAGGATAGGGAAACAGGAAAGTTGCTTTTTGGGGTAATTTTTAGAATATTCATGGTGATTTTATATTTCTATCATCGCTTTCCTTTGTCCATTTAACAGAACCTACTCATGCATAGAAGAAAGTTTATGAAGCTGGGGACTTTAGGTGCTGCAGCCCTAGCTTCCGGCGTCGTTTCCCCGGTACTTGGACTTGATGTCTCGGATTTCAAAATAGCCAAAATCCGCTATTATGCGGCGCCGGGTTACAACAAACCCTTATTTAACCAAGCCCGAGGGATCGTGGAGATTGAAACGGATTCTGGCCTTATCGGAGTGGGTGAGGGGGGTAGCAATGATATGGTCCGCCAAATCGCAGAAATGATCATCGGAGAAGACCCCTTTCGGATCGAGCATATTTGGCAGCATGCCTACCGAAGTATGTTCTATCCGCCCGGCAGGGAAAAACTCCATGCGTTGGGAGCGATCGAGATGGCCTTATGGGACTTAAAAGGCAAGGCACTTGGTGTGCCCGTTTACGATCTACTGGGTGGAAAAACAAGGGATTTCATCGAGTGCTATGCAACAGGATTTAGGAACTCCAGGTCTACTACTATGGAGGGACGCGCCCTAGACTGCCTGGCGGCAGGCTTTCGCAGCTACCGCATAGGGCCTACAGGTGGAAATGGGGAAGAGCCTTTTGACTTTTACGTCCACAGCAAAAAGACCATTGCCATGTGCGAGGCATTGGATAAGGCGGTAGGCGGCAACGGCAATTGGGCCATCGACCTCCATACACGTTTTGATACGCCGGAGGCGATTAAGATTTGCGATGCGCTGGAAAAGCTGGAACCATACTTTGTAGAGGATATCATTCGGTCCGAAAACCCCGAGGTTTATCGCAGGATACGTCACATGACCAAGGTACCCATTGCGGTCGGCGAGCAATTTGGAGATAGATGGGATACGAATGTGCTGATTGAAAATCACCTGATAGACTATAGCCGGGTGACGCTCCCCAATACAGGAGGCATTGGGGAACTGAAAAAGATCTTGGCCATAGCCGAAACGCACTATGTAGGTATTATTCCCCATTTTACGGGTCCCTTGTCTTCTGCGGCTTTGGTACACGTCCTCGGTTCATCCAGCCCCACCCGGTGTATGATGGAACTTGCCGGTGGCGAACCGGAATATCCGGCTTATTTTAATCCGGATTACCTGATTTTTAGAGAAGGGAAGTTATACCTAAATCCGCTGCCAGGTTTGGGGGTGCAGTTTGACCCCTCCAAGGCAGATTTCCAATTTGAAATAACCGAGAACACCAAGTTTCCCCACCCCTTCCTGTTGGCACCGGATGGGTCCATACATAATTGGTAATTCAAGCAAACCCACATCCTATGAAAAACAAAAACCCAAACAGCCCAAAAGTCAAATCTTCCCCGCAGTCCTCCCGCCGGGCAGCCATCCAATCGGTGTTGGGACTGGCTGGCACAGGTTTACTCTTGCCATTAACTTCATATGCCGAACAGCCGGCACCCTCCTCTACCAAGTATGGGGAGGTGAAGATCACCCGCCTGGAAACCTTCCTAGTAAAACCCCGCTGGATTTTCCTCAAGATTCACACGGATGCGGGCGTGGTGGGATTGGGCGAACCGTTGCTGGAAGGTAGAGCCCTCACGATTCAAACGGCCATTCAGGAAATCGAACCCTATCTGCTCGGTAAAGATCCACGGCAAGTGGTCCACCACTGGCAGGCCATTTATCGACACGCGTTTTATCGGGGCGGCCCTATTCTTACCTCTGCGCTGAGCGGGATAGATCAAGCCTTATGGGACATTAAAGGAAAGCTTCTGGGAGTGCCTGTTTATGAGCTTTTTGGCGGGCCTACCCGAGACCGGGTCCGTATCTATGGACGTGCCAGCAATGCGGAAGACATGAAAAAGCGCAAAGCGGAAGGCTATACCGTGATTAAAACTGGGGTTGCCAAGCGACAGCCTGCCGGAATTGTGGAGAATCCGGCGTTTATCCAATACGCCGCGGATAACTTTGCATCGTTGCGTGAGGCCGGGGGACCCGAAATGGATATTGGCATTGACTTTCACGGGGCGATCTCCCCACAGACTGCCAAGCTGCTGATCAAAGAACTGGAGCCATATCAGCCCATGTTCGTCGAAGAACCCTGTCAGGCCCAGAATGTCGATGTGATGGTCGACATTGCCCGAGGTACCCACCTGCCCATTGCCACGGGAGAGCGGATTTTTACCAAATGGGGATTTCGGGAGATTTTGGAAAAGGGTGCCGCAAGTATACTTCAGCCCGACATTTGCCATGCAGGAGGCCTCACGGAATGTCGTTTGATAGCGGGTATGGCGGAAGCCTATTACGCAGCCATCGCCCCGCATAACCCCATGGGGCCCATTTCGCTTGCATGCGGCTTGCATCTAGCTGCCAGCATACCAAATTTCCTGGTTCAAGAGCAGGTGTCCCTAGGAGAAGGGTACCTGAAAAACCCTTTTAAGTTGCAATCTGATGGTAGCGTATTGATCCCAAGGGGACCAGGTTTGGGCGTAGAACTAGATGAGGATGCCCTCCAGGATAAAATCGGCCATGACTGGAAGAATCCTGAAACCTATCATCCCTTTGATGGGTCTGTGGTGGACTGGTAGTGCCCGGTCCTTTTGCAGTGGCATGGCCTTACCGAGGTTATCCCGTTTTTCTCTAATAAACATAAACCTAATAATCCATACAACATGAATACACCGAAACAACCTACCCGAAGAAAGTTGCTCAAAGGCCTAGGTCTAGGATCCATGGCAGGCATGTTGGGCCTTTATCCTGGCCAGATTGCCCAAGCCAAAGAAGAAAAAGAAACGCCATCTTACCTGCGAGGATTACCGCCCCTGAAGATCACCAATGTGAAGGCGATAGGAACAGCACCCAGCGGTTCCAACCTCATAGTAGTAAAGGTAGAGACCTCCGAGCCGGGTCTTTACGGACTGGGTTGTGCTACCTTTACGCAGCGAGCGTTTGCGGTAATAACCGCCATTGAAAAGTACCTACAGGACTTCTGCGTGGGCAAAGACGTAGACAATATCGAGGATATGTGGCAGGCGGCCTTTGTCAGTTCCTATTGGCGGAACGGCCCCGTGTTGAATAATGCCATCAGTGGGCTGGACCAAGCCCTTTGGGATATCAAAGGTAAACGTGCCAATATGCCGGTATATCAGCTATTGGGTGGCAAATGTCGGTTTGCGATTCCATGCTATACGCATGCGAGCGGTAATTCTCCAGAAGAAATTGCCGACAACGTCACCAAGTACATGGAAGAGGGGTACCGATACGTTCGTATCCAACAGGGAGGCTATGGGGGTACGGGCCTCACAAAGACCCCTGATTTTAAAAATGCAGGCTTTGCCAGGGAGTCGGATCAGTACATGGATCAGGGAAAATACATACGGTCTGTGCCCAAAATGTTTGAAGCGGTAAGAAAACAATGCGGAGAGGAAGTGGAACTACTCCACGACATCCACGAACGGCTGGATCCCATAGATGCCATTCGGGTGGTGAAAAGTGTGGAGTCCTACCATCCTTTTTTCATCGAAGATCCCTTTTCTCCCGAGCAGATGGAGTGGTTTAAGGAACTGCGCAACTCGACTACGGTTCCCCTTGCCATGGGAGAACTCTTTAATAACATCAATGAGTTCAAGGAACCGATGGTCAATCGGCTGTTTGATTACATCAGAATTCACATTTCTCAAATTGGGGGTATTTCTCCGGCGATGAAAGTGGCCCGGCTGGGTGAGTTCTATGGTGTCCGGACGGCCTGGCATGGACCAGGTGATGTGTCTTCGGTGGGACACGCGGCAAATGCGCACATTGATTTTGCGGTATGGAATTTTGGCATTCAGGAAGCTGCCCGTATCAACGATCTGCAACGGGAGATTTTTCCCGGGTCACCTACCATGAAAGATGGCTACATGTATGTGAACGAGGTGCCTGGCCTGGGGGTAGATATTGACGAAAAATTAGCCGCGAAGTATCCCATGCATACCCGATCCAATTGGACGGTAAGGAAGTTTGACGGTACCATCATCAGACCCTAGATTCCCAAGGTCCCATTGCATTGTCCGGTACTTGCCTTCGGTTGTTCGATTAGTCGGTAAACTTTTTTAATTTTGTCACATGTTGACACGTCCCTTTTCCTACTTGATTGGTATTCAATACCTAGGGTTACGGTACCATGGATGGCAGGCGCAGAAAGGCGTGAAAACCATTCAGGGCACATTGGAGCGTGTATTTCGGTATGTGATGGGGCATGAGGATTTTACGATCTTGGGTTCAAGTCGCACAGATAGCGGTGTTTCCTGTCTGAATGGGGCCTTTGTTATTTACCTCAGGGAGGAAGCGTCATGGAGCGGACTCCTGGAGCAATGCAACGAACACCTTCCTGCGGATATCCGCTTGCTGTATGCCAAGGCGGTGGACCGGAGCTTTAACATCATACAGCATGTTACCAAAAAGCGTTACGGCTATTACTTTTCCTTGGGAGAGAAGCCTCATCCCTTGCAAAGTGGGGCGCTTGCTTATGCAGGTAGAAGCTTGGATTTTGATCGCATGCGCTTGGCTTCATCCCTGTTTGTGGGACGCCATGATTTTCGACGTTTCTGTACCCATGGCAAGCAGTTGGACGATTTTGTGAGGGAAATATTTGTTTCGGAGTTGGTGCCTTTAGGGAAGACTTCCGTTTTTTGGCCTTCTGAGAATACCTATGTCTTTCGAGTAGACGGTAGCGGCTTCTTGATGCATCAGGTGAGGAGAATGGCAGCGGCCCTGTTTATGGTGGGGCGTGGGGAGTTGAGTGTGGAGGCGGTGAAAGCAGCTTTATCTGATCCTACGCTCAGTCCGGTAAGTCCAAAGGCAGCGGCACAAGGACTGGTTTTAGAGGAGGTTTTTTTTAACGAACTTTAACCCGCTCTTTGGCCTGGGTTTTGCGTATCTTATCGCTGTTGTTAACTAAGAGAAAAAATGAAGACATTCCTATTGACGATCCTGCTTACTGCGGGCACCTGCTTGGGTTACTCCCAGCAGATTTTGGTAGAGGGAAAGAGTGAAATGAAGGTATTGCCCGATGAGGCGGTGCTGCTGTTGACACTCTCTGAGACGGCCATGACGACTTCCGAGGTGACCAATGCGTTAAACAAAAAGGCGAAGGAAGTAAGTGAAGCACTGAAAAAATCGGGTGTGAAAGACTATGATTTTTCGGCAGAAAACTACTACGTAAACGTAAACCGTATCTACACGAAAGGCACGGCCAAGGATAGCGGGTACGTGGCCTCTCAGTTGATACGTGTGGTAGTTGGAGACACCTCAGAGGGCTTGGTCAAGGCGATGGAAGCTGTGCAGCAGGCCGTGGATCTGAGCTTTCAGCTCCAATTTCGCATTTCGGAAGGCAAGCGAAAAGGTTACGAAACGCAGCTGTTGACATGGGCGCTAGAAGATGCCAAGCGGCAGGCACAGGTGATCGCAGAGGCGATGGGTATCTCCGAATATCAGGTGCATCAGGTGGACTATACCTCAAGCACTACTTTTCCGCCCGTCATGTACAGGGCCGAGGCTATGATGATGAAGGCTTCCGATGACCGGGTAGGGCCTACGCTTCAAGCGGATGAGCAAACCATCTCCGACGCGGTGCGGGTCACGTTTCGCTTTGAGGTGCCTTAGGCTGCCGGGTGCTCAAAAAAAATAGCGAGTCTATTCAGACTCGCTATTTTCGTTCGTTACTAAGACTTCAATGGTATCTCCCGAATCGCTCAGGAAATGGTACTCCGTCACCGGTAGGGAAGAGTCTTTGATCAATTGAACCCATTTGAAATATTTAAAAAACCATTTTACCCGCTTGGAGATGATTCCTTGGGTAAAGTAGGCATGCAAGTATGGATGCAGGCCGATTTTTATTTTTGACGTGTTTTGGTTAACTGCGATGTGATCCAGGTCTTTTTCCAGTTTATCCGCAACTAAAATGGAAGCTTGTATTTTGCCTGTCCCGTTACAAGATGGACAGGTTTCTTTGGTGATGATATTCATTTCCGGTCTTACGCGCTGCCGTGTGATCTGCATAAGACCAAACTTTGTTAATGGCAATACGGTATTTTTAGACCGGTCACTTTTCATTTCCTCTTTCATGGCGTCGAAGATTGCGCGCTTGTTTTCGGCTTTCTTCATATCAATAAAATCGATGACGATGATTCCGCCCATATCTCTGAGGCGGAGTTGCCTGGCGATTTCCTTCGCAGCCACCAAATTGGTTTTCAATGCGGTGTTTTCCTGATCACTTTCCTGATTGGACTTGTTACCGCTGTTTACATCTACCACGTGCAGGGCTTCGGTATGCTCGATGATGAGATACCCGCCTTGCGGAAGACTGACAGCCTGTCCAAAGAGGCTTTTAATCTGTTTTTCAATACCAAAACTTTCAAAGAGCTTGGCTTTTCCGTTGTAAAGCCGAACAATTTTTTCTTTCTCTGGGGCAATGGATCGGATATAGGCCTTGATTTGCTCGTATACCTCTTCCTCTTCTACTGTGATTGCATCAAATGATTCGTTGAGCAGGTCCCTGATGATGGAGGATGCCATGCCCATTTCTCCTATTACCTTGTCTCTGGTCTTGGCCTTGGTGAGCTTTTTCATCCCTTCTTCCCACGTCTGTACCAAATTTCTCAGATCTTTGTCGAGTTCGGTTACAGATTGCCCTTCAGCCACCGTTCGGATGATTACTCCGAAGTTGGCGGGCTTGATGGAGGTAATGAGACGGGAAAGCCGTTTACGTTCGTCCGCGCTTCGGATTTTTTTCGAAACACTGACAGAATCTGTAAAGGGAACCAATACCAGAAATCTTCCGGCTAAGGAGAGCTCACAGGATAGTCGGGGGCCTTTTGTAGAAATAGGCTCTTTCACCACCTGGACCAAGACTTGGTTGTTTTTGGCCAATACCTGGGATATCTTCCCCAGTTTATCGATCTCAGGTGCTTTCTCAAAGCCCTTTAGGTTCTGACCGGAGTAACCGTTATTTTTGATCTGTTTGATAAGCTTGCTGAGGCTGTTGATGTTTGGGCCTAAATCCTGATAGTGCAGGAAGGCATCCTTCTCATAGCCTACGTCAATAAAGGCGGCATTCAGCCCATTGACGATCTTCTTGACCGATCCTAAATAAATGTCCCCAACCTTAAACTTGCTGTCCTCCGCTTCAACGTGGAGTTCTACCAAGCTTTTGTTTCTTAAAAGGGCTATTCGACTACCGTTTTGAGAAGAATCAATTACTAATTCCGTGCTCAAATCGTGTCTCCTTTGTTTAAAATGTTAAAGAACTTGTTTTTGTAAAATTCAAAAAAGAAGAAGCCTATCACTTCTTCTTGTGTCTGTTTTTCCTCAGTCTCTTCTTTCGCTTATGGGTAGCGATCTTATGTCTTTTTCTTTTCTTACCACAAGGCATAATCTAACTATTTATGGGTTAATAATACTTAAAATTACATTCGTTCCAGGTAGTTACTGACGGCCGCCAAAATTTGCTCGTCATCCGTCAGTTCTTTCATCGACTCCAGCTGCTTGCGGGCTTTGTTTTTTTGGTCGGATTCAAAATAACTTACCCCTAAGTAAAACTGACCCTGCACATTGCCTGGATGGTGCTTTACCAACTCTTCAAACCGCTCCGCCGCACGCTTGTACTGTCCCGACTGCATGGACAAGATGCCCATGTTGTATAGTGCTGACTCGTTTGTCGGATCCTGCTCCAGAATGTCCCGTAGCATGGTGATTCCCTGCATGGGATTGGAGGTGGACACGTAGGTCATCGCTACCTTTGTTTTTAGATCCAGCCTTTCCGGATTGGTTTCCAATACCTTGTTGAGGTACATCCGCGTTTTGCCGGCCATTGCAGTCGTCTTCGCTTCATCCATCGCAAAGGTGAACGCCTCGTAATAGGCATTTCCCGCTTTTTCAATCTTTTCTACGGTAGGGGCGTTGTCCGCTGCTAAACCGTAAAAGTAGGCCGCACTATCCAACTTACCACGTTCAGCATAGATCGCCGCCGTCGAATCGGCGAATATAGCAAATTTTTCGGTATCTTCCGCTATTTCCATTTCCCCTTTCAGCTTTTCAATGAGCGATTGGGCTTCGGGCGTCAAGGAGGAACTGTGTTGGTTGTCGAAACTAAATGAATCTACCAGATCAGCTTCCTCGTCTACCACGCCCTCGTTTTGGTTGTCCACCACTACCATGGGAAGGGAGTACAACACGACGATTAGCACGATGCCAAACAGAAGGAAAATGATCTGGGATTTTTTCATGGGATCAATTGGAAGTTATACCCCACTTAGTCCTGTGGAGCCAGTTCTTTTACCTTCTTGCTGTTTTTGATCTTGTCAATAAACGTCTTGGAAGGTTTAAAGGCAGGAACATAATGTTCATCAATAACAATAGCAGTGTTTTTGGAGATATTCCTTGCGATTTTCTTGGCTCTCTTCTTATTGATAAAGCTGCCAAATCCTCTGACATAAATGTTCTCTCCCTCTGCCATGGAGTCCTTTACTACTTTGAAGAATGCCTCAACGGTTTGAGTTACGTCGTCCTTCTGAATACCGGTTTTCTCCGAAATCTTTGTGATTACCTCTGCTTTAGTCACTGTCTTTAAAATTTATGTTTGCTTTAAACCAGGCATAATTGCCTATTAACCAACTAATTTTGGGAGTGCAAATTTACACCTTCCAAATCAATTAAAAAATATATTGCCTAAAATTAGTTTGTTTTGTCCTTTATTGCGGCATTCACCAAAAACCGAAAATTTTGAATATCAGTCTCTTTACAAATCAACTGTTGAAGTGGTATCCGGCTCACCGGCGGGACCTGCCTTGGAGAAAAACCAAAGAACCGTATTTCATTTGGTTGTCTGAAATCATTCTGCAGCAGACCCGTGTAGCACAGGGTTTGCCTTATTTTGAAGTTTTCGTGGAGCGATTTCCCACAGTCCAGGACTTGGCTGCCGCCCCGGAAGAGGAGGTGCTCCGCTGTTGGCAGGGGCTTGGTTACTATAGCAGGGCCCGCAACTTGCATGCATGCGCCAAGGAGATCGTCCGGGAGCGGCGTGGTGAATTTCCCCAAACTTACCAAGAGCTTCTTAAGCTAAAGGGGGTGGGTCCCTATACGGCTGCGGCCATCGCTTCTTTCGCCTTTCAGGAACCGGTAGCGGTTGTCGACGGGAATGTCTACCGGGTTTTGGCGAGGTATTTTGGCATTGCCACCGATATCCGCAGCGGCGCGGGCAAGCGCGAATTTGAACGCCTCGCTAATGAGCTCATTCCCCGGGAGGTTCCGGATCAGTACAACCAGGCGATCATGGAGTTTGGTGCGCTGCAGTGTACCCCACATCAACCTGACTGTCCGGCCTGCCCCTTGGCCAGCGCCTGCCATGCGTTCCGCTACGGAGAAATGAAGGAATTGCCGGTGAAGCTGGGGCGCACCAAAGTGAAAAGCAGGTTTCTGCACTATTTCCATATCACCTGTGGAGATAAAACCGTGGTAAACCACCGGACCGGGAACGATATTTGGAAAGGGCTCGTTGATTTCCCCCTTGAGGAGTCGGAATCGGACCAGCGTCCAGACCCAGACCGAAGCTTGATGCTGATGGAACTTAGCGCTCTTAATCCAACAGTAAGCCTTGAGGATTTACCTTCTTTCAAGCATGTGTTGAGCCATCAGAAGTTGATGGCGGATTTTGTGCAGGTGAAGGTTTCGGAGGATCGGGAAGCCGATCTGATCCGCTGGGCGGAGCGGCGTGCCTACCAAGTAGTGGCTTCCGGTAAATTGGAAGAAATGGGGAAACCAAAACTCATCGTAAGGTATTTGACGGAACAGAAATAATTTAATAAATTTAAACGGTAAACTTTTCATCAACCGTTAAACCAACGAAAAAATGGCTGGAGTAAACAAAGTAATTTTAGTAGGCAACCTGGGCAAGGATCCCGAGGTGAGGCATTTGGAAAGCGGTAGCGTGGTGGCAAATCTCACATTGGCCACCACAGAGGTCTACAAGGATCGTAGCGGAAATCGCGTGGAAAACACCGAATGGCACGACTTGGAGCTGTGGGACGGGCAGGCTAAAATAGCCGAGCAGTACCTGCGTAAAGGAAGTCAGATTTATGTAGAGGGAAAAATTAAGACAGATACCTGGCAGGATGAGCAGGGAAATAACCGAAAGAGGGTTAAGATTCGTGTGCTCAGCTTTACCATGCTCGGGTCAAGGGCCGCCGGTGGCGATAGTGAAGCAGGAGGCACTCCTGCTATGGCAATGGAGAGAAAGCCGGTTCCCGCCGCACCTGACACCGGTATGGATGAAGAAATGGACGATTTGCCATTTTGATTTGTAGGTGTTTGAGGATTTATTGGGAATTCATTTATGACGAGGCAGGAAAAACCGGTTTGGAAGGCTTTCTCCGCTTTTTCCCTGCCTCGATTTTCAATTATTATTGTCTAATTTTGTAGAAAAAAAATCGTTGATGGACGACCCCTACCCGAGTTTGTTATCCCTAGTGGAATTTCAGGCAGTGTCTACCGGCTATTTGCTTGGTAATTTGGTGTTATTTGTATTGCTGCTGATTGGTTCAGCGCTGGTTTCCGGCTCAGAAGTCGCATTTTTTTCATTAGATCATAAAAATTTGAGTGACCTTGAAGAGGAGAATACCCCTGCTTCCCGGCAAGTACTCAAGATGGTTCAGGAACCGCAGTTGCTACTAAGTACCATTCTGATTCTTAATAACCTGATTAATATCAGCATCGTTACCCTTACTACCTTTGTTTCCTGGTCCCTTTTTGGGGCAGATGCAAAAGGCCTTCTCATCATTATTTTTCAAACCGTAGGTGTTACGTTTTTGATCGTTTTTGTTGGTGAGATCGTGCCAAAGGTCTATGCAAACAATGCCAGGATGTCTTTTTCCAAGTCCATGGTCCCTTATATCCGGTTTTTTTCTACCCTTTTGTATCCCTTTTCCAAATTGCTTATGTCCATTAGCAATGTGATCGAAAAGCGGATAGAAGTGAAAGGATATGCACTGTCAGTAAACGAACTCCACCAAGCGCTGGAAATTACCGCTGATGATTCCAGCGTGGGCGAAAAGGATATTCTGAAAGGTATTTTCAACTTTGGGACACTTTCTGTTCGGCAGGTGATGCGGTCTAGAATGGATATTACGGCAGTAGATCTGGAGATGGATTTTCACGAGCTGATGGATAGAATCAACAAGAGTGGCTATTCCCGCATCCCAGTTTACGAGGAAACCATCGACCACATCAAGGGAATCCTTTATATCAAAGATGTCCTGGGGCATATCGAAGAAGATGAACATTTTGAATGGCAGAAGTTGATTCGAAAGGGGCTGTTTGTGCCGGAATACAAAAAGGTGGACTCGCTGCTGAAGGATTTTAAGGATAAGCGCGTCCATATGGCGATCGTGGTGGATGAGTACGGAGGCACGTCCGGATTGGTTACCCTGGAGGATTTGATAGAGGAGATCATCGGGGAAATCAATGATGAGTTTGATGATATCGAAGACATCAACTACAAAAAGCTGGATGATTACACCTATGTGTTTGAGGGAAAGGTGTCGCTCAATGATTTTTGTAAGAAACTGGATTTGGACATGCAGCTTTTTGATGACGTGAAGGGTGATAGCGAGTCCTTGGGCGGATTGCTGCTTGAGTTAAACTCCAACTTTCCAAAGAACGGAACAAAAATCAGGTATGCGAATTTTGAGTTTTTGGTTCTGGCAGTGGATACCCGCAAAATCAAGAAGGTAAAGGTGACGATCGATCCCGAAGGAGAAACGAACGTCAATACCTCCTAAATCAGTCGGTTGCAAAAATGGAAATCATGGGGGGGTTCCGTTGATGGGTGACCGCAAAAAATATTTTTTCAGAAATTTTTTCTTATATTTAAAGTTCGGTAATACGGTGGATATTCCCATGGTGATTCAAACATTTTTGCTGAAATTGGGTTAAAAAAACAATTGTATTTTTTATTTTTTTCGCTAAAAACCCAAAAATAGGTTTCGTATTTGACCGAAACAGTAATTCCGATTATGATAATTTTTTCGCCAGATATCGGTTATTCTTTCATTTTTGTGTTACCTTTAATGCCTAGATTTTAAAAAAAGAAAAATTTATTGTAAATTATACAAGTTGATTGAGGACCTGTTTATAAAATTAAAAATATAATGATTCAAGGATTATATCGTTCGCATTTTGAACACGACTCTTGTGGTATAGGTGGCGTTGTTAACGTGAAAGGCGTAAAAAGCCATGAAACGATAAGCGATGCGCTACTTATGCTGAGTAATATGGAGCATAGGGGAGGAAGAGGAAGCGATCCTAAAACCGGCGACGGTGCCGGTATACTTATTCAATTGCCTCATTCCTTTTTGAAGGAAGTGACCTTTCGGCTGGGATTTGCCCTGCCTGAGGAAGGTAGTTACGGCGTTGGGATGGTTTTTTTTCCCCGAAACAGGCAGTTGTATAAAAAATCAAAAGAGCATTTCAATAAACTAATACAAGACCTCAACTTTGAACTGATTGGATATAGGGAAGTGCCTACGGATGAAACCGTGCCGGGATCGGGAGCCTTGGAGGTGATGCCGATCATCGAGCAGGTCTTTGTCCGCCACAAGGATGGTTTGGTGGATCTTGACTTGGAGCGGAAGCTCTATGTGTTGCGCAATTACGCCACCAGAGAGATTAACCTGGGCATTCCCGGAGTAAACGACGCTTTTTATATTGCGAGTTTCAGCAGCAGGACCCTCATATATAAAGGGCAATTGCGTACCGATCAAGTGCTACCCTTTTACAAGGACTTGCAGAACAACAAGCTTACCTCAGCACTTGCCGTAGTTCACTCCCGTTTTTCTACCAATACCTTTCCCAATTGGCGGTTGGCACAGCCGTTCCGGTACCTCTCCCACAATGGAGAGATCAATACCATCCGAGGCAACCTCAACAAGATGCGGTCCAAGGAGACGCTGATGAAGTCGGTACATTTTACCGATGACGAGTTGCAGATGCTAATGCCTATTACCAACGCCAAAAACTCCGACTCTGCCAACCTTGACGCTATGGTGGAGTTGCTAGCTTTGAGTGGCAGAAGTCTCCCACACGTAATGATGATGTTGGTGCCGGAAGCTTGGCAGGATAACAAGACGATGGATCGAAGCCGCAAGGCATTCTACAAGTTCCATGCCTCACTCATGGAGCCTTGGGATGGTCCCGCAGCCCTGTTGTTTACTGACGGGAAATCCTTGGGTGCTACTTTAGATCGTAACGGGCTGCGTCCATTGAGGTATTTCATTACCTCCGACGATCGGCTCATCCTATCCTCCGAAGCTGGTGCACTGCCTATACGGGAATCTACTATTACAGAAAAGGGCAGGGTGAGTCCGGGAAGAATGCTGTTGGCAGATACGGAGAAAGGAAAGGTTTCCTTTGACGAAGAGGTGAAGAAGGAAGTATGTGAAAACAAGCCCTATGAAGGATGGATCCGAAAGCAGCGCTTAAAGCTGCGCCTGATTCCGGCCCCAAAGGAGCTGCACTTCCCCTATACCACCGAGCATATCAAAAAGCGGCAGACCATCTTTGGCTATACTTCTGAAGACCTCAAGGTCGTTTTGGCTCCCATGGGAGATACAGGCTATGAGGCCGTAGGCTCCATGGGTGCAGATACGCCGTTGGCAGTGCTGTCCAAGCAAAGTCAGCATATCTCCAATTACTTTAAGCAGCTTTTTGCGCAGGTTAGTAACCCGCCGATTGATCCCATTCGTGAGCGCTTGGTGATGTCCTTGTTTACCCGCATTGGAGAAAGCCACAATATACTGGATGAAAGCCCCAAGCATACCAAGCAAATACACATCTCTCAGCCCGTGTTGCTGAACGAAGATTTGGAGAAGCTTCGAAACTTGGAAGAGAAGGGTTATCATGCCCATACACTTCAAGCGCATTTCGTGGCTGACGGGCAGCCTGGTAGGCTTTTGGAGGCACTGGATAAAATTTGCAACGAAGCCGAAGAGGCAATCAAAAATGGTAAAAACATCCTGATCATTTCTGACCGGGAATGCTGCACGGATACAGCGCCAATTCCTTCCCTGCTGGCCGTAGGAGCCGTTCACCATCACTTGGTAAACCAAAAGATCAGAACAAAGGCAGGTATCGTGGCGGAAGCAGGAGATATCCGGGAGACGCACCATTTTGCCACTGTAATCGGTTATGGTGCCAGCGCCATCAATCCATACCTGGCGTTGGAATCCTTGGTGGCCATGAACGAGGAGGAACTGCTGTCCAAGAAGTTGCCTCAAAAGAAATTGTTTGAAAATTATAAAACGGCTATAGGCAAAGGCTTGCTTAAGGTGCTTTCCAAGATGGGTATCAGTACCCTACAGTCTTATCAGAGTGCCCAGATATTTGAGGCAATCGGATTGGGTCCTGAGGTGATTCAGCGCTGCTTTAAAGGCACGGTAAGCCGTATCAGTGGTATCTCCTTTGACGAGTTGGCGGAGGAAGTACTCCTCAGGCACCGAGCAGCCTATAAGACGGACAGTCCGCTGTTGGAGACTGGTGGGGTATACCAGTGGAAACGCCGGGGAGAGAAGCACCTCTTCAACCCGGAGACCATTCACCTCCTGCAAAAATCGACGCGTAATAACGATTACCAACTCTACAAGAAATTTGCGGAGAAAATCAACAACCAAACCCGGGATGCGCTGACGCTGCGTGGGTTGTTTGAGTTCAAAAAACGTATCTCTGTCCCCTTGGATGAGGTGGAACCTGCAGAGAAGATCATGAAACGCTTTGCGACGGGTGCCATGTCCTTCGGGTCTATTTCGCACGAGGCGCACAGTACGCTCGCCATCGCGATGAATCGCATAGGGGCCAAAAGCAACAGCGGAGAGGGTGGAGAAGACGAAATCCGCTTTGAAGTAAAGGAAAACGGTGACTGGGAACGGTCTGCTATCAAGCAGGTCGCGTCCGGTAGGTTTGGAGTGACCAGTAACTACCTGACTAACGCCGCTGAACTACAGATAAAAATGGCCCAAGGCGCTAAGCCAGGTGAAGGTGGTCAGCTTCCAGGGCACAAGGTCGATGATTGGATAGGCAGGGTACGACACTCCACGCCAGGTGTGGGGTTGATATCGCCCCCTCCCCATCACGATATCTATTCCATCGAGGATTTGGCCCAATTGATTTACGATTTAAAAAATGCCAACCGAAAGGCACGCATCAACGTGAAGTTGGTATCGCAGGCAGGTGTGGGTACCGTGGCAGCGGGTGTTGCCAAGGCACAGTCTGATGTGATCCTGATCTCCGGTGCGGATGGTGGTACTGGGGCCTCTCCATTGAGTTCCATACGCCATGCTGGCCTCCCATGGGAGCTAGGCCTATCGGAAGCCCACCAAACGTTGGTAAAAAATAACCTGAGAAGCCGGGTGGTACTGCAGACCGATGGTCAGCTACGTACCGGCCGGGATATTGCCATTGCCACGCTGCTAGGCGCGGAAGAGTGGGGAATCTCTACGGGCGCCTTGGTGGTAGAGGGCTGTATCATGATGCGAAAGTGTCACTTGAATACGTGCCCCGTGGGTATCGCTACCCAAAACCCAGAGCTGAGAAAGCTGTTTACCGGCCGTCCAGAGGATGTGGTGAACTTCTTCCGATTCCTTGCCGAGGACCTCAGGGAGATCATGTCGTCCTTGGGATTCCGGACCATCGACGAGATGGTAGGACAGAGCGATGTGCTTAAGGCAACCGGTTACCTTAACCACTGGAAGTGGGACAAGCTGGATCTTAGCCCCATCTTCCACAAGGTGGAAGTGCCAGACCATGTGGGTATCTACAAGCAAATCGATCAGGATTTTAAGCTGAAGAGGGTATTGGATAGAAAATTGATCAAGGAGGCCCTGCCCGCTTTGGAGCAAGCCAATCCTGTGACCGGTAAGTTTGAAATCAAAAACGTGGATCGTACCGTAGGTGCCATGCTATCCAACGAGGTCTCAAAGATCTTTGGCAGCGTAGGCTTACCGGAGGACACGATCAAATACAAGTTTATGGGATCTGCTGGGCAGACCTTCGGTGGCTTCTTGGCCAAGGGGATATCCTTTGAGTTGGAAGGGGAGGCAAATGACTATTTTGGCAAAGGACTTTCCGGCGGCAAGCTTATCATATACCCCAGCCGAAATGCACAGTTTGTCGCGGAGGAAAATATCATCATCGGTAACGTGGCGTTTTATGGAGCGACTTCGGGACAAGCCTATATTCGTGGCAAGGCCGGTGAGCGTTTTTGCGTACGTAACTCCGGTGTGGAAGCCGTGGTGGAAGGAATCGGGGATCATGGCTGCGAGTACATGACTGGCGGCATGGCGCTGATCTTGGGCGAAATCGGAAGAAACTTTGCCGCAGGGATGAGCGGAGGGTTGGCCTATATCTTTAAAGAGAATATGGGTAACATCAACCAAGAGATGGTGGATCTTGACCCGCTTAACGAGGATGATTTTGCGACCATCAAAAGAGCACTCAAAGATCATCTACAGTTTACGGCAAGTGTGGTTGCCGATCAATTGTTGGAGAATTGGGATGAAGCCAAAGATAGGTTTATCAAAGTCATCCCTAGAGATTACAAAGAAGTACTGAGAAAAAGAGCGTTAGAACAATCTAAAACATTAGTGTAATATGGCGGATAAAGAAGGTTTCTTGAAATACAAGAGGGAATTGCCTAAGTCCCGACCACCAAAGGATCGCATAAACGATTACAAAGAAATATACCAGCCACTCGACCCCAAGACGCTAAACCAGCAGGCTGCCAGGTGCATGGACTGCGGTATACCATTTTGCCACAATGGGTGTCCTTTGGGAAATGTGATTCCGGAATTTAACGATGCGGTGTACCACAATGAGTGGGAGCAGGCCTATCAGATCCTTAAGGGTACGAATAACTTCCCGGAGTTTACCGGTAGGATCTGTCCGGCTCCTTGCGAGGCTAGCTGTGTGCTCGGTATCAACAAAGATCCTGTAGCCATTGAGCTGATTGAAAAGAATATTGCCGAAAAGGCGTATGAGCTAGGCATTGCCAAGCCACGGATTCCGGAAGAGCGATCCGGCAAAAAAGTGGCGGTGATAGGCTCCGGTCCAGCAGGTTTGGCTGCTGCGGATCAACTAAATCAGGCAGGTCATGAGGTGACCGTCTTCGAAAAGGACAAGGAAGTGGGTGGCTTGCTGCGTTATGGTATCCCGGATTTCAAGTTGGAAAAGTGGGTGATCGACCGCAGGGTAGACATCATGAATGAGGAAGGTGTGATCTTCAGCAAGGATACTGAGGTAGGCTTTAACGTCAAAGCAGACAATATTCTCGCAAATTATGATGCGGTAGTTTTGGCCACGGGTGCACAGAAGCCAAGGGACCTCCCTATCCCAGGCAGGGAAGCCAAGGGCGTCTACTTCGCTATGGAATTTCTCGGGCGTCAGAATCAGGTCGTTTCCGGTGAGATAGCCGAAAATCCGATCAATGCCAAGGGCAAGCATGTCATTGTCATTGGCGGAGGCGATACCGGGTCCGATTGCATCGGTACTTCAAACAGACACGGCGCGGCGTCCATTACGCAGTTGGAGCTATTGCCCAAGCCGCCTGCCGCTCGTACCGAGTTGAACCCTTGGCCGGAATGGCCCATGACGATCCGGACTTCCAGTTCGCACGAAGAGGGAGCTGAGCGGTTTTGGTCGGTACTTACCAAGGAGTTTACGAAAAACGACAAAGGAGAGGTGACGGGTCTTAAGATCGTAGAGATTGAGTGGAAGGAAGAGAACGGAAGGATGAAATTTGTGGAAATTCCCGGTACCGAAGAGGTATTGCTCTGTGATTTGGCCTTTTTGGCCATTGGGTACCTAGGGCCCAAGACGGGGCTGTTGGAAGCTTTTGAGGTGGAGCTTCAAGAGAATTCCCTTCCCAAGTCCCATAAATACAGGAGTAACGTACCGGGCGTGTTCTTGGCAGGAGATATGCGACGTGGTCAGTCGCTCGTCGTGTGGGCAATCGCTGAGGGCAGGGAGTGCGCGGTGGAGGTGGATAAATTTCTCAATGGAGGTGTTTCTTCGCTGCCCAGGAGGGATCAATCCTTCTTTTCCTATGAGACTGACGCGGAAATGTCCGTTTGATCGTCCCACGGCTATCCATGCAAAAGAGAGGCTGTCCGAAGAGGGCGGCCTTTTTTTATGCGCTCCTTATCACGACACATGGGCTTTAGGAGGCTGTAGGGGAGGACGGGGTTTATCCGTGTTTTTACACGTGTATAAACGTTTATACACGTGTAGGAACACGGCTATCTGTTTTAGCTTTGGTACCTTACTTTTGTATTTAGCAAGCGTTGGACTCCCGGTAATGGAAGACTTGGATCCGTTTTTATGCGGTTTTCCCAATAAGAGAGGGGGTTGTTTGGAAGTACATGGTATCGGGGAGGGGGAAGTGGATAACGCAACTCTAGGGGTCGATTCGGATTTGGCCTTGCTAAAAGGGGGGTGGGTGTACGGACCTTCGGCAGGAGACACCTGCTAGCCGCCGTTCTGTATTGGTTTTTAGGTAGCTAATAGGTATTGAAATGAAAAAGCTAGTTGCACATACTCGGAAATTCCCTATCTTTAGAGTGCCTAGGTACTAGGTACATAGGACAGCTAACCGCAAGGGATTGCGGTTAGCTACTAGTTGTGCGGCATACAAGAAAAGCCAACCGCACAAACAGCACATTTGGTTTTTGCCGACACGAAAGCCAACGCTGAAAAAACCAAAAGAGCTGTTTTTTTGCCAACGCTCGACAGAAAATTGAACAGAATATGGGAAACCGTAAAAATAGAAGTAGAATGAATAGTATTTTTAGGAACTTAAAGCCGCCCGAAGAAATATGGAGTTAATTCAAAATAACCCTTATCGAATTGCAGGTATTCTCTCAAACGCAACGGAAAGAGAACTACAAAAGCAAAAGACTAAAATCAAGGCCTACACAAAGGTTGGAAAAGAAATCAAATCAGACTTTGACTTTCAATTTCTCGGAAATATTGACAGAACGGAAGAATCTGTAAACAAAGCATTTTCAAATGTTGAGCAAAACCAAGACAAAGTAAATTATGCCTTATTTTGGTTCTTAAATGTCAGTCCATTTGACAACACCGCAATTGAATACCTGAAAAATGGTGATGAAGAAAAAGCACTTGAAATTTGGGAGAAAGTGACAAACGACAAGGATGTTAATTCCAAAAACTTCTCTGCATTCAACAATTTGGGTACATACAAACTCTTAAGCAGGGACAAATTAGATATTAAAAAAGGGATTGAAGCAAAAATCAAGTTGATTGAATCAGACTACTTTGAAAGCTTTGTGCATTCTGTTGCGGATGAAACTTATACAATTGACAACCAGAAACAATCTGAAAAATTGATTGATGAATTGCTGACGCAATTCAAAAATCAATATTCAAGTTCAGAAACATTGCAATTGTTCAGCGGATGCAACGGAACTACTCAAAGGTATCTTTCCAAAAAGTTTACAGAAGAGCCATTACACAAAATCGAAAGCCAAATTGAGAGCTGTAAAAAGAAACGAAAAGCAGACAAAAGCAGAGCTTATGAATTTGGTTTAAAATTATTCACAAACACAAAAGACGATTTATCACTTCTCAAATCATTACTTGGTACTAGCGACTTAAAATACAAAGCAGTAGCTGACCAATTGGCAAATGAAATAATGCAATGTGGTATTGACTATTTCAATGAAAGCCAAGAAAATGATTCGAGTGATGATTCCTTAAAACAAGCCCAGGAATTAAATGAGACAGCGTTGTCAATTGCGGCTGGAAAGTTAACAAGAGATAGGGCAAAAGACAGTCTTGCCACTCTTGAAGAAATGAGAGACCGAGAGGTTGCACAAGCAATTGCCTTATTACAATCCGTGAAAGATGCTTATGAAACTAATGAGCAAAAAATAAGACAACAAGTTAAAGATCTTAAAGAGAGTGACCCATTGATAAAACTTGGACACAGAACTATTAACCAGTCCGCTGTTGAAGATAATATCAAGAATTCTATTGATTGGGGTAAAGTGAATGAATTACTAAAAGAAATTTTACCCGATGAGAGTTTAGAACGAATTAAAGCAAGTACTAAAAACGAACTCAAATCTGAATTTACAGAACTAGCTAATTGGCTTAAAGAGTATTCTCAAAGTAATTCTGTGATTAGCAGAATCATTGATAAATATAAAAGAATACCACCGAAACTATCCTTCAAAATTGTATCGTCTGAAATAACCAACACCGATAGCAAACCACTTTACACTAAGTATATACGATACATTGGTTTAAAAGTCAATGTAGAAGTGCTGCAAGAAAGCACCGTCACATTTTATCTTAAATACATCAATCCAAAAGGTAAAGTTGATCGGAACAAAAAATCTTCCCCAAACGGTTACACTCGCTTAGATACAAAAAATCTAAATAAAAATTCAAGAACTATCTCATTTGCAGGATGGGGAAATGCCGATGAATGTACTTACGATATTGGTGAGCATCGAATAGAAGTTTATGTAGATGAATATTTAATCCACACTAAAAAGTACAAAGTTGATTTAGCACCATCTGAAAAGTTAGAGAAAGAAATAGCTAGTGCAGAAAAGAAACTAAGGGAGATAAATCAAACTGATTATTACGAATCAGAAATCAGGTCTGCCAAAAATGAAATGAGCGAAATTCAAAAATTCAAATTGTTTAGAGGAAGCTCAGAAAAGCAAAGTCAAATTCAAGCACAACAGGCTAAAATTGACAAGCTCATTCAGCAAGCCAAAGAAGAAAAGAAAAAAGATGTCCGAACTCAGGAAGAAAAAATTTACAAACTAAAAATGGAGCTTTCAGTAGCAAAATATTAACTATGAAGAAAATTGTACTCATATCGCTCTTTTTTGGAGCAACCAATCTTTTTGCTCAACAGCAACAGGATTCAATTTTGGTTAAGGAAATACCAACCATAAAAAACAACGTATTTCAGCAACAACAAGAGATTAATGCTTTGACTAAAAAGCTGAATGACCAAAATTATATAATTGGAAAGCAGAGCAAGACTATCTCAGTTTTGCAGGAGCAAAATTCCAATCTAAATGGATCCATTGATAGTTTAAGCCAACTAATCCAAACCAACAGCCAAAACATTGTAACCAATTCCAAAGAGCTTGGAACTAAAATCCAAGAAACAGGGCAAAAAGCAGACACTCAAATAGCCCAATTAGATAATAGTGTAGAGAAAAACCGCTTGTATTGGATTATTGCCACTTTGGCTACACTTTTATTAGGTGGTTTGGTTTATTGGCTATTGGGCAAACGCATTAAATCAAGCAAGACAGATGTCGAAACCCAAATCAGAAACACCAAAGCTTCTTTGGAAGAAGAAAGCGTGAAATTGGATAACAAATTGGTAGAAGTTTTGGAAACACAACTTAAACTTCAACAAGAAACGACTAAATCACAGACAGTTGCTTCCAACGAAAAAGCCGACCATTCTTTGGCTTTAAAAGTGGCAGATGAGATTATTCGAATTCAAAAGAATTTGAGCAGAATGGATGAAAGCACAAAAGGACTTAAACAGTTAAATTCTTCTGTGCAACGGATTCAAGACAATTTCGCATCTAATGGCTACGAATTAGTTGATATGCTTGGGAAAGAATACAATGACGGTATGAAAGTATCAGCAAACTTTGTCCCAAGTGAAGATTTAGAAACGGGAAAACAAATTATTACACGAATCATAAAACCACAAGTAAACTTTAAAGGAGCAATGATCCAAGCTGCTCAAATTGAAGTTAGTGTAGGAGAATAAAAAACATTAAACAATGGCAAGAACTAAAATTGACTACGGAATTGATTTAGGAACAACGAATTCCGCTATTTCAAGAATGGAAAATGGAGAAGCAACCATTAAAAAAACGGATATGCAAGCAGACACAATGCCCTCTTGTGTTTATATCAACAAGAAAAAAGCTATCCAAATTGGGCAAACTGCTTATAATGCTCTAAAAAGACAGAAGTTGAATGCAATGAAGAGTTGGGATTCAGAAGATGATAATGCTTTCATTGAATTCAAAAGGACTATGGGAACTGATAAAAAGTATCCCAGTTCTAATTTTGAAAAGGATTTGACTTCAGAAGAATTATCAGCAGAAGTTTTGAAAACCCTGAAGTCTTTCGTGAAAGATGAAAATGTCAATTCCATTGTTATCACTGTTCCAGCAGCCTTTAAAAACAACCAAAAAGAAGCAACAAGAGAAGCTGCAAAATTAGCAGGGTTCAATCATATTGAATTGTTGCAAGAGCCTGTTGCCGCTTCAATGGCTTACGGATTAGATTCCAATAAAAAAGACGGTTTTTGGTTAGTATTCGATTTCGGGGGAGGAACTTTTGATGCAGCACTTTTAAAAGTTGAAGAAGGAATAATGAAAGTGATTGACACCGAAGGCGATAATTATCTTGGTGGTAAAAACTTAGACTTCGCAATTGTAGATGAAATTATCTTGCCATACATCCAAGAAAACTTTGTGATTGATTCTATTTTGGCGGATGATACAAAAAAGCAAATTCTGCGTAATGCAATGAAATTTTATGCAGAAGAAACTAAAATCAAGCTTTCATTCAATGATACACATAATATCTTATCTGATTTGGGAGATATTCCCGGTGAAGACGATGAAGGCGAAGAATTTGAATTAGACATTACCGTAACTCAAAATGACATTGCCAGAGCGGTTTCGCCCGTTTTCCAAAAAGCAATTGATGTTAGTTTAAGCCTATTGGAAAGAAACAACCTTAAAGGTTCTTCATTAGATTCATTAATACTTGTTGGTGGCCCAACGTTTTCACCTGTTTTAAGAAAAATGTTGGAAGAACAAATTTGTAAACCCGATACAAGTGCCGACCCAATGACGGTAGTTTCAAAGGGTGCAGCCTTGTATGCATCAACGGTTGATGTTTCAGAAGAAGTAAGAGAGCAAACCAGAGACAAAACAAAGATTCAATTGGAAATAGCCAATGAATCATCAACGGTGGAAACCGAAGAATTTGTTCCTATCAAGATTTTAGCTGACAAAACAGAAGGAGAGATTCCTGAAAAAGTATTTGCAGAAGTTACCAGAGGCGACAAAGCTTGGTCAAGCGGTAAGGTTGAAATTAACACGATTGGCGAAGTTGTTGAGATTCAACTAAACGAAGGAAAAACTAACATTTTTGAAGTTGTTCTGTTTGACGACAAAGGAAATATTTTAGAAAGTGAGCCATCAAGTTTCAGCGTCATTCAAGGTTCTAAAATCGGAAGTGCGGTTTTAGCTCATAGTATTGGGATAGAACTGAAAGATCGAACAACAGGTAAGATTAGATTTGTAACCGTAAAAGGTTTAGAGAAAAATAATTCTATTCCAGCAGTAGGAACTAGAAACGGATTAAAGACCCAAAAACAAATTCGACCAGGAATGGATTCCGACTTTATCAAAATTCCAATTTATGAAGGAGTTTATGGAGCAGAAGGAACCAGAGCAGTTTATAACGACCACGTTAAGGATATTATTATAAGCGGAGCCGATTTACCTTCCTTACTGCCTGAAAATCAAGATGTAGATTTAACTATAAATATTGACAGGTCAGAACAAATTACGGTTACAGCATACTTTCCTTATTTAGATTTCACCTATGAAGCGACAGTTGAAAGAACGGTTTCATCAATCGAAACATCTTGGTTGGAAAATGAAATTAGAAAAGCAAAAGGAAGTATTGCTGAATTAAAACAAGATGGTAACTCTGATAACGGTCAATTACAAAAGATTGAAGCCGAGTTAGATAAAATTGAAAAAGCGTTTGAGAATAACAAAAATGATGTTGACGGCAAACAAGAAGTTTTAACCAATTTGAGAAAGTCATTAAAAACAATTGATGAACTGAACGACACCACCGAGTGGCCAAAATTGGAAGAAACTTTAAAAGAAGAGTTTTATCGCCTAGAAAAAGTAAATAATGATTTAGGCAATGAAAAAACCACACAAGTTGTCAATCAATTTCGTTCACAATTGGATGAAGTAATTCGTGCTAAAGATGTTAAACTTGGAAATGTACTATTAGAAGAGATTGGTATGTTCTTTTTTAAATTGACAGAGATATATCAGTTTATCGGAATGATAAGAAACTTCAATGAGAATTTTGGAGATTACTCTTGGAGTAATCCAACCAAAGCAAGGCAATTGGTTAATTCAGGTATGGAAAAAATCGCAAATGGTCCAGACAAAGAGGAATTAAGAGAAATTTTAATTCCATTATATGATATGATTCCAACAGAAGAAAAACCAAGTGGAGATGATTCTGTATTGGTTGGTTAAAATTTATACGAAATGAAAAAATACATATTGTCGCTGATATTATTCTTGAGTATAATTACCCTTTCAAATGCTCAGAGCTATTTAGGGTATGTGACTAAACAAGTGAATTTCAGAACTGAATCAAATACTAGCTGTGAGATTATCTCATCTTTACCAAGAGGTACCACACTTTTTGTTATTTCAAAAGATAAAATAAACGGATTTTATCAGGTTCTAAATATTGAAACCAACAAAGAAGGATTTGTCCATTCGAGTTTTGTTCAACTCGATAAGATGCTACCCAAAAATGAGAATGGTATTTTCACACCTGTCGGGAAAACAAGTTCTACAAAACCAATTATCAAAATACATAACAATACAAGTCTTACGCTTACTTTAAAGCTGAATAATGATTTGTACACCTTTTCGCCACAAGAAAGAAAAACATTGACTTTATCATCAGGCTCATATACTTACAGAGCATCAGCACCAGGCGTTTTACCTGATTATGGAACAGAGAATATGCAAAGTAATTATGAGTACGAATGGAGTTTTTACGTCTCAACTTCTAGGAATTAAATGAATCAAAAGGAGCACATATTAGCTAAAGGTCAAACGATTAAGGAGAATTACAAGGTGACTTTCTTTCTCAAAAAAGGAAGCTATGCCGAAACCTATCGTATAAAAGACCAAGAAGGAAAGACCAAATTATTGAAGCTGTTTGCTTATTCAAAGTTACACAGAACTCAATTTGATGGAAATGGTGACGTTTTAGAGATTCAGGTTTTAAAGAATATCAAGCACCCAAATTTGGTTAAATACTCTGATAGTGGCGAACTTCTTTTAGATGGTCAAAAATATGCTTACGTAATTCTTGATTTCATCAGTGGTGAAACCTTGGCGGACAAATTGAAAAGAGAACAAACCATTAACCCGTATGAAGCTAAAAACATCATTTCAGGCGTTTTAAACGGATTGAACTACTTACATTCTCTTCAAAATCCAATTATCCACAACGACATTACAAACTTGAATGTGATGTTGGATTTATCGGGAAAAATTGCAATTCCGAAAATCATTGACTTTGGTTATGCTCGTTTTTTAAGTCAGTCCAACAAGGACTTTTTAAAGGACGGATTAAATCCATTTTATCAAGCCAATGAAGCCTTCAATAAAGTATTTTCAGTTCAAAGTGATGTGTTTTCGGTTGGTGCATTATATTATCACTTGTTAGAAGGATTACCACCTTGGTTCGTTGAAATTTCAAAATATAAAGCAGATTCCATAAAGTTAGAAGATGCTGTTATTGAAGAACGAAAAAAGCCTTTAAAGTTTTCGTCAGTTACAGACCAACAAACCCAAAACATAATCAACAAAGCATTACAGCCAAATGCTGAAAGTCGTTTTAATAGTGTCAAAGACCTCATAAAATCAATAAACGGAGAAATGGAAGTGCAAGAGCTTTCATCACCGCAAGAAGTATCTAAACCGAAATTAAAGGAAATAAAAAAAGGAAAAGGGTTTTCAGCAATAGCAGGAATGCAAGAACTGAAAGACACTATCCAACTTGATGTAATTGATGCTTTAAACGAAAAAGAACGTTATGCAGAGTATGGCTTGACCATTCCAAACGGAATGTTGCTTTATGGCCCACCAGGTTGTGGTAAAACGTTTTTTGCAGAACGAATGGCAGAAGAAATAGGGTTTAATTTCTATCAGTTAAAACCATCTGATATTCAGAGTAAGTATGTAAACGAATCACAGGAAAAAATCAAGAACCTTTTTGATGAAGCTCGTGAAAATGCACCAAGTATCATTTTCATTGACGAATTAGATGCAGTTGTTCCCAATCGCGACAACTCAAATGTAAATCATATGAATACAAGTGCTGTAAATGAGTTTTTAGCACAAATGAATAATTGCGGAGATGATGGCATTTTTATAATTGGAGCAACTAATTTACCAAGCAGTATTGACCCTGCAATAATGAGAGCAGGTAGGTTGGATAAAAAAATATATGTTCCTGTACCAGACATAGAAGCTCGCCAATCAATATTCACAATGTACTTACAAAAAAGACCTGTTGAATTAGGTATTGATTATTTACAGCTTGCAAAAGCTACTGAGAATTATGCATCGGTGGATATAAAGAACATCTGTGATGAAGCATCGAGACAAGCTTTGCGTTTAAAGGAACGGATTTCAATGAAGCTACTGTTAGATACAATTAGTTTAACTCGTCCTAGCTCAACTATTTCAGAATTAAAGAAATATAGAGCAATAAAAGCAAAAATGGAAGGTGCTGAAGAAAACGAAAATAACGACCGACCAAGAATCGGTTTTAAAAACAATTAGATATGGGAACATTACATTTCAATAAACTATTGCTCAAGACTGCATTTTCTTGTATGGCTTGTGATGGCGATATTGACAAACGTGAGGTCAAACTTATTAAGCAATTACAAAAGGAACGTAAAACCTTTGGAGAAATTGACATCAATGCCGAATTAGACACTTTGTTACTTGCTATCAATAAAGACGGTCAACAATTTTTAAAAGATTATTTCAATGAGCTTACAACTACTGAATTAACAGAAGCAAATGAACTGAAACTTATTGAAGTTGCAATTGACACAATTAAAGCAGACGATAAAGTTGAATACAGCGAAATCAAGTTTTTTAAAGTTATTCGTTCAAAGCTGAAAATTGACAACGAGCCAATTCTTAATAAGCATCCTGATTTTGAAGATTATTTGGAGCAAGATATTATTACTGATTCTTATTTATCAAGGTTGCAAGATGATTTCTTTGACACACATATCTCAAATGAATTTGAGTTGATAAGTGAAATTGATGATGATATTTTTGTTAACGTTAAAGACAAAAATGAAGAATAGTGAAGCTTTGATAAAGATTGCTCTAGCAACTCTGCTGTTTTTGTGCCTGTTGGATATGCCATACGGATATTATCAATTTGTCCGTTTTGTTGCTCTCATTGGTTTCGGAATATTAGCATACAAAGCAAATGAACAGAATCAGAAAACAGAAATGATTATTTACGGTGGACTTGCCCTACTCTTTCAACCATTTTTTAAAATAGCACTTGGAAGAGAAATGTGGAATATTGTAGACGTCATTGTCGGAGTTGGACTAATTGGAAGTTTAATTATGAATAGAACGAGATCGAAAAGCCAACGCTAAAAGCCATACACATTTGCAATTCGCACAAGCCCAAGCCGCAACCAAAAATTGCAAAAGAGTATGTCTTTGCCAACGCTGACGGACAGAAAAAGAAAAAGTACGACCGCACAACATTGTATAAGAGCAATAGCGGGTGCAGTGGTAAAATCAAGGTCTGTGCATTCAATAAACTTTTGTGGTGGCGGACAGGTAATCGCCTTGAAATCCGCTACTGCTCTTATACTTGACCGTTGTGGTGCAATTTCTAAAAAACGAATAATCACTTTCCGTGCTTTGGGTTGCGATCGGAATCCGTCGGGCGATACAGCTTTGGGGAAAAGTGCAAAAAATTGGCTGTTTTCAAGTCCGTTGGCGGTTAGACCGCTCAAACCCGTGTTTGTTGCCGTATAAACGTCACAACGGACTTGTACGAAGTTAGTCGAATCCGACCAAAAAGTCAAGTTTTCAGCTTTTTCCGGGGCCCCAAAGTCAGGCATAGCGCCCCTCGGATGGGATTGTGATGGGGCCGCAACCCCGCTTTTGTAACGACAATAATCCCAGGATTACAGGCATTGCAAAAGCTAAAGCACCGGGCAAGTGAAGAAACAGATGAGTTTTTTAGAAACTGACGTGTTTTCCCCGCTGCCAGATCAAATGAAGGCCAACGCACAAAATGCCCCCCGGAGGAAAACAACACACAACATGTCACTTCCATCAAAGCGGGCCCAACCGAGCCCTGGCAACTTTGTGGATTTTAGGTACTTTCATTGCATCACAAAGATTTCCGCCATAAATTCCGCTCAGATGGAAGCGACATACCGTTGTGTGCAACCATAAAAAAGACACTGACAAAGAATGAATAATAATCCAAAATACAAGACAGGGGAAATTCTAATGATAAAGATGGGAATTGAGTTAGAAAATGAAAGAAGCAAATACTTTCGTTTTTTTCCGAAATTTTTAAAGCACCCTTTGTTTGTAAGCACCCTTGACCAAAAAGTGCTTAGCCTAAGACCATTAAGAGTAGAAAGTTTCAGCTACTATATGGACTTTGACGAATACATTTATGAACTTTCAACTGACTTGAATGGAGAAAAAGTAAAGTTCAGAAAACTTGAAAACTTTCTTGTCCCACCAATAGTTGAGAAAAGGGTCTATCCTGACAGCAGAACAATTTCTGACTTTGAAAACCAATTAATAAATGGAACTTACAAGGAAAAATATGAAGCAACCTTAAAACTTAAAGAGAATAATTTTCAACCCAAAAATACTGAACAGTCAATAAATTACTACTTACACTCAAGAGACTTTGTAACTCTTACGACATACGGAGAAAAAGCTATTGCACCATTACTTGAATACTTGTTTGTATGTGCGGACGAAGAAATGGCACCTGAAATATTTGGTGCGTTTCTACATTTAGGACAATATTCTATTATCCCTCTTTTACACCTTTTGACCGTTCCAGAATATGAACATAGAGACTTGGTATATTATGTATTAGGTGAAATTGGTAACGAAAAATGCGTTGAGTTCTTTGAAGCAATGCAAAGACAAGAAACAAAATATATAAACGAACTTAATGACGGCTTAACAAGACTAAAATCAAGACTAAAATGAGAATGGCAGCACACAACATCATATTTGCAAAAGCGGGGGGGGCGTGCTTCTATGAAAGTTTATTGCAAGGTTCAAGTTTAGTTTTTCAATTGAACATTTGTGCTAAAAATCCCCGCCTTCGCAAATATGAGAACCGTTGTGGTGCAATTTCTAAAAAACGAATAATCACTTTCCGTGCTTTGGGTTGCGATCGGAATCCGTCGGGCGATACAGCTTTTTCCGGGGCCCCAAAGTCAGGCATAGCGCCCCTCGGATGGGATTGTGATGGGGCCGCAACCCCGCTTTTGTAACGACAATAATCCCAGGATTACAGGCATTGCAAAAGCTAAAGCACCGGGCAAGTGAAGTGAAGGATGCGTTTTTTAGAAACTGACGTGTTTTCCTCCACTGCTAGATCAAAATTGGGCCAACGCGCAAAAAAGGGCCCTGGAGGAAAACAACACACAACAAGTCACTTCCATCAAAGCGGGCCCAACCGCGCCTTGGCAACTTCGTGGATTTTAGGTACTTTCATTGCATCACAAGGATTTCCGCCATAAATTCCGCTTAGATGGAAGCGATATACCGTTGTGCACTATTCTAAAACAGAGAGGTATAAGTGTAAATGTCCGAGAAATTTTGTAAATTAGTAGAAGGTTTAAAATCAAAACATATGTTTAATACCATCGATATTGACAGGGATAATCTCACTATAATGGGAGTGAAATTTTCAGATCTAAAGACATTAGAAAGCACAGCAAATGCTTTAGGAAGTAATATGTTTGAAGGGTTTAAACCAACTCCAAAAGGGGTTGAAATAATCAGGGATTATGTAACAGGAAGAATTTCATTGAGCGAATTAGTGAAATTTGCAGAAGAAAAGGCATATGTCTGATTCCTATAAATACATAGACTTTGATTATACTTACATTGACCCAAAAACAGGAATTTTAAAAAATCTGCAAGGAATTACAGATTCAGATGTATTACTATTTGTTGAAAGTGGTGCCATTACAAAACGACTTCAAGAGCTTTATAATAATCCGATGTAAATTCCGGTGATCTTGACCACCAATCCGGTGATCTTGACCACCCTCTTCTT
>NZ_JACVCV010000001.1 GCF_017811155.1 Lunatimonas salinarum | reverse complement strand
CGGGGTTTGCAGTCTCGCTTCCTTCAGTGCATGCCTCACGGCAAACCACCTTGCGACTTGCTAACGCTTCGGGGCGTTACCCCCGCACGTAAGGGACTTGCACCCTCTGGAATATTATGGTATCTTCGATACCAGATGCCCATGCCGGGCACACACAGCACCTACCCAAAAGGCGGGGTTTCGTGCTTCGCAGACAGTTTTGTGGTAGCCGAAAGTTCAGTTCTCCGAATGAAGTTTAGTGGTAAAAATCCCGCCCTTCGGGTAGCTGCAAAACGTGTGTGACTTGAAGTCACAGAGCCATGAAACAGCTCAATGACATGCTGATGTACCGATGGGAGAACCCTGCTAATAGCGGGGACGGCCTCCCGAAGACGCCCTTCCGGGGGAGTTCTCAAAACGGCCTATGCTGCTGCAAAGGAAACGATGTGGTAGTGAGCGATAGGTTAAAAGCGAGGGTAAAGACCCTTGCAGTTGAGTCCTGTAGAGCTGATCCGCCTAGGCGGAGAACCAATGATGAAGCCCCGAAAGGGCAACACGGAGAGAAAATCGGGTAGTTACGTTTGTACCCGAGACCAAGCACAACGGAAACCGGATTACTGGTTGTGTCTCACCCGGGGTTAAGTTGGCAGGAATACAGGACAGGCGGTACATCGGAACAAGTGAAGTCATTGTCGCTCTGTAAAATCCGCCTCGGGTAGAGAAAACAGACACCATTGGTTGTGGTGAGGCAATGGCGGCAGACCGCTTCGTAGTAGTGTTGAAGCAGTCGTAATGGCTGCGGAGCGAAGGGAGCGGCATGTTTGCGTTTCAATTAATAACCTACAACCGGGAACGGGATGATAGACTATTATGAGACAAAGTCGCAACCAATCACCAAAATGATGGTATGGCAGGCTTACAAGAAGGTACGAAAGAACAAAGGCAGTTCCGGCGTGGACGGAATGACTTGGGCGATGCTTGAGAGTGATCTGTCCGGTCATTTGTACAAGCTCTGGAACCGTCTGAGTTCAGGAAGTTATTTTCCTGAGCCTGTCAAAGCCGTGCTGATAAGGAAAAAGGGGGGAGGGAGCAGGCCTCTTGGCATCCCTACCTTACTTGACCGCATCGCACAGCAAGTGGTCAATCACCACTTGGAAAAGCAGTTGGAGCCGCTGTTTCACGATGCCTCGTTTGGGTACCGACCCGGACGTAGTGCCCATGATGCAGTGGACCAAAGTCATGGAAACTGTTTCAACCACGACTTTGCCATAGACCTCGATATCAAAGGGTATTTCGATAATATCGACCACACCCTGATGATGCAGGCCCTGCGGCACTATTGTAAAGACAAGTGGGTGCATCTGTATGCAGAGCGTTGGCTTAAAGCCGATGTTATGCAAGAAATGAAAATTCGCAAACGCCTTGCCAGCACCCCACAAGGAGGAGTGATCAGCCCACTTTTGGCTAATCTTTTCCTCCATGTGGTATTCGACAAATGGATGGACAAGTACCATCCTGAGAAGCCATTTGAGCGTTATGCGGATGACATTGTGGTGCATTGCAAGACAGAGAAGCAGGCGCAATTTATGCTGCGGGTAATAGGCCAGCGCATGAGCGCCTGCAAACTGACCTTACACCCTGACAAGACCAAAATTGTAAACCTGCGTGGCCAATCGGAGCAGCAGTATCCCAGGAAATATGATTTTCTTGGTTTCAGCATCCGCCCGGTAATGCGTGAGGTAAAAGGTGGCCGTAGATTCCTACCAGGCATCTTCGTGAGCAACAGCTCAAAGAAAGCTATACGGGCAAAATTCCGGGAGTTGGAGATTCACAAGCGCAGGGTTCCATTGCGGGAGCTTGCGCAAAAGCTGAATCCGATAATCCGTGGACTGATGAACTACTACCACAAATTTTGGCTGGCAGGCATGCGCCAAGTATGGAATGGCCTGAACCATCGTCTGCTCAAATGGGTCAAATGGGAGAAGGGTTTGTATAAGAATGCGTCAGTTCGCTGGCTCAAACGGCAATACAAGGAAGCTCCCGGCTTGTTTGAACATTGGAAACTGGTACAACCATGAGTGCATTCACAGCGACAAAGAACATGAAGAGCCGTGTGAAGGGAGACTTTCACGCACAGCCTGTCCTGACGCGTCAGGAGTTCTGTGGGAAGGTAGGGGTGAATTGGAAATCACGAACGCCGTTTAAAAATCATAAAAATAGTGAGTAAATTCCCCCGCCTGACCCGATTATGTGTCAGGCAACGAGCGACCACCGTACAAAAATAAACTAACAGAAAAATAGACGAATATGTCCATAACAAGAGACGAAGAACTTATCGGAATGAAAAAAGTAAGTGAAGCAGTTGCTTTGACTTTAAAAGAAATGCGAAACTACGCTAAACCCGGTATGACAACAAAACAATTAGACAACTTTGGAGCAAAAATCTTGTCGGACTTTGGAGCAAAATCAGCACCTTATTTGACTTATGGTTTTCCAGGTTGGACTTGTATTAGTGTGAACGACGAATTTTGCCACGGTATTCCGTCCAACAAAAGAATACTAAAAGAAGGCGACTTAGTGAACATAGATGTTTCAGCTGAACTTGACGGTTTTTGGTCAGACAATGGTGGCTCATTTGTGCTTGGACAAGACATTAATCAACATCAAAAACTCATTGAAGCATCACGAGAAATTTTGCACAAAGCAATCTATAATATTAAAGGCGGTGTTCGCATTTCAGACATCGGACACATAATGGAAACAGAAGCAAAGAAAAGGGGCTTTAAGGTTATTAAAAATCTTGGTGGACACGGTATTGGCAGAAGTTTACACGAACAACCTGACGAGTTATTGAATTATAGAAACCGATTTGACCAAAGACGATTTAAGAAAAATTCAGTTGTAGCTATTGAAACGTTTATCGCAACGACCTCCTCTTATACAACGGAACTTAATGACGGTTGGACAATGGTTGGAAACAAAGGCGGTTTTATGGCACAACACGAACATACAATTGTAGTGACAGATGGTAAACCAATTGTGCTGACTAAAATGAATGAAATTTGGAATTGAAGAATGCCCGAACACATAACAGGCGTTTGGCAAAAGTAGCGGTTCAGTGCTCCGCAGACACATTTGTGGTTAATCAAAGTTTGGTTCTCCGCATCAACATTTGTGGTGAAAATCGCCACCTTCGGGTAGCTGCAAAACGTGTGTGACTTGAATCAGCCTCTAGGGGCTGAATGCTTTGAAATGGATGGAGGACTGCTGGGCGACCAGCAGGCAGGCCCTCCGATGGCGGCTTGCCGAGCCTGCCCTGAGACTTCAGGGAGCAGCCATCAAACCGCCTTACGCTGCATCTGGCGGAAACTCCGGTGTGGTGAACGGTTAAGGAAAAACGGGGACATAGATTCCTGTAGGTGAGTATTGTGGAGCGGAACCCCGAAAGCTTTCGGGGTGAACCAACGATGAAGCCTCGATAAAGCAAATTAACAGTGGTTGTTTGTATGAGGAGGCCCGATGTATCGAGGTGAGAGTCTCACGCACAGCCTGTCCCGTTTTTACGGCAGTTCCGTGGGAAGGTGGAAAGAAAATAACCACCCTATCGGAAGGCTAGTTCACACCACCGGGCCCCGATACCCGGGACAGGCAGTACGGTTCTCGTACTGTAGAACCCCTCTCGGTTCAGGCGGTGAATTTCGAAATAAACCATATTTGAACCTCATGGAAAACGTTTTGCAAGGTGTTGGCCAATTTGGGATGAAGGCTTTAGCCGCAAAGAAGCATACGAAAGGCGACAACCTCGCAGCGTTCGAATTAGCAATGGCAAGTTGGAAATTGCGAATGTATTTGTAGGCGGTAAGCAACCGGATACAGAAGATATTCTAGTGAGGCGTTATCGAGATATTAGCTTAACCTATTTCTTTTGTGGGATTGGTGCCTTATTTTTGATTTCTTTAACCAACCTGACAGATTCATTATGCACTCCTTTAATTCTAAAGTCGCCTCCCTTTTCACACTTGGACTACTATGGGTACTTTTGGTGGCTTGTTCCGGCCCGGCAAACGACGGCAGCACAAAGAAGCTGCCTCGGGTAGCCATTGCGGGCATCGCTATTGAATCAAGTACGTTTTCTCCTGCGGTGACGGAAGAAGATGCCTTTCAGGCGCGGGTGGGGGAGGAAATTTTCTCCTATTACCCTTTTATGGCGCAAGACTCCGCCAATCGGAATCGGGCTGAATGGTTTCCGACGTTTCGGGGCCATGCCATTCCGGGAGGTATCGTCTCCCGCGAGGCTTACGAGTCCATGGTGGGCAAAACGTTGGATATGCTACGGGAAAATCTGCCCTATGATGGGTTGTTTTTTGACATCCACGGTGCCATGAGCGTTCAGGGAATAGACGATCCCGAGGGTGATTTGATCACACGTATCCGGGAAGTCGTGGGCAAGGAAACCATCATTTCCACTTCGATGGATTTGCACGGAAACGTCACCCGGGAATTGGCAGGCCATTCAGATATCATTACCTGTTACCGGATGGCTCCCCACGAAGACGCCCTGGAATCCAAAAAGCGGGCCATGGATAACTTGCTTGATCGGTTGGAAAGTGGCAAGGGCAAGCCTGCCTATAAGGCGTGGATACCGGTTCCTATTTTGCTGCCGGGAGAAAAAACCAGTACCCGTGTGGATCCCGGTAAGAGTCTCTACGCGAAGGTCTATCCCGCTGCTGAGAGAGATGGGGTGATCGATGCCGCCATCTGGATTGGTTATGCCTGGGCGGATGAGCCTCGAAATCAAGGCGTGGTCATGGTGACTGGGGATGACAAAGACGCGGTTACTGCAACTGCCGAAGAACTGGCAGAAGCTTTTTGGGCTGTACGCAATGAATTTGACTTTATAGCCCCCACGACTACCCTGCAAGAAGCGTTGGATAAAGCGGTGAAAAGCGACAAAAAACCCTTTATGATCAGTGATATGGGAGACAATCCCACGGCCGGTGGGGCGGGGGACGTTACCTGGACCATGCACGAAATCCTAAAACGGCCCGAGTTTAAAGATGAATCAGGACCCACCTTGATCTATGCTTCCCTGCCCGGGCCCGAGTTTGTGGAAGCTGCGATAAAGGCAGGCGTAGGTAATCGGGTTTCCGCAAAGGCGGGGGCTGCGGTAGACGACCGGTTTGCCCCACCGATCTTGTTGGAAGGAACCGTTATGGCCATCGAGCATGGAGATCGAAATGCTGAGACAGAGGTAGTGGTAAAGGTGGGCAGCGCCCATGTGATTGTAACAAAGAAGCGAAAGCCCTATCATCGGGAGTCGGATTTTACCCGGTTGGGTCTCAATCCAAGGGAGGCGGACATTGTGGTCGTGAAAATCGGGTACTTAGTTCCGGAATTATACGATATGCGGGCAGACTGGATTATGGCCTTGACCCCGGGAGGAGTGGATCAGGATTTGGATCGCTTGGAGTACAAGCGTATCAACCGGCCAATGTTTCCATTCGACCGGGAGATGGCTGATCCGGATTTGCGGGCAGTGTTGATACCGCTATCGCACGAAATGTAAAAAGGAAACAGATACATCAGCAGCTCGGGTAATTGATCGCATATTTCACAAAAAGCAATTTTGAATTGATGCTTTATTTAGTTACTTTGTTCCCATTATGCTGAGTTAGTCTAATCCAATAATAGCCAAATTGCCTCAATCCCATATGCATTACCTTGCCGCAAGATGGAAAAGCTTTTTTTCCATCGTACTTTCGCTTTGTCTGTTTGCCTGGATAGCCCATTCTATCTCATTGGAAAACAAGCACAAGTACCTACCGGCTTTCGTGTTAGGAGAAGAAGTTGATTTCAACGTCCACATACGGCCCATCTTTAACAAAAAGTGTATTGCCTGTCATGGGGGGGTTAAGAAGTCCGGCGGCTTTAGTCTGTTGTTCGAAGAAGAGGCGCTAGAGGTGAATGAATCGGGCGAGCGGGCAATCGTTCCTGGAAGTGTCCGGAAAAGTGAGCTTATTAATCGCATCACCCATCACGATCCCGAACTGAGAATGCCGCTGGAAGCGGAGCCTCTGGAAGAAGAGGAAATTGAGCTGCTTACTCGCTGGATAAACCAAGGCGCTAAATGGAAGGATCATTGGGCTTACATTCCACCCAAGCCCAAGGAAGTGCCGCAGGTTTCTTCGCCTTGGGTAAAAAATGACATCGACCGCTTCGTACTTGCCAGGTTACACCAAGAAAAATTGCTTCCAAATCCCGAGGCAGACCGTTTTACGCTGCTCCGCAGGGTTAGCTTGGATTTGACTGGATTACCGCCCACCCTCGAGGAAGTAACGCAGTTTTTGGAAGATGAATCTCCGGATGCCTATGAGCGGGTAGTAGATCGGTTGTTGGCATCTCCCGCTTATGGAGAGCGTTGGGCTGCGATGTGGATGGATTTGGCCCGCTATGCGGATTCAAAAGGGTATGAGTCAGACCGTCACCGAAGTATCTGGAAATACCGGGATTGGCTCATTAAAGCCTTGAATGACAATATGCCCTTTGACCAATTTGTGACAGAGCAACTCGCCGGTGATCAACTACCCAATCCAAGTGATGAGCTGTATATCGCCACGGCTTTTCATCGTAACTCAATGAACAATGATGAAGGCGGCACAGACAATGAGGAATTCCGCGTGGCCGCACTAATTGATCGGGTGAATACCACCTGGTCGGTGCTGCAGGGAACTACCATGGAATGTGTGCAATGCCATAGCCATCCCTATGACCCCATCAGGCACGAGGATTTTTACCGGTCTTATGCATTCTTTAACCAAAGTGCCGACGCAGATATTCCCAGTGAAGCACCAGTATTGATTCAATACAAGGAAGAGGAAGACCAAAAGAGGCTTTCAACGATCAAGGAATGGGTAGCTGCCCAGGTACCTGCCGCCGAGAAGGATCAAAAGGTGGATTACTTTGAGAAGCTGATCCGAATTGGAGAACCTAAAATCCATCCGCACTACGTCGAACAGATTGAAAAAGGGTTACCGGTATTGGGTACCTCCACGTTCAAAGTGGCCGACAGTGTATATTCCCGCATCAAAGAGCTCCCGTTCACCGGAAAGGATCGATTGATGCTTCGGTACCGGACGGACAAAACCGCGGGCAACATGGAAGTTCGGCTCGACTCTACGGGTGGGGAACTGATTGGAACCTTGCCGTTGGAGCGTAAATTCCGAACCGAATACGATGAAAAGGAGAAAAAGAACAAGGAATATACCCTGTATCAGACTGTATCCATACCGGTGAATCCGGTAGTCGGTAAGCGGGACTTGTATCTGGTGATTGACGGGCCCGAGGGATCGGGATGTATTATTGAGTGGATGGTCTTTCATGAGGCGATTCCCGGTGAAGGCAGCCAAGGATACGAGGACGTGGCAACCACGTTTTATGACTTGTTGAATACTACCAAACCGAAAATCAGTACGCCGATCATGTTAGATCTGCCCGAGAGTCACCGGCGTGTATCGAAGGTATTTGAAAAAGGAAATTGGATGGTTCATGGGGAGGAAGTGGAGCCGGGAGTGCCCGAGAAGTGGAATTCCTTTGATTCCTATCCGTCCAATCGGTTGGGACTGGCACATTGGTTGGTTTCCCAGGAGAATCCCCTGACTGCCAGGGTATTGGTGAATCGCTTCTGGGAACAATTGTTTGGTATGGGAATCGTGGAGACATTGGAGGATTTCGGTTCTCAAGGATTTGCCCCAACACATCCAGAGCTGCTCGACTGGCTGGCGCTTCAGTTTATGGAGGAGCACAAGTGGGAATTGAAGGGGCTGATAAAGCAACTAGTCATGTCAGGAACCTACCGTCAGTCATCCTTTGTCCGGGAGGATTTAAAGGATAAGGATCCGAATAATTACCTACTCGCCAGAGGGCCAAGGACACGACTCAAAGCAGAACAAGTTCGGGATCAGGCATTGGCCGTAAGCGGCTTGCTAAGTACGAAAATGTATGGTCCCAGCGTGATGCCTGAGCAGCCGGAAGGGATTTGGCAGGTAGTATATAGTGGAGGGGAAAAATGGAAGACCAGCAAAGGGGAGGACAAATACAGAAGAGCTCTATACACTTTCTGGCGACGTACCAGCCCTTATCCTTCTTTTATCACCTTTGATGCACCCAGCAGGGAATTTTGCCTACCTAGAAGAATCGATACAAATACCCCTTTACAGGCCTTGGTTGCGTTGAACGACCCGGTATATTTGGAAACATCCCTGTTTTTGGCCAAACGGGTATTGGCCAGTGCGGCGGGGGATTCCGCCACGGAAAAGTTGTCACTGATGTATAGCTTTGCCATGTTGCGAGGCATTGATCCCGAAAAACTGGAAGCCCTACAGGGCTTATATGAAGAAACCCAAGTTTATTTTGACAACGATCCGGAGGCGATTTGCCAGTTTACCGGAGAGGAAGACAAAGAACTGGCGGTGCTGACGGTCATGGCAAACGTGATCATGAATTTGGATGAATTTGTGATGAAATCTTAATGAAGCATTCGATGAATTTACTGCAGGAACTGCAATTTCGATCCCTACAGCAGCAGACAAGGAGGCATTTTTTGAAGAAATGCGCTGCTGGGCTGGGGTCTGTAGCCTTTGGGTCTATGATGTCGTGCGGCCCTTCTCCCACCGAGGAGCAAAAGGCCAAGCAGGTGATGGAAGGATTGGCGGCCAAGCTGCCCCATTTTGCACCCAAGGCCAAACGCATCATTTACCTCCATATGGCAGGGGCTCCTTCTCAACTGGAGCTATTTGATTACAAACCGGAATTGGCCAAGCTGGATGGCAAAGACTGTCCCCAATCCCTTCTGGAAGGTAAGAAGTTTGCGTTTATTCAGGGGGTTCCAAAGATGTTAGGTCCCCAAGCCGTGTTTAAGCCTCGTGGAGAGTCCGGGATGATGATTTCTGATTTGCTTCCGCATTTCTCTACCATCGCCGATGATGTGACGCTGATAAAGACCATGCATACCGACGAGTTTAACCACGCGCCGGCGCAGTTGCTGCTACAGACAGGTGGTCCTAGGTTAGGGCGCCCAAGCATGGGATCCTGGGTAACGTATGGGCTGGGCACCGACAATGAAAACCTGCCCGGCTTTATCGTGCTGGTTTCCGGTGGCAATACCCCGGATGCTGGTAAGTCCGTGTGGGGTAGTGGCTTTTTGCCCTCTGTCTACCAAGGAGTACAGTGCCGGTCAGAAGGCGATCCCGTCCTGTATGTTTCCAACCCGGAGGGAATGAGCGGCGACCTACGCAAGCGTACCATAGATGCGATCAATCAAGTAAACGAGACGGAATATCAGGAGGTGGGAGACCCGGAGATTTTGACCCGCATCTCCCAATATGAGATGGCGTTTCGAATGCAGACCTCGGTGCCAGAGGTCATGGATATCAAAGATGAGCCCGAATACATCCATCAGATGTATGGTACCGAACCCGGGAAGACATCCTTTGCCAACAATTGCCTCCTCGCCAGGAGGTTGGTAGAGCAGGGAGTACGCTTTGTGCAGTTGTTTGACTGGGGTTGGGATACGCATGGGGTAAGCGAGGGTGACTCTTTGGAAAACGGATTGGTCCGTAAGTGCGGCCAAGTGGATCGACCTATGACTGCCCTGGTAAAAGACCTCAAGCAAAGGGGCCTGTTGGATGAAACCTTGGTCGTCTGGGGCGGAGAGTTTGGACGGACGCCGATGCAGGAAAACCGGGGAGGACGGGTTTGGCCATTTAAAGGCCGTGATCATCACACCGAGGCCTTTCCCATTTGGATGGCCGGAGGTGGCGTAAAGGGGGGATTTAGCTTGGGAGAGACGGACGAAATCGGCTACTATGGAATCAAAGACAAGGTGCATGTCCACGACCTTCAGGCAACCATTTTGCATTTGGCCGGGATGGACCACGAGAAATTTACCTACTTTGCCCAAGGGCGGGATTTTCGACTCACGGATGTGGCTGGGAAGGTAGTTCATAAAGTTATTGCATAGAAAGATAATATACTCATGGAGGAATCAGGAGATTTGCTGCTGTTTTTGGGGAGGTTTCACCCCCTATTTTTGCACCTGCCCATCGGCTTTTTGGTAATGGCCGTTTTGTTGGAGCTGGTATCCAAAAGGAAAAACTACCAATCCCTTCGGCCTGCCGTAGGCTTTACATTGTTTATAGGCGCAGTTTCCGCATTGGTAGCGGCCGTTTTGGGCTTAATGCTCGCCCGAGATGGAGGATACAGCGAAGACTTGCTGGGAATTCACCAATGGCTCGGTATCGCACTGGTCGTTTTCTCCTTTGGAGCCTGGTGGCTACAGCGTCAATACGAGGAAAAGGGCACGGAGAAGTTAAAAAAGGCCTATTTGGGGAGTTTGGCCCTGATGATGGTCTTTTTGGGTGGGGCAGGGCACTACGGGGGCTCGCTTACCCATGGCAGTAACTACCTTACCCAAAATATGCCAAATTCACTCCGTGCATTGGTCGGTCTGGAGCAGTCCAAAGGACCTAAGCTTATCACGAACCTGGAGGAAGCGGAGGTATTTGGCGATATCGTACATCCCATCTTGGAGATGCGCTGCAATTCCTGCCACAATGCGAGCAAGAAAAAGGGAGATTTGCAGATGCACACAGTGCAGGCGATGCAGCGCGGCGGAGAAAGTGGAGCGGCATTCGTAGCCGGAGATCCTGCGCAAAGCCTGTTGTTACAACGGATCCACTTGCCCGAGACCGACGAAGAACATATGCCGCCCAAGGGAAAGACGCAGCTTACCGAACAGCAGGTTGCCTTGCTTGAATGGTGGATTTCGGAAGGAGCTCCTTTTGACAAGAAAGTGGCAGAGGTAAAGGTGGATGGTTCGATTGATGAGATTCTCCAAACCCTCGTAGATCCCAATGCAAACAAGTCTGAAGTTGAAATCCTCTTGGCCTCTGAACCGCCGGTACCCAGTGCGGAGAAGATAAAGGAATTTCAGGATCAGGGGGTAATGATCAAAACCTTGGCAGCAAATTCGAATTGGTTACAGGTAACGATAGACAAAAAGCTGCCTGTGGAAGAACTTTTGGCGGGACTTGCAGAGAATTTCCCGGATCAAATAACTTGGCTGGACCTTAAGGAAAGCAATATATCTGATCAAGGGCTGGCACCTGTAGCCAAACTAAAGAACCTGACCAAGCTCAGACTGGAGAAAACACCGGTTTCGGATGCCGCCATGGAGCATATCAAAGGATTGACCTATCTGGAGTTTCTGAATATTTACGGATCTCAAGTTGGGGACCAGGGTATATCCAGCCTTTCGGAATTGAGAAATCTACGAAGCCTCTATGCCTGGGAGACCCGTGTGACGGAGGGCGGCGCCAATCAGCTGGAAAGTAAGCTCGGTAAGTTGACGGTCAATCTCGGGTTTGAGGTCAATGTCATCGATTCGCTCACTGTAGAGGTGCTACCTGTGGGAACTAACCTACCCTAGGGGGCTTTGGCAGGGATATTCCGTAATTGGCAGGGCAAGGGCGGATTTCAACTACTGGAATAACTCAAACGATTGATTCCAATACGATGCACGTAAGCAAGGTGGGAATTTGGCTAGCGCCTATGATTTTTGGAGGGATCCTGTTAGCTTCCTTCGCAGGGCTTGTGGAGCCTTCCGATGGGATACGGGTAATTGCCCTGGCTGCTTGGATGGTCACTTGGTGGGTCTCCGAAGCAGTACCCATACCTGTTACGGCATTGTTACCTATTGTGGCGTTTCCGCTGTTAGGGATTTTTGATATGAGAGGGGCTACGCTGCCCTATGCCGATCCCGTTATTTACCTCTTCATGGGCGGGTTTATCATTGCGTTGGCAATGGAAAAGAATCGGTTGCACTTACGCATTGCCCTTAATTTAATTCGGGTCACGGGCACCAAAGCGAATGGCATTATCGCCGGATTTTACCTGGCCACCGCATTTTTGAGCATGTGGATCAGTAATACTGCCACCGCAGTGATGATGCTGCCGATTGCCATGTCCATCGTTCAGTTAATCGTAACGGCCAATCCGGATATGGGGGATCACAAGGGATTTGTCCATTTTTCGTTCACGTTGATGCTGGGTATTGCCTATGCCGCCAACATCGGTGGCGTGATTACCCTTATCGGCACGCCGCCCAATGTGGTTTTGGTGGGTTTGATGGATCAGTTTTACGGGTTTAGTTTGGACTTTAACCGCTGGCTATTGATCGGCTTGCCGGTAGGGGGAGTGATGCTGCTCATGATGTACGTGTTTTTGGTCCGTGTGCTTTACCCCAATGGACTGGGGCAGATCGCGGGATCGGATCACGTCATTCAGGAGCAGTTGCGGAATTTGGGGCCCATTTCCAAAGCGGAGGTGCGGGTTTCCCTGGTACTTGTAGCCACGGCCTTGTGTTGGATTTTGCGGGAACCGCTCAATCTGCTGTTTCAGACGACACTGCTAAACGACACCATCATTGCCATGACGGGTGGGATCTGCATGTTTTTGGTGCCCAACGGTGCGGGTAGCGATGCCAAGCTGCTGGATTGGAAGAGTATGAAGGAGCTGCCCTGGGGGGTCTTGTTACTTTTTGGGGGAGGAATGAGCTTGGCCAAAGGCATGGAGGCCGCAGGTATTATTCAGGCGATTGGGGCCTATGTGGCAGGAACCTCGGCTTTGTCTCTTGCTTGGCTGATTCTGGGGTTGATTCTGGTTTGCCTGTTTTTAACCGAGCTGATGAGCAATGTGGCGTTGGTCACGATCTTTCTTCCGGTGGTATTTGGCATAGCCGATGGGATGGGAGAGGAGGTTTTGCCCTTTGTGATCCCCATTACCATGGCTTCCAGTTTTGCCTTTATGCTTCCCATCTCCACCCCACCCAATGCCATCCTTTTCTCCAGTGGAATGATCTCCATCAAGGAAATGATGAAGGTGGGTATTTGGTTAAATTTAATGGCGGTGCTGTTGCTTTGGTTGGTTTCGCTGTCCTTGGTTAGGTGGGTGTTTTGAGGGGGTGAGATTTGATTTGGGATGACAATTGGCGATTTTTCGGTTTTTTACGAGGAAGGTAATCAGTTAGTAAAAAAAAATGATATATTTGATCACGTAAATTCTGTGGAGAAACCTTTTAACAACTAAGAAAATGGGAAAGAAAGTATGGATTGAACCGAAAATGGAAGAGGCAACAGTTGAATCAGGGGGTATAGCTGGCTCCTTCGAAGGTACTTTTTACGACGGTACTTCGTGACAAATAGCGTGATTTTGTTGCAAGGTCTTCAAAATCACCATAGGGGTTATTTTAATGTGGTTTTCCATTTGCTCTCTAAACGTTTACATTGATAATTCAGGAAAGTCCCTTAAACCTTCGGTATCCCGTGAATCTACGGGATGGGAAGTTTTCGGATAGGTGGGTGTACAAAGAAATTTTTGAGGAGGAAGCCTATAAGTTGCCGGTAACGTATCCTATTCAAACAGTGGTTGATTTGGGTGCAAATATAGGCCTGTATACTTTGTTCACTAAACGGGAACATCCGGAAGCGCACATTATCTGCGTAGAACCCGACCCAGCCAATTTTGAATTGCTTAAAAGGAATTCCGATCCATACCAAGGAATCAACCTTGAGCAGGCAGGGATTTGGCATTCTGCGGTCACGCTTGAACTAAAGAACCCCCATGGATATCCCTTCACTATCTATTCGGAGGAAAATCTGACCTCAGGTAATGTCCGAGCAGTATCAATGGATTGGATCGTAACCAAATACCAATTTAAACGCATTGATTTGCTCAAAGTGGATATCGAAGGTGCAGAGCGTATGCTTTTTTCCAAAGATTATCAAAATTGGCTCAAGCGAGTGAAGATTCTTCAGATTGAGCTTCACGACCGCCGATTCCCAGGCTGTGGTCAAGCGTTTTTTAAGGCGATCGTGGAGGTGTTTGGTGTATTCAATTATTACGTGAGGGGCAACGTTACCACCATCGTAAATAAACGGATTCCGTAGGAAGTATGGTTTTAGGAATCCAACGTTCATGCAATCCTTTCAAAAGCCAATTTCTTTGCCCATTTTTGGGCATTTAGGGTGTATTTTTTGTTTGCAAGCAACTCTTCTAATGCCTGACTGATCGCCTCAATAGGGCTTTGAGAGGAAAGAGAAAGACCCACTTGATGGTAGACCACCCTAGCTGCATTTCCTGGATAATCAAAGATGTTCTTAGGCGGTATAACCAGCAACGGTATTCCCAGTGCCAACGCTTCGTATACCGCTCCTCCACCCCCATGGGTAATTAATAGACTTGATTGCTTTACCAAGAAAAGTTGAGGCAACGATTTCATAAAAATGAGATTAACTGCCGTTTTTTTTACGCTTGAAGCGATGGGAGCGGGTAGTTTTGCAACAAAAAGTATCCATTTAAATTTTTCCGCTAGGGCATTCAGTGAATCGAAAAATTCGATCAGGGCGTCAGCAGCAACCAAGTCGTTAATCACCGTCCCGAAGGATACGGTGATCAGTTTGTTTTCGGATTTTTTTCCGAGATGATGTGCCACCATGGTAGAAAGTAAAGGTGCCACATCTTCTGGTCTCGAAAGGTCGATGGATGGTCCTCCATAGCGCTCCCAAGGTTTGATGGGTTGTCCGCCAAAGTCAAAAGAAGCATCGTGCAGGTAGGTTTTTTTAATGCCTGATACTGCGGGGTGCAATTTGTTAAATGTCCAAATCCGATGTTCTAAATGGGCTATATGCTCGCCGAAAAGTGCACGAATGAGCTTTTGACGCGCCGAAACAGTTTCTCCTTGTTCCTCTTCGTAGTTTGACCATAAAACGCTGGCATCAGGACCAGGCATGCCGTATCTATCTTGCGGAGGAAAGTCCGTGTTTGGATTCGAAGGAAGAAATGGTGTAAGCACTTCGATTTGGTTGGCAAAACCTGCTGGTATAAGACAATGAAGCTCAATGCTACAGAATTCATCCAAGAAGATGTGATCTGGGCGATGTGCTTCGACGGCTTCCAGTAGTATGTTCCCTGCTTTTGTAAAGATTTCTCGAACGGTCCTTTCATCTTTTTTTTCGGGAAATCCATGGAAGGCCGTATACATAGGTGCCGAGCCAATTACCTGTATCCTAGCGCCAGGTACGTTCCAATTAGGAGGATTTTTAGTCAGGAGAAGGTAATGTACTTCATGGCCGTCCGCGACCAACTGTTTTGCTAGCAGAAAAGTACGGTATACGTGCCCTGCAAAGGCGCTGTAAATAAAAAGATACCTCATACTGGAAATGCCACGTTCGTGTACACGTCTGCTAGCCCCCCACTTTTTTTACCTTGTATCCTTCCGATGCTAGAAAGTCCAAGATCTTGTCTCGAAAATCTCCCTGAATCAGGATTTCTCCGTCTTTGACGTTGCCTCCCACACCGCATTTGATTTTGATGGCCTTGCCCAGCGCCTTGAGATCTTCTTCGCTCCCCACAAACCCGGTCACCAAGGTAACCTGCTTGCCACCGCGGGATTTTTTGTCCAATTGGATACGTAACTGCTGCTGTTGGGGAGGCAGGGTTAGTTGCGCTTCCAGGCTGTTATCGTCAAACTCAAAATCATCAGACGTGGAATACACTACCCCGTCCCGTTTTTTCCAGTCGTTGGATTTTTTTCTACCCATGCTGCCTTATTTAAATTTCATCGTCCAGACGGGTCGAACGGCAGCATTTACCACATCCTCGGCGATACTTCCGCCTAGCAGGTGCATCAGCCCGGTACGCCCATGGGTGGCCATTGCGATCATATCTGCGTCTACGTCGTCTGCATACTCCAAAATACCTTCTTCTTCGCTTCCTGAATTGAAAATTTCTACTTTTACGTTGGTTAGGTCATTTGCTTTGATGAAGGCTTTCATATTCTTTTTGGATACCAGCGAGTTTTCGAAGGAATTGGGCGTGTTGATTTTTACCAAACTGAGTTCAGCACCCAGCAGGGTTTGCAGGTCCTTCAATTCATGTATTACTTTTTTGCTGTTTTCACTGAAATCACTCGCAAATACAATATTCTTGATACGTTCGGTGTGGATTGGCTGTTTTACAGTGATAACCGGGCATTTGGAAAGGCGTACAACTTTCTCAGTATTGGATCCGATCAGAAGCTCCTCCAGCCCGCTAGAACCCTTGGAACCCATCACCACCAAGTCAGCCTTGATTTCGCTGATTTCCGATGCAATTCCCGCATAGGGGTTTCCGTACAAGATCTTGGTACTGAATTGATAAGGCTTTTCACGGTGCAACTCCTCCAAGGCTTTCATTTGCTCCTTGCGTTTTTCCACCATTTCAGTCATGAAGATCTTATCTACATAGGAATCTTCCAGGGTAACCTCACCGATGGTATTGAAATGCTGGGTAGTCGGGATCTCAATCACATGCACCAGTTTGAGTTTACATGCCGCCTTTGCGGCAAATTCTTGGGCTAGTTGAAGGGCATATTCCGCCTCTTTGGAAAAATCGTAGGGAACCAGTATGCTTTTCATGTTTTTCTAGTTGTTTTTTGGCAATCATTCCTGATTAACTTCAGGAAATGATTCGTCAATTGTTACCGTGAATTGTAAGGTATGTTATACTGGATACAAGCCGTTGATCAAGTATCCTATTGGTGCAGTAAGCTACAAAAAACCAATTAAAAACGATAGTGTAGCAAAGGAATAGTTTTAAAAAAACAGGTACCCAATTCCAAACGCAACCACCCATAGCAAGGTACTGAGGGCCATTTTCTTTAAATAGGGATCTGTTTTGGCAGCTGAATTGGCCAGCTGAACTCCCCTGCCTACCGATAACATGAGCGGGAGTACGAGCAGAAAGCTAAAGCCACCAAGCGTATTTCCGTACCCAAGAAAAAGCGCCATGGATAGGTTCCCGCCGAGTATAAGTGCCCAGTTATAGTGAACCGCAGCGGTTCTTCCGATGCGGACGGGGATGGATTTTTTGCCAGCCACCCGGTCGGATTCAATATCCCGAATATTATTGATATTTAATACGGACATGGAAAAAAAGCCCAAAGCACATGCCGGAAGCAATACCCAAAGATCAAATTCGCCGCTGTGCAAAAAATAAGTGCCCAGTACGCCACTGAGACCAAAAAAGAGGAATACCGAAAGGTCTCCTAATCCCATGTAGCCGTAGGGGTTTTTGCCCGAGGTGTAATTGATGGCCGCAAAGATGGCCAGAAGTCCCAACGCCAAGAAGCCTAAGAAGGCCAATAGATCGTCAAATGCGGCATATAGCAACCACAATCCGCAAATCAATGAGAGGAAACCACAGATTATCATGGCCCTTTTCATTTCGGAGGGAGAGATCACGCCGGACTGTACCGCACGAATCGGACCCTTTCGATCTGCATTATCGGCACCATGCACGCTATCACCATAATCATTGGCCAGGTTGGATAAAACCTGGAGCAAGACAGTCGTAAGGGAAGCCAAAACCAGGACGTCCCAGCGCAATACCCCTTCTCTAGCGGCAAGGATACTGCCCATAAAGATACTCGATAGGGCCAATGGAAGGGTTCTTAGCCGGAATGCGTGAAGCCAAGCCTGTTTCTTTGAGGTTAATGTGATTTCCAAATCTGATGAACGCTTGGTAGAACTTCGTTTAAGGGACGGGTCAAAAAGGAGCCGCTGAAAAAAAGCAATACCCAAAGCCGTGAAGGGCCTTGGGCAATTGGCAAGGTTGATTGAAGCCCTTAGGCATTGATCAATGCCAAGATTTCCGCATCCATGGGCTTGGTGGAAGAAGGAAAGAACTTAACCAGTTTCCCGTTTTCGTTTACAAAGTATTTACAGAAATTCCAGGAAGGCTCGGTATTGTTCCATCCGTTCAGGTTTTTATCAGATAGCCACCGGTAAAGCGGGTGTTTATCGACCCCTTTTACGGATATTTTCTCAAACAACTGAAAGGTCACCCCATAGTTTTCTGTGCAGAAAGACTTAATATCTTCGTGCGTTCCGGGTTCCTGTCCTCCAAAGTTATTGGCAGGAAACGCCAAAATGGTAACCTTGTCACCATATTTTTCATTCAGCTCCTGAAGGTCTGCATATTGGGGGGTGTAGCCACACTTGGAAGCCACATTGACCAATAACAGCTTCTTGCCTTTGTAGGTCGAGAAGTCGACATCTTTTCCATCGATGTCCTTCATTTTAAAATCGTAAATGGACGTTTCCATAGGTTGGTTTTCAGGTTGGTCTGCGCCATTTGGAGAAAGCGTCAATCCCGCTACCATGGCTACCATGAGGGCTGACAAAGAGATAAATAGTGTGTTCATAGTTACATTTTTTCGGGTACATCTATGCCTAGTAACTTCATGCCCTTGCGGATTGTTTTGGCAACTTCTACGGAAAGTGCCACCCGGAAGGCCTGGATCTGTCCTTTGGTCTCGCTAAATATAGGAAGTTCTGCGTAAAATCGATTGTATTCTTTGGACAAATCAAACAGGTACTGAGCGATTACCGATGGGGCATACTCCTCGGCAGCGGATCTAAGTTTCCGCTCGTAATCCTGGAGTAAGATAATCAAATTCTTTTCGGTTTCTCCGATATAGGTTAGGCCTGCAAGGTCTTCCGGCCCGTAGCCTAAACCGATCTGATCTGCTTTTCGGCGAATCGCAGAGATGCGCGCATGGGTGTACTGTATAAAGGGGCCGGTGTTTCCCTGAAATTCGATGGACTCAGCCGGATTGAAGAGCATGCGTTTCTTAGGGTCTACCTTTAGCAAAAAGTATTTAAGCGCTCCCATGCCCAATGTACGATAAAGCTCCTCGGCTTCTTGTTCCGAAAAGCCTTCGATTTTTCCGAGTTCTTGGGTATGGTCCCGTGCAGTGTCCACCATCTCAGCCATCAGGTCATCCGCATCCACCACCGTTCCCTCTCGGGATTTCATCTTGCCTGAAGGCAGATCCACCATGCCGTAGGAGAGATGATATAAGCCTTCCCCGTAAGGACGGCCCAGCTTGCGCATGATCTTGAACAACACGTCGAAATGATAATCCTGTTCATTTCCTACGACATATACGGAGCGGGTGATCTGAAAGTCTTTGTACTTGAGATCAGCGGTGCCCATGTCCTGTGTGATATACACCGAAGTGCCATCTGCCCTTAGCACCAGCTTTTCGTCCAAGCCCTCGGCAGATAGATCCACCCAAACTGATCCGTTTGGTTTTTTGAAAAAAACACCTTTCCTAAGCCCCTCTTCCACGATGTCTTTGCCCAGCAGGTAGGTGTCCGACTCGTAATAGGTTTTGTCAAAGTCTACCCCCATCGTTTGGTATGTGGCTGAAAAGCCCTCATAAACCCATTCGTTCATGGTTTTCCAAAGCGCTACTACGTCCTCGTCGCCTTTTTCCCATTGAATGAGCATTTCCTGGGCTTCTAGCATCCAAGGAGCTTTCTTTTTGGCTTCCTCTTTGTCCATTCCGGCTGCCACCAGTTCGTCGATTTGCTTTTTGTATTCCTTATCAAAGAGAACATAATACTTTCCAGCCAAGTGATCTCCTTTAATTCCTGCAGATTGCGGTGTTTCTCCTTGAGCAAGTTTTTGGTAAGCCACCATGGATTTACAGATGTGGATTCCGCGGTCATTTACCAGGTTGGCCTTGATTACGTCAAAGCCGTTGGCTTTTAGAATCTCCGACACGGCATAGCCCAAAAAGTTATTGCGAAGGTGGCCCAAATGCAAGGGTTTATTCGTATTGGGCGAACTGTATTCGACCATGACCTTTTGACCGTTAGGGGCAAATTGTCCAAAATCCGGGTCGGCAACAATACGCTGAAAAACATTTATCCAATGGGAGTCGTCCAGCGAAATGTTCAAAAATCCCTTGATTACATTGTAATCAGAGACTATAGCCACCTGTTCTTTCAGGTAATCACCGATGCGTTTGCCGCTTTCTTCCGGGGATAAACGGGTAATCTTTAAAAATGGAAATAGGACGAAGGTAAACGAACCCTCAAACTCCTTCCTCGTAGGCTGCAAAGCCAGTTTTTCCGGTGCTATTTCGTGTCCAAAGAGCGATTTAAATGCCGACGATATATGCTGCAGTAACTGGTTTTCGATATCCATAGCGGAATTTTAGGTCGATGTAGAGTTGATACGGTGGTATGCTTGCTTAACCTAAAGCGGTGCAAATATAGCGTTTTCCCTCCATTTGACGGCTTTTGTAAGGAGTAAATCACCCATCACATAGACTGAGTTGCTCAGGAATTCACTGCCAGCGAGCGGTGGCGTCTAGGATGTCGAAGGTCTTTTCTGCCGTGCTTTTTTCGGTATTTAAGGTTGGATTCAATTCCACGATTTTCCATGCACATTGCCTAGCTTTATGTTTGTATTATTCGAAATTAGTTCGATATTGAAAAATAATCTATTGTTAATTGGGCTGGTATGGCGGTAGACCGCAAACGGGGGATCGTATATGTGCCCACAGGATCTCCTGCTCCCGATTTTTACGGGGGCGATCGACTAGGCACCACCCTGTTTGCCAATACCCTACTGGCCTTGGATGTAGCTAACGGGAAGCGGATTTGGCATTATCAGTTGGTACACCAGGATATTTTGGATAGTTGTTGGATGGCTATAAAAATCGTATTATGGAAGTTCTAAAATGCCCCTTTGTTTTTATCCTAAACCCCAAGCTGCTATGATAGGTAGAAAATTACACGTGTTTTTGTTGCTCCTATTTTTCCACTGTTTTAACGGCATAAGTCTGTTTGGCCAAGGGGAGGAAGAGGAGATCCAAATAAAGAAACACCGCAAGGGAACCATACGCGTTTTCGCTAGGCCGGGGGAGGAAGTGCATATCCGGCAGCTTTCGCATGAATTCTGGTTTGGCGCCGCCCTGAGTAATGGATTTGTCGGTTCCATGTCCGAGGCCGACAAAACGCAGTACGCGGAGAAATTTCTGGAGAACTTCAATGCGGCTGTCACCGAAAATGCGTTGAAATGGCATAGCATGGAAAGGGAAAAGGGAGTGGTCGATTACTCGGTGGTAGATGCTTTGTTGGCATGGACTGAACAACACCGCATTCCCTTGCGTGGGCATAATATTTTTTGGGGTATCCCCAAGTTTGTTCAGGAGTGGCTTACTGCATTAGATAATGAGTCGCTGGAGCAAACACTTCGAGTCCGCGCATTAGATGTAACTACAAGGTATCGGGGCCGTTTTGCCGGCTACGATCTTAACAACGAAATGGTACATGGCAACTATTATGAAGATCGCCTGGGGCCGGAGATCACCAAGAAGATGGTCGAGTGGTCTCATCAGGGAGATCCGGATGCTCAACTGTTTCTGAATGATTACGATATCCTAACCGGAAACCGGCTGGATGATTACCTTAAGCAAATCCGCGGGCTAATAGCCCAAGGTGTGCGTATTGCCGGGATAGGCGTGCAGGGACACCTGCACGAAGAAAGTTTTGATCGGAATGAGCTGCGGAGGGCATTGGATTCCCTTTCGGTTTTTGGATTGCCGATTCTGGTAACGGAATTTAATATGCCGGGGCAGCGTTCGAAGTATCACCGAGAGGACATTCGAGAGATGACTCTCGAGGCGGAGCGGTTTACCGCGGCTGAGTTGGTGGATTATTACCGGATATGTTTTGCACACCCGTCAGTCGAAGGGATATTGATGTGGGGATTTTGGGCCGGAGCCAATTGGATACCGGTCTCTTCGCTTTATCGCAAGGATTGGTCGCCCACCGCATTAGCAGAAGCTTATCAGGATTTGATATTCAAGGAATGGTGGACCGAAGGCCGCGTGAAGGTAAGTCAAAACGGACTTGTGTCCCTTTCGGCCTTTTATGGCACTTATGAGGTGATCGTGGGTGAAGAGGTGCGCAAGATAAGCTTGGAGAGGGGAAGAGGTACTACAATCGTGGACTTTTTGAAGAAAAGCGAATGAGGCAGTTAACGCTAGTGGCCCATGGCAAAGCAACGGAAGCCTTTGAACTCCGTGAGGTGCCTACTCCGATCCCTGGACCTGAACAGTTACTCATCGAGGTGGAGGGTTTTGGGTTGAACTTTGCAGACGTAATGGCGAGGCAAGGTCTGTACAGGGAAGCCCCACCGCTGCCCTTTGTGCCGGGTTATGAGGTAGTCGGGCGCGTGATGGCCTTCGGTGAGGGAGTGGATAGCCATTGGTTGGAAAAGCGGGTGGTCGCATTTTCCAGGTTTGGGGGGTATGCAGATCAGGCGTTGGTAGACAACCGTGCTGCTGCGGTTATACCTGAAACGATCCCGGCTGGAGAGGCCTGTGCACTTGCTACGCAGTATTGTACGGCCTATTATATGACCGATTATAGTCACAAGCTGCGGGAAGGAGAAACCGCACTGATCCATGCCGCGGCAGGGGGGGTAGGGACCGCAGTGGTACAGTTATGCAGACGAAAGGGAGTTTTCGTGATCGGTTTATGCGGGTCTGCCGAAAAGATGTGCTACCTGCGGGAATTGGGGGTGGATCTTCCTATTTGCTATAAAGAGCACGATTACGTCACGGTGATCGAACAAAAGCTGGGTAACCGAAAGGTTGATTATATCTTCAACACCACCATGGGACGGAGCTTTGGTAAAGACAGGACGCTGCTAAATTATGGTGGCAAGCTCTTTTGCTTTGGTGGGGCCGCGCGAAGTGGATCCAAAAGGCATCTACTAAATGATCTTTCGTTTCTGTTTCAAACAGGGTTTTTGAGTCCACTGTTTATGATGATGCAATCGCAAAGTATCCTAGGGGTAAATATGTTGCGACTGGCCGACCATCGGGTGGAGGTGATAGGGGCTTGTTTGCGGGAATTGATTCTGTTGTACAATGCAGGCGAAATCTTCCCGCGGGTAGGCGGTGTCTTTTCCGCTGCTGAAATCGCATCTGCCCAGGCATTGTTGGAATCCGGTAAAAGTGTGGGCAAAATCTACGTTCACTGGTGAGGCGTGAGCTTTCCATTCCATTTGGTTAGAACCTACCGCGTAGCAAGGCCAAACAGGAGCTTAATTCATGCCCCTTCCACTTTTTTTGCCAAATTGATTCAAAATGGACTTGGCCAAAGGATTGCCATGTTGAGCGGCTTTTTGAATATCGCGCATTCCCTGACTTGGGTTGTCTTCCAGAAGGCAGATGCCTCTTCGGGCAAGGGCGTCGTAATGATCCGGTTTTCTTTTAAGGACTTCGTTGAAATCTTCTATTGCCCAATCGGAAAAGCCGAGTTTCATCAATGCAAATCCGCGGTTATAATGGGCGGCCAGATTGTCATTCTCGAGGGAAAGGTAGGCATTCAAGGCGGTCACAACACCCAATCCGTCGCCTTGATAACCCCGGGCTATGCCTATATAGAAGTACGGTTGGGGATTTTCCGGATGTTGGTCACTCGCAAGCTGTAAAAACTCCTCTGCACTTTTAAAGCGCTGATTCTTGATCATGGTTCGTCCTAGTAGCATGAGGATGTCGTAGTCATTCGGATCGTGCATGGCAGCTTTCAGCAGAAATTTTTCTGCATCAGGCATATTGTTTTCTTTCCAGGCGATTTTTCCAAGTCCGGCAAGGGCTTGCGAATAAGTCGGTTGGAGCTTTAGTATTTTTCGGTAATCTTCTTTTGCCTTTTCATATTCCTCCAATTCCTCAAAGGATCTTGCCCTAAGGTGTAGGGATTTTACGTCCGAAATGCTTACAAATAAGACCCGGTCAAATTCGGCGATGGCTTTTTCATACTCCTGATTTCGGAAGTACGCTTCACCTCTTTGAAACTGCCCTAGGCACCCTGACAGGACGAAAAGAAGAAACAGCAAGAAGACCGGAACGACTTTCATAACAAATGCTAAATTACTAATAGATTAGTTAAATATACGGGAAAGCAATGAATATGAAAATTTTAACGGGAGTTTTTTGGGGAAGTTGGCGTTTTTTGGTTTTAATGGTGCCGACAGCCCACCTGATAAATTGCTTATTGGCGTTTGCTGCGAATAAAGATCATGGCAATCGCTGTCGTAAGAATGCCCATTATCAGGGCACCGATTAGCCCCTGCACCACATAGTTTTTGAAATTGAAGGTTGCTTCCGCCTCGGCGGTTGTTGCATAATAGCCCAATTCAACCGAACGCTGAATCACATTCGGGAAATATTCGGGTGTGATGACATAGGTCGTGATCCATTGGGTAATCGGACTGAGCAACGAAATAAAAATGGATAGGATGACACCGGAAGTCACGCCCTGCAGGTAACTAATTTGGCCTTTGTAGTGGGTTCTTTTCTTGTCCTTTAAGGCCATTACCATTACCACTATCGCCGGGATGGCAAACAGGTTGGTAAGATACAGGTGGTAATCGATGTATTTGTCGTGCAATCCGCTGAGTTTTTCCAGGACCATCCACAACAATACTACCACTGAAAAGATGATAGCCCATTTTAGTTCAATTTTTAGGTTTTTCATGGGGTTAGGGGTTTGTTGAAATCACGTTGACTAGATAGAAATATCGTTTTTCGATTGAATATAAGACAAAATGATCGATTTTTTCACCCAGACTGCCTGTTTATGTCAGCTGCGCAATCCAATCAACGAGTTTGAGGCATATGTCTCCTATGGGCTATGCGTTGCGCAGAAAAATTCATCAAAAAAAAAGGACGGAACCGGCGTATCTAATAGCCAACGCATCGCAGCCACTTGAGTATAATAAACGCAGTTTTTATCCAACTAGAACTTTGCTTTAGTTGCACTCATCACGGCACAGGCGGAGAAAATTGAGCAATTGCAGCAACATAAAATGGGCTTGATGCAGGGGTTGTTTCCGGAAATTGTAATTAATTAACGTTATCATGATAACTGAAGAAAAAGTAAAGGAACTACTAGCAGAAATAGGAAGTGATTTGATAGAAAGAACCATTTCTGTCAAGGAAAGCAAATTGGGCCCTGCGGTTTGTGCATTGTCCAATGATTTTCCAAATCATAGAAAAACGGGCTACATTTTATTGGGAGTTCATGACGATGGTAGGCTAGCGGGAATGACTTGGCCCGATAAGGAATTGCAGGCTATAGGAAATTTAAAGACAAATGGAAACGTGCTTCCCCAGCCTTCAATGGTAGTAAGTTCAGTTACCCAATTTCCAGAAGGAGAAGTAGTAGTGATTCAAGTCACCCCTTCTTCCTATCCACCTGTACGCTACGACGGCAGATGCTGGATTCGAATAGGTCCCAGAAGGGATAAGGCTACCATAGAGGAAGAAGAAATATTGATTGAAAGAAGGGCTTCCTATGCAAGGACCTATGATCTGGTTCCTGCATTGGGAGCAAGATTAGATGATTTAGCCCTTGAATATTTTAAGTCAACGTATCTGCCTGCCGCTATAGATAAAGACACTTTAAAAGAAAATGGAAGAACCTTAGAGCAACAATTAGCATCCCTACGTTTTTTTGACAACAAAGAGCAATGTCCGACAAATGCTGGTATTTTGATATTTGGGATTAATCCTGAATTCTACTTGCCGGGTGCTTACATACAATATGTAAAATTCAATGGTGAACAAATGAACAGTGATGTAGCGTATGAAAAGAAGTTTTCTGGGGCATTGATTACTGAACTGAACTCGATGGATGATTTTATCAAAAACATTATAATCAAGGGAAGGCCAGTGAAAATTGATTCCCTGAAAGAAAATAGTATCCGAAACTATCCCTTTTGGGCACTTAGAGAACTTCTAATGAATGCCATTATGCATAGAAATTACGAGTCAAATTCACCAATTTACATGTATGAATTTTCAAATCGTATTGAAATTATAAATCCGGGGGGCTTAATTGGCGATGTGAATGCCCAAAATTTCCCTGATGCCATTGATTATAGAAACGTTGTGCTTGCCGAAGCTTTAAAAATATTGGGCTATGTAAACAGGTTTAACTACGGGGTAAAGCGAGCAATCGATGATCTTAGCAAAAATGGTAATGGACAACCTGATTTTGATTTAGATCCTCAGTCAAATTTGACTTCCATGTTTGTGAGTGCAGAACGGTTAGAGGAAGTTTATGAAAATAATCTTCCTATTACTATTTTAGATTCCATTAATCCGGTGTTATCAGGTGACCCATTCTATCCTGTCCATATTGAGGAGATAAATGAATACCTTACCATTATTCAAGATGCAACAGCCCAATTTAATGCGGAGTATGTTTTGATAGATGTTGGACCTAATTTGGGTGCAATAAATCGAGCGGTGACCATCTGCTCTGACTTTATTGTGATGCCTGTGGCATCAGACCTATTCTCTCTGCAAGGCATCAAAAATTTGGGAATTACCTTGAGTACTTGGAAAAAGCAGTGGGATCAACGAAGGGAGTTGAAGCCGGAGAATATATCCTTCCAAATACCCATTAATCTATCAGTTCCTATTGGTTATATCGTCATGCAATATTCCGCTAAAGAAAGTAGGCCTGTAAAGTCCTACCTTAAATGGGCAAATAGAATACCGTCCATTTTTGCAGAATATGTTTTAAATAAGGACGTGGCAATTGCCTCGGTCGAAGAAGATGATTATTGTATTGGATTGTTGAAGCACTATCGAAGTCTAGCGCCAATGTCCATGGAGTCTCAAAAACCTATTTATTCCTGAGGTATATGTCGCACAAACATGACGAAGCCGCAAAGAAAGAGCTGGGGAAGGATTATCCTGTGTTAGATACAAATGATTACCGAACGCCTTTAGCAGCATAGTATGTTTATTGGATTACCCCACCAGGGTACCATTTTCTACCACCCGATCCACACCCAAGAGGGAAACTTCTGAATTCATTCCTACCGCCCCCAACACAAGGCACTCGCTGCGCATGTTCGCTATTTGTTTTGGGGCAAAGTTGACGACGGCAACTACCTGTTTGCCTATCAAATCCTGCGGATGGTACAGATCGGTGATCTGCGCCGAAGATTTTTTGATGCCCCAGGGGCCAAAATCAATCTGAAGTCTATAGGCCGGGTTTCTGGCCTCCGGAAAAACCTCCGCAGATACCACCGTCCCCACACGCATTTCTACCCGCTGGAATTCCTCCCACCGCAGGGGCAGGTCATTTTTCATTATCTTATTTTTTGTCCTCACGCTCTTCCAACTATGGTTACATCCTGGTGCGTCTATCGATCCGTGCCTCAGGCCTTTTCTGTCAAGGGCGAGACCTGAATGTACCTATTGCAGGCCGCAGCCGCAACCACTATGGGTAAATCCGCGGATATGCTCGTGCCAGGGAAAGGCCTCGTGGAAAAGACCGTTTTCCCAGTAAAAGGCCCCTCGTTCACGTGGCTCGTTTCCGATTTCGTGCATGGTGGCAGCATCATATAGCCTGCCATTGACCATGGTATGTGTGATGGATTCGGAGTTTTGAATAACCTCTAGGGGATTCTTTTCCATGATGATAAGATCGGCTAATTTACCGGCTTTTAGGGATCCGATGTCCTCGCCCATTCCGATGTATTGGGCCGCGTGTATGGTGGCCGTTTTAAGGGCTTCGTGGTTACTCATGCCACCCTGGGCCAAACTCCAGAGTTCCCAGTGCGCTCCCAATCCCTGCAATTGCCCGTGGGCTCCCATATTGACTTTTACGCCTTTTTCAGCCAGTTTGGTGACGGCTTTTGAGGTGAGTATGTGGCTGTTTTCGTATTCCTCGTCCGGGACCATGATACGGTGTCGCGATCGGGCATCTACTGCTCCCCTTGGGGTAAACTGTAATAGTTTTTCGTTTTCCCACACGTTGGTCTGATGGTACCAGTAGCGTTCTGCATTTATACCTCCATAGTTGACAATCAGCGTAGGCGTATATCCTACTTCGGTCTGACTCCAAAGCTCTAAAACGTCCTTGTAAACGGGTGCAATTGGGATATTGTGTTCGATTCCGGTGTGTCCGTCTATTACCATCGTCATGTTGTGAAAGAAAGTGGAACCGCCTTCAGGAACCACATTTACGCCCAATTCCCGCGCGGCTTGCAATACCTGTTGCCGTTGGTCCCTTCTGGGTTGATTATAAGACTTAACGGCTGTAGCGCCAAATGCCTTGGTCCTACGTATGGAAGAACGGGCATCTTCCAGCTTGTTGATCACCGCCTTGAAGTCTCCATCGGCACCATACAGTATAAATCCCGTACTGAAAATCCGAGGGCCTACTAGCGCACCGCTTTTAACCATTTCAGATAGGGTAAAGACGGTTTCGGTATTGGCAGATGGGTCGTGAGAGGTGGTTACTCCATACGCTAGGTTGGCGTACAGTTGCCAGTTTCGCTGCACGGTCAGCCCCTCCCGAAAAGCCCCCACGTGGGCGTGTGCATCTACTAGGCCGGGCAGGATGGTTTTGCCCCTCATATCGTAGGTTTTGGCGTCCGAAGGTACCTTCACCAATGAGCTAGGACCCACAGCTAGGATCTGATTGCCGTCCACCACGAGGGTTCCATTTTCAATGACCTCGTCTCCTTCCATGGTGATAATGCGCCCACCTTCGAAGGCGATTTTTCCTTTTGGACGATCCACTTGTGCAGTTAGTCCGATGGGGATACCCGCTGATTCCTGCGCTTTTTTGTTACTTTCCGTTGACAGAAAATCAAAGCGTTCAGACAATTTATTGGAGTAGTAACGGTCTCCCATCGTCCAAAATACCGTCTGACTGTCTTTGGACCAGTGCAGGTTGATCCCTGCGTCTTTGGTCAATTGGGCAACGGGAACCGACTTTGTCTGATTATCCAGGTCTATGGGTTGCCCATTCATCACCAGCGGCGCCACATACGCTTTATGTAAATGGATAAAGGCTACCCATTTGTTGTCCGGGCTGGGTACCAGTCGGTTGCCATAGCTTGATCGGATATGTGTCCGCTCGTCGTGGCCATGGAGGTCAATACTTTTCAGCTCCTTGGTGATGCTGCCAAAGAAGGTGCCTCCGGTTTGGTAGAATACCCGTTTTCCGTCTGCCGTAAATTGGGGGTTAGCACCCTCTCGCGTCAACAGACGCGGTTCGGAGCCATTTGCATCCATGAGGTAAAGGCCCGGATTTTTGGAAAATGTCCTTCCTTGATCCAAGTTTCCGGGTTCCTTGCGGTACACGACCTGCCGACCATCTGGCGCGTATGCCGGGGTTCGGTAGATACCCTTTTCAGCAGTGAGACGGTTGACAAGGCCATCGTTGAGGCGGACTTCGGAAATGGTTCCTTTCTCTAGGTCATTCCATGTGACAAAAAGCACCTTTTTTCCATCCGGTGAAAATTGTGGTTCCGCTTCAAAGTCGCTACCGGTGGTCAGTCTCTTTGGTTTTCCATTGGGAAGCTGCTTGGTCCAGATATATCCAAGGGCTGTAAAAGCCAATGTGCTGCCATCGGGAGAGGTTACCGCATGTTTTATCATTTTGGCATCAAACACGTCCCGCTCAATGGGGTGAGTGTGGTAAACGCGTTTGGCAACCTTGATGGCGGCATCTACGCGGAAAGGGATAGGGGAATGCGCCAAAGTTTGGGTGTTGATCCGTTGCAAATGTCCCTTGGCCCATACCACGATGTCTTGGCTATCCGGCATCCAGCCAAAACCGGGATATACACCGAAGATAGCCCAAGCTGTTTGTTGATCTTTGTTCAGTCCGTCAAAAACCGGCCATTCTTCACCTGTTTCCAAGTCGTGTAGGTATAGGACTGTTTTTGTACGCACACGCTTGATAAACGCCAGCTTTTTTCCATCCGGCGACACCTGTGGTCTTGCAGCTCCCCCCGGACCTCCAGTCAACGTAATGGTTTCGCCGGTTTCGAAATCATACCGTTTGATGACGTAAATCTGATTGTTTGCGTCTCGGTTGTATTCAAAGGCCCCACCGGGAGCCATGTCTTCACTGAAATACAAGTACCTACCATCTGTTGACACACTTGGTTCATTGACGTCTTGCTGGTCGTTTTTTCGCTTGGTTAGCTGCAAGCCTGGTCCCCCCGTGATGTGGTACTGCCACATTTCGCCGGCCCCTAGGGAGCGTCCAGAAGTAAAGTGCTTGCGAGCTACCAAGTAATTGCCATCGGGCATCCAAGTGGCGTTATTGAGCAGGCGAAACGATTCCTTAGTGACTTGTTTGGCTTCGCTGCCGTCCTTTTTCATCACCCAAATATTGTCGCCGCCTCCTGCGTCGGAGGTAAAGGAGATCCATTCTCCGTTAAAGCTATAGCGGGGCTGAATCTCAAAGGCTAATCCAGTACGCAATGGCTTGGCTTTTCCACCCGTAATCGGCAGGGAATAGATGTCACCCATTAGGTCAAAAACAATGGTCGTTCCATCAGGGCTTACGTCGAGATTCATCCACGTGCCCTCGTCGGTGCTAAAGTTGACCTCATTGAAATCCCAGTTTCCAGGAGGATTTGAAATATCCCATTCTTCACTTTCTTGTGCCCATAAAGGCGAAAGCAACAGGAAACATACAAAGAATTGGGTGCACCTATGTGTAAGCGTCATTTTTTTGCGGGTTAGTGAAACAAAGGTAAGGTTTCTTTTGATGCATAAAATCGATTCACATGCACGTATTTGCGGTGGCTGGCGTAAGTTCATTCGTCATGGACAGGCAGAGTAGGGTCTCCAAACCAGCCTGTCAATTACTTTCTGAATTCAAAAAGGTCTTTCTACGGGTGCCCTCGTACAATTCAAAATGCAATAGGCGGCAATCCAGTGTTCCATTGTAGAAGGGGATTTTGCGTTTCGGCTTAAGGCCGATTTTTTTCCCCAAATCCATGTTGCCGGTAAACACCAATCCGGCATACCCCCCGCACCGCTGTTTGAGAAAGTCTCCGATGCGTTTGTACGTGCCCTCCAATTCTTCCATTTCTCCCAAACGTTGCCCATATTCCGGGTTTAGAAAAACGGCACCTTTCCCTCCCTCCGGGATACTAGTATCGGCGAAGTCACAGGTTTCGAATGTAATGAGGTCCTCCACGCCGGCCGTTTCTGCGTTCATGCGGGATGCTGTAATGGCCCGCTCGCTGATGTCTGAAGCAACGATGGTTACCGGCACCTCTTTGATTTTCAAATAAAGTTGCTTCTTCAGCTGCCTGTAGGTTTTCTCTTCGTAACCAAGTAGGTGTTGAAAAGCATAATGATCCCTGTAAATGCCAGGAAATCGGTCTGTAGCAATCAGAAGGGCTTCGATGGCCACTGTCCCGGCACCACACATAGGGTTGATAAAGGGGGATTGACGATCCCATCCGGAAGCCAGGATGGTGGCTGCAGCTAAGGCTTCCATCATTGGGGCTTTGCCGGGAACCATTCGATACCCGTGTTTGACCAAGGTTTCTCCGGAGGTGTTGAGGTAAATGGATGCGTGGTCATTTTTCCAGAAAAGCTGTATTACGGCCCCTTTAAAGTCGGCGCCGGTATCCGGACGAACGTCAAATTTTTCCCTAAACCGGTCTACGATGGCGTCTTTGACCGTCACATTGGCAAATAACGGATTGTCCACGGTTTCGTGATCGACCGTACTGCTCACCGAGAAGTAACCATCTTTGGACAGATAGTTTTCCCAGGGCATGGATTTTACCTTGCCATAAAGGTCTTTGATGTGGTGCAAGGGGAATTCAATCAGTTTGAACAGTACGTTACTAGCGGTGCGCAAGTGCATATTGAGGATGATGCAATCAAGCAAGCTTCCTGTCAGAGTAACCCGCGTTCGGTAGGTTTCGGTTGGGGTATAGCCCAAGTTGATTATTTCCTGCTCCAGATAGGGGGAAAATCGGTCAAAGCAAGTGACAACGATGGTTCCTTTTCGTTCAAAATCTAACATAGAGCCAAATATACGGCGATTATTTTAGATGCCTCCCTATTTTTGCCAGTGCTTCTATATGCTCTTGTGGATTATTGACATTCATTAATATGTCGTCATCTTTCAATTCCTGCCAAGCCACGTCCATGGCTAGCAAAGCCTTGGCGGGTGATAAATTACCTCGATCAAATTCATTTTGAAGCGTTTGGTAACTGCTAGGTTCGTAGATGGTGCAGAGAGGTTCGGGAAGCCTTGCGTGCTGTTTGCGAAATGCGGTGGCTTGTTTTTTTGTGTTTCTAGCAGCTACCAGGCACTCTAGAAAAGTAACCGACAGCATAGGTAGGTCACAAGCCACAACCAGCCATGCGCAGTCTGCACGGTGTCCAAATGCAGATAAAATAGCTCCCATCGGGCCGCTTTCCTGAAAGCGATCCACAATTACTGCTTCAGGTTGACTAATCTGGGCGAGTTGGTGTTGATTGCAGGATAGGTACGTAGATTGGCAGATTGGCGCCAGCAGACTTAAAAGGTACTCGCGTTGGGGGATGGTGCCCTGATAGCAGAGAAGGCTTTTATCTTTGCCCATTCGGGAGCTTTTACCTCCTATCAACACCAATCCGTTAAGGGGGCTAGTCACGCCTGAAGTCACTCTTACCCCCCTTTTTTTCCACTAACCTGAGTTCACGGATCAGGATATCGTGCGAAAATCCCTTGCACATATCGTAAATTGTCAGCGCTGCCACGGATGCACCGGTCATGGCTTCCATCTCCACCCCGGTCTTGCCCGTGAGCGAGGCTGTACAGCGTATCTGTATGCTGGTTTCTGATATCGGATCAATTTCAATCTTGATTTTTTCCAAGGCGAGGGGGTGGCATAAGGGGATGAGCTCTGCTGTTTTTTTGGCTCCCATGGTTCCAGCTATTATGGCCGTTTGAAACACCGGGCCCTTTTTTGTGACAATGTCCTTTTCTTCCAGCAGTCGTTGCATGATATCGCGGCCGAGCACTACCTCGCAAACGGCGGTTGCAATCCGTTTAGTCGCTGCTTTGGTGCCAACGTCTACCATCGTAGGATTTCCTGTATGTTGGTCTAGGTGCGTGAAGTCTTTTTTTGGAAGCTCCATAGCTATACGGGGTTTCGTTGAAGTTTTTGTAAGGTAGAGGAGATATGCTGCACGGCAATTGCAATGTCTGCCTCCGTGGTGGATCTTCCCAATCCAAAGCGTACGCTGGCTTGCCCTCGCTCTTCGGAAATGCCCATGGCCCGAAGCACGTGGGAAGCGCGTTCGGTGATGCTGCTGCAGGCAGAGCCTGAGCTAACGGCAATTTTTTGGTTCAATGCAATAAGCCACTCTTTGGCGGGTACTCCGTCAAACGAAATGTTGGTAACGTGCGGTAGCCGTCTTTGCAGATTCCCATTTACTTGGGTTCCAGGAAGCTTTAGTATGGCCGATTCCAGGGTATCCCGTAGGTTACTGAGGCGACGCGTTTCGTTATCGATAAGCCGACCTGCTACTTCACAGGCCTTGCCCAGACCTACTATGCCCGGAACATTGAGCGTGCCGCTTCGCAAGCCTCTTTCGTGGCCACCTCCTGTCAGTAAAGGGAAAAGCGCGAAAGTTGGTTTGCCTTTTCGGACGTAGAGTGCTCCTATGCCTTTGGGACCATAAAATTTATGGGCAGAAAGCGCTAGCAGGTCTACGGGCATGTCTGTCACCTTTATTGGGATTTTTCCTACCGCCTGCACGGCATCGGTCATATATAGAACTCCGCGCTTGCGGGCCAATTCCCCTATTTCCTGTAATGGTTGCACGACGCCGGTTTCGTTGTTGGCGGTCATTACCGACAGAAGTGCCGTTTTTTCCGTTAGGGCAGCCGCCACCTCATTTAGATCGACCAAGCCATCTTTTTTTACAGGCAAGTAAGTGGCTGTAAATCCCTCCTGTTCTAACGCCTTGACGGTATCGAGTACCGCGGCATGTTCTGTGGCAACTGTGACGATGTGATTTTTTCCCGCGGGCCTCTCTTTGGCCAACATGATGCCACGGATACCTAAATTAATGGCTTCCGTAGCACCGCTGGTAAAGTAGATTTCGGTAGGTTTGGCACCGATCAGTAGGGCGGTCTGTTCCCTGGCGTGTTCTACAGCATCCTCTGCCAGCCACCCATAAGGGTGGTGTTTGCTTGACGCATTTCCAAACTGCTCTACAAAAAACGGCAGCATGGCCTCCAAAACTTCCGGGTCGCAAGGGGTAGTGGCATTATGATCCAGGTAGATTGGAAGCTGCATGGGTTATTTGGTCATGGATTCGGCCATTCGCAAGGCACCGTATGCATTAACCACGCCTCCGGTTTGACTAAGTTCGCCAAACGACACCATTTCTTCCGCTCCAGGCTTGTTTACCTTCGTGGAGCGTTCATCGTGTACGGTACTCTTTAGAATCTGGCGAATTTGTTCGGGTTTCAAATCAGGAAAATAGGCTAAAATCAACGCGGTAACACCGGCCACGGTAGGAGCTGCCATGCTGGTTCCACTGTTGTTTTTGTATTCCCCTCCAGGCATGGTAGAGTAGATATCCACCCCCGGTGCGAAGAGATCCACGCCGGTACTGCTAAAGTTGGAAAAGCTCGCAGGCAGGTCCTCGTCAGCCTGCCAAGAAGAGGCACCGATTTCCAGCCAATTGGAGGCTTCTCCTTTCTTTTCGTAGTAGCGATTGGGATAATTGTTGGTAGGCGTTGTCTCTTTGGAGCTGTTACCTGCGGCGTGAATCAGGACTACCCCCTTACGTTCGGCATACTTTACCGCCTTGTCAACAGCTTTTTTTCCGGGAGAGTAGGATTTTCCAAAGCTCATATTGATAATGTGTGCGCCGTTGTCCACTGCATAATAGATGGCATTGGCAATGTCTTTGTCGCGTTCGTCGCCTTCCGGTACTGCTCGGATGGGCATAATCAGCACATGTTCGGCAATTCCCCGGATTCCCAATTCGTTGTTACGATCGGCAGCAATGATGCCCGCTACATGGGTTCCGTGACTGGAATCCGGACCGGTAGGGTCATTGTTCCCATAATCGCGGTCCTTGTAATCTTCGGGATCATCACCCACGATATCTCTTGGGTTAAACTCCGGGTTGTAAGCGTAGTTGACTTGGGTTTCAAAATGGGCCTTTGCTTCTGCAAGTTCAGAGATTACCTCGTTGACGCTCATGTCACTGTCCCTGATATTATTGAACACTTGGCTAAGCATGCCAACGGAACTTTTCACCTTGGTGTCATCCGATGCTATCTGGGCAAGTTCGTCTGCTCCAAAGTCGTCCGCATTGAGGTGCTCCTTAACGATATCAGCAGCCTGAACAAACATCTTCTCCATGTTTTGGAAGAATTCGTAATTCATTTCTGCCTCTGATCTGTCTGTATCGAAATTCTTTTCTACCCGCTGCCAGTAAGCAAACTCTTTTTGTTGTTTCTTTTTGATATCCTCTTCCGTTAATCCTTCGTAGATGGCTTTCAGCCTAACATATTCCCGGGTAAGTTCGTGGGAATCCTCGGCTATGTGAGACCCGTCTTTTCCGCCGATAAAATTCCATCCGTGGACATCATCCACGTAGCCGTTTTTGTCGTCATCGATGCCGTTGCCTGGAATTTCTCCTTTGTTGACCCAAATTTTGCCCTTTAGGTCTTCGTGTTCAATGTCCACACCGGAGTCGATCACCGCCACGATCACGGTTTGTTTGGGTTGCTTATCCTTTAGCAGTTCATATGCCTTCTGAGCTCCGGTACCTATGACCCCGTCGTCTGTTGGATCCATTAGAAACCAATCGTTTGGAGCTTTAAGGCTGTCTATTGGTAGAGGGGCTGTATTAAAGTGGAGGTTGGATGACCCAAAGGCCTGGCTAAACGTCAGGCTCAAAGCCAGAAAAATAATTGAAGATACTTTACGCATAGAAGATATAGTTAATTTGATAAATTGGAAAGGCCAGCAACGTTTTATTTGTGCGGGCAACGTGCCAACCGATTTTTGATACGTTTCGCTTTATTGGCTTAATAGGTTGGCTGTGCAATATAGTTTTCTTTTAAAACAGATATCCTATTCTGAATTCAATATTTTCGGCTACATGACCATGCACTTTCATCGAAGCTCCCCCCTGCCAATGCTCGTTTAATCGATATAGTAACGCATAACGTTGAAAAAATGATTTGCCCGGTTCATAATTTTCAGGCTTTTTTAAGTAAAGTGCCATTCGTTGGCTAAAGTCAAATTTTCCAAAAAGAAAATGGTGTGCAATGTATACGCCGTGGCTTAGCAGATCGCTACTCTCCGTGTCAGGGTACAGGCTGCGGTCATAGGTGGCTTCCCATCCCCCGCCAAAGGCATTGATATTGGTCACTTGCCGGTAAGCGCCCAGTGAAATGCCTGCAGCGGGGCTGCGGCTGTTTGAAGTTGGCTCGTTTTTCATCGTTCCTGCCAGTTCGATGTAGGGCTGCCATCTATCCTCAAATTCAGAGGACTCGTGGTCTGGGAATTCGATGGATTGAATGAAATACTGAAGTCCTAGTCCAAGCGTTGGAAAGTTCATGCCTCGGTTTGGTTGCCGCTGTCCGCCATTGGATATGTGGTTGTAATTCAGGGATAAACTGGCCAACCAGCGTTCGTTCAGGGAATACTGTATTCGAGGCGTGACAACCAGCAGAAAGCTTAGGGGTGCGGAAAAAAAGGTGTTTTCCGGATTGGAGACTTCGTTGTAAACGCGATTGAGGTAACTGATTCCCAATCCGGTGGAAAGCGAGGCCTGCCATCGGTTCGAACGAATCAGAATTGGTTCAAAGGAGGTGGACAGGGTTGTTCCATGGCCCAATACCGCAGGATTACCAAACTGGTAGTGGGATAGTTGTACCCCAAGGTAATGAAAGCAGTTACAAGCCTCCCAGCTTCTTTTGTCCATTCGAATCCGATCATACCCCAAGCGTATACCGAATGGGTTGCTCTGTGAAATTGGGACAAGGTCGGCAGCGTGTGGTATGATAAACCCGTATTGGATCTCCGCACCCAAGCGGATTGCCGATTCTTGGGCTACCAAGCTGTGCGAGAGAATCAGAAGAAAAACGGCTAAAGCCTGCTTCAATGGATACGCGGTTTTAGGTTCTTTCTATAGCACTGGTTTTTTGGGAAAAGGTTTCGTTTACTTGAAAATTATTCTCCTGAAATGTTGTAATTTTTGGGTATACCGATTTACTTTGCAGCGTCCTTTTACTTTTAGCGTATCTGGATTTATAGAGAAGAGGTGAGAGACAGGCTCGATGATCCTCTGGCAACCTGGAAAGTCCAAGGTGCCAATTCCTGCCGGGAAATCGTTTTGATCCCCGGGGATATAAAATCTAAATATGAAAAAGATTCCTCCCGAAAAACTGTATTTCCCATTGTATTCTGACCACTTATGGAACGTTGGCATCATGTGTCATCGGCGTATCCATGGCTTTTAGCCTGCTTGGTATTTTCAGCAGGAGAGCTATCGGTAAATTCAGTATCTTCATGGGCAAAATAATAAACCTAAACTCTCAAAAAACATGTCAAAACAGTATCGTTTCGAAACATTGCAGCTTCATGCTGGCCAAGAGGTAGATCCAACCACCAACTCCAGGGCTGTACCCATTTACCAGACAACCTCTTACGTCTTTAATTCCGCAGAACACGGTGCAAACCTCTTTGCACTGAAGGAATTTGGGAATATCTACACCCGGATCATGAACCCGACTACGGATGTTTTCGAGAAGCGTCTTGCCGCATTGGAAGGAGGCGTAGCAGCAGTAGCTACGGCCTCGGGTCAGTCTGCCCAATTTCTTGCGCTTAACAATTTTCTGACCGTTGGTGATAATTTTGTTACATCCCCCTTTCTGTATGGTGGCACTTACAATCAGTTTAAAGTCGCCTTCAAGCGTTTGGGCATAGAGGCCCGCTTTGCCAAGTCGGATAAAGCAGCTGACGTCGAAGCAGAGATCAACGATCAGACCAAGGCCATATACGTGGAGACTATCGGCAATCCCGAATTTAATATTCCTGATTTTGAGGCAGTAGCTGCCGTTGCAAAAAAATACGATATTCCACTAGTGGTAGACAACACTTTTGGTGCTGGTGGATTTCTTTGCCAGCCTATCAAGCATGGAGCGAATGTGGTGACCTCGTCGGCCACTAAGTGGATTGGAGGCCACGGAACATCTATCGGTGGCATCATCGTGGATGGGGGGAATTATGATTGGGGCAACGGCAAGTTTCCTCAATTCTCGGAACCTTCAGATGGATACCACGGACTGGTTTTTTCCAACGTATTTGGCATAGACAATCCGCTCGGTCTGCCCAATATTGCTTTCGCTATTCGGGTACGTGTGGAAGGACTACGTGACTTTGGGCCAGCCTTAAGCCCATTTAACTCTTTCTTATTGCTGCAGGGATTGGAAACCTTATCGCTACGGGTACAGCGTACGGTAGATAATGCCTTGGAGCTTGCCAAGTGGCTGGAAAGCCATCCTTCGGTGAAAAAGGTGAATTATCCCGGTCTGCCTTCTAGCCCCTACCATAAAGAAGCCAAGAAATACTTGGAGCACGGGTTTGGTGGCGTATTGAGTTTTGAGATTGAAGGAGAAAAGGAAACCGCATCCACATTCATCAATAACCTGAAGCTGATTTCGCACCTAGCCAATGTAGGTGATGCAAAAACGCTGATAATACAGCCCTCAGCTACCACCCATCAGCAGTTGACCGATAAGGAACAACTGGCTGCTGGTGTAACGCCTACCTTGCTTCGAATCTCTCTTGGAATCGAGCATATTGAAGACCTGAAAGAAGACCTCCAAGCTGCCTTTGACAGCCTGAAATAAGACTAATGAACGTTGCGCATCCGTACATAATCAGTGAAATGACCCAAGAAATTTTCAGTTGTGAAGAAGGGCTTACGTTGGAATCGGGGGAGAAATTCCCCCAGTTCCAACTAAGTTATACCACGCAAGGTCATCTTTCTCCCAAGCAGGACAATGTGGTTTGGGTTTTGCACGCGCTTACAGGCGACGCAAATGCCCACGAATGGTGGTCTGGGCTGATTGGGGAAGATAAATTTTTTAATCCCACCAACCATTTCATTGTATGCGCTAACCTGCTGGGTTCCTGCTATGGATCTACGCAGCCTTTAAGTATAAACCCCGCCACCGGAGAGCCGTACTATTATGATTTCCCGCAGCTTACTACCCGGGATTTAGCTGCTGCCTTTGACAAGTTGCGGATTCATCTCGGTATTGTGAAAATAGATACCCTTATAGGTGGTTCCTTGGGCGGACAGGTCGCTTTGGAATGGGCCTACACCTTGAAGGATAGGTTAAAGCATGCAGTAATCGTCGCCTCTAATGCAAAAGCCTCTCCATGGATCATTGGATTTAACGAGTCACAGCGGATGTCCATCGAATCTGACAGCACCTGGGGACAAAAGAGCCCTGATGCGGGAAAGCGTGGGTTGGAAGCGGCTAGGGCCATAGGTATGTTGAGCTATCGGCACCCGCAGACTTTTATCCAAAGCCAAAGTGAAACCGAGGAAAAGCGGGATAATTTTAAAATCAGCAGTTACTTGCGTTATCAAGGTAAGAAACTGGCCAATAGATTCAATGCCCTTTCTTACTGGGTGCTGAGCAAAGCCATGGATAGCCACGACGTAGGTAGAGGTAGAGGCGGTACCGTAAAGGCGCTTTCCGAAATTCCCTGCAAGGTTTTGGCCGTAGGGGTGGACTCGGATGTGCTTTTTACCAGTGAGGAATCCCGCTTTATAAGTAGGCATGTGCCGAGTGGAAACTATCGCGAAATACGTTCCATCTATGGACACGACGCATTTTTGATCGAGTTTGAACAGCTAAATTACATTCTTAAATCGTTTTATCTAGAGAATATTCGATGACGCGCAAGGTTGCCGATGGCTATATGCCGGCGAGGGTATTCAAAGACCCTTCCATAAAAGGAATAGGCAGAAAAGTATCTACGCTTAGTAGGCGTAGCGGAATTATCGGTACCGTGCTTTTGTTAGCATTACTTGAATTGCTAACGAACTTCCATGGAAATTATGCCAAAATCTCCCATAGGCAAAGGCTGGAACCTCCGGCACACCTATACGTCTCTACCTGAGAAATTCTTCGCCAATCAAAAGCCTCAGTCGGTAGCGGACCCCGGCATGGTGCTGTTAAATGAACCATTGGCTGACTCTTTGGGACTGGATTTCGAGGATTCGGACGAAAAGCAGCTGGCCCGGTTATTTGCAGGAAATAGTTTGCCACCAGACAGTATGGCAATTGCGCAGGCGTACGCAGGTCACCAATTTGGCAATTTCACCATGTTGGGTGACGGCAGGGCGGTGCTGTTAGGTGAACAGGAAGCGCCGGACGAAACACTTTGGGACCTTCAGCTAAAAGGATCGGGCCGTACGCCTTTTTCCCGAAGGGGAGATGGTCGCGCTACGCTTAAATCCATGTTACGTGAATTTTTGATTTCTGAAGCCATGCATGGTTTGGGGATTCCTTCTACCCGTTCGCTGGCAGTGGTGAGCACCGGAGAACCCGTATACCGCGAACGGGTACAGGCCGGGGCGGTGCTTACCCGCGTGGCCAAGAGCCATATACGCGTAGGGACTTTTGAGTATGCCGCACAGTATTTAGGCACGGAAAACTTGAAGGCCTTGATGGATTACACCATCAAAAGGCACTATCCACATGTTGCCGGAGACGCTTTTCCTGCCCTCGCTTTTTTTAAGGAAGTGGTTAACCAACAAGCGGCTTTGATTGCCCAATGGATGCGCGTGGGCTTTATCCATGGAGTGATGAATACCGACAACATGAGTATAGCCGGAGAGACGATCGATTATGGCCCCTGTGCATTTGTAAACGCCTACCATTCTGAGACGGTCTTCAGTTCCATTGACACGCAAGGGAGGTACGCCTTTGGAAATCAACCCAAGGTGGCCTTATGGAACCTGTCTTGTCTAGCCAGTTCGTTGCTGCCTTTAATCCATGAAAATAAGGAGACCGCCATCACCCTGGCCAAAGAAGCGGTATATTCGTTTACGGATAGGTACCAGGAACGCTACGAGCAAATGATGGGAGAGAAACTTGGACTCGGTGCCAAAAGAGAAACCGACAGGGAACTCATTTCCGATCTACTGGATGTGCTGTCTGAATTGAAGTTGGATTATACCCATGCTTTCCTTTTTTTGCAGGGAGATTTCGAGTCGGAGGAGCAGTCCGGATTTTTACATCCCAAGTTTCAGGATTGGTGGATGCGTTGGACTAAGCGGGTAGTAACTGACGGCCGATCCTTGGAGCAAGTTCAGCAGTTAATGAGGCCCTATAATCCCCAAGTGATACCCCGAAATCACCTAGTGGAGGAGGTGCTGGATCAGGCGGTAAATGGAGACATTCGCCCATTGTATCGGCTGTTGGAAGTGGTCCAGAATCCCTACAACCTAGACCGGTCACTAAGGCCCTATCAGTCTGTACCGGCAGCGGAATGGGAGATGGGTTACCAAACGTTTTGCGGTACCTGATCCTCTTACCTAAACAGATTTGGGCAGCTCCGGCTCATGGTTTGTGGAATTGCATAAGTTATTGGTAGATAGTAGTTTGCTTGGTTGCTAGGAAGGATTATTCGGAACTATTTCCGATTTTCTTAGCCATTGAGACAGCAAGTCCGTAATTTGGATTCTTTGTTATGTCAACTAATAATCAGAAAAATGGATCTGTCAAACTTATTTTCACTCTCCGACAAAGTGGCTATTATCACGGGTGCCAGTAAGGGTATCGGCTTGGCCACTGCGGAGATTTTCGCCGCTGCAGGTGCAAAAGTCGTCATAAGCAGCCGAAAGCAGGAGGCACTGGACGAGGCAGCCGAAGAATTGACTAACAAAGGGTACGAGGTTGTTGGGATAGCCTGTAATGTAGGTGACCCCGAGGCCTTGCAGCACTTGGTGGACAGTACGGTGGAACGGTACGGGCAACTTGATATATTGGTGAATAATGCAGCGACGAACCCGGTCTTTGGTCTCGTACACGAAACCTCGTTGGAGGCCTTTGACAAGATTATGAATGTCAATGTCAGGGCACCGTTTCAGTTGATGAACCTGTGTTTTCCCTACTTGATCGAATCTACCACAGCATCTGTAATTAACATTAGTTCTATAGGAGGCTTATCTCCCGAAGAGGGACTCGGGATCTACAGCGTTAGTAAGGCGGCGTTAATTTCTTTAACCAAGGCTTACGGAAAGGAGTGGGGTGGTCATCAAATTCGGGTGAACGCGATCTGTCCCGGATTGATTAAGACTAAATTTTCCGAGGCACTCTGGGGTAATCAGGTCATCTGGGATAAGATGATGGAGCGGCTACCGATCAAGCGCATAGGGACGGCGGAGGAGATTGGTGCTGCCGCATTATACCTTGCCTCGGAAGCATCAGGCTATACAACGGGTGCCGTGCTTACGGTGGACGGTGGCTTTACCGTATAGCAGTGACCTAACTTACGCACATGGAAATACGGAAAGTATGTATCGTTGGGGCAGGTACATTGGGTAGTAGAATTGCGATGCAATGTGCACTCTCAGGGTACAGGGTTCATGTCTATGATGTGGACACAAAGGCATTGGATCGATCCATTAACTTGATGCAAAAGCTCTTGGGGCAGCTAATCAAGCTAAAGGTGGCCTTGCCGGAGAACCCGGAAGTTGCATTGGCCTCCATCCAATTTTTGCCGCATCTAGCGGAAGCCATTGCGGATGCGGATCTTGTGAGTGAGAGTGTAACAGAAAATCTGGCTGTAAAAAAACGTGTTTGGGAGGAACTCGGAGAGGTGGCCCCTTCCAAAACACTGTTTACAACCAATACGTCTTTTTTGCTCCCATCGCAGCTTGCAAGTAGTTCCGGTAGGCCTTCGTTATTTTGTGCATTGCACTTTCATGACGTGTTTCATGCACGCCTTGTGGATATCATGCCGCATCCAAAAACGGATCGATCGGTGATACCCGTACTGGAAGTATTTGGAAGATCCCTGAATCAAGTGCCGGTGGTGGTGAGAAAGGAATATCCGGGCTACCTTTTCAATACCATGTTGATGTCATGTATCCATGCGGCCGGCAAGCTGTTGACCCGGGGTGTGGCTGAAGTGGAGGATATTGACAGGTCCTGGATGGTCAATTTTCACATGGGGATAGGGCCTTTTGGTATTCTGGATCAGATCGGTTTGGACACCGCGTGGCACGTGACCAACAACAATCCCGACAAATACACGCAGGCGTTTGCGGATCTGTTGGGAAGATACATCGAACAGGGCAAACTAGGTGAAAAGTCCGGTGAAGGTTTTTATACTTATCCCCGCCCTAGATATAAAGACAAGGATTTCCTGTATTAGGACAACTCCCATCAAAAAGCAGGCAATAGCTGCAAGAATTCTTTCAATTTCCTTACTTTTGTAAGGAAGAAATAATTGAAAAACAAACAAAAAAATGAAAAGTCTACTAGCTGGGTGGAGGCTCGTCCTCCTTATTGTTTTTTCTACGGTGATTGCCTGTGGCGGGGAGCGGATGCAGACTGACACCGACGAGGAATCTGCAACAACTCCGGCCGAAGAACTTAGCCGGTTAGAAAAAGAGCACTTGACGGAATTGGTGGGGTATGCGGATAGTGTAAACCGAGGGTTGAGAGAAGATACAGAGCGGGGAAGTGCAAGGCTAGAGGTTCATGGCAGGGTCGGTAACACCACCGTCACCATCAACCATGGATCGCCAGGTGTTCGAGGCAGGGTTATTTGGAACGGTCTCGTGTCCTATGACCAGGTTTGGGTAAGCGGATCCCATTGGGCTACGGCAGTGACTTTTTCCAACGATGTCGTCGTAAACGGTGCCGATATTCCGGCAGGAACCTATGCGTTTTTTACCATTCCCGGTCGGGAAAAGTGGGAACTGATTATCAACGAGCGGTATGATCAGCACCTAGCAGAAGAGTACTCCCAGTCAGAGGACCTTGTACGGGTCACGGTCGAGCCTATTCCTTTGGAAGATACCATGCAGCGACTGAATTATGCGGTAGAAGAAAGAGGTCCCAAGCATGGGGTCATAGCCCTGAGTTGGGATAAAATTAGGGTTGAGATGCCTTTTGAGGTGAAGTAAAGGCAGGTCCCGAAGGTGTTTGGGAGATAGAAAACAAATGGATGCCAAGGAAGTTTGAGGATCATCCCACCGTCTTCGGTATCGGGGGATGCGTGAGGCAAATTAAACAAATCAAGAAGTAGGATGGGTAAACATGCTTATGACGCGGTAGTTGTCGGTTCGGGTCCGAATGGACTTGCTGCGGCAATTGTGTTGCAATCGAAAGGGCTTCAAGTACTGCTGGTAGAAGGCAAGGAGACCATAGGAGGGGGGATGCGGACTATGGAGCTCACCCTTCCAGGTTATCATCATGACGTCTGTTCCGCTATTCATCCGATGGCTGCAGCCGCACCGTATTTCAAGACCCTACCGCTGCAAAAGTTTGGCCTGGAGTTTCTTCACCCGGAAGTCTTGGCTGCCCACCCATTTCCGGAGGGGGCCGATGCAGCGGTGTTGCTGCATTCCTTGGAACAAACTGCGGAGCGGCTTGGACGGGATAAGCAGCGATACCTTTCGCTTATTGGCCCCATACGCGACAAATGGGCCGAGCTTTCAGGTGATTTTTTGGGGCCGTTGCGGTTTCCAAAAAATCCTTTGGCATTGGCTTCTTTTGGTTTGAAGGCACTTCAGCCGGCCAATTTTCTTTCCAAAACCTTTCGAGAAGAATCAACACGTGCGCTATGGGCTGGTATGGCAGCACACGGTATTCAGCCATTAACCAACCTTGCCACTTCCGCTATAGCCCTCGTGTTGTTAACGGCCGGGCACCATGTTGGCTGGCCCGTAATCAAGGGCGGATCCCAATCCCTTGCGAACGCATTGGGTGCGTATTTCCAATCGTTGGGAGGAGAGATTCGCACAGGTCATATGATACACTCCATAGATGAATTGCCCCCTTCAAGAGCCGTCCTCTTTGATGTGAGTCCCCGGCAGCTACTACAGATTGCGGGCGACCGTTTTTCGAACACCTATAAATGGCAATTGGGCCGGTATAAATACGGTGTCGGGGTATTTAAAATGGATTTTGCCTTGGACGGGGCAATTCCCTGGAAATCGGAGGAAGCTCGGTTGGCGGGTACGGTACATCTTGGAGGCACTTTAGAGGAAATAGCGTACAGTGAATCCATTATATGGAAAGGAGGATATACCGAAAACCCTTACGTCTTGGTAGCGCAACAGAGCTTAGTAGACGATTTGCGCGCGCCGAAAGGCAAGCATACCGCTTGGGCATACTGTCACGTACCTGCCGGATCCACGAGGGATATGTCAGGTATTATCGAAAATCAAATTGAAAAATACGCACCAGGCTTTAAGGATCTGGTGCTTGGCAGCCATTCGATGAACAGCGTGGACTTGGAGTCGTATAACCCCAACTACGTGGGAGGGGATATCAATGCAGGAGTGCAGGACATCACCCAGATCTTCACGAGGCCTGCCTTGCGTGTTTCCCCTTATCGTACCTCTGCCAAAGGAATCTACATATGTTCTTCCTCTACTCCTCCAGGGGGTGGGGTGCACGGTATGTGTGGATTCCATGCAGCGCAGCAAGTGATCAAGGATCTTTTTTAGCGATATTTTCATGGGTTTTTAGAGGAATATCATTTTGTTTTTGAAAATTAATAGGTTCATCTACAGATTTTTAACTAAATAGTCTATAAATTCTATAGGGAAAGAATATAAAAGAAAAAATATTTCATAACTTTGCGTTGTTAATTGAAACAAACTATTCAGAAATTCAGTACTATTACCTATACTTAAAGATGTTAAGACACTTGGCAAACTCGATGGAACATAATGCGACTTCCTTAAATTCAGAGGTTTACTTGAACCGTGAAGAAGTAGAACGCGAAGTATTGTCTGCCGGTGAGGCGCTGGAACGGCAAGGTGTTCGGCTAGTTGGTCGGCAAGCCGCGGAAAGGGGTGACTTTTCGGAGGTTACTTTTGAGTTATCCGAACGTTTTCAATCTTTGTACGGGATCCTTAGGGGGTTGTGCGACTTATACAGGAGTCCTGTGGCGCACATACGAAGTAACCATACTTATCGGAATTTTACCCTTCGTTTCAAAGCAGAGGCTAGGCAGGAAGTGCGTTCGTTTCTAGAACTGATATTTTCAGTGTTAGAAAGAGAAATGCATTTTAAAAAAATCCTACACAAGGTAATATCGATACAGCGAAAGCATGAGCAAGAAAATGAGCTTTTGTACAAGCAGTTGTTTTAAATGCGGAATCGTTGAAATTTGTAGATGAAGACCACGGCGTATGTAGCCGTGGTTTTTTGTTATGGTGAAGCCCTATGGTGAAATAAGCGGCGCGGAAATATCGAAATGGTTGGCATTCGGTTTGAAATTTCAATAATATGTGCAAATTTTGATTCTTCAATTGACTTTCACTTCGTAACAGCCAAAGTACATGAACCAATACATCGATCTCATTAAGCAAACGTTTGATTTCCCCACCAAAGAATTTACCGTAGAAAACAATCAGTTGAAATTTAATGGGGTGGATCTGATGGATATTATTCAGGAATATGGTACCCCTCTGAAATTGACCTATCTTCCAAAGATTTCTGAGAACATTCAAAATGCCAAAACGTATTTTAACAACGCCATTCAGGCGCATGACTATAAGGGTTCTTATACCTACTGCTACTGTACCAAGTCATCGCATTTCAGTTTTGTTGTTCACGAGGCGCTGAAAAATAATATTCACATTGAGACTAGTTCTACTTTTGATATTCCGCTGGTGAGAAGTCTCTATGCAGAGGGCAAGATTACCAAGCAGACATACATCGTATGTAATGGGTTTAAGCGTGACCTGTACAAGCAATATATCTCCGAGTTGTTAAACGACGGTTTTGTGAACTGTATACCCGTATTGGATAACCTTACGGAAATCGATTATTACTTGGAGCACGTGAATGTCCCTTTCCAGGTGGGTATTCGAATCGCTGCAGACGAAGAGCCTAAGTTTGGGTTTTATACCTCTCGCTTGGGCGTTAGGTATAACGACATAGTGCGGCTTTACGAGGAAAAAATCAAAGATAATCCGAAGGTATCGCTTAAGCTGTTGCATTTTTTCATCAATTCCGGAATACGCGACACAGCTTATTATTGGTCCGAGTTGACCCGTTTTATCCAAAAATACGTAGAGCTGAAAAGAATTGCGCCGGAATTGGATACCATGGATGTAGGAGGGGGCTGGCCTATCAAGACCAATGTGTTTTTTGATTACGATTACCAATATATGGCGGATCAAATTGTGAAAAACATCAAATGGATGTGTGCGAAGAATAACACCGTAGAGCCCCACATATTCACGGAATTTGGCAGTTACACCGTTGGCGAGAGTGGTGCCGTGCTCTATAGTGTATTGGCCGAGAAGCTTCAAAATGACAAGGAACTTTGGTACATGATAGATGGCTCCTTTATTACCCAGTTGCCGGACAGTTGGGGGCTCAATCAGAAATACATCATGCTGGCGGTTAATAACTGGAACGAGGAATATCACAACATCAATCTGGGCGGTCTGACCTGTGACAGCATGGATTATTACAACTCGGAGGCACACCAGTTCAATATTTATCTTCCGAAGGTGGAAGAAGGTAAAAAACAGTACATTGGTTTTTTTCACACCGGGGCATATCAGGAGTCTCTCGGAGGGTACGGTGGCATACAGCATTGCCTTATTCCGGCGCCCAAGCACGTGATTATCGATAGAGACACAGATGGCAGCGTGAAGCATTGGCTGTTTGCGCCTGAACAGACCCATGAAAGTATGATGAAAACGTTGGGATACCAAGGGAGGTAGTTCCCTTCGCGAAAATGTTCTGTCTTTAATCAAAAGTAGCCTGACAGTTGGCTGGTCATTTAAGGAACAAAGGAATTGACCGGAGCCATTTATTTCATCTGTTTATAATTTGTCTTTAAGCGGTCAGATGGAATCTCGCACGTATTACAATCGTTCCTCCGTGTGTCGCTTGCGTCGTGCTCGATTTCATGTGTGTATAATTGTTTTTCAGCGGTCACATGGAATCTCGCATGGCGGATAGTCATCCCAGTGTGTGTCGCTTGCGTCATGCTCGATTTCATCTGTTTTTAATTTGTTCTTAAGCGATCAGATGGAATCTCGCACGAATTACAGTCGTCCCTCTGTGTGTCGCTTGCTTCGCGCTCGATTTCATGTGTCTATAATTGTTTTTTCTGAGTCACTACCGGTCTCAGTTTATTGGAGTGCAGTCCTGCGTGTTTGATAGTTGTCCCGGTGTATGTGTTGGCTACTTGATGCTAGATTTGCCAATATTCCTCTTGTCTTGACTGGTATACTAATCCTGTTCGATTAACGTTTGGATTGTATCGAATGATAGTAATGGGAATAAGGCTTTTTCCGATGCACTACTAGTCTTTGAGTCATTAGGTTGAATCCTTTTTCCTTGTGATCAAAGGAATTATTTGCTTAAATTACCTTTCGTAACGTTACTTGTTGTTATGCCTCTGGAAAAAATTGCCCAAATCAAGCGCTTAGCTAAACTAAACGAAGGGATTGAGAAGGAAATTAACGCCGAAAATGCCCTGATATCTAGGCTATTGCTGTCAATTCATAGATTTAAAGGAGATACTTATTGTTCCGCCAGCCCCTTTTTGCGTATCAAGCGAGAAAAAGAAATCAAGCAATTAATGACAGAGATCAAGCGTTGTGATTTTCGTATCCAGCTTTTACGGCGCAAGTTGGCCTCTAATCAACGTTTATGCAATGACATGTTGCTTTGTATTTCTCCCAGTTTCGAGGCCTTCGGAAAAATTGATTTGATGGATAGGGGTACTTTTAATTCTCTGTTTGATTGGAAGTCGATACTAGGGCATCAGAATTAGTGCTGATTGTTAAAAGGTGGTTGAATTTTGAAGGTGGGCGTGCATTGTAAGGCAAGTCCTTTTGGTGTATCTCATAGAGCAGCGTATTCGGATAGCAGTCAGTCCTTTATAAATTCGTTTTGCGTGTTAGCGTACTTACTACAAAGGGTCTGTTGGGTTGTATCGCTCGTAGATCATCTCGAAATTATGGCAAAGAAGATCCTTTTTCCACTTATCGCAATATTCTTGGCCTATAGGGCTTTTGAATTGGTAATGACTTTGTGGTTGCTAAGCCCAACTCAGGTTCCTTTGGCGATCCAAGTTTTCTTCGCCGTTTTAGTAAATTTGTTTATCACCGGAATATTCGCTTTTCCAGGGTTTGTTTATGCAACTAGTAGATTGTTAGGTGAAAGTTATTACCGGGTGAAAAATGAACGGTTAATAATGGATCTAGGTCTCGTACTGAAAATCGGTTATTTCCGGAAAATGCTACTTTTGTTGTTTTGGGGCAAAAGGAGTAACCGGCTTAGGTTTTTTGACGGCACAAAATCCGGTTTATCAAACTTTGAATTTCAAACAAGGCAATCGGAATTTGGACACTTGGCGGCATGGGTGTCGATACAACTTGTAGTGGGGCTTATCCTCATAAAGAGCCACTACTTGGTAGCTTTTTTGACAACGATGATAAATTTTATCTTTAATTTTTATCCAATAGTACTTCAAAGGACTCATCGTATCAAGATAGCCAGCCTAAAAAGGCGTTTTGAGGGGAGCTCGCCTCAGGAGAGTTGCCCCAAAGAGCTTCTGGAATAGTGGAATCTGATAAAGCCACAATGAAGATAGGCTAAAACAACTTACCTACTACCGGTACGAAAAATCTTCGCAAACTCGGTTACGTTAGGGTACATGTTCTTGGCAGCCAATACTTCGTCAGGGGTAAAAAATGCTACCTCTACACATTCAGGTGTGGGTGTAAACATTAGGTGTTCGAACCTGGCTAGGTAAACGACGTTGGCAATGTAAATGCCTTTGTGGTTGATTGTAGTGAAAAAATAACTAGGATGCTCGGCAAGGAAGGCAATCTCCAAACCCATTTCTTCGGATACTTCACGCCGAAGTCCTTGCTCAGGATCTTCCCCGAAATCGAGCCCTCCACCCGGTAGTTCCCAAAAGCCATTGTCTTCCCTTACAAGCAAAAAGCGGTTCTCACCTTCCATTACAAGGGCCTTTACGCTGACCCGGTAAAAACATTCTGGTAGCTGCATTAGTTCGTCTGGTTTAGTTGTTGGAGAGCCAAGCGACTTTTTGTTCCGATCGGTGTTTCCGTGAAATGATCTCTCCGTATAATTCAGGCCTACGTGCCTTTTTGTACCGGTATCCCCCAGCCTGGGTTAGTTTTTCCGGTGTGAGGGTAGCTACGACAACGTCATCGTCCAGCTTTCGGCATTCTGCAAGGATGTCCCCAAACGGGTCTAAAATCATACTGCAGCCGTTTTTGAGCTGATCGTCATCCATCCCGATGGGATTGGAAAAGATCACATACATGGCATTGTCGTAGGCCCTCGCAGGAAGCCATTTCATCAGCCACGTGCGACCCTTCAGCCCGTCAAATTCAGCTCGTAGACTGGTAGGGTCTTTTTCTCGGTTTTCCCAAAGGCGGGGATCCACAAACCCAGCACCTGGGCGTGAGGAAGGCGTACACATGGTCACATGTGGCATGAAGAGTACATCAGCGCCAAGCAGGTTGGTAGCACGCACATGTTCTATGATATTGTTGTCGTAACAGATCAGTATCCCACATTTCCATCCGTTTAGCTCAAAGACACAATAGCTATTCCCCGGTTCAATGTGCGGATTGATAAAGGGATGTAATTTCCGGAACTTCGCAATTACTCCTGTTTTGTCCACACAAACGTAAGCCTTGTAAATACGGTCATTCTCCCGTTCAAAAAGCCCTGCGAGGACCGCTAAGTTGTTAGCATCTGCGATACCCCTTAGCCTTTGTATACTGGGGCCATCAGGTATGGGTTCCGCAATCTCCAGTAGTGCTTCTTTGGACAAATGCCGGGCAAAGGTATAGCCCGTGACCGAGCACTCGTGAAAAGCTACCGCATGGGCACCGAGTCGGGAAGCTTGTGAAGCAAAGTGTTCGATGATTCCTAGGTTATAAGCCTTGTCTGCGCTCTTGTTTTCAAACTGTACCGTTGCGATCTTAAGGGGCTCCATAAAAATGGGTTTTCGATTGAATGGATCGCCCGAATATACTACCTAATTCAGCCGCACGCAAACACCTCAATCGGAGCGGTTAGTCATCTTGTGTCAATTTAAAAAAAAATTCCACAGCTCTTAGGCAATCTGGGTGCTGACAGAACCTAATTTTTTAAAAAATGAAAATCAAACCGCTGTGAGAAAGGAAATCCATTCCCTTTGAGAGAATGGATAAAAATTCAGTAACGCTGGAAACTACAGCGGGAAAATCTTAAGAATGAGTTGTTTAATCGAGGTCTCTCTCGACACGGGCTGAGGGGTCTGGCAATACAAGGTAAAAGGTTTTTTCCGAGTACCTAGCGTCTTCATTTATTCGCACTTTACCGTTGGATTCAAAAGCGGGCAGCCGCGGGTCATCCGGCACGATCAGTTTCTTCATTTTTATATTCAAATAGTTTCCCAATGGCGGTACCGCAATGGGCATGGTCATTGGGTCAGCAAGTTTCAATTCTGTCATTGTCACCACATCGGTAAACGTCTCGTCGAGCTGGTATGCATCGTGTTCCTGATAGATAGAGCCTGGTTTTTCAGGATTGTTGCTCATGTTGATGACATCCTGAGCATAGGCAGAATAACTCAAGGCAAATAAGAAAACATAGACCAGCTTTTTCATATGGCTATCATTGGTTTTATTGTGGTAAAATGACCGCATCTGGGCATTCATGGGGTCGGGTATACCGGTAGTAAACGATCTTCCTCTACGTCGATTGCACTCTGCCCTGCGTCATGTATTACAGCGTGTGAGTTTATTTTATACCTTCTAAGGTAGGTTCTTCCATTTGTAATTCATAGTGATTTGCCAATAAATTTGGAAATAAATCGGAAAAAATTCCTGAGGAACGGTTTAATGATTGTATTGTCGGTATTAATCGGGGTGTAGGAAGGTGTATAGAAAGAACCTTTCACTGCGCAATAGTGTCATCAAATTTGGTTTTCGTGGTTACATCACAATCCTTGGCTTGGAAGTTGAAATTGAAAGTGATTACTAAGGGTACCTGGGTAAAATCGAGCCCATTGAACGTTATTGAAGAGCAAATAGATGATTTTTATCAGGATTTTTACTGGATCTGCTCATATTGTTTCAGTTCCAATAGCCCTACCTTTAGTATTCCAGTCGAAGGTAAGGGATGCCCTTCGAGTGGAATGAACTATTTGTATACCTAAAATGGCTAAAATCATGGAACTAGATGGGAAAATTGCCGTCATCACTGGTGGTGCCGGTGGCATTGGGCTTGCAACAGCCCGCCTTTTTTTGGAGCAAGGGGCTGCTGGAGTTGCAGTGGTTGACTTTAATCAAAGTAATTTGGATGCCGCACAGCAGGCGCTTTCGGATGACCGGGTGATTTGGATTCAGGCCGATGTCAGCACCACCGAAGGGGTGCAGAAATACATGAAGGAAGTGGCGTCCACTTTTGGAAGGCTGGATGTACTTTTTCTGAATGCGGGGGTAGAAGGGGTTGTAAGACCGATGATCGATTACCCCGAAGATGTTTTTGATCAGGTCATGGCGGTTAATGTCAAAGGCGTATGGTTGGGCATGAAGTACGGGTTTCCACTGCTTAGGCAACATGGAGGGGGAAGTGTCATCATTACCTCTTCAGTGGCCGGTTTGGGAGGCACGCCTTCGGTGAGTGCCTATGTGGCCAGCAAGCATGCCACTATCGGACTGATGCGCACCGCTGCACTGGAGGGAGCGCCGGATCAAATCCGTGTAAATACCATACACCCCTCACCGGTAGATAACCGCATGATGAGGTCGTTGGAAGAAGGGTTTGCGCCAGGACAAGGCATAGCTGCGAAGGAAAACTTCACCAAGATGATACCATTGGGAAGGTATGCATCCAATGAGGATATTGCCCAGTTGGCATTGTTTCTGGCATCAGACCGCAGTTCCTTTATCACTGGGGCCACCTATGTGGTGGACGGAGGTATGAAGGCCTGATTTTAATTTCCTTTTTATCAAAGAAAATCGCAGTTTTGCAGAAAGTATTTTTACTATGCAAAAAATATTTCAGTCACTGCGCATTATTTCCGATAAAAGCATCCTCCCTCCCGCAGACTATTTATTTGATGGTCAGGATATAAAAGAATTCCCTCATGGCGCTGAATTGCCTGCGGGGGCGGAGGTGCTAGACTGCGATGGCCTTTTGGGCTCTAAGGGGTGGGTCGATTTGCGATGTTTTGTGGGTGAACCAGGGTTAGAGTCAAGAGAAACGTTTGAAAGCTTGGAGGCGGGGTTGGTATCGGGTGGATTTTGTGAGGCCGTCATTCTTCCCAACACCCACCCGGTAATTCAGTCAGTCAATGAGGTGGCATTCGTGCAGCATCGGGCCAAGGCACTTTTTCCCACGATCCACCTGCAAGCAGCTGTAACGAAAGATACCCAAGGGGAGGATTTTACGGAAATGATCGACCTGTATCATCAGGGCGTTCGGATTTTTGGTGAGGGGCTTTTGCCGTTGGCAAATGCAGATCGGATGATGAAGGCGCTACAGTACTTAAAGAAATTTGATGGGGTTCTTTTTGATCACTCCTACGATCCTTTATTGGCGTTATTTGGCCAAATGCACGAAGGCAACACATCCACGCTGCTAGGGCTAAAAGGAATTCCTCGACTTTCCGAAGAAACAGCGATAGATAGAAATCTGTCCATTTTGGAATACACCGGAGGCCGTATGCATTTTCAAGCCCTAAGTACTGTCGGTGGGGTGGAAAAGATCCGGAAAGCAAAAGCAATGGGATTGCAGGTTACTGCTGACACGTCGATTTATCAGTTGATATTTGATGCGGAAGATTTGATTGATTTTGACACCGCGTATAAAGTAGTACCACCGTTTCGGGATGAGGCAGACAGGTTGGCGTTGGTTGATGGATTGAAGGATGGAACCATTGATGCGCTTATAAGTAATCATGTACCCCAAGACGTAGACGCCAAGTTTATGGAATTTGATCTTGCTCCCTTTGGTATGATTGGGTTGCAGACATTTTTGCCGGCTATGGTTTATTTGGAGCAGGTGCTCGGCTGGCCTTTGCTTATCCAAAAGCTCACCGCCGGTCCTAGGCAGGTCTTGAGGTTGCCGGTAGATCAATTTGATACCCTCACGGTCTTTGACCCTTCTCATGTATGGGAGTATCACGTGGGAAACAACGTATCTGTTAGTCAAAATTCACCCTGGCTTGGAAAGTCGCTCAAAGGACAGGTAAGATTTATGGTCAATAAGGGAAGGTTTCTTAAGCTTTATGAATAAATTGGTACATGCCGCGTTGCCCTTTGGGATGGTGGGCGGGTTTTTGTTGGTTCTAGGCTTTCTTTTCCTGTATTTGCTCGGTACCGAGCCGGTAGGCATGTTGCTTATTTTTGGCTATGTGGTCGTTCCGGTGTTTGTATTTGCGGGGATCAAGCAATTCAGAGACAAATTCAACGGTGGTGCGCTGTATTTTAGTCAGGGAATGAGCATTGGCTTTTTGGTTTACATTCTGATGGCGCTGATTTCCGCTTTGTTCATTTGGGGGTTTATGGCATTTAAACCAGAGGTATTCGAGGCGTTTAAGGCTTCTAATGTAGCCTTATTGGAGGAGAAGAGGGGGCTTTTGACGGAGCAGCTTGGAGAAGAGAGCTTTGAAGAAACCTATAGGAATATTCAGGATATGTCGGTTTTTGATGTGGTTTTAAACGATTTTCTTCGAAAAATTTTCCCCGGATTATTTTTTACAATAATAATTTCCATAATTTTAAAGAGGACTTTAACCTCATAAAATTGAATAGCTATGGAAAATAGATTGACTAATTCACCTTCGCAAGCAGCGTTCAAATCAGGTTTGTATTTGGGTTTGACCATGTTTATCCTGACACTATTGGCCTATTTTGTCGATTACACCATTCTGGTGTCCTTTTGGTTTGGAATCGTAATTTTGGCCTTGTTTTTTGGCTTAATCCTGTTTTTTGGCTTTCAATACAGGAAAGAAGCGGGTGGATACCTGGAATATGGCCCGGCATTTATGTTTTCCTTCGTCACATTATTGGTAAGCGGTTTGATCGGTTTGATCGGTAATTTGATCTTATACCAAGTCATTGACCCGCAATTACCTCAGATGTTGGTGGATGCACAGTTGGAAAACATGCTGAACATGATGGATCGCTTTGGTGCGGGGGATAGTATTTCAGGGGATCAGTTGGATGAAATTAGGGTAGGGATAGAGTCAAATTTTTCTATTTCCGGCCAGGTTAAATCATTTGGAATTGGACTGATTGTTTACGCAATCATGGCGCTTATCTTAGCAGCTATACTCAAAAAGCGGGATAAGTCGTTGGACTATTAATTCGTTTAAATGTTGCAAATATCGGTTGTTATACCTGTTTTTAACGAAGAAGAATCATTGCCTGAGCTTGTTGCGTGGATCAATCGAGTGCTGAAAAAGCAGGGATTTACCTACGAGGTACTTTTGGTGGATGATGGGAGTACGGATGGTTCATGGGAGGTAATCCGGAGGCTTGCGGCTAAGGATACCGTCGTAAAAGGCATTGGTTTCAATCGCAATTACGGGAAATCGGCAGCATTGGATGTAGGTTTTTCCGTGGCTACGGGAGAGGTGGTGGTTACGATGGACGCAGATATGCAGGATTCTCCTGATGAGATAGCGGACCTGTACAGGATGGTAAAAGAGGAGGGTTATCACTTGGTTTCCGGGTGGAAGAAGGAGCGGCATGACCCCGTTACCAAGACCGTGCCTTCCCGCTTTTTCAATGCGGTGACCCGGATTATTTCCGGTATTAAGTTACACGATTTCAATTGTGGCCTGAAGGCCTATCAAAGTAAGGTCGTTAAGAATATCCATATCTACGGGGAAATGCATCGGTACATCCCATTGATTGCGAAATGGCACGGGTACGGAAAAATCGGAGAAAAGGTGGTGTCCCATCAGCCCCGAAAATACGGTACCACCAAATTCGGGATTGAACGATTTATAAACGGCTTTTTGGATTTGATTTCAGTTTCCTTTGTTAACCGATATCGGAAAAACCCCATGCACTTTTTCGGTACGCTGGGCACGCTCTCCTTTCTCACCGGATTCATCATTACCTTTAAGTTGGTGTATGCAAAAATTCAAGGGTTAAGACTTGGCGAACCGGTGCGCGAAATAACAGATCAACCGCTTTTCTTTCTCGCATTGGTGGCCCTCATAGTGGGTGTACAGTTGTTTCTGACCGGCTTTTTGGCTGAGATGATGACTTCCAATACTTCAAGGAGGACTGACTACACCATTTCGGAGAAAATCAACCTAGGAGATTGATGCATTTTTCGGTCATCATTCCAGTATTCAATAGGCCATTGGAGATTTTAGCTCTGTTAGAGACCCTTGCAGGGCAAGTGTTCCGAGACTTTGAAGTCATCGTGGTAGATGATGGTTCGGATATTGCATGCGAAAAGGAGGTACTCGCCTTTAATAATATAATGGATGTCACCTATCTTTACCAGCAGAATGCCGGACAGGGGTTTGCCCGCAATAAGGGAATGCAGCAGGCTAAAGGTGATTTTTTTGTCTTTTTGGATTCGGACTGCATGCTGCCTCCAGATTACCTGAGTAGGGTAGCCGCTGCCGTCTCTGACCGAGGTTTGGATGCGTTTGGTGGGCCAGACCGAGCGAGGGAAGACTTTGATTTGTTGCAGCTTGCCATGAATTATAGCATGACATCATTCTGGACTACCGGAGGTATACGTGGGAAGTTAAAAGATCCTGCCAAATATCAGGCGAGAGGGTATAACATGGGGTTTTCAAAGGAAGTTTTCGAAGAACTTGGCGGGTTTCGGGATGCAAATAGGGCGGAAGACATAGAGGTAAGTATCCGGATAAAGAAAGCCGGTTTCAAGCTGGAACTGGTTCAGGATGCCTGGGTCTACCACCACCGGAAAAGCTCCCTTTGGGGCTTTGCCAAGCAGAGCTATCAATTTGGAAAAAACAGGATACATGTAAATCGCCTCCATCCCGGTGCGTTGCAGGTTGTGCACTTGCTGCCTTTGTTTTTTTTGGTTGGCATATCGCTTCTGCCAGTTTTTTATATTGTCATGCCAGTGTTATGCTGGATTGGCATGTTTTTTTTGCTCTTTTGGGTGGGTGCTATATTGATTTCAGCAACTTTGGAGGTCAGATCGATCCGTGTGGGATTTTTGGCAGTCCTTACTTCCATGTTACAGCTTACCTGCTATGGTGCGGGAATAGCCTTGGGATTCCTTGGTCTCAAGTAGCTTTTGTAGGTGTGATTCGAACTTGTCGCATAAGGTTTGTAATTTATTTTCCTTTCGTGCAAAAATACAGGATCTCATTTGGAGGGAGGGCAAACTTCTTTATCGCTTCCTCTGAGAGGGTTTTCACAAAGTCGTTTTCCTGTACATTTAGGCCAGACTGGCTAAGGCGTGGGGCATAATCTCTGCCATATTTCCGAACGTGATCCCGTTGCCCAAAGAGCTTTTCCCGCTCGGCAGGTTCGGTGACCGATACGTCCTCCAGGGTCACTTCCATATCGTAAACCGGTGACTGAATGATGCCCCACCCGGTATTTTTAAGCACGCGGTTTATTTCTCGGCAGGCTTTGATGTCGTCATGCACATGCTCCAGCACGTGGTTGCAAAAGACGACATCAAATGTCTCGTCCGCAAAGGGTATTTGGTGGATATCCATTTTAACCTGGGCGAGAGGGGACTCCAAATCTCCCGTGATGTAATCCAGATTGGGGAGACTGGCAAATCGCTCAATAAAACAGTGTTCGGGAGCCACGTGAAGTACCTTGAGACCTTGGGTAAAAAAGGCCGTTTTTTCCTGTAAAAAAAGCCATATCAGCCGATGTCTTTCCAGCGCCAAACAATTTGGGCAAAGGGCATTTTCACGTGCTTTTCGGCCATAGGGAAGAAACTTTCGAAAGGTCTTACCGCACACATTACAGGAGACATTTTTGCCTGAATAGAATAAAACACTTATTTTTAAAAAACTATGGCTGAATAATTGAAGGTATTTTCTTGGAACATAACGGATTACCCAGCTGATCAATCTTTTTATCATAATTTGGTAGTATAGGAACGGACCTGCAAGATAATCAATCTGTTTCGATTGCGATTTCGAAATTGAGAGAAACTGAATGAGCGGAATATTATGTCAGTGGTGATATAAAAGGGTTATCGGGTTCGTTAATAACATAGAAAAGTTTAAATTTGTAGATGTAAATTGCAATTTGATGAATAAGAATTTAATATATGTTGCCCTTGGAAGTGTCATAGTGATCACAATACTCTATTTTTCACTGGGATCAAATCGGGTAGGTAACGGAAATGAGCTGACTGCTACTGTCCAGATGGGTAAATTTAAAGTGGAGATCACCACGACCGGTGAGTTGGAGGCGCTGCGGTCGGTGCAGGTATTCGGACCCAATGACGCCAGGCGCTTTCGAATAGGAAGTTTCACGATTGATAAAATGGTAGATGAAGGGACCGTGGTGAAGCAAGGTGATTTTATTTGCTCTATCGACAAGACAGAGCTTTTTGGACGGCTTGAGGATAAGCGGCTAGAACTAGACCAAACCAAGGCGCAGTATGAGCAAATACAGCTGGATACCTCGTTAAATCTACGGCAAGAGCGGGACAATATTCTCAACATGGAATATATCGTACAGGAACAGGAGTTGATTCTGGAGCAGTCCCAATATGAACCGCCAGCAATTATCAAGCAGAATCAGTACAACATGGAGAAGGCAAAGCGAGAGCTTAGCCAGGCAAGAGAACGGTACCGTATCAAGACCCTACAGGAAAGGGCCCGTATGGTGGAGATCGGCGCGAAGTTGCGGGAGGTACAGACCGAGGTGGATCAGATGATCGAAGTCTTGGACAAATTTGTGGTAAAAGCTCCACAGGATGGCATGGTGATCTATGTGACGAATAGAGGCACGAAGGTACGAGAGGGTTCTCAGATCAGTTCTTGGAACCCAGTAGTGGCTACCTTACCGGACCTCACGACCATGCAGAGTATTACGTATGTAAATGAAGTGGACATACGTCGTGTCAGAATAGGGCAGGAAGTGGAAATCGGGTTGGATGCTTTCCCGGATAAGCGGTTTACCGGCAAGGTAACCAAAGTAGCCAATGTAGGTCAGCAGCGACCCAATTCGGATGCGAAGGTATTTGAAGTGATTATTCGGATCAATGAGAGCGATGATCTACTTAGGCCCTCTATGACCACCAGTAATGCCATCATTGCCGACCAACTGGAAGATGTCCTGTATGTGCCCTTGGAAGCGATCAATGTCGAAAATGACTCGATTAACTTTGTGTATCTCAAAAGTGGTGTGAAGCAGGAGGTGATGATGGGCTTGACAAACGCCAACGATGTCGTAATTGAAAAGGGATTAAACCAAGGCGATAAGGTCTATCTTTCTACTCCGAACTGGGGAGAAAATCTAGCCGTTAAATTGTTAGATGAACTGAATGGAAAGCGAAGTTTGGATCGTGACGAACCGAGGGTTACCGCTGATCGAGTCCAGGGATTTATACCATAACTTTCAAAAACGGGACTATTTTACGCGTCGGTAACCTAAAGTAATAGTATGATTAATGAACGACTTTTAGCTAATTTTTATATTGCCTTTGAAGCTGTTTTAGCGAACAAGGTTCGCTCCCTGCTCACTGCTTTGGGAATTATTTTTGGCGTTGCGGCGGTGATTGCCATGTTGGCCATCGGCACGGGTGCGCAGCAGGAAATCATGGAGCAGATCAAATTGGTGGGTGTAAATAACATTGTGATCGAGCCTGTAGTAGAGCAGGTGGAGGAAGAGCTTGATGAAAATAGCCTTTTGGAGATGGAAAGGCCTAGGTTTTCTCCAGGCCTGAAGCTTCAGGACGTGGAAGCGATAGCCGCTACGATTCCTGGCATCAAAAAAATCAGCCCAGAAATTGTTTTTGATACCCACATCGTAAAGAGTGGGTTAAGACGTTCAGCAAAGCTTGTTGGGGTTACTCCCGCATATTTTGATGTGCTCGATTTCAGACTTAGGGAAGGGCGCATGTTTAGCGAAAAAAATCTGAAAAAGGGCGATGCGGTCTGTATTATTGGGCGAAATGTGCAGTCCAGATTTTTTCCAAAGGAAAACCCCATAGGCAAGCGAATCAAAAGCGGGAATCAATGGTTGGAGGTAATCGGCGTTTTAGAGGAACGCGTTGTATCGGAGTCCAGTATATCGAAACTGGGCATTCGGGATTTTAATATGGATGTCTATGTTCCGGTACAAACTATGCTGATACGTTTTAGAAACAGAGACCTTGTAACTCAATCTGCCCTGCAAGGTTCCGAATCTGCCAGCTCCCGCTCTAATTACCATCAACTGGACAAATTGGTGGTACAGGTAGAGGAAAGTGAGCTGTTAACTCCCACCGCTGAGGTACTTTCAAAGATTTTGGAACGCAGACACTTTAATGTGGTTGATTTTGAAATCACCATTCCTGAGCTTTTATTGAAACAACAGCAGCGAACGCAAAATATTTTCAACATTGTATTAGGGGCAATTGCGGGTATCTCGTTATTGGTGGGAGGAATCGGGATTATGAACATTATGCTGGCTTCTGTGATGGAACGAATCAAAGAAATCGGACTAAGACTTTCGTTGGGAGCAAAAAAATCCGATATTGTAAATCAGTTTCTTTTCGAGGCAGTAATGATCAGTATTTCAGGCGGAATTATAGGCGTGATTTTAGGAGTTGTGTTGGCTCACATGGTTTCTACCTTTGCGGAGTTTCCGACCGTCATTACGATGCCTTCGATCATATTATCGTTTGGAGTGGCTGCCACAGTGGGATTGGTCTTTGGAATCATGCCCGCTAGAAGAGCTGCAAGTCAGGATCCCATAACTTCACTGCGCTATGAGTAAAAATATTACGTTTCAATTTCTCACGTTTTCGTGTTTTTTGATGATCACTGCTGTATCTGCACAGGATCTCACACAGTTTACATTGGAGGAAATTATTGCCAGAGCAAAAGCCCAGTCCCCTGCTGCACTTCAAGCGGAGACTCGGCGGGAGAATCTTTACTGGAGGTATCGTTTATTCCGCTCCAACTACAACCCACAGCTCTACCTTTCGGGTACGCTTCCCCGATATAGCCAAGAGTTTGCTAGCGTGACCCAGCCAGACGGTACCGTTGAATTTAGAGAGGTACGCCAAAACCTAATGGATGTAGAGCTGGGACTACGCCAGGAAATCGCGGCAACAGGAGGAACAATATCAGTAAACAGCAGTACGAACCGTTTTGATAATTTCATGGCATCCAATTTTGATCCACAGACCCGATGGAGCGGTGTCCCGGTCAATATAAGGTTGCAGCAGCCTATTTTTGCCTTTAACAGGTTGAAATGGGATAAGCAGATCGAGCCGCTGTTGTATGAGGAAAGTAAGCGTGGCTACGTAGAGGAGATGGAAAACATAGCCCGGCGGGTTTCTTCCATGTTTTTTGATTTTTTGGTTGCCCAGGTGGATTTGGAAATCGCCTCCAAAAACTTGGCAAACTCAGAAGCCATTCTTCAAATTGAGCGGGGAAGGTACAATATAGGGACTACCTACGAGGACAAGCTTTTGCAGGTAGAGCTGCAGGTCCTGCAGGCGAAACAGGATCTGGCCCGAGCGAGGCTACAGATGGAGACAAGTTCACTTGCGCTTAAATCTTATGTGGGCTTAAACGAGGCATTGAATATCAACCTAATACTGCCTTCTGATATCCCGACTTACGGGATTGACGTCCAAGAGGCGATAGACCGGGCGTTTCAAAACCGCTCTGACGCAGTTTCTTTTGAAAGGGAACGGATAGAGGCGGAAAGTAGTGTGGCGCAGGCCAGAGGACAACGTTTTCAGATGAGCTTGAACGCCAGCTATGGGTATAACAATGCCGCATTGGATTTTCGGGATATTTATACCAACCCAAATACACAGGCGTTGGTAAGCTTAGGGGTAGGAGTGCCGATTTTGGACTGGGGAAGAAACAAAGCTCGGATGAGTCAGGCAAAGGCCAATCAGAAGTTGATAAACTATACCCTGGATCAGGAAATTATAAACTTTGAGCAGGAGATTTTTACGAAGGTAAAAAACTTTGAAATGCTGCGCGATCGAATCGCAATTACCGAGCTCTCCGATCAGGTGGCAGATAAACGGTACGAAATATCTTTCAAACGTTACCAAAACGGGAATGTGACCATTACCGATTTAGGTATAGCCCAGGTGGACAAGGATCAAAATCGGCGTGCCTATATAGAGTCCCTCCGGGAGTTTTGGACTGCGTATTACGAAATGAGGTCATTGACTCTGTATGATTTCGAAAAGGGTGAACTTTTGTATAATCCTGCGTTGGAGTAGCATGAGCCAATTTTCTACTTTAGCTAATAAAACGCGTAAATCCACATGATTGAGGTTACTTGTGCTGTTATTTGCCTGAATGGACGTATTCTGAGTGTGAAACGTGCCATGGGTAAGCCGAGACCGGGTAAGTGGGAGTTTCCAGGAGGAAAGATAAAGAAGGGAGAGACGGAAATTGACTCCTTGAAGCGCGAGATTTTGGAGGAATTGGGCGTTGAAATTGTCATCGGAGCGCGGCTGAACCCAGTAGAACATAGCTATCCGGATATTCGGATACGACTTATTCCATTTTTAGCTACCGTTACCAATCCAGCGGTTAGATTGGTAGACCATAGTGAATTGGTTTGGTTGCCTTTTGAAATGCTTTACGAGTTGGATTGGTCGGAGGCTGACCTCGGAGTACTTGATCAGTTAAATGCAGCGAAGGTCTTTGAAAACAACAAACCCGGCAGAACAAATCTTCGCCGGGCTTGATGGTAATAAATAATAGTTGGTTTGGTATGAATTTTTTTACTGTGCCATAATTACCTTCTAAGGTGGATAAATCACACACAGTCTTTAGCGGCTATAAACTGTTCTCTTACTTTAATACCAATTCCGGGAGCCTGTTGCGTCCAAATCACCGGATAGATTATTATAACGAATCTATTGCATAAAGGTTTGGATGCGGTTTGTTTATGAAGCGAGGTTCCCTTGCAAAGTCCACTTTCATATGGCCCATTGAGCGGTAGCTATTGGCTTTACGTCAAGTAGGTTGCTTGTCGCAGTAGGGGGGAGTCTTGGTTCTTTTACAAGTGCAAATCGCAAACTCACCATCCTGTGGTGGGAAGAATTTTACGGGCGTCATTTCCAGCGTTCGATGAGTGCCATCGCAAAAAGGGTATCGTGCACTATGGCCGCATGCGCACCAGGCCTCCCGTGTTTCGGAAGACAAGATTACCTTAAGAGGTTTACAGGTTTGTTCGGGAGCTTTTGCGGCATTCATCGGGTCAAAGAAAAAAAAGGCAGCCGAACGCTTCGGCTGCCTTTTCAGATTTATCGGCTGATTTTACTAGTGTGCTGCGGCCACCCCTGCAGGGGCTTTTGCATTTTTTTGCCAAAGGAAGAAGATGATAAACAGGACGATCAAGATGCCTGGAAAGGCCACCATGTTAAGCAGGGTAGCTTGTCCCGCTACCAATTCAAGTTCTTCACCGGTCAATCCTTCTGCTTGTTTAGCAGCCATATTACCATCGATCCATCCTCCTATAATGGGTTGGAAGATTGCCGTAGAAAACATGCCTACTCCACCGATTATGGACATTCCCAGCGCACCACTCAGGGGGACGCGTTGTGCTACGGCGCCGATCATTACGGGCCAGAAGTAACAAACTCCCAAGGCGAAAATAATAGCCGCAAAGTAAGCAACTCCTCCGGTTACGACGCTGAAAAGGTAAATGCCGATGGTGGCCAGAATTGCGCCTGAGAGCAATACGCCGGTTTGCCCAAGCTTAGCTACTACCGGGCCGGCAAAGAACCGGCCAACAGCCATGATGCCCGTGGTCAAGGCAAGGATTAGCATGGCATTAGCACCGCTTTTGCTCAGTACGATATTCACCCATTGCTGCGGACCAAATTCAGTGATGGCGGTAAGCGCCATGGTGAAAAACAAAAACAAGAAAACAGGGCTGACCATTGCCTTGAAGTTTTCCGCCAATGAGGCAGAACCTTCGACTTTTGGCTTAGGAAATGCCTTGCCGTAGAAAAGAACCGCATAGATAACGGTAGGGATCATAAGCACCCACATTTGCGTTTGCCATGCACCCATCACACCTCCCATGGATGTCATGATGTTGGAAATAATGGCTCCCAGCATGATGCCACCGGGGAACCACATGTGGAACCTGTTGAGCATCTTATTTAGCTTGTCGCCGGAATACATGTCCGCAATCATAGGGTTACAGGCAGCTTCCGTACAGCCGTTTCCAAACCCAATAAATAGGGTGGAGATTAGCAGCGTGGTGTATCCTCCCGCGTAGATGGTCAATAGGATACCAAGCGTGTGCGCTACAAAAGCTACCCGCATGATATTAGCGGGTCCGAAGGTGTGATAAACCAACCCTCCGATGATCATTGAAATAGGGAATCCCAAAAACCACATGGAATTGATAAAGCCTAATTGCTCGGCATTGAGGCCAAATTGTTCTCCAAGTTGGGGTAGAATCCCCGCCCGAATAGCGAACGTAAAGGCGGTGGTGATCAAGGCAAAGCAGCTTCCGTTGAAAAGCGCGCTTCGGTTAATGTTTTCGTTCATTGACTTTGGGTTTTGAATGAGTTAGAAAATGTGTTTAGGTTGATTAACTGATTTGTTGCGACAATATAAAAAAAATTGACCTTACCATTGAAATCAACTAACAAATATTCCCGAAAAATTTGATGGACATCGTAATTCAAAGGTTAAGTGTTCGGATAGCCAAATTTTTAAATACCTGAAAACCTGATTGTTTTAAAAAAAAATGAAAATTAGTTTATACAGCGGCTTCTATTAGTTGTAATATACTTCTATGGTTTCGTTTCGTGCACTTTTAGTTTTAGATTAAAATGAAATAAAACGCATTTTGAATCTAAAAAAAGTCTTTTCGTGTTTCATGTAATTCCTTTATTTTAGCTTTTAAATAATCGTTATAATAATTTAATTAAGTTTAAAATATTTAAATATTTTAAAAAATAAATGAAAAATACTATAAAATAGGTTATTAAAAAATATTTTTGAATTTGCCTTTTATATTAGCGGTTAGTTTCCTAGTTTTACGGTAGTTTTTTGGCAGTTGAAGTAAAGAAGATATGGAGACAGAAAAAATCAATTTGTATGTCCACGAAATGGTGGAACAGATGGTTGGGAAGAGGGGAGAGCATGAGGCGGTCGTTTTTCGGTCCGAGTCTCTTACGTATCAGCAGTTAGATGAAAAGGCTAACGGATTGGGGGCAGAAATTTTGGTTAGGTATCCCCACGAGTCTTTAATTGGCATCAGCACTACCCGTCATTTGGATTTACTTGTCGGGATATTGGCAATCTTAAAAGCTGGTAAGGCCTATGTTCCGTTGGATCCAAACTACCCGAGAGCCCGTATTGAACAGATTTTGGGAAATTCGAATCTGAAGGCGGTGGTATGCCTGGAGGAGGAGTTTTCGTTTTTTAGGGCTTTGGGATGTGAGACTATCGCGTTGAATGGTGATTCCTTTCCTTCATACACCAAGCCATTTGTTGCTTTTTCCCAGCCTGACGCATGTATATTGTATACCTCTGGATCTACGGGAACCCCAAAAGGAGTCTGTGTGCCGCATGCAGGATTGGTGAATTTTTTGGAACATCATATAAAAACGTCGGAAGCGAGGGCAGGATCAAAGACCGCCCAGTTTTGCCATATTGGTTTCGATGTTTCCATGGATGAAATCTTTGTGCCATTGGTGACAGGAGGAACGGTTTACCTCTTGGATAACGAACTGAGGTTGGACTCTAAAGCGCTTCTAGACTATATCGTGCAAGAGGAGATCAATAGACTGTATCTTCCGTTCGTGGAGCTTCAATATTTTGCGGAGGAGGCCGTTCGCTCTTCCATCTTTCCCGCTTCGCTTACGGAGATCACCACCGCAGGAGAAACGCTCAAGATTACGCCACCGATTAGGACGCTTTTCAGCCAATTGGATGGTTGTAGGTTTAACAATAAATATGGGCCAACGGAGACCTGCATTTACGTTACTGGATATCAATTGCCCTCAGATCCTTCGACTTGGGAGGAGTTACCGTGTATTGGGAAGCCATTTGCAGGCGTAAAAATCCATATCCTGGACGAGCATCTGAAGGAGGTTCCGTTTGGACATACGGGAGAGATTTGCGTAAGCGGTGTTTCCGTAGCCAACGGCTACCTCCACAACCCTGAATTGACTGCGGTTTCATTTCTTCCATGGGCCGATGGCGACACTAAAACCAAGCTTTACCGGACTGGCGACCTGGGGCGTTGGCTGGAAGATGGTAATATACAATTTGAAGGCCGGAGGGATCAGCAGGTTAAAATCAGAGGTAATCGGATAGAAATATCTGAGATTGAGATTGCACTTATGCAAATGCCTTCCGTGAGTCAAGCTGTTGTCGTTGCAAGGGAAGAGGTAGTTGGTAATAAATACCTGGCAGCCTATATCGTAATGGAGGCAGGGGAGATGGAAATTGAGGCGTTGCAGGCATACTTGCAGGATCGCCTGCCGGTTTACATGATCCCCTCTTTTTTCATTCAAATGGAGGAACTTCCCAAGACCAGTAGCGGGAAGGTCGACCGAAAACTTTTACCCGTTCCAATCCAAAAAAGACCGGCTTTAAAGACCCTGTTTCGGAATCCGGCTACCGTACTGGAAAAGCAATTGGCCGAGATTGTCCGTACTGTTTTGGGCTTTGACCAAATCGGTGCAGATGACCATTTTTTTGAACTTGGAGGCAATTCACTTCTGGCTCAAAAGGTCGTAGCTGAGATTTTTCATCAACTGGGGAGAAGGTTACCTATTGCTAGGCTGTATCAGAGTCCAACGGTAGGGGGTATGGCCGCTTTCTTTGAGCCTCGCTCTTTTCATTCGGGCAACAAAAAAAGGGCCAATCTGGCCGGGGGCTCTCCCAAAGGAATTGCGATTATTGGCATGGCGGGGCGGTTTCCGGGGGCAGATACCTTGGAGGATTTCTGGCGGGTGCTGGCTGATGGAGAGGAGACGATTACCTTCTTCGATGATTCTGAATTGGATCCTTCGGTTTCCGAACAGCTCAGAAAGGATCCGACGTACGTAAAGGCGCGAGGAGTAATTAATGGAGTGGAGGATTTTGATCCCGGATTTTTTGGTATAAATGCAAAGCTAGCTGCGCTAATGGATCCGCAACAACGGATATTTCTTCAGGTTGCTTGGGAAGCCTTGGAGGATGGGGGCTATTTTCCGCAATATGGCCACGATCAAATCGGGGTTTTCGCAGGTTGTTATACCAATAATTACTACATTAATCACGTCATCCATCACCCTGATCTTATTCAACAAGTAGGGGCTTTTCAAGTAGCGACTGTTAATGAAAAAGATTATATCGCGTCACGTACTGCCTATCATTTGGATCTAAAGGGACCTGCTGTAAGTGTGTTTTCAGCCTGTTCCACATCGTTGTTGGCCATTGCCCAAGCGGTGGATGCAATTCGGTCCGGAAAATGTGCCATGGCGCTTGCAGGGGGTGCATCCGTAAGTGCACCTTACAAAGTTGGGCACCGATACGAAGAGGGCTCAATGCTCAGTGCCGATGGCCATTGCAAGCCTTTTCAGAAGGGCTCAACCGGTACGTTGTTTAACGATGGTGCAGGGGCGGTGTTGCTGAAAGATTTAGACGAAGCCGTTAGAGACCACGATTTCATTTATGGGGTGATCAAAGGTGTCGGGGTCAATAACGACGGTGGTGAAAAAGGGAGTTTTACGGCACCCAGTGCAGCTGGACAGGCGGGATCAATAAGGATGGCGCTAGAGGATGCCGAGATTGATCCAAGGCAGATTCAATACGTGGAAGCGCACGGTACCGGTACGCCCATTGGTGACCCAATCGAGGTGGAGGGATTAAGGATTGCCTTTGGGGTAGAGGATCGGTTTCAGTACTGTGCCCTCGGATCAGTAAAAAGCAATATCGGACACCTCACCGCGGCTGCGGGCGTAGCAGGCACCATAAAGACTGCCTTGGCACTCACCAACAAGTCTATTCCTCCTTCCCTTGGGTTTGAAACGCCAAATCCATCAATTGATTTCTCCCGAACGCCATTTTTTGTCAACGCACAAAAAGGGCCTTGGCCGCAGGCTGACCAGCGCTTTGCAGGGGTCAGCTCGTTTGGAGTAGGGGGTACCAATGTGCATTTGGTATTAGAGGGTTTTGACAATCTCGAAGTAAATGATCCAACCGATCGAAGGGTTCATTTGATTTGTTGGAGCGCTAAGTCCGAAGGCAGCCTCGAAAGATACCGAGAGCGATTACGGGCATTTCTCATCGAGCACCCGGAAACGCCGCTCGAGAAAATCGCCGCCACGCTGCATACCAAACGTGCGGGATTTAACCACAGAGCCTGCTTAGTAGCGGCCTCAGTGGGTGATTTGATCGACCAATTGGGAAGTAAATCGGAGTCCTCCATAAAAAGCAATGTACTGACCCGGATTCCGGGCGATATGGTATTCACCTTTCCCGGACAGGGTGCCCAATACCCAAATATGGGCAAAGAACTATATTTGAAGGAACCCGTTTATCGTGAGGCAGTAGATACCTGTGCGGAAGTCTTAGAGAAATATTTGAACGAAGATATCCGGCAAGTTCTTTATCCGGCATCTGGAAGCCGGTTGGAGGAAGAAAGGCTCAATGATACCAAATATACCCAGCCGGCAATTTTTGTAACCAGTTATGCCTTGGCGAGACTTTGGATGCACTGGGGCATAAGACCTTCCGCCCTGTGCGGACACAGCATTGGGGAATTCGTAGCGGCACATTTGGCGGGTGTGCTGAGTTTAGAAGACGCATTGCATTTGGTAAGTGTACGCGGAAACATGGTTTCCCAGCTTCCAAAGGGCAGCATGCTTTCAGTGAGAATGGAGCCAGATCAGCTACGCCGTATCCTACCGGATAGCCTTTCTATCGCAGCGATCAACAGTCCCAATGCGGTGGTGGTTTCAGGTGAGGATGAACTGGTTGCAAGCTTTTCCAAAATATTGGACCAGCAGGAAATCCCGAACCGGGTTTTGGCAACCAGCCATGCCTTTCATTCACATATGATGGATCCTATTGTTCCTGATTTTTTAGCTTTGGTCCAAAGAATCCCCCTTTCCAGGCCGAATATCCCCATTATTTCAACAGTAACCGGTACTTGGATCAAGGAATCGGAAGCAATGGATCCGGCCTATTGGGCCAATCACCTGCGACAAACCGTGCGTTTCAGTGATGCAATGGCCACCTTGGCGACGATGGAGAGTCCCTTACTGGTAGAAGTAGGCCCGGGCACCGTGACGAGTTCACTTGCTAGACAACAAATTGGCAGGAACGTAGGTGGGATTTTTCATTCGATTGAACGAACAGCCGCAGACAATACGACCGGGCTGCTTCAGGTACTTGGAGATTTGTGGCTAGAGGGACTACTACCAGATTGGAAGGGGTTTTATGGCAGTTCCTATCCGGCTACCTGCAAGTTGCCGCATTATGCCTTTGAGCAAATTCGGTGCTGGGTAGAACCCGGGAAATTAAAGACGGTATCCGAACCCAGTGGCATCCATTCCGAAAAGCCAGTAGCTACCAAAGTTGATAGTGGAACGACAGCTCCTCCGGCCACCAATAACTCCGATAGCCTAAAAGGTGAATTATTGGAAATATTGGAAAATTCCTCCGGGTTACCGGCGGAAAGGATCCAAATGGAACAGTCGTTTTTACAGCAGGGCTTCGACTCGCTGTTACTGACTCAGCTGGCATTTACCCTTAAAAAGGCCTTTCAGGTGCCCGTTTCCTTCAGACAACTCAGTGAGCAATTATCCACGCCGGGGCGGCTTTTGGATTATCTTAGGGCATCTACTCAGGAGGCAGTGAGCGTTCAGGAAAATGCTGAGATCCAGCCATCAGCTCCTTCTTTTGACCCAAGTTGCCCGCCCGTGGCAAATGCCCGGCTCGGCCTAGACCAAGACGGTAATCCAGCCTGGTTTTTGGAGGACGAGAAGAATCCCGGAAATTATTTACAGCTAACTTAATTTTTTGTGTGATGAATGAATCAGCAGAAGCAAAACCCGTCAGTTTTAATCCATTTGGAGGTAATCCCATCGAACGGATTATTCCGGTAATTCCACCCCAACGAGAGATATGGCTCGCCTGTATGGTGGGTGGAGAAGAAGCGAATCTGGCCTATAATCAGGGGATCACCATTCAGTTGAAGGGTGTTCTCCAGACCAACCTGTTGAAAAAATGCTTGGACCTGCTACTTCAAGGTCATCAACTGTTACGTAGCAAGATCAGCGGAAACGGAGAGAACCTCATTGTCAGCCAACGGGCAGATCTAGCGATCGAAGAGTTGGATTTTTCGGTCCTGCCACCTGAAGAGGAAGAACTGGAATTGGCACATTTTTATCGGCGCAATTCGATGCGTGGATTTGATCTGCAGCAGGGGCCGTTGATCCGCTTTACGGTTATCAAAAGGGGAGGAGATAATCATCTTTTGAACATAACGGCACACCACATCATTTGTGATGGTTGGTCGCTGAATGTAATCGTAGAGGAGTTGGCACGAAACTATTCCTTACTATCGGAGGGTAAACAGCCACAAATAAACAAGGATTCGGATTTTTCGGACTATGCTAAGAGGCTGTTGGAGTTTGAGCGATCGGAAGAATATGAGGAAACACAGCGCTATTGGGAAGAGAAATTCAAGGGGTATACCAGCGATCTTCCCCTTCCGTTGGATTTTCCTCGTCCTCCGGTGAGAACCTACGACGCAGCTCGGGAAATTTATGCGCTGGACGAAAAACTTGGCGTTGACCTTCGAAGGGTTATAAAAGAAACGGGCTGTAGCCTGGTCAACCTTGTTATGGCCGCTACGGAGATTTCACTCTCCAAGTTATGCGGAAAATCCGATGTGGTAATCGGGTTGCCAGCGGCAGGACAGGTCGTAAATGGAGATTTTAGCACGGTAGGACATTGTGTAAATCTGTTGCCAATTAGAGCCAATGTTACTTCGAGCACTTCATTTTCAACTTATTTGCAACGTAGGAGGAAGTCACTGCTGGACGATTTGGATCACCAAAATTTCACATTTAGCAAGCTACTAGGCACATTGCAGCGGTTCCGTGATTTTTCTAGGGTGCCTCTCGTTCCATTTGTATTGAATATTGACATGGAATCGGAGGAGGGCTTGTCTTTCCGCGGACTTACCGCTAGCATGTCAAATGATCCGAGAGCATATGAGAATTTCGAAATATTTTTGAATGTAGTAGGGTCAGGTTCCCGATTTTCATTTGAATGGACTTATAATTCGGGTTTGTTCCTGCCTACCACTATCAAACGCTTCATGGAAAGTGTACGGGCGGTATTGGAGGCGGCTAGTTCAGATCTTGAAGTCTTGATCAAAGATATCTCGATTGATGGTGAAAAATTGGATCCGAATACCGGGTATTCGGTTTCAAATCCTCGCAGCTATTCGATGGAGCTAACTTTTCAGCAACTTTTTCATGAAACGGCTCAGAGGTATTCCGAATATCCAGCATCACTATTTGGTGACAGGTTGTTGGATTACAGGGAGTTGGACGTGGTGACCAATCAATTGGCCAATTACCTCTTACAGCGGGGGGCAGGGACCGACACCGTAATTGGATTGGCCGTGGAACGGTCCATGGAAATGCTCGTTGCGATCATCGCTATTTTAAAATCAGGTGCTACGTATTTACCGCTGGATCCAGAATTTCCATCTGATAGGATCAATTATATGGTGGAAAATGCCCAAGCTCGATTCGTGTTTGTTAGCAAGGGGGGCGGTAGTCTATTCGAATCCTTATCGGCAGAGAAGATCGTGCTCGAAGACGTCTTTGAATGGTTGCCTGCCCAGAAATCGGAATTTCCAGATCAGCCGGTCAAACCAGACCAGGTAGCTTACATTCTCTACACCTCCGGTTCCACAGGACGTCCCAAGGGAGTGATGGTAACCCATAGAAACCTCACGAATCTTTTGTTAAGTCTTAGGGAGGAATTAAGCCTGGGTGTTACGGACAAATGGCTTGCCGTCTCCACTATCTCATTTGATATTTCCATCAATGAATTGTTGTTTCCGTTGGTTTCGGGAGCTTCCGTTGTCATAGCCGATAACAAGCTGGCCAAAGATGGTCGGCGCCTGGTGGAGGCAGTGAGGGAAAAGGAAATCACGGTGTTACAGGCTACCCCTCCTACTTGGAGGTTAATGCTACAAGAGGTTTGGGATTTTCAGCATCGATTGCGAGCCATTTCTACCGGAGAGGCCTTGGCAAGAGACCTTGCTGAAAAGCTAATTCCAAGGGTAAAGGAGCTGTGGAATGGTTATGGTCCCACGGAGACCACGGTCTGGTCGTCGCTAAAGAAGATTAGCCTTTCCGCAAACGGTGTCAACATTGGCAAGCCCATAGGCAACACGGTATTTTATTTATTGAATTCTGACGGCAATCCGGCTTCCCCTGGGGAGCCGGGCGAACTTTTTATTGGTGGTGCCGGGGTAGCGTTGGGCTACCTTAATTTACCCGAGATGACTGCGGAACGTTTTTTGCCGGATCCCTTTTCGCAGGCAGTGGGAAGCCGCATGTACAAAACCGGCGACTTGGCCCAATTGCTGCCAAACGGTGAGTTTCAGTGTTTGGGTCGAATAGACAATCAGGTGAAAATCCGTGGCTACCGGATTGAATTGGAAGAAATCGAGTATGCGCTCCAGAAATTGGAGGGCGTGAAGCAGGCAGTTGTGGGTGTCAGAAATTATGGGCCTGGAGATGATCGACTGGTGGCGTTTATCAAGCCCGGAATTACGGATCAACAACTATTTGACGCCTATCAGAACATTTGGAGGAGCCAACTCAAGGCCATACTGCCACCTTATATGGTTCCGGCTGCATGGGTGATGATGGAAGAATATCCCTTGACCCCAAATAAGAAGATCGACCGAGCCGCACTTCCGCATCCCTTGAAGTTGGGGCACATGGAGGCAGAGGTGGATGAAACCTTAAGTGATACTGAGGGTAAATTAGCCTCGATCTGGGCAGAGATCCTTGGCGTTCCAAAGATCAAGAAGTCGGACAACTTTTTTGATTTAGGGGGGCATTCTCTAACAGCGGTAAAGATGATTGCCAAGGTAGATCAGCTCCTATCTACCAAAACTCCGGTGGTCACTGTGTTTCAGTATCCGGTTTTCGGTGATTTTTGTGGGTACATTTTGCCGGATGAGGCCGCCGTTCCCGAAGCGCCCGAACAGCGTTTTGTCGAGCCGGTAGATATGCCGGATATGAAGGAGCTTTCCTTTGAAGCTACGGAGCCTCAGACAGAGATATTTGCGGCTTGTTTATTGGGTGGCGAAGACGCAAATAGGGCGTACAACCTGTCCTTTTCTCTGGAAATTGAAGGACATTTGCACATGCAAGCCTTTGAGCAGGCTCTAAATTACATTCAGCGGCACGAGATGTTAAGGGCTACCTTTTCGGAAGACGGTTTACAGATTCATGTGCACGCCATACCTTCGAATCCATTTGAATATGTGGATCTTTCAACAAAGTCTGCTTCCGAAGTACAAGCTTTTCTGGTCCGCTTCAAGCAGGAAAGTGTAAATCAAGTGTTTGATCTTTTGCGAGGTCCTTTAGCTAGGTTTTCGTTGATCAAGCTGCCTGGGTACACCCATTTATTTACCATTATGGCGCATCACATTGTTTGTGATGGCTGGTCTGTAGATAATTTATTCAGGGAATTCGGATCATATTACCGTAAGCTTGTTCAGGGAGAGTCGCTCTCAAAGGCTCTTCCTCCGGCATTCAGTAGTTTTGCGATAGAAAGACAAGCCTATTACCGGTCAGATGACTACCGATCTACAGGGACTTATTGGAAGGCGAAATTTGAGGAGGGACTTCCCGTACTGGAATTGCCTACGGATCGTGAGCGCCTTTCTACCCGTCGCTTTAATAGCAAACGAGCCGATTTTTTTGTTCCATTTACGGCATTTTCTCAGCTGAGCCACAGCTCTAAAAACTTTGGGACAAATACCGCAACCTTCCTTCGTGTGGTGCTGGAGACCCTGCTGTTTAGAGTCAGCCGCCAATCGGTTATCGTAACTGGTATGCCGGTAGCAGGGCATTTGGAGCATATTGCCTACCACGATATGGTGGGCCACTGTGTCAATATGTTGCCTATTAAGGCGGACCTCAGCGGTGATTTAACGTTTCGGGATTACATAGAAAGAAGAAAGCAGGAAATTTTAACCGATTTTCAATATCAGTCCTACACCTATGGCAGTATTCTGAAGGATTTTAGCGTAAGTAGAGACGCAGGACGACCTCCCTTGATTTCGTTTGTATTGAATTACGAAAAAGCGGAGGACTTAACTTCTTTGTATCCGGGCCTGAAGGTGCGTTTGATCAGTAACCCGAGAAGTTTCGAAAATTTCGAAGTAGTACTAAATGTGAGTGAGGAGGCAGATGGCTTCCGTTTTAACTGGGGTTTTCAAACTGCACTGTTTGATGAGAGCACCATTTCGAGGTGGCACCGAAACTTCCTGAAGATTGCAGAGGCTGTGGTGGCAAATCCAGCTATTCAATTGGGCAGTTTACCGCTGCTATTTGATCAAGGATTTCGTCCTGCCAAGCTGACTGGTACGACTAGGGTGTTGGAAATGGGGTTTCTAGAGCGATTTGCCGACATGACGAGTCGTTTTGGCGATCAGGCGGCTATCGTCGCCACAGACAGCATCTCACTTACGTATGCAGCGTTGGATAAACGTTCCAATCAATTTGCCCGCTTTTTGATCGCAAGTAATATCCATCCTAATGATCGAATTGGGCTTTATTTGAACCGAACTCCGGATCAACTTACCGTTCTTTTGGGAATTCTCAAGGCGGGTGCTACGTATGTTCCGCTGGACGTTACCTATCCCCCTGATCGGGTACAGGCAATTATTGATCATGCGGACCTAAAGTTAATCCTTTCCAAGAAGGATAAAGGTTGGTCTTTTCCTGAGGAAAAAGTTATTTACGACTCGGATATTTCAGCTAAGATCGCCGATTTCGATGGCTCGGTCTTGACCAGACCAATCGATCAATCACAAATTGTGTATGTGCTTCACACTTCCGGATCGACGGGTAGGCCGAAGGGGGTGTGTATGGGGTACCAAGCATTGTCAAATTTGATTCAATGGCAATTAGATGCCTCAGCTGCAACGAGCGACTGGAAGACTATCCAGTTTTCTCCCATTACCTTTGATGTGTCATTTCAGGAAATTTTTGCCACTTGGTGTAGTGGCGGAACCCTTGTGCTGATTTCAGATGAAGACCGATTGGACGCCAACCGGTTATTGGATCGGCTGGAAAAGGGAGGAGTCAACCGCTTGTTTCAGCCATTTGTGGCACTGCAGTCGCTTTGCGAGGCAGCAGTACACCGGGGTGTTTTTCCCAAGACGTTGAAAGAAGTGATGACGGCGGGCGAACAATTGCATGTTACACCTCAGGTAGTTACCTTCTTTCAGGCGATACGTGGTGCGGTTCTATTCAATCAGTATGGGCCTACTGAGACACATGTAGTTACCGAGTTGAGGTTAGATGGAGATCCCAGCACATGGCCGTCTTTACCAGGAATCGGTGAGCCAATAGACAATACCTCTATTAGTATTTTGGGTTCGGGTTTGGAGGAAGTCGGTCCGGGGCAAGTAGGTGAGCTTTGCGTTGCAGGGTTGCCCCTTGCAGCCTATTACCTAGGTTCCGAGGAGCTTACCCGCGAAAAGTTTTGCAATTGGATCGATTTTGAAAACCGCACACACCGCATATACCGGACAGGCGATTTGGCAAAGGTGAGCTGGGATGGCAGTCTCGTTTTTTTGGGACGAAGTGACCATCAGGTTAAAATCCGAGGGTTTAGGGTCGAATTGGGAGAGATAGAAGCCGTGATAAATACCCTGCCATTTGTCGTGCAATCTGTGGTTAAGGTTCAAGGGAATTCGCTGGGGCAGCAGGAGCTCGTCGCCTACCTCCAAACGGATTCTCCGCTGGACAAGAATGGGATATCCTCTGGAGAGAGAAGCAAGGAGGAAATGCACGCCGTCATTTCAGAGCTTACCGATCAGCAGATTGAGGCGGTACTCGAGGTGTTAAGAAGCAGTTTGCCAAGCTACATGCATCCCACTATATTGGTTGACATAGCGGAATTCCCAAAGACACCCAGCGGAAAGATTGATAGAAAGCGGCTGCCTCAGGTCGAAGGGGCTGCTCAGGGTCGTGGACGTAAGGAATATATTCCTCCCAAAACGACCAACGAGCGCTTATTGTGCAACATTTGGGCAAAATGGCTCAATCAGCATACGATAAGTGCTAGGGATAATTTTTTCGAACTAGGCGGCTACTCCTTGATAGGCATCAAGGTGATGGCTGAAATTGAAAAGCAGACAGGCACACGTTTGCCGTTGATCACCTTATTCAATCATCCTACCGTAGAAATGCTAGCTGCCCAATTGGATTTGGAAAAGGAGGCCATCAAGTGGGATTCACTTGTGCCTGTACAACCCGAAGGGATGAAGAAGCCGATTTATATCGTGCATGGAGGAGGACTCAATGTGACACCTTACTATAAGTTGGTAGGCAAACTGGATCCCGACCAGCCGATATATGGTATACAGGCTAGGGGTTTGAATGGCATTGACGAGCCGTTTGAAACGATTGAAGAGATGGCAGCTTATTACCTGTCGGAGATTTTGAACCAAAACCCCTATGGCCCCTATATTTTAGCTGGGTATTCCTTCGGAGGAGTCATCGCGTTTGAAATGGCACAACAACTTACCCAAATGGGCAAAAAGGTGGAAAAGCTGATATTATTCGACACCTATGCAAATCAGCACAAAAAGCCAAGTAACTTAAAGGAACGAGTTTGGGTGGCCATCAGGGACGAGATCGGCAAACGGGCAATTGAGTTAAGCTTGCTCATTAGGCATCCTCGGGTATTTAAAAACAAAAAGCTAAGCTCTTATCGTAAAAAGAAGGCAACATTAATGAACCTGTTGGGTAAGGCGCAACCGGCTGAAAAATCAGGGATTTTGGCGACGCAGGAGCGGATTATTGCCATAAATAAACGGGCTGCCTGCAACTACCATGCCCAGAAATACGAAGGCGATGTATATTTCTTTCGGGCAGGAATATGGGATTTCTATGAAACCGACCTCAAATACTTGGGATGGAAGCCTTTTGTAAACCATATTCAAGTGGTACCGGTAGCAGGGGAACACGTGGCCATGTTCGAAGATGGCAACGTGGAGCTACTGGCTGAAAATCTTAAAAAGATACTTCAGGATTAGATGGATGCAGCTGTTAGGTTTTTGGATCTTGGAATTCTACCTGCCAAATACCTTTGCCCCCATAAACCAATGGTTAAGCTCTTTATGGTCGACACTGACTCGATAATTCTGCCGGGTGTTTATCGGGAGGTTTTGTCGACCGAAGAGCAGGAAAAAGCCAATTCCTTTGCGTTTGATTGGCTGAAAAAGCGGTATTTGGTGGGGAGGTATTTGCTTCGGCAACAAATTGGCGCAATGCTAAATCTAGATCCGGGTAGCTTGTGTTTTGAGCAAGATCTTTACGGCAAATGGAGGCTTTGTGGCATCCATTCGCTGCACTTCAACCTTAGCTACACCGGAACCGTTCTGCTGATTGGTTTGGCGGATTTTCCGCTAGGCATAGATATAGAACGGATAAAAGATGATTTTGCTTATCAAGATATTGTGGCACATTATTTTTCGCCTAGGGAAGCTGCTTTTATTGACTCCTCCGATGATTCTTCGGATGCCTTTTTTTTGCTTTGGACCAGGAAGGAGGCCATATTGAAGGCTATCGGGATAGGGTTGGTGGATGACCTGCATGCCGTGCCTGCTCTTCAATCTATCACCACGAATAACAAGGGTTCCATTCAGCTGCACACCGGAACTTGGCAAGTGAATAGCTATTCACTTGATGGGAATTTTCGGATAAGTGTCGCTTGCGGCATTTCTGGCTTTGAAGTGGATTTTTCCTTTTTGGGAGGTTAAACGTATTTTTTCCAAGGTCTTTTTGACTGAAATTGGCGGCTTTTGTGTATATTCCTGCCTTATATGCCTTTTCCTATTCTATCAGACACGCCAACAAATCAGCATGAAGCCAATTAAGAAAGAAGACATAAATCAGGAAGTATTCGATATCTACGATGAGTATGTACATAGCAAGATCGACCGAAGGGATTTTATAGGCCGCCTTTCTGCGTATGCTGTAGGGGGCATCACGGTTTCTGCGTTATTGGAATTTTTGATGCCAAATTATGCCCATGCTAGACGCTTTGGTCCGCAGGATCCCCGCTTGGTATCTGAATATGTCACCTACGAGTCCCCCAAAGGTGGTGGAACCATGAAGGGGTTGCTCACCCGGCCGGCAAATGCGGCGGGAAAGCTTCCTGGAGTGGTAGTGGTTCATGAAAACCGAGGATTAAATCCTTATATAGAAGATACGGCGCATCAGGCAGCGTTGGATGGGTTCGTGGCATTTGCGCCGGATGCGTTGACGCCTTTTGGTGGATATCCGGGCACCGACGATGAGGGTCGTGCTATGCAAGCAAAGCGGGATCGGGAGGAGATGCTACAGGACTTCATCGCCGCCTATGATTTTCTAAAAAAGCAACCCCATTGTACCGGTAAAGTAGGCGTGGTAGGGTTTTGTTTCGGAGGCTGGGTTTCCAATATGATGGCAGTCCGAATTACCGATCTGGGTGCAGCAGTACCCTTTTATGGAGGACAGGCATCGGCAGAGGATGCCGTACACATAAAAGCTCCCCTTCAACTCCATTATGCGGAGTTGGATACCCGGGTGAACGAGGGTTGGCCAGCCTATGAGGTGGCACTAAAGGCCCATGGTATCCGGTACGAAGTGCATTTTTATCCGGCGGCTAACCATGGATTTCATAATCATTCTACTCCGAGGTATGACAAAGAGGCGGCTGAATTAGCTTGGCGTAGGACCGTTGCCTTTTTTAAGCAACATTTAGGCTGATTTAAACCGGATTAAATTTAACCTTCCTTTTACTGAAAACGGTAATTACGATGAATTTGAACGATAGGGGTATTTCATTAATGCACGAGTTCGAGGGGCTCAGACTCAATGCTTACCTATGTCCCGCTAAAATTCCGACGATTGGCTGGGGGAATACCAAATATGAGAATGGGCAGTCGGTTAAAATGGGAGATTCGATCACCAAAGAAAGGGCCGATGAGCTTTTTAAGAATATCGCTGATGATTTTGCGAAGGGAGTTCGTCGATTAATCACCGTAACGCTGACGGAAAATCAATTCGGTGCATTGGTCTCCTTCGCATATAATTTGGGTTTGGGCAATTTGCAGAGGTCGACTCTGCTCAAAAAGGTTAACGCAAATCCGAATGATCCGACTATTCGGGATGAATTTTTGAGGTGGACGAGAGCAGGAGGGCGGGTGCTTCAGGGATTGGTCAGGCGAAGGCAAGCGGAAGCGAATCTTTATTTTGCGAATTAATTCTTGTTGGAATTCCGCCGCGATTGCTGCGAAATGATAGAAGAACATGTTGGGCCGATCATTTTTGTTAGCCAATTGGTAAGAATGGCTTCATTGTACACGGCTCAAGAATGAATTGAACTAATCAGCTTTAAGAAGAAAAAATTGGATGAGAGATAATCAAGAGGATTTGGATGGGTTATTCGAACGTTTTTTGAATAAAACTACCGAAACACCCCTGTATTTTGGGCAGAAGTTGGCTAAGATCGGTACAGAAGAAGTGAAAGAAAGACTCCTTGAAGTAGTCAGGGGAGAGGATATGGACAATGCATATCTAGCGGTCAAGGCGCTTTCTATGATGGAGAATAAGGGAGATGTACTGAGGGAATTATTTGCCACTATTCATCGTCCGGCGAATAGGGACAAAAACGGGGGGCTTGTTTCTTTGTTGGAGGATTTTGATCTCAGCGAATATTTTGTCGACATCTTCCGCCTATTTCTGTTTGGGAACTTCAAGGCTTCGACGCTTGCTAAGGGTTATCTAGACTATGTGGAGTTTGATATCACGCAACGAACCCTGAAGAAGGCAGAGAAGCATTGGAATCATTTTCTAAGCAACGCCTCAAAGGAGGAATCCTTTGAGTTAAAAAAGTCCGAGGGTGCGGAAATCCTTGATGAAATAAGAGATTTACTTGAAGACGAATAGATAAGCAATAAATCCATGACAAAATACCGCTTTTTGAATGCGATGCTGATGACCGCCTTGCTGTTGGCAATGACCACCCATACGTATGGACAGGAACCTTGGAGGAACATGCAAACCGTTTCGGACCTTTACAAAATATATCCGGAATTGGTTATGGAGGTCTTTGAGCCAATTGATCTGGATTTGCCTGGTTTGGAAGAGGTGAAAATGGCCTATAATCGGGAGGATTGGGTTTCAGCTGCTGAGGCACTGCTTCATCATTACCGAACATCGGAAAATGCCAAAGAACTTGCTCGGGAAATCCCCCCATCTTCGGGATTATCCGTGGCGGCAGCAGACACGGTGTTAAACTATGTCTTTACTATTCAGAACGTACGGGGCGTGGTTCCGTTGGGTTCCGATGGGCATAGGGATTGGTATTACAAAGGGCCAAACAATGATAGGGAGTGGGCTTGGCTTTCCAATCGGCACAGTCAATTGGCCGAGGTGGTAAATGCGTATTTTGAAACCGGAAATGTAAAGTATGCGGTATTTGTAGATGATTTTCTCAAAGACTTCATTCTGAAAAGTTTGCCTTACCCCGCTGTAAAAGGGTCAGAATCGATCTGGAGAGGGCTGGAGGTAGCTGCAAGGGCAAAGGTCTGGACGCGCCTATTTTATGCCATGAGTGGAAGTGAGCAGTTATCTGATGCTACCCGCCTATTAATTCTGAGAAGCTTGCCTGATCATGCCCACTATAACCGTAATTTTCACGGGGGCAATAATTGGCTAACCATGGAAATTTCCGCTTTGTCTACGATTGCAGCGTATTTTCCCGAATTTAGAGAGTCGCAGGCGTGGCTGGATTATTCCATTGATGCCATGGTAGAGAGCATGCGCAATCAGGTTTACCCGGATGGCGTTCAGACAGAACTGGCATCTCACTATCATAACGTGTCCCTACATAATTTTGAGTTGTTCAAAGAGCTTTGTGAAAAGGCCGGCAGGTCCCTCCCGGCATATTTTGAAAATACCATAGAGAGTATGTACCGATACATCGCTCATGCTGTGAGACCCGATGGGTATCGGATACTCAATAACGATGGGGATAGGGGAAGTGACCGTGAGTTGATTTTGGCAGGGGCCCAAAAATACCAAGCGGCAGATTGGGAATATATCGCAACCAATGGATTGCGCGGGTCGATTCCTGCTGAGGGACCATCGTTCTTTTTCCCCTGGGCAGGTCAGTTGATTTCCAGAAACGGATATGGCCCCCATGCCCATTGGTCCTTTTTTGACGTGGGACCTTGGGGCAGCGGACATCAGCATAACGACAAGCTACATCTATCGATTGCGGCCTATGGAAGGGACTTATTGGTGGATGCTGGTCGTTTTGCCTATACCGGTGCAGTGGCAGAAAAATTTAGACCGTATGCGCTCAGCAGTGCAGGGCACAATTTACTGTTAATTGACGGTAAGGGACAGGGAAAAGGGCCTACGCATGCCGAAAAGCCTCTAACGGAAGAGGATGTTGTCATTACCGAGGACTTTGATTTCGCCTATGGCATATTTGATAGCTTTTTGGATTTGGAGGGAGAAGCCTCGCACGCGAGGTCGATGATGTACGTCAGGGATCACTTTTGGGTGGTAGTGGATAGGGTGATCACCGATAGACCCCGAACCATTGAAGCGCTGTGGCATTGGCACCCCGACTGTGACCCCGTGATCGATGGAAATAGGATCAAAACCAATAACTCATTGGGTAATCTAACTATTGTACCAGTGGGAACAAGTGGATGGCGCATTGACCAAGTACGAGGTCAGGAGGATCCGGTCATTCAGGGTTGGTATAGTCCAGAATACAATGTATATGGTCCCAATACTACTTCAATTTACCAAATGCCTATTTCGGAAAATTCACAGTTTGTTTGGGTATTGATCCCGTCAGAGCGATCCGGTGTAGTTACTAGGGCTTCGGTAATAGACACCACTGAATCCGAGTTACGTGTTGAGGTGGAGGTGGCCGGTGACCGGTGGGTACTTTCTATTCCTCATGCCGGTACCGATGGGGTAGCACTCCTACGAGAGCAATAGGGCTAATTCTGAAAAATTGGATTTTATGACTGCCATCATGGATTACCTTTGGCAGGCCCTATAGTTGGTTTCCTTCGTGAAATGGGAATCTTCCTACCCAGCTGTTGTTTTTTTTGGAACAGATTTTTGTGACTTGCCCCTTCAATAAATAGCTTCGTTTCGGTTGCCCCCCTTTTTCAAGAGGGCATATTTAGTTACTTTTGAGCGATGAAGATGTTAACCACTCAGGTACTTATCTTTCTTCGGAATAAGCCGGACCGAAAGAACCTACTTTTATTGTTTCGGTTTTTATTATTGTTGCTAATAATCATTTTGGTCTACACGCTGCTATTTCACTTTTTGATGGAGCGTGAAGGTCAGTCGTATTCTTTGGTAACCGGATTTTATTGGACACTCACCGTGATGTCGACGCTAGGATTTGGTGATATCACCTTCCAAGGAGATGCAGGCAGGTTATTTTCGGTGATCGTTTTGGTATCTGGCATGCTTTTTCTCCTCATTCTCTTTCCGTTTACCTTTATCAATTTTTTTTACTCTCCCTGGATGAAGGCCCAAGAGCTGGCGAAGGTTCCTAGAGATCTGCCTGAGGGAATCTCCGGTCACGTTATTCTGACGAAATACGGGCCCATAGCCGAAGTGCTAATCAAGAAGCTCAAGCAGTTTAACTACGAGTATGTGGTATTGGTAGCGGATATTCAGGAGGGGTTGCGGTTACGGGACCTCGGGGTTCATGTGATGCTGGGCGATTTGGGCGATCCGGAAACCTACCGGATGGCGAGGGTAGGCAGGGCCGCATTGGTAGCGACCACAGAATCAGATGTCATAAACACCAACGTTGCATTTACGGTAAGGGGTATTAGCAAAGACGTTCAGATCATCGCTACCTGCAGTTACGCAGCCTCCGATGATATACTCAAATTGGCCGGCTGTAATCATGTGTTGCATCTGGGAGAAATAATGGGGTTGTTTTTATCGAGGAGAGCCAATGGCGGCGATGCCGGCGCCCACTTAATTGGCGAGTTTGACGAATTGAAGATTGCCGAAGCGCTGGTGACCGGGTCGAGCTTGGTTGGACTTAAATTTAGAGAAACGAGACTTCGGCAAGACATTGGCGTGAGTGTGGTGGGTGTATGGGAGCGGGGTAAATTTCAGGCTGCGGAGCCAGATACGTTGATTTCTTCCAGTACGGTGTTGGTGTTGGCAGGGACAGCCCAACAGATAGAATCGTACAATCAGACCTTTTGCGTGAAGGCCGTGATGGCGGCGCCTGTTTTGATCATAGGGGGAGGGCGTGTGGGGCGTGCTACGGGTCGTAACCTGATTGCCAGGGGACTGGATTACCGAATTGTCGAGAAGGATCCCGAGAGGGCGAGGGGAAAGGAGCGAGTGGTGTTGGGAGATGCTGCCGAGTTGGAAGTGCTCAAGGAAGCCGGCATTGACGAAACCCACTGTGTCATCATCACATCCCATGACGATGATGTCAACGTTTACCTGACCATCTATTGCAGGCTTTTGCGCCCGGATGTACAGGTGATCACACGGTCAAATTTGGAGCGGAATATCGGAATCATGCATAGGGCAGGTTCCGATTTTGTCATGTCCTATGCCTCCATGGGCGCCAACACGATCTTTAACCTGTTGGAGCGTAGTGGCATTCTGATGGTGGCCGAGGGATTGGACCTCATCGAAGTGGCCGTTCCGGAGTCGTTGGAGGGAAGAAGCATAGCGGCATCCTGTATACGGAAGGAAACCGGCTGTACTGTTATTGCCGTGAAGGCGGAGGGCATCACCCATGTAAATCCAGCACCCGATATGGTACTGCAAAAGGATGCCGAGATTATCCTGATAGGCACGGTAGAGGCCGAAAAGAAGTTTTTTGAACGGTACGGTTCAAACTAAAGGCACGCCTTCAAGCCTTCTTCGATAGGGGTTGGCTTCAAACCATAGGCCTTTTCAATTTTGGAAGAGTCAAAGCAATAGTTGTTTTCAAGCTGGTAACTCAGTTCTTTTATTTCGGAGAGAATGGGTATAAAGGGCGATAAGAGTGTCATCAACAGGGGTGGCATACGCCGAATGGTTGCCTCCATGCCCAGATATCTACTTAAAATAGCTGCAATATCTTCCGCTGAAGGATATCTGCGGTCTGTGGGTAAGTGCCAAACTTGGTTGTAGGCGGCATCCTGTTGGGCTAGAAATGCGGTGGCATTTGCAGCATCAGGGATATAGGTGAAGGAGTGCTTTTTATTGGTTTGGTAGAGCCACTGCGCGGATTTCCCCGCTTTCATGCGGTTGATGACTGATTCGTTCAACATACAAAACCGGGCATCTTTCCCATAAAAATCGGCTGCGCGAACGATCATTCCCTTGAGTCTGCCCGAACGGATTTCATCCAACATCTCTTGGGCAATTTTGGCGCGAACTATTCCTTTTCTACTGGACGGATTGATGGGACTGGACTCCGTGAGTTTCCCTACATGTGCGGGGTCATATGCGTACATGTTGTCAAAAAAAACCAACTTGGTGCCGTGGGCAATACAAGCGTCCAAGACATTTCTCATGATGACGGGCCACTGTTTTTCCCAAATGTTGGTTTTGTAGGTTATTCCCACTACTAAGTAAGCCGCGTCTGAACCAGCTACAGCGCGATCAGTTGCTTCCGCGTCCAATAAATTGGCGGTGAACACCTCATCGCTTGGGTTGACTTTCGAAGGGTTTCTACTGACCAATCGGAGAGGGAGGGCATTTTTAGCGAGTTCCATCGCCAGGGCTTTTCCGATATTTCCGGTAGATCCCAAGATGGTGTGGTAAAGTGGTTGGCTCATGGCTGTTGTAGTGACGAATGGGTAGAAAAGAATGAGTAGGTGGTGGTCCAGGTTTGGCTTTCGCCTGGCATTACGTGTACATCCATGTACGGTTCTGGGCATAGGGTCGTGTGAATGGCCCAAAGCGGCAAAAATACGATGGGGTGATCATTGGTGATTCGTACTCCATAGCCGCTCTTTCGGTTGGTTAGGGTGATGTCGTAATCCGAAGCTTCTTCCGAGTAGCCTCCCAACACAAAATAGATGCTTTCTCCGGGTGGGATAGCCTCCTTAAATACCACTTTATTGCCGGAAATTTCGGTGACTGTGCCCATGCCCCGGGTATTTGAAATCAGCGTCGGCCGAAAAGGGAATGAGACCTCGTAAGCAGGGCCTATGGGCTGATTGTCAAACATAAAAAAATTGTGATTGTATACGCGGGTTTTGATGGGATTTTTGCCGGTATTTTCCAGTCGGTGCACCAACTTCATTTCCGGCTGACCTTTTGCCAGTTCCACTGTCTTGGTATATTGGTAGCCATAGCCGTTTTTTTCCGAAAGGCTCTGCCGGAATGTGACACTGGTTTTAGTTTTTTTGACCCGCCACTTTCCATGATCGGTGATCTCAAAGGGAGCTGTAAAGCGGTAGGGCTGTTCGTCTATTTTCCGTATCCACCCAATGCCGATTTTAAGAAACGCTTCACCGGGCTTTGCCGCCTCGTATCCGATCGGGTCAAAAGCTTCCACTGGCCCTAAAATCGCGTCGTGCAGGTACGGGTCATACCGCTGAAACCACTGCCCGAAGTACGTGTGCCCCTGAAAAGTAAGTTGGGAGATGACACCAGACCAATCAAATCGGGAGCCTTTATAATATCCTTTTGAGGCATCGGGAAGATACAGGCTGACCCGAAGGTGATCGCTTTGGATCTCTGTGGATGGGAAATCCTGGGCTTTTGCCATGCCAACCCAACTGGTCAGCACCAACAACCAGGCAATCCAGTAAGGTTGCTTGAATAAATGGGAAGAATGTATCATACTTGACTGAATATAAAGAAGTAAGTTAGGTGTTCTAGCCCAAAAAGAAAAATGGCATTTCTTCCCAAGTTAATCGCATACCGGCTGTTTGTGTTTGATGCGCTACCGCATGAAGGAATCCATTTGAGGAAACCGAGTGTCAATGCGATGGCGTGTTTACGTGTAAGGACTAATTATCGATAAATGCCACGGACTCCTTCCGATCCGTTTCCACGCTTAGTGGTATTTCGTTTCTGGGAATGAAGTTTAGCACCCGCTGAAATTGTGCTTGATAATTTTCCTTGTTGAGGGTATAATAGTAGGCCCCCTTTTTCGATTTAGATTTGTCTTTTTCCTCCTCTTTGCTGATAATACCGGTGGATAGCACTTTTCGCGAGAAGTTTCGCTTGTCAATGTTGATATCGTAAAGTCCCTCGTACAGAATTTGAAGCTGTGGTAGGGTAAATTTATCCGGAAGAAGTTGGAATAATATCGGGTGCATTGCCGCCTTGTACCGAAGTTGTTTCAGGGATAGATCTACCATCTCTTGGTGGTCAAAAATCAGGTTGGGCAGTGATTTCATCTTAAACCACTTTGGTTGGTAATGGTCGCTTAGCTGCTTGGCATATTGCTTGATGTCTATCAATGCGTAATAGGTCACGCCAATGACGCGTTCCACAGGGTCTCGGTGTGGCTGGCTAAATGCGTGCAGCTGCTCCATGTACACATGCTTCAATCCCGTGAGCGTTGTTAGAATTCGTTGTGCCGCTTCATCCAAGGATTCATCCGGCTGGAGAAATCCACCCATTAGACTCCATTTGTCCTTTTCCGGTTCGAATCCTCGTTGGATAAGCAGTAATTTGTAGTCTTCGCCGTCAAACCCAATTACAACGCAGTCTACCGATACCAACATGCGGGTTTGATTTGAATATTTGATCATATAAATGGTTGAAATTGATTTGGATAATTGGTGAATTGGTTAGTTTAATAGCCGCAATGATAGCTTGGCGTACTGTTTTTTTGAAAATCGCAACCAAAATTAAACTATTATGCCAAGGAAACAAGTTGAAAATTTATTTTACCTTCTTTGCCAACCTTTGTTAGATTCATCTTTCTATTCTGAAATTGGCAATATAACTTTGGATATTGCATACACTAAATGAGAATGGGCGGTAATTGGGGAACAAGTAGGATTGGTGCTAATTACAGCTTTATGGGTAATATACCCACAGATTTGGGAATTGGACTACTGTTCCTTGCGTATTGGGGCTGTCTCCATATCACAGGCATGGGAAGGCGGTAGGGGATACAGTATAAAAAATATTCAATATGGGATCTTACAAGCAATTAAGGGAAGCATGTTACGAAGCCAATATGGAACTGCCAAAAATGGATTTGGTTGTTTACACATTTGGAAATGTCAGTTCAGTGGATAGAGAAAAAGGGGTCTTTGCCATTAAACCAAGTGGCGTTCCCTACGAAAAGTTGAAGCCAGAAGATATCGTCGTGGTGGATTTTGAAAACCGGATAGTAGCTGGGGCTATGCGGCCGTCATCGGATACGAAAACCCATGCTTTTTTATACAAAAATTGGGAGGACATAGGAGGCATTTGCCACACGCACAGCACCTATTCGGTCGCTTGGGCCCAATCCCAGCTGGATATTCCCTTACTTGGTACCACCCACGCCGATCACAATACCAGCGATATTCCCTGTGCCCCCCCTATGGCAGACGAGCTGATTGCAGGCGATTACGAACACAATACCGGCCGCCAAATAGTGGATTGTTTTGCATCAAAGAAGCTTTCCTACCGAGAGGTGGAAATGGTGCTGATCGGAAATCACGGCCCATTTACTTGGGGAAAGGATGCCGCTAAAGCAGTATACAATAGCAGGGTATTGGAGGAAATCGCTAAAATGGCTTATTTGACCCTGCAAATTAACCCAAATGCGCCCCGTCTAAAGGATTCCCTGGTCAGAAAACATTATGATCGGAAACACGGTAAAGATGCCTATTATGGGCAAGGCTGTTGAGATACACCTGAAACAGGAATGCCTTGCTAAACAGCTTCTTGCATGAAAATTTAGGCGCCAATCCTTTTGTTGGCGGAGCATTTTAGTAATTTAATACATGTAAATCTTAAGTAGAAAAATCATATGCGAACCTTTTTGTCTAATGTGCTGTCTGGAGCCTTGTTTTCGATATTCGTTATTGCCTGCAGTAACCCCTCTTCTGATGCTGGTTTTCATCGGGAGGGTCCGCCCAATGTGGTGATTATATTTGCCGATGATTTGGGTTACGGGGACCTTTCCAGTTACGGGCATCCCAGTATAAAAACGCCCCATCTAGACCGCATGGTAGCCGAAGGACAGAAATGGACCAATTTTTATTCGGCAGCAAATGTGTGCACGCCCTCTAGGGCCGCCCTGCTGACCGGTAGATATCCGATTAGAAACGGTATGTGCAGTGATGTTCGCCGGGTGCTGTTTCCAAATTCTGCTGGAGGTCTGCCCCAAACCGAAAACACCATCGCCAGAATTCTTAAGCCGGCGGGCTACGCAACAGCCGCGATAGGAAAGTGGCATCTGGGCCATTTGGAGCCATTCCTTCCTACCAGCCACGGATTCGATTACTATTTTGGCATTCCCTACAGTAACGATATGGACGCCGTAAACGATCTGGATCGACGGGAGAGGTTTTGGAACGCCAAAATCGAGTATTTCCACGTACCCCTTATGCGCAATACCGAAATCATCGAAAGACCGGCAGACCAGACTACTATTACCAAGCGGTATACGGAAGAGGCCATTGCATTTATGAACTCGCACAAGGAACAACCGTTTTTTATCTATTTGGCGCACAACCTGCCCCATGTTCCCCTTTTCGTTTCCGAGGATTTTGTTGGGATTAGTGACCGGGGTTTATATGGGGATGTGGTGGAGGAAATTGATTGGGGTGTAGGACAGATTTTAGATTACCTGCGATCCAGCGGACTGGCAGAAAATACCCTGGTGGTATTTACCTCGGACAACGGACCTTGGGTCGCCTATGATGATCATGGTGGAAGTGCAGGCTTGTTTTATGGAGCCAAGGGGACCAGTTACGAGGGAGGTGTGCGGGAACCGGCAATTTTTTGGTGGCCGGGAACGATACATCCACGAATGGTGACGGGCATGGGCAGTACTTTGGATTTGTTGCCTACTATTGCCTCGCTTGCCAATATCGCCCTGCCGGATGACCGAGTTTACGATGGCTACGACTTGAGTGGATCCTTGATTGAAGGATTGCCATCCCCGCGCGAGGAAATGTATTTCTATCATGGTACCCGGCTCTTTGGAGCCAGAAAGGGTTCCTATAAGGCCCATTTTTTCCAAAACAATCCCCGTGGCTATCCCGAGCGAATGGAGGTTTTGGACCAGGCTAAACTGTACCAGGTACAGCATGACCCCGGAGAACAATATGACCTTGCCGCTGAGCATCCGGAGGTATTGGAGGAAATAGCTGAGATGGTAGAGAAACACCGAAGCAACTTGGTTCCTGCCCCTACAAACCTTGAGTCACGTCTAGAAACACCCTAATAGGGGATGTGTATAGTAAAGTTTTGGATAACCAACCTCACACCATCAGATTCCATTTATTCTGGCATATCCGAGCTGCGTTTTGATACTGGATTAGTGCTTTCACTATAAATGATGTCGATCAAAAAATGAGCATTTTATTTTGCCACTGAAATGTTTTTTCAGTGAGGAGTTCTTTCTTTGAGTTATGGGAATAAAACGTTTGCTTAGATTGGTTCTTCGATTTCTGAACAACTTCCAATTTCTGTTATTGGCGTTGATCTTAATCTTGGGATGGTTATACATGCTCTATGGGATGATCTATGGGAAGCTTAACGTGGCCGTATGGATTATTTTCTTCAGTCTATCGATTGTACTTAAGTTGTTCGCACTGTTCAGGTTTGGTCACCTGAAGAAGGGAGATGCCTAGGTAGAAGACCACCCTCACGTCTAGATGGCAATAAAGCAATAGGTTTTTCACTCCTGATTTTCTTTCACGTTATATCCATAGCATTGCTCAGTGCCGGCAGGGAAATAGATGAGCAAAGTCCCCCTAGCAACCCTCAAATTGAGGGTGTTTTTTTGAATCACCTAAAGGATTTTATTGTCCAAACAGCTTTTTATTCCCTGCCCCTTATGGCATGTTGGTTTAGGTACTCATACAGCAGTCCGAGAACCGTCTCATGGTCCATATCCAAAAATTCGTGTTCACGGTGGTACCTATTGAATCCGATGATCCATTCGTCCAGCTCGGGTTCGCGAAGCTCGAAGCGGTCCATTAAAACCTGCTTTATGGAATCTGATCGTATGATCTCCAAATAGGCGGCTTGCCTAGTGGCTTTTTCCAAAGCCCGCTTGTACTGTCTTTTGTTTCTTTCTCTTTTGGTAAAATAGGAGATAGGGCCGTCTATGGTGAAGCCCGGTGTCATCTCTGTAAGAGACCCACTGTGGCCGGGCATAATCCTTCCCGGGCCCATTGGTTTTCTGGTCGGATCCTTGTCAAGGGAAACACCCGGTATATAGATAGATGGTCGTTCGCCATAAACGCTAACGGTAGGCAACCCCACAGCATCAAAGATCATGGAAACCACTTGGTGGTTTGTTTCATTAACCACTATTGTATGGGTAACATAGCCCTCTTTGCTAAACACTACTGAATCTCCCGGTACCACCTCCATGCGGAAATGCCCAAGGTGACCACTGGTGAAAGTTGCAGCTGTCCGCATATTCTCCACCTTTACTCCCTGTAGGTAGGAATGATCGAATACATCTATGATATTCCCTGTCAGCACTTGGCTCTGAACAGAAAAGGCGGTAGTGAATAGTAAGGAAAAAAGTAGGATGGATCTCATAGACAAGCGATTGTTTACAGTGGTAAAGAAAATCCTATCTACGGCATGTGAAATGCCCTCCGACCAGTTTATATACCACCAGACTTTGACTGACTAAGGTACAGCCTGCCTTTCACCTGCGAAAAATTTCCGTGTTAATATATGCTAATGGGATATCGACCGCAGAGGTAAGTCTTAGTCACTTTATCCAACCCGTTTTTGGTCTAGCTAAAAAAAGAGCGTCCAGAAAGACGACTTGGACGTCTTTCTGGACGCTGCGAACGCCATGGATTGTCAAAAGACAGTGGCCTATCCTAAAACTTTTCTGGTTCGGACCAGTCGCTCCATTCCAGGTGTTGGTCGCGGTACCTTACTCGGAAGTAACGGTCTGGAACACGAGGTACCCGCAGAATCAGCTCATCCGTGAGATCGTCACCGGCCTGCTGGTTTACGTTGTAGAAGTAGTCTTCGGATTGTTTCCAGCTTTCGTGAAGTATTTCCTGGAAATCTGGTGTAGTAGCAATCTGCCAATGGGAGGCATAATGAACGGCTCCCTGTCGCTTGCTGGCAAAGCCGGAGGCCTTTAAAATGGTCTGACCGTCCACCCCATTTCCGACTACGCCCTTGGTACTAGGCTGGTCGGGTTTGATTCCATACCTCCAAACCGTTACTTGGTCGCTTAGTTCGTTGTCTTTTGGGGTATATTCATTTCCCCGGCTGATGCGCTTGAGGGTGAAGGAAGGGTTGTCCTTGTTTGGGTCTACCTCGATGACGACAAATCCGTATTCCGGCTGGGATACGCTGAATTCCGCGTAGTTGCGCTGTGCGTATTCGCCCCAATAGTCAATTCGCCCGCTTGCGGAGGCCACATTGACCCAAAGATGCCTGTAGTCCCTGGACTGCCCCCGTGAATACGCATGGGTGTGTCCGAACAAATGGGCCGAGGGTTTTCCCGACACTTCGGTAAATTTCTCCAATAGGTCGATGACCTGTCGGGTATATTCCAATTCACCCACCAGCCAAAACTCTGTCTTGAAGGGGTGATGTATCTGTAGAAAAACAAAATCTATATGGGGATCAGAGGAGGTTTTTTCCAATACCTCCGTCAGCCAGTCGATTTGCTCTTTGATACGATAGGGTGTGTTCGAATCCAGGCCAATGACCCGGACGTTTGCATGGTCCTTGTACCACCAATGGCCATCGTAGGCGGCATTTCCGTTTTGGGGCAGGTGAAAGTATTTGAAAAAATAATCAGAATTATCTTCGTGGTTGCCCGTTACCGGGTAAACGGGCACATGGTTGAAAAGAGGAGCCGTTGGCCGGAAGAAATGCTGAGGCCATTGTTCGTAGATTTTTCCCCTAGCTACCAAGTCACCAGTTACCATGACGAAAGCCAAGTTGTCATTCAAAGGGTTTTGTGGACTGGCATTAAAGTATTTCAGAATGCCCTGATGCACGGTTTCTTCCAACTTGTCAGGTAACTGTCCATCAATTTGAGAGTCGCTGAATACGACTATCTGAAACGGAGACAGCGGGTCGGTGGTGGGGTTCGGAGGGGTGGTAAACTCGTATAGGGCGGAAGTAAAGCCTCCGGTTTTTACGCGGTAAAAATACCGGGTGTTACTCTGCAATTCGGTTAACCCGACATGGTGTAGGATAGAGTTTTCATACGCCACATAGGTGTGGATTCCCGTTGTGTTCAGGTCAAGTTTTTTGGACAGTCCGTATTCGACGATACTTTCCTCTCCGCTGTCTGTTTCCCAGCTTATGTGTATGCTGTTAGGCCTGGCATTTTGCAGATAAGGATTTACGACCACACGCTGCGCCAAAGTGGGTGCCATGGAGAGAACGAATAGTGCAATTACTTGGACGAGGCTTTTTCGGATAATGAGGGAAGTGTAGGACATTGGTGATAAGTGGGTTATAAGGGGAGTATTGAATTATGAAGAATACTTCGTGCCCGGAGAAAACGACTAGTGTTTCGTTGATTTTCACCCTTTTTTTGGATACGCGGTAAATTTCGTCATTTTTCGATATATTGGAGTTTACAAACCCTTGATTTCTTTTTAACTACTACCGATTTTCTTATGGACAATTCCGCACTAGAAGATTTCCACCATCAATATAGCCGCGAATTGGGCCTGCTAAAAAAGTTGGCGCTGGATATTCGTTGGTCATGGAGCCACGTGACGGACACATTATGGAGACAGATTGACCCGGCACTCTGGCGGGCCACCAAAAATCCGTGGTTGATGTTGAAGCGTGTTTCCATGGATAGGCTTATTTATGTGTTCTCCCAACCGCAATTTTTGGAACTTTTGGAGGAATTAATCAAGGAAAGGGAAGCCGCTTACCAATGTCCAGCTTGGTTTCAGCAAACCTATTTGGAAAGCCACTTGCGGCGAGTGGCTTATTTCAGCATGGAATTTATGCTGGATGAGGGCCTTCCCATCTATGTGGGAGGGCTGGGTAATGTGGCGGGCGATCAACTCAAGGCTGCCAGTGAGCTGGGTGTTCCGGTGGTCGGTGTGGGGCTGTTTTATCAGCAGGGGTATTTCCGTCAGGAAATTGATCGGTTTGGGAACCAGCAAGTGCGGCAGCCATACAACGAACCAGGTCAGGTGCCCGTGTCTCCTTTGCGTAAGGCGGATGGGGAGTGGTTACGCGTGCAGGTTCGATTTGGCGGCTTCACCATTTGGTTGAGGTGTTGGGAAGTTTGCGCCAGAAGAGTGAAGCTGTATCTGTTGGATAGCAATGATCCGGCAAATCTCCCTGTGCACCGAACGATTACCAACGAAATCTACAGCGGTGGCCCCGACCACCGCATCAAGCAGGAGATCATTTTGGGCATTGGGGGGTGGAGGCTGTTGCAAGCGCTAGGTGAGCTGCCGGATGTATGCCATCTAAACGAAGGGCATGCTGCCTTTCTGGTACTCGAAAGGGCTAATTGGTACAAAGAAACGTATGGGGTTTCTTTCTGGGATGCCCTGGAATTGACCCGAGCAGGAAACGTTTTTACCACCCACACTGCCGTACCGGCAGGGTTTGACCGGTTTGATGCCAGTCTCGTTGGGCAATTTTTAGGTGATTATGCGACGAGCGAGCTAAACATCGATCTTCATTCCCTGATGACATTGGGGAGAAGGCATCCGCATGACGAAAATGAGCCTTTCAACATGGCCTTTCTGGCCATTAGGGGAAGTACGGGGGTAAATGCGGTAAGCAAACTACATGGTGAGGTCAGTAGAAAGTTGTTTAGCGGACTGTTTCCACGGTGGCCTCTATCTGAAGTTCCCATCGGACACGTTACCAACGGTGTTCATATGGCCACTTGGGATGGTAAGTTTTCAGACAGACTATGGACGGAGGCCTGTGGGAAGGACCGGTGGCGAGGCGATTTGGAGACGGTGTCCGCCAAGATATCCAAGGTGCCATCGATCGATTTGTGGGAGATGAGAAATGAATCAAGGTCGCATCTGGTCAATTTTGCAAGACGGCATTTGGCAAATCAATATAAGTTGGGGGGGCAGGAAAGCCTAGCCGCACAGTCGGAGCAGCTATTTTCGAAAGATGCCCTAACTTTGGGTTTTGCCCGGAGGTTTGTAGCCTATAAGCGAAGCAATTTGCTGCTAATGAGAAAAGACAGGTTTGCCGCGTTGCTAAGAAACTCAGATCGGCCGGTTCAGCTATTTATTGCCGGTAAGGCGGGACCGGGGGATCAAGTGGGTACCGGCCTTATCCGGGAGTGGGTGACCTTTATTCGTGAGTTTGGACTACACGGCAAGGTAGGGTTTTTAAGTGATTACGATATGGCAGTAGCCAAGCAGCTTGTGCGCGGGGTAGATGTATGGCTTAACACTCCCAAACGCCCTTGGGAAGCATCGGGAACGAGTGGTATGAAGGTTTTAGTAAATGGTGGTCTCAACCTGTCCACACTGGATGGGTGGTGGGCAGAGGCCTATGAACCTTCGTTTGGGTGGGCCTTGGGAGATCAGCAGGATCATGAAGGGGATCCTACATGGGATGATTGGGAAGCAGAGCAGTTGATTCGGCTGCTGGAACAGCAGGTGGTGCCTGAATTTTATGAGCGAAACGCGCATGGGATTCCGGAAAAATGGGTGGACAAAATACGGTGCAGTATGTCAGTCCTTACGCCGCGCTTTTCGGCAAACAGGGCTGTCCGCGAATATACCGAATCCTACTATCTTCCCGCTGCAACCCGCTACATGGAAAGGGCCATCCAAAGCGGGGAGCGTTCGGAGCGGTTTTTGCAGGAAAGGGCGGAGCTGCATGCAAATTGGGATGGAATCATGTTTGAACATAAAGTCTGGACTGAGGAAACATCGGGGCGGCGGGTGTCCCTTGTGGTCGGGCTTGGTCGGATGAACCCGGATTGGATAGCATTCCAATTGTATGCCGAGGCAACCGATGGGTATCAGCAAGAAACATGGGTTTTCGACAAGGGAGATTTTGACGAAAAAAACGGACATACATCCTATTCATTGTATTTTGCAACTGATCGTTCGCAGGAGCACTATTCGGTTCGAATGATTCCTAAGTTACAGGGGTTATCCTATCCGTTGGAGGTCGATTTGATCCGTTGGTGGGAATAGCGGTGTTAGGGCGTGGTATCTTGGAATGACCGGGTTGTTAAGGGATTATTTCAAACCGATTGAGTTTCTCACCTATCTGGGCCTTCATATTTCGAAAAAACCGGTACCTTTCTTTTTCTCCCACCGAACTGATCAGAGTGGATTTGCGGATGAGGTTATCCAAGCTTTTGAACATGGTATCGTTTAAATTGGGATCAAAGGAACCAAGAAAATAGATGACGCTGTGGTTAAGGTAGGTGATCCGTTGCCCGTCCAACTCAGCCATAAATGTGTTGTCTCCCAAGATGAACTGGTTTGTGAGAAGCCGGAAAGTTCCCGATGACTCGTCCGGGTGGCCATGCATACCGAATTTGAGTCCGCTTTCGGCCTGCTGTTCGATGTGTTCGATCATTTCCAAAACCTGTTGGTAGAGAATTTTGGAATCCTCCTGACGCACGAAATTTCCCATTTCCTCGTACAGCTCTATTTGGCGAAGGGTGGTTTGGATATTGTCCGGGTTCCAGATTTCTGTGCAGGGGATTTGGTTGTAGAGTTTTGTTATTTGCAGGCCAAGATGGTACAGGTTTGGGTATCTGTGTACAGATGAATCGAATACTTGGTCTTTTAGTTCGTCATAATGTAGTATCGATTTCATCCAGAAGAAAAACTTAAAAGCGGCCAACTCTGGATGGTAAAAGTGGTAAAACGGTGGGATATCCTTCAATAGGAAATATACGTGTTTTTCTTTGTATCTATTTACCATTTCCAATTGCAACAGCATATCCTCCAACCATACTTGAAAGCGATCTGGCCCGCTATTATTTAGCTTTCCATGAAACAATATCGCTTTGGTGTTCAGGTTTAGCAATTGATCCAACGAAAGTTGGAAGTACTCACAGATCTTTCGAATCTCATTCAGGTTAATTATTTTTTCTCCTCGTATCCGGCGATATGCAGAATCCAGGCTGATGTTCAACATGTCCGAAATTTCATGGACCAAAGATTTGTGTGGGGCGATAAGGGGTTTCAAGTGATCAAAAAACCCTTGTTGGAAGTCAGCGTCCTGCATAGTTGATTAAAAGCAGCGAAATCGGGTGAAACAAACAAATGGTTTGCTCGGCTTCAGGCAACACTTTTCACATCAAATTCCCAAAGTAGGGATTGATTCGCATATCTTCGCAAATGCCGAAATAATAGTGGCTTATGGCTTCATAAGTTAGGTATCTTTTTAAATTTGTCAAAAAATATAATAGATAATTTTGTCCTTTTGTAGGATTTGCTGCACGAAGCTGGATAGGTATAGGGCTACCTATTCCTATTCTGCCAACTTTGGATAGCAACGAAGTGCATTTGTCCGATAAATTTTGTCTACAACCGTTTTCGGGAGCTTCATTCCGCGAAAGCTTCCTGTAACTTTGGGCGCCTCCATCTTTTCGTCGGTCACGAAGAAGCGCCAATGCCGAAGCCAAACCTGATGGGCATGTTCCATCAGGTCGGATTTAGTAGTTAGCCCTTTCGTCGTTATATCGAGAGCGTTGCTTCTAAGGTCGGTCCCGTATAAAATACGGTCTTGGTAATTGATCAAAAAATCGCGGACACTTTGCCCGTCGCTTACTGCCTGATGCTGCAAGTGAGAGATGCGTTCCGCAAGGTCCACGTTCATGTGCGGGTATCTATCTAGCCTTTTGGCCAGTTCCTGCACACTCCATTCCAAGCTTCCCAAGTGGGCCCCGATAAAATTAAGCGTCGGATGTTTCTCAAGGAGGCGGTCACGGGCCGCAATTTGTTGGTCGTAATTGGGGTATTCAGGATGCAAAAACATGTGGTATTCGGGATTTTCCCTGAAATAAGCCCGGTCGCCTTGCACCGTCATTTGTTCGAGGGGCAGCCAAGTATTTTTTGGTTCACCTAGGTGTGCCAGTAGCGGGATGTTTTGTTGGATGAGGAACTCGATGATCGGTTTGAAGGCAGGATGGTCGATCATGACAAAATCGCCGTTCTTATCCCTCAGGTCCATTCCGATGTTTTTCCAGACCTTTACCCCAATTGCGCCTTTGCCTACCATCTCGGACAGATAAACTACCACAGATTCCACCCATCCGGGTTGGTGAAAGCCCTCCAACGAAAATGTAGTGATAAAATGGACCTTGCCAAGGTATCGGGGGAGTATGCTGAGCGAGAATTCATCCTGTTGTCTCGGACTTTGGGTGGGGGTGGTAAAAACGCTTACGTTTACCAGCGAAAAATGATCAAGGATCGCCTGATCGGCAAACAAGGTGTCAAAATCCTCCCACATATGCATATGGGCATCTATTTTTTCCACTTTACGGAAATCTTCTAGCGTATAGTATTGGGTTGTCATATTCGTATTTATTTAAAATGCGGTCATCTGTATGACGGCTAGCTTCACCTATAATTAAAAACTGATACTGAACGGCACTTTGAATTTTTAGGTCTTCCAAAGAGGTGTTTTCGTCCACACCATCAACATATTCCTTGATTAATTCAATTGCTTCAAGGACATGTTCAGCCCTTTCTCTTGGTGTGGGCTTGTCCATAGATTTTTTTCAAATTTTTGTTTGCAGTTTCAAGCGCAAAAGTTTTCAATTGCCCTTTTTCTGTGATGTCCACTTTCCTGTTAATCTTGGTTTCTATGAGATAAGCAATATCCAAAAGATCAAACATTGAATACCTTTTTCTCTCGTTGAATTCAATTATTATATCAACATCACTCGTTGATTTGGCATCTAACCCTGCCATTGAACCAAAAAGCCAAGCAGAAGCTACCCTGCCATCACTTTCGAGTATGCCTTTTATGTTTGATATCAGTGTGTTTATCGTGTCTTTTGATAATGTTTGATAACCTACCTTTTCCTCTGCCACTTGCAACGCTTGCAAAGCCACCTCTTCATTCGCCACTTCATGCATCAGCTTGTCAGACAGCCAGGAAACAAGCAATTCCGTTTCTTTAATCTTGAAATACTCGGCAAGTTTTATCACCTGTTCACGGCTCGCCTTCCGATGCCCTCGTTCAATTTTGCTCAAAATCGCCTGGTCAATATCGAGGTATGCGGCAACGGTACGCAGGGGCAATTCCATATCGACCCGAAGTTTTCTTATCGTTTCGCCGAAGCTGTCCATTTTGATCAATTTTGCTTTGAATAATTTTGTCAAGTCTAACTTTTTTTGGCAGGATTTCAAATACGGATAGCGTGTTGTCACAGAGCAATTAAATTTGGATCGATGGTTTCACCCATGGAGGTATCCCATCCGAACGGTTTTATTTTAAAGGACACTTTTGGGTGCGTTTTTCATGGACGGAACCAGTGTGGCGCATTTTGTCGATGGGTTGTTGATTTGCCGATTTTATGTTTCTACAGCAACCTTTGTACGCTTTTGTCCCTGGTGTTACTCAAAATTGACTATTTTTACTTATAAAACCATGATACGTATGAATTTGGCGAGAATCCTGTTTTTTCCCATTGTGTTCCTTTGCTTTTGCTCCTGCCAGAAAGGAGATATTCAGGAGGAAGAAATCCAACCCTATGCGGAAGGAAGTTTTGGCTACGATGTAGATTTTTTGGCTGGCGTTGATGAGAGTTTTATTGTCTTGGCGGATGGAGGCTCCCAGATCCTGCTTTCTCCGCGGTTTCAAGGGAAGGTTTTTACCAGCACTGCAAAGGGCCTATCGGGCACCAGTTACGGATGGATGAACTACGACGCCATTGGATCAGGAACTGTTGCAGCTCATATCAATGCTTATGGGGGAGAGGACAGACTGTGGCTTGGTCCGGAGGGAGGCCCTTTTTCCATCTATTTTCCACCGGGATCTGAGATGGTCTTTGAAAACTGGCAGACACCGGCAGGCATCGATAGTGAGGCTTGGGACTTGGTTGAATCCACCGAAAAAAGTGTGGTTATGACTAAAAGTTTGGAATTAGAAAACTACTCGGGAACAACGTTTAGAGCGAAGCTGGACCGAACAGTCAGCTTGGTTGCCACAGAAAGCATGCAGGAGGATTTGGGCATTTCACTTCCCGGATCGGTTTCGTGGGTAGGATTCGAATCGGTGAACGGAGTGACGAATACGGGTCTGTCACCATGGGAGGAGGAAAAGGGCGCCCTTTGCTTGTGGGTTTTGGGGATGTTTAATCCCTCAGATAATTTGCTGGTATTAGTTCCATACGTCGACGGGTCTGAGGATGAGCTTGGAGACATCGCAACCACGGACTATTTCGGAGAAATTCCGGATGACCGGATTCGTGCCGCTGATGGTCTGTTGGTTTTTCGGGGAGACGGAAAATATCGAAGCAAATTGGGGCTGTCGCCAAAGAGGGCCAAATCCCTGCTGGGAAGTTTTGATGTGGAAAATAATGTATTGACTGTGGTCACCTACAATAAGCCAATGGAGGATCTGCCTTATTTGAATCAAGTGTGGGGTCCGCAGGATTTTCCATATGCTGGCGATGCGATTAATTCCTATAACGATGGACCATTAGAGGACGGCACACAGATGGGGCCATTCTATGAGTTGGAAACGGTGTCCCCTGCGGCATTCCTTTCGCCCGGGGGGCGGTTGGAACATGTTCACCGCACCTATCACTTTGAGGGTCCTGCTGAGCAAATGGATAGTCTCCTCGGGGAGATTTTTGGTATTACGCTTGACAGCTTGAAAGGGTTTTTTTAATAGATCGACTTCATTAAACGTAAACCCAGGCCGGAAAGCCTATCCGAAGATTCTACAGGTAATTTATCAGCGGAAGTGTCATTTTAAGGGTGATGTTACCTAATTTAGAGGTTACGGATAGTCTAAAACTGATGGCTTTGCAGCGTAAAATGAGAATTTATAATCCTACGCCGTCTCATTTTTCCGAACCCTATAATGCCCCAATTGATAATGTTATCGAAGACACCTTTTCGAGATCCTCGTATCATTCCTATTTTCTTCAATCGGTGGATTTGGTTGCTCACCTTCTTTACCGCAAAGAATATCCAAAGGGAAGTTTGAAAAAATTTGGAATTGAACATCTATTCGAAAAGTTAGAACCTATTCTGTTAAAGCAAGCCAGTAGATCTGATGAATTTGGAATTGTTAGAAAATAAAAAGCCTCGGTTCAAGAACCGAGGACTTTGTTGCGGCCCGATCTGGGCTAGCGGCCCAAACCGAGTCGACTTATCTTTACCGATTGGAAGATTGATCGGTTTATATAGAATGTTCTAGCGTAGAACGCTGTAAATCTTGATAATGATTCAAAAGTACAAAGATCATACTAAAAGCCTATACCATAGGTAAAATAAATCTAAGCGAACTGAGGCAAGTAATTCCAATTTCATTATAAGAAAATAAAATGACCATCTCCACCGCCGATACCACCCTTGCCCTTCGCATTTCCCAAGCCCTTCAAGAATATTTTGATCGGGAGCGGATGGTGGGGCCTTTGCGTTCGAATGAGGTTTATGAGATCTTGGCAAGGCAGGGGCTGATTGAGCGGGACCGGCATCAGGGGGTCAAGTTTCGGGAATTTCTGCACCGCTTGTGCAAGGAGAATCAGCTTTACCTGATTCCTCAGTGCCGCTTTGAAGAAACGAGGGGAACTCAGGTGAATTGGTTTTTTGAATCTACTCCGGGAAAAGTACCTACAGGAAGAAAACTAGTTCCCCTAGCTCAGGCAATCCAAAGGAAAACCCTTGACTTGGAAGCGATCGTAAAGGAAGTGGATCAGCTACCCAAGCGGGATACTTTGGGTTTTGGTGTGGTAGAGTTAGAGACCCGCAAGAATTATCCCCGGGCTTATGAGTATTGGAGTCCGAAGGAAGAAGAGCGGCTGAAGAAGGTTTACGCTGAGATTCAGGATCCCATGGAGCTGAGCAAGGTATTTAAGCGACAGCCGAGTGCGATAGAGAATCGAATTAAGAATAGGTTTAATGAACCGTAGTAAAATTGGAGAAAAGCGGGTTGGTAATTATAGGCTCTTAATAAGTATTATAAATCTGAGCGATTGGGATCCCTTGGTAAAAATGGCGGTTATTCATCATCAGTTTGAAAGCATTCACCCCTTCTATGATGGAAACGGAAGAACTGGCAGGATTATCAACATTCTATATTTGGTAAAAGAGGGCTTATTGAATTTACCCATTCTGTATTTGAGCCGTTACATCAATCAAAATAAAAGCGACTATTACCGCTTATTACAAAAAGTTAGAACGGAAAATACCTGGGAAGCATGGGTGCTGTATATACTTGAAGGTGTTGAGCAGACTTCTTTGCAAACCATCAAGCTAATAGACGGCATTAAGGCCATCATGCAAAAGCACAAGCACAAACTAAGAAGAGAATTACCCAAAATATACAGTCAGGATTTGTTGAACAATCTATTCCGACATCCTTACACGAAAATTGAGTTTGTGATGGCTGATCTAGCGGTTAGCAGACCAACAGCAACCCGATATCTGGATGAATTAATGGCTATCAATATTGTACACAAGCATAAGCTAGGGAAAGACAATTACTATGTCAACCATGAACTATTGGAATTGCTGGCTAATGTGAATTCAAAAACAGGAACATGATAAGAAAACAGGTAAAATCTTGGCATATTATCCAGAACATGTAAAGAAAAGTGCCATTTTCTTTACATGACAAAGGCGACATGTAAAGAATTTTAATTCTAAGTATAAGTTCTACAAAACCAAAATAGAACAGGACATCCTTGGGAAAAACTGGTTCATGTAAAGGAAACTGGTAAAAAATACACAGGAGAAAAGCATCATGTATAGAAAACCGTACTTTTCTACACATGACACAAATGAATTACAAGTTATGGACACACCAAGCCTTAAAGAAGACCATATCAGCCAGATACCCGCATTGGAGATGCTGGTGAATTTGGGCTATACCTATTTGAGTCCAGCAGAAACTGACCGGCTTAGGGGTGGAAAAACGACGAATGTCTTGTTGGAAGAAGTGCTGAGGAAGCAGTTGAAAGAAATCAACAGCATACGGGTAAGTGCCAGCAAAACCAGCATTTTTACGGATGAGAATATCGAACGTGGTATTCAGGCATTGAAAAACCTGCCCATGAACGAAGGCTACATTGCTGCCAGTGAAAAAGCCTATAACCTGCTGACTTTGGGTCAGGCATTGGAGCAAAGTGTAGATGGCGACAAAAAGAGTTTTACGCTGCAGTACATTGACTGGAAAAACATCAGCAACAATGTATTTCATGTAAGCGAAGAATTCAGCGTGATGCGAAGCACAAGCAAAGAGCATTACCGCCCCGATTTGGTCTTGTTTGTCAACGGCATTCCCCTTTGCATCATTGAGTGTAAGCGTCCTGATATGAAAGAGCCCTTGAAACAGGCTATCAGCCAGCATTTGCGTAATCAGCAGGAAGATGGCATCCGTAATTTGTATGTGTATTCACAATTGACACTGAGCATTGCCACACAGGAAGCTGCTTATGCCACCAATGCTACCCCAGAAAAGTTTTGGGCAAAGTGGCAGGAGAAATTCAGCGATGAGCATGAGGAACGAAACTACAAAAACAAACTACTAGAACTGAAAAATCGGCCACTTTTTTTGAAAGAGAAAGCGCAACTATTTTCTGACCGCTTCAAATACGTTAGACAATATTTTGATGCTTTAGAAAAGGAACCAATACTTCCCACAGAACAAGATACGTATTTATACAGTTTGTGCCGTCCCGACCGGTTGATGGACATTATTTTCAATTTTATTCTTTTCGACAGCGGCACAAAGAAAGTTGCTAGATACCAGCAGTTTTTCGCCATCAAGAAATCCATGCAGCGGATTCGAAATGTAGCAAACGGAAAGCGAAAGGGAGGCGTAATATGGCACACCCAAGGAAGTGGAAAATCGTTAACCATGGTAATGCTGGCTCAAGCCATTGCTTTGGAGCCCAGCATTCGCAATCCAAAAATTGTGTTGGTAACTGATAGAACCGATTTAGATAATCAGATTACCAGTACGTTCAGAAAGTGTGGCAAGTTTGTAGAAAACGCCACTACTGGGCAACGGTTGGTAGAGTTACTGGAAAGCAAAAGCGATGCGGTGGTAACCACCATCATCAATAAGTTTGTTGCGGCAGTTAAGAAAATTAGTAAGCCCTTAGATAGTCACGACATTTTTGTTTTAGTAGATGAAGGTCACCGAACACAGCACGGAACTTTCAATGTGGATATGCAAAAGACATTGCCCAATGCCTGTTTCATTGCCATGACCGGAACGCCGGTTTTCAAGAAGGACAAAAGTACCGCAGCAAAATTTGGTGGAGTAATAGACGCCTACACCGTTGACCAGGCCGTAAAAGACCATGCGGTAGTACCGCTTTTGTATGAAGGAAGATTGGCAAAGCAAGATGTGAATGCAAGTCCGATAGATACTTTTTTTGGAATGGTTGCAGAACCATTAACCGAATACCAAAAAACAGACATTAAGAAGAAGTTTGCACGATATGATCACTTGAACTCAGCCGAGCAAAAAATGCGCATGATTGCCTGGGACATTAGCTATCATTTTCGGGACAACTGGCAGGAAACAACGCCATTCAAAGGTCAGCTGGTTTGCGATAAAAAAGTGAATGCTATCAAATACAAAGAATTCCTCGACGAAATTGGGATCATAAGCTGCGAAGTATTGATTTCATCCATTGACGAACGTGAAGGAGAAGACAGTGCGTATGAAAAGTCCACCGAAAAGGAAAATCAGTTTTGGAAAAAGATGATGGACGAACATGGCAATTCAAAAAGCTATGAAAAGAACATTATCAGCCGTTTCAAAAATCAGAAAGATCCGGAAATTATCATTGTAGTTGATAAATTGCTTACTGGTTTTGACGAACCCAAAAACACCGTTTTATACCTTACCAGAAACCTGCAAGGACATAAACTTTTACAAGCCATTGCAAGGGTAAATCGTATCTATCCTGACAAAGAATTTGGCTACATCCTTGACTACTATGGTGTAATTGAAAATCTGGATGATGCCTTGCAGCTAAATTCTTCCTTTGATGATTTTGATGAAGAAGATTTGGCGGGGACACTCACCAATATTTCTGAAGAAATCAAAAAGCTTCCCCAGAAGCATTCCGAACTTTGGGATATTTTCAAAACCATTGCCAACAAGCGGGATGCTGAGGCCTATCAGCAATTATTGAAAGATGAAGCAATACGGGTTTTATTTTATGATAAACTTGCTGCCTTTGCTAAGGGTTTGAAGCTAGCCTTGTCTTCCATTCAGTTCCATAAAGAGGTTGAGGAAAAGGTGATCAACCGATACAAGGAAGATTTGGCCATGTTTCTGAAATTGCGTTTGGCAGTTGTCGAACGATACAGTGATCAAATTGACTACAAACAATACGAAGGGCAAATCCAAAAGCTGATTGATACACACATCACCACGGAGAAAATTGACACGATCACGGAACTGGTAAATATTTTCGACAAAGAGAAATTTAGGCAAGAAGTAGAAAATACGACAGGCAAGGCTGCCAAAGCAGATAAAATCGCCAGTAGAACAGCGAAACACATCACCGAGAAAATGGATGAAGATCCCGCTTTCTATAAAAAGTTTTCGCAAATGCTAAAAGAAACCATAGCCGACTATGAGGCCAAGAGAATCAGTGAAGCGCAATACCTGCGCAGAGTTCAGGACATCATGAACAATGTATTGGCTCATACCGACCAGGATATTCCGGAGCAATTGAAAGACAGAGACGTTGCCAAAGCATTTTACGGCTTGACAATTGAAGCTCTTTCAGAAAAAATTCAGGATGATGTAATTCGAAGAGAAATCTCTATACAAACAGCTTTACAAATTGACAATTTAATTCAAGATGCCGTTTTGGACAATGGTAAACCTATTGTTGACTGGCAGTACAAAACCAATATCACAGGAAAATTGCTAATCGAAATTGGCGATTATTTGATTGATGAAGTGAGAGATAAATACAGTGTGGACTTGATATTTAATGACATGGACAAGATTGCAGAAAATTGTATTGAAGTAGCCAAACTCCGTTACAAATAATGACAGCAGCCATACAATTCGGAAGCAGGACAATAGATTTTCGTTTGGAGTATTCCAACAGGAAATCACTTGGGATTACAGTGACACCTGAAATGGAAGTATTGGTAAAAGCGCCGACAGACACATCTCTGGAAACAATAAAAGAAAAAATACGAAAAAAAGCACCCTGGATAATCAAGCAGCAAAGCTTTTTTTTATCCTTTCACCCCAAGACCCCTCAACGAAAATTCATCAGTGGAGAAACACATTTGTATATGGGCAGACAATATCGTTTGCAAATTCAAGAGGGCAAAGAGGAGTCTGTTAAGCTAAAGGGGAAATTCATTTTGGTCACCACTATTAACAGGGCGAGAACAAAGGAGTTATTGAATGAATGGTACCTGGAACATGCCAGAGAAAAGTTCCACTCCATTGCAAAACCCCTAATCGAAAATTTTAAAAAGCACAAAGTAGAGCCAAGTTCTATTGTTTTACGGGATATGCCGACACGTTGGGGAAGCTGTACACCCAAAGGAAAAATCATCCTCAATCCTGAATTGATAAAAGCACACACAGCCGACAAAAGAACAGTTGGACAAAGACTGTAAAAAATCAGGCAAATAGCGACTCGACAATGAAGAAGGAAAGAAGAAGGTTTATTATGTAACAAGGGTGTATTTGGCAATAGCAAATATAGAAGTAAATCGAAGGTTCGTGCTCTAAAGAAAGTTATGGTAAGTGGACGGGAAAGAGCTTCTGACCTGCTACCGCACCTACCCGGTAGTAGTTTTACTTTTATAAAGTAGGGATAATTATTTTTTGTAAGCAAAGCAATCTTTTTTTAAGTTTATCCGTATAAGAAAGTCAAATCCTTAGTTTATTTGGGATTTTCGGAAATATCAAAAATATTTATGGAACCCATAATTATTTTTTGTTCAAATCCGTATGAAGTTTCAAATCAATAGAAAGATGATATGACGGCTCAAAAACTCGTATTTAGTACGCTTAGCCCCTTGGTGCAATTTATCCAAAAGAGCACCTTTAGCTCGTTTTTGCTCTTCTTCTCCGCACTATTGGCGTTGATCTTGGCAAACTCTCCGGCAAATGAGTCCATTCAATGGTTGTTAAGCCAACGGATTGGATTTACACTAGGGGAATTCAGCGTATATAAATCCTTGTTGCTTTGGATCAATGATGGTCTGATGTCTATTTTTTTCTTTGTGGTTGGACTCGAATTGAAGCGGGAAATAATTGCTGGAGAACTGTCCAATCCCAGGAATGTGCTATTGCCAATTGTAGCAGCCATCGGCGGGATGGTTTTTCCGGCGTTGATTTACGTTGCCATTAACAGTAGTGGAAATCCGGCAGCCATGAATGGTTGGGGGATTCCGATGGCCACAGACATTGCTTTTGCGTTGGGGGTATTATACCTCTTGGGGCCCAAGGTTCCCATACAGCTAAAAGTGTTTCTTACTGCCTTGGCGATTATTGATGACCTAGGTGCGGTACTAATTGTTGCATTTTTTTATACTTCGGAAATCTCATTAATCGACCTGAGTTATGGAGCGTCTGTTTTTGCACTCATGATAGGTTTAAATTTAGTCGGGGTACGGAGTGTGCTAGTGTATGCTGTGCTGGGGATTGGAGGGGTGTGGCTTGCTACATTGCTTTCTGGTGTGCACGCGACGGTGGCTGCCGTGTTAGTGGCCTCCATTATTCCGGCTGATAGAAGAGTTGACAAGGCACGTTACCTAAAAGCCATATCGGAGCTCACCGAAAAATTCAAAATTGCCAGCCGCGCCAAAAACGACAAATACCTGCTCACTTCAGATGAGGAAAATATCATTGGTGAAATTAAGCGATTGTCCAAAGCATCCATATCGCCACTGCAACGGTTGGAGAGAAGCATGCATGGGCTAGTAGTTTTCGTCGTCATGCCCATTTTTGCGCTGGCCAATGCGGGTGTAGCCATTGAAAATGATTGGCTGGAAATGATCAGTAGTCAAGTGGCCCTAGGTGTAGGCATTGGACTGGTAGTCGGTAAGTTGCTGGGCGTCTTTGGTCTGTCTATGTTGGGGATCAAGCTTGGGTGGTTTAAAAAACCAAAAGGCATCAACACATCCATGATGTTGGGGATTTCACTTTTGGCGGCTATAGGGTTTACCATGTCCCTTTTTATAAATTCCCTGGCTTTTGAGGACCCCATGATGATAGGTCAGGCCAAAATGGGAATTCTGATGGCTTCGTTGTTGTCGGGCTTTGCAGGATATCTGATACTTAAAGGGGCGATCAAACCTAGCAAGTAGCCTTGGTCATCTTCCAGGAGTGCCCCGTGACCACTTAGCGGCTTCCTTTTGGTAATCCAAGTAAGCAGCGGTTAAGTGGTTTTCGGGTTTACTAAAGGGAGCAGTTTGTAGGTTTGGATTTTTCATTCCTTGCCTGGAATTGCGGCGGTTTGTATTGGCTGTTTTCTCCCTTTTATGGAATCCGAGTATCATTCTACAAGTTATTCACCCACTAATTTTTCCAGGGCATATTCCGTTAACATTTCGTGGTTTCCTTCGAATACGGTGATTCGAAGGCTGCCGGATTCTTTCACCAAGCAAACGCGTCTACCACCGATGCTGCCGAATTCCCCCAAGGGTTGACGCCTCTCCAGCAGCGTCAGCTTTTCCGTATCAGATACGTAGTGGTTGACATCGGTTATGCCCTGATCTCTTAGCAGTTTATTGTAGAAATTGATGGAATGGGTGATGGGGACACTGCCTTGTATACCATCGTAAATTCCTGCGTAAATATGGAGTTCGGCCTGCTTCAGTTTTTCGGTAGGTGTCTCCCAAAAAAGAGGAGAGCGTGCCTTTGCGAGTAGGGTGTCAAGCGAGGCTCCGGACCCCGTACAATCCAAGATGTCTTTTGCATAGCGATTTTTTCTGATTTGACTCTCATGGTGCCAGGCCGTCAAATCGGAAATGGATGCCCATGCCGAAAATTTCCTGATAGGGTGGACGGACTTCATAAAGGTGCTTAGCGTGGCATATCCTCCTCCACTCACGCCGATAACGTATATTTTGGAAGTGTCCACCGGGGCGTTTCGTAAGGCATAGGCAATGGCGTCATCGATATCGCTCAAGGCGAGTTCACTGCAGCAGGCATCGAAGGTGCGGTTGGCGCCGCGAAAATCCGGATGAATATAATTTAGGTCCTTTTGCTTGCAAAGCAGGGCCAGATCATCTTTTTGTTCATAGGTTCCGCTCCAGGTATGAAGGCTTACAATTAAAGGCCGGGGTTCGGTAGATTTTGCCTTGTAGAGGTAGGCTTTTTGCTCCACGCCGTCTTTGGAGGAAGGTATCGCTACCAGTTCAAAGTCCGCTTGCCACAGGGCCTGCGAAGTATCGTCAAAGCGAATGGGGATGGTGCTATTCGTTCGGTCATTTACAGCTTTAACAGCAGGTTGTTGTCTTGCGTTTCCGTGGTGCACCATTGAAATTGCCAAAAGGCAACAAAGAACTATGGGGATCGCGCGTATCTTTTGCATGGGTAGATCAACTTTTACATGATCGGGACTGAAAATTTACGGTTTATGTGCATCTTTAGCAATTAACTCACCTAAATAACGGCCCTTATACCCGCAAATTGGTAGGAAGGGATAAAACGAACCAAGAATGAAATCCATCTTTATTTTTGTCCTAGTAGTAAGCCTAGTAGGCATGGGCTTTGGGCAGTCAACCGTCAAGCAAGACGAGGTATCCATCACATCGAAAGGTCGAACGACGGAAGTTCGAACGAATTCAAAGGGTAAAATTTCGGTAAACGTGGCCCCAAATGATGCGGAGGCTTTCCGGTCGAAAGGCTGGGTCGGCTATGGAGATTTGGGAGCCAAAGGAGACGGTATAACCGATGATTTTGATGTGATTGTAGCAACCCACGCCTTTGCTAATCAGGAAGGGCTTGCGGTAAAGGCAGAAGACGATGCGGTTTATTATCTCAGCGGAAAAAGGCGGACTGCAATCATACAGACCGACACTGATTTTGGCAAAGCGCTATTTATCATAGATGATACCCGAGTGGAGGACCGAACGGCACAGGTTTTTTTGGTTAACTCTACCCTGCGCCCGTATAAATTGAAGGGTATTTCTTCCCTGAAACGCAACCAATCCAAGATCGATGTCACCCTTCCGACTGCCAGCTTGATCACCGTAAACGATGCCAACGTAAAGCGGTATATCCGTTTCGGTCCCAACCAGAATAACGGAGCACCTCAAACGGATATTTTTATAGTCGATAAGTCCGGAAATGTGGATATGGATGCGCCTATTATCTGGGATTTTGATCAGATTACAGATATTACCGCACTTCCGATGGATGAGAAAACCCTTACCATCCGGGGAGGCAAGTTTACCACCATCGCAAATCAAGCGGAGTCGAAATATACTTACTACAGCAGGGGTATTGGAATCAAGCGCTCGAATGTGCTAGTGGATGGATTGGAACATCGGGTAACCGGAGAGGGCGATCACGGGGCACCCTACGGTGGGTTTATCAATGTGAGCGAATGCGCATACGTTACGGTGCAGAACAGCCTTTTAACGGGACATAAGATATACCAAACCATCGGCGCTGCCGGTGTGTCCGTTTCAATGGGTACCTATGATATCTCCCTCGGTCGTGCGTTGAATGTTTCCTTTATAAATTGCAGCCAAACAAATGATATAAATGATACCCAATTCTGGGGCATTATTGGATCCAACTATTGCAAGAACCTCACCTTGGACAGGTGTGTTTTTTCCAGGTTTGATGCCCACATGGGAGTAGCCAATGCTACGGTAAAGAACTCCATTCTGGGCCATCAAGGTATCAACGCAATTGGGAGCGGCACTTTTACGCTAGAAAACTCCACGGTTTATGGTAGAAACCTGATCAATTTACGTTCTGACTATGGAAGTACCTGGGAGGGTGAGTTGATCATCAAGAACACGGTGTTCGTTCCAGCGGCTGGAAGGAATGTCCGTGCCAGTTTGATTAGTGGGTCCAATTCCGGGCAGCATGATTTTGGCTATACCTGTTTTATGCCTGAGCGAATTCAGATTGAAAATTTGCGCATATATGATTATAACCATCCTGAAGACTATCAGGGTCCGGCCATTTTTGGTAATTTTAATCCAAAAATGACAGATAATAGCTATGTGGAAAAATATCCCTATATACTGACCAAAGAAGTGATCTTGAAAAACGTGGAAATCTTTAGCGGGCAGGAATTGCGGATTAGCGACAATCCCTTTATGTTTCGAAATGTGCAGATAACTGCGGAATAATGGATAGGAAATGGGCTGTTTTACGTTTCAATTAAACAAGTGAATCGAGCACGACGAGAGCGACCTTATTAATACCGAAAGAAAAGTATGCACCAAGACAACAAACTTGCTGTGCTGATAGACGCGGATAACGTTCCTTCAGGACAGGTTAAGGAAATGATGGAGGAAATTGCCAAATACGGCAATCCCACCATCAAACGAATCTATGGAGACTGGACCAAACCGCAGCTGGGAAAGTGGAAAGCGGTCCTTTTGGAAAATGCGATCAATCCCATACAGCAATATAGCTACACCTCTGGTAAAAATGCCACCGATTCGGCCATGATCATTGACGCAATGGACATACTCTATTCAGAAAAAGTCGACGGGTTCTGTTTGGTTTCCAGTGACAGTGATTTCACCAAACTTGCGACTCGCCTGAGAGAGGCAGGTATGATGGTCATCGGACTAGGTGAAAAGAAGACTCCTGATCCCTTTATCGTGGCCTGCGATAAGTTTATTTATTTGGAGATATTGCAGCAAGAGACGGATGATGTAAAAGGTAAGGAACGAGGTACAAAGCAATTTGAGCAGATTACGCCGACCATGCTGCGTCTGATATCCTCCACCATTTCTGATCTGGCAGATGATGACGGATGGGCATTCCTTGGGGATGTCGGAAATCTGTTACAAAAAAAGCAACCAAATTTTGATTCCAGAAACTACGGATTTCAAAAGCTTACGCCTCTGATAGGTTCCATTGCGAAATTTGAAGTGAAAGAGCGGATACATCCTAAAAGCAATAATAAGCTTATTTACGTACGCAACAAGCCGGCGAAATGAAGTAATTAGGTTTTTTAATCCGCATGCTAAAGCCAAAAGAAAAAGCGGGGTGCCATACGAGCGTATGGCACCCCGCTTTTTCTTTTGGGCAAAATGACAATGCAGCATCAATTCTGCGTGGTCAAAATCTTAAATTGATCCATTACCTTGTAGGTGGCCCTAGTGAGATCAATGTTGATATTTGGAGACTCATAGTCAAAGAAGGCATTGGTATAGCCTTGCCAAACCGTATTCCCCTTTTTATGGTCTATTACCAAAATAACCAACATTCCATCGTTTTGGGTGTATTTGATGGCATTGTAGTTTTCGCGCATTTTCTCCCGTGCGATACTGTCAGCTTCGTCTTCTAGAAGTTCAATGCCCTGCTTTTTGAGCCAGAAGTCGAAATCCGGTTGGTTGTATCCCCTGTATCTAACCTCACTTTGATACAGTTTATAGATTACGAGCAAATCTGGATTATTGTCTTTGACTCGGAATCCTTGTGAACCGAGCCTAGAAGTGATGGTCTTTTCAATTACCTCACTTAATGCGTCATTGGCTTTGCTTTCTTCCTCTACAAATCCGAACGTCTTATATTTCTTAAAGGCACCTCGGTAGTTATAATCATACTCAGCCACAAAATCCCGCTGGGACAGACAGGCCGAACAAAAGATCAGCATAACAAGGATGAAGTAGTTAATGTGTTTCATACAAGTTGTGATTAAAGATGGTGTTGTAAATGAATTTCGAAGATGATAACCGTTTATTATTTGGTCGCTTCCGGAAAATAGGCTTTTGTAACAAATAACTCTGAGTAAACATCCTATATCCTTTTTTGTTTACCGAATCAACGGAATTCTTACGTAGGATAATGTTAGCAATTTCCCGATCATAATGCAAGCAAAAATAAATTAAATATTTACAACGACTGGATTGGCCTGTGTGGTTTTTTTGAATTAGGTGTATTTGTTGTAGGTTAGGAAGTTAGCTAAAAAAATAAGCCGAAACCATGGTGGTTTCGGCCTATCAATAAGGACGGTCTCTTTTTGTCCGGTTATCAGGTCATTGATTCTATAAATCCGCCAAATTTGAGGTATTTTTCATAAGATGCCTGATACACCGCTACATGTGCAGGGTTTGGATAGTAGGTTTTGTCAAAACCGTTGCCCATGCGGTCAATGGCGTCTTGAAGCGTAGGATATAGACCACTGGCAACAGCCGCGTACATAGCAGACCCTAGGGCAGGTGCCTGTTCAGATGTGGCCACTTTAATGGGCATGTTTAGTACGTCAGCCATTGTTTGCATCACTAGTGGGGATTTTTTGGCGACCCCTCCTAAGCCAACCACTGCATCTATGGTAATCCCTTCTTCCCGGAACCGTTCTACGATTCGCCTAGAGCCAAAGCATATGGAGTCCACCAGTGCTTTGAAAACCGTGGACGCGTCAGAGCCCATGGTCAGTCCAAGGATTGCTCCTTTAAGTTGCTGATTGGCATCGGGTGTTCTCCTTCCGTTTATCCAGTCTAGGGCCAATACGTTGCTTTCTACTGGATTTATTTGCAAGGCCTCCGTTGTCAGGGTTGCCAACAGTTTTTCTTCGATCTCTTGGATCAATTCGCTTTTGGACTTGCTGTCCAATAAATTGCTGTTTTCAATAAGTTGCGTCACGGGATCGGCAAGGAGATTCTTAAACCAAGCCAGCACATCTCCAAAACCGGATTGCCCAGCTTCCAGTCCAATCGTACCAGGCACGACGGAACCATCGACCTGTCCACAAATTCCCTTTACTAGCTTATCGCCCAAGGAGTCATATGAAGCAATCATGATATCGCAGGTAGAGGTGCCCATCACTTTTACCAGGGTATTTGCGGCCACTTGACCACCCACCGCCCCGGCATGTGCATCAAATGTACCCACTGCGACCACCGTGCTTTCCAACAAGCCTAATTTGTCGGCCCACTCAGGAGAGAGTGTGCCCGCTGCTTGATCCGAGGTGTAGGTCTCCGAATACAGGCGATCTCTTAGTGGTGCCAGGCCAGGATGGATCTTCGCCAAAAATGACTTGTCGGGTAGTCCGTCCCAGCTTTCATGCCAAAGTGCTTTGTGCCCGGCCGCACAGCGGCTACGCTTGGCTTTCAGAGGGTCGGTATTCCCGGTGAGCGTCGCGGTCAGATAATCACAGTGTTCCATCCACGAATAGGCAGCGTCAGCTACCTTCGGGGCATGCGTGTAAATGTGTGAAATTTTTGCCCAAAACCATTCGGATGAATAGATTCCTCCTTCGTATTTGGTGTAATCTTCGCCGCCCCAAGTGCGCGCCAGCTCGTTTATTTTATCAGCCTCGGCGATTGCAGTATGATCCTTCCACAGGATCATCATGGCATCCGGATCGGAAGAGAATCCGGGCTGTAGCGCCAAAGCTTCACCTCTTTCATTTACAGGCAGGGGCGAAGATCCGGTTGTGTCTATGCAGATGCCCTTAACGAGCACCGGGTCTGTGCCAGTACTTTTTAATACGTTTTGTATCGTTTGGGTAATGCCTTCCAAATGGTCAAGCGGATGTTGCCTAAACTGGTTAGCAATTGGCTTACAATATTTGCCTTCCCGCCACCTTGGGTACGCAAAAACATCACTTGCCAGCGTCTTTCCATCTGAGGTATCTACCAGTACAGATCGCACGGAATCTGTTCCAAAATCGACTCCGATCACATAATTCTTCATGAGGTTAGTTTTGTTTTTTTTAATTAAATCAATATTTCCGATGAGTGTGGCGAGATTGCCGGTTCTCTCGTACTCAAATCACTTAGCGGAGGAGTCATCTCTCTGCCGAAATTTCCAGTAACGGTGGTGGCTGAAAAGGGGATAAGTTTAGTACGATCGTATCGCAAGATAAGCCTATTGGTCAGGGATTCCAATTTGAAAAATATCTTATGGTAAAATTTTAGTTTTAAGGTTTCTTTGATAAACCGCTACGGCTTTGTAATGAACAAAATTTTTTTAGGTACCAATGGTGTAAAACTATGGTTTGTTGTCCGTCGAATCAATTATTTTCACGGGAAATTTAGTTTTTGTAATGAAATGGAACTTTGCTATCGCGATGCTGCTGGGATTTTCTGCATGCTTTCACGTGAATGCGCAGAGCCTTTCAGGCCTGGAAGCAGTGAGAATTGACGATCCGATTATGGTGGATGGTGAGTTGGATGAGGCTGTTTGGTTATCGGAAGAGGGATGGGCTATGGACTTTGTTCAGTTTTTCCCGAGTGATACATCCCTTTCTACCGTCAAGACTTTCGTACGGGTAGCCTATGACGATAAATTCCTGTACATAGGTGCGGTAATGCATAATCGGGGTTTTAGGGACCATTACGTGAGCACCTCGCTTCGAAGAGACTTTAGAGGTAATCAAAATGATGGACTAAGCATTATGCTGGACACATTCAACGACCGGACCAACGCATATCTTTTTGGAGTCAATCCGTATGGTGTACAACGGGAGGCCATGTTGGGTAATGGCGGGTTGCTAAGTGCCGATTTAAATTTGGCCTGGGATAATAAATGGCTGTCAGCCGCAAAAATACACGATGACCGGTGGGTAGCTGAGATTGCTATTCCATTTTCCACGCTCCGATACAAAGAGGGCTCCACTAACTGGAACGTCAATTTTTACCGAATTGACAGCGAGTATGCGGAGAAGAGCACATGGACACCCATCCCAAAGAATTTTAATGTCACCCACGTAGCCTTTACGCGCAAACTCCTGTTTCAAGAGCCACTCCCTAAGGCCGGTGCAAACATTTCGCTGATCCCATACACTGCCGTTGGGGCGTCACGTAATAACCTGGAAGGGATATCAGACCCATTGAGGCCTGCGTTGGGAGGTGATGCGAAGATCGGAGTTGGCCCCGCCTTAAATTTGGACCTAACCTTTAATCCCGATTTTTCGCAAGTGGAGGTGGATGAACAGGTTACCAACCTTGATCGATTTGAGATATTCTTTCCAGAACGTCGCCAGTTTTTCCTTGAAAATGCAGACCTTTTCGCAGATTTTGGAACCAACCGGATCCGTCCATTTTTCTCTCGGAGAATAGGTGTAGACAGAGATGACAACACCGGTCAAAATGTGCAAAACCAGATCTTGTATGGGGCCAGACTTAGTGGCAAGTTAACGGATGATTGGCGAATTGGGACGATGAACATGCAAACGGCCAATGACCCGATGAGGGGTATAGAGGGAAAGAATTTTGCGGTAGCGGCATTGCAGCGAAAGGTATTTAACCGCTCTAATGTGGGCTTGATGGTGGTGAATCGGGAGTCTATGGATACGGAAAAAGGGGGGTTGGCCATGAAAAATGGCGCCCATAACCGGCTTCTTGGATTGGATTACAATTTATTTTCCGCCGACAACCGATGGAGCGGAAAGTTTTTTTACCATAAGACGTTTGAGGACGGCGATCTACATGATTCCGGGACAGGCCATGCGAGTTTGACCTTTATGGATACGCACTTTACTGCTGGCCTGGCGTATTCCTACGTTGGGGAAAATTACAATCCGGTGGTGGGATATACACCTAGGGTGGATTATCAGCGAGTTGCGCCGGAAATGGCTTACCTGTTCTTTCCAAATTCCGGTAAAGTAAACCGTCACGGTCCGGGTTTTAAATCAGAGACGCTTTGGAACGAACGGTTAGGTGTGACTGATGAATTGCACTCGTTTCTATACCTGATTCGGTTTCATTCTCACGCTGAAATGACGTTCACGTTGAACAATCAATACACCTATTTGTTTTTTCCTTTCGACCCTACTCGTACGGGCGCAGAACCTCTGCCCGAGGGTACAGCCTACAGAACAAATTTTCTGGGGTTTGACATCAGAACCAATCCCATTCATGCATTTTCTTTACGGGGTATAGGGCAAATAGGACAGTATTACAATGGAAACATGGGCAGTTTTTCCGGTACATTGCAATGGCGAATGGGTTATCTCGCTAATATTTCCATGAACCTAAGTTATAGCCGCATACGATTGCCGGAGCCCCAGCAAGATGCGGACTTGTTGCTTTTAGGCCCCCGGGTGGATTTGACCTTTACCCGAAACCTTTTCTGGACCACCTTTGTCCAATACAACAATCAAATAGATAACATCAACATCAACACGCGCATGCAATGGCGATATGCACCGGTGTCGGACCTTTTTTTAGTATACACGGATAATTACTTTCCCGGCACCTTTGCATCGAAACAACGGGCCTTTGTTATGAAATTAAACTATTGGTTGAATCTGTAGCGCATCATTTGTCGGTCAATTAAACAGCATCAGCGAGTGATCGGGACTAGCCTCTTGCGGATACGTTCCGGGCAAACTCCTTTAAAATTTTCTCTACCGATGCTTTTAGATTTCGGGAGCGTTGATCCGGTTTGTTTATTTCACCAACGGCAGAAATGCGCATGACCACTTTGTCTTGGCGGGTATCTATAAAATCAACCACCAGCTCACCTAAATCGTATTTTTCCACACGATATCCGCCTCCCATTCCAGGGCCCATCATCCAGGGATTGCCCCACATCCAAGGATTCATGCCCCATCCCCACGGCCCCATAGGTGTACTATTTATCTCTTTTTTTCGGTCAGTCAGTATCGTATTGTATCGGACGATCAGGTCTGGCTTTTCGGAGTCTACTTCGTAACCGAAATTTTCCATGCCTTCAGTAAGACTTTTTTGTAGGTTTTCCTCAAGCACGGGAGAATTGAAGGCCTGCGCATCGTAATATTCACTGATGACATAAAATGTACGAAATGCCTCAGGCCGGGCCATCTCGTTTTTTTCCATATATACCTTTACCGGGCTGCAGCCGCCAGCTACACTGGTTAGAACCAAAAAGCCGATGATCACGTATCTGGTCATGTTTATTTTTTTATTAGTAAGACGAATTAGGAAGTGGAATTGTTGTACATAGCATATTACTAAGTACATCTTTTTTTAAATCAGCTTGAATAATTTCCAAGGAAATATAATGGTAGATTGACAAATTCATTGGTTTCATTTCGGATTGGTAGGTTACAAAGTACCGTTGAAAAGACAGGAGGGCGACTCATGCAAATGTATAGGGTTATTGAATCTGTTTTTTCGAACTTTATGCTCGAACCAAGGGTTTTTCAATCTTATAAATGGGATAGAAGTGAGTAGAAGCATCGTTATTTTAGCCATGATCGTCGTATTGCCTGTTACGGGATACGGCCAATCGGCTGTGAGTGAGGGACAGGGTATGTGGTTGATGTTTTTTAATCGGACAGAAATCAATGAAAAGTGGAGTCTACATACCGAAGTGCAGGATCGTTCTTATGATCTCAGCCATGCAGGGGAGCAATTACTTCTTCGGGGAGGGGTAAATTACCACTTAAAGCCTCGATTATGGCTAACCGCTGGATACGGTTATATTGAAAGCTATCCGCCGGAGGGTAGTGGATTACCCACGGTAATCGAACACCGGATATGGCAGCAGGTGCTGCATTTTCACACTCTTGGCCGCTTGTTTATTGAGCACCGGGGTAGGTTGGAGCAGCGATTTATCGGTGACCAATACCGCGATCGTATCAGGTACCGTCTCTTGGTAAATATCCCCTTAACAAAGGAACGTATGGGGCCTAAGACCTTGTTTTTCAGTGTATACGACGAGTTATTTGTTGATTTGGACGATTCACCCTACGATAGGAACCGATTCTACGTGGCCCTGGGTTATCAGTTTACCCGAGCGGTAAATGTGCAGACAGGTTGGCTTTCCCAGCATGTTGGGGAAAGGGCCAAGGGCTATTTGCAACTTGCCGTATTTGCAAACGTGCTGCACAGTAAGCGATAATAGTTGGTATCCTGGGGGTTAATAGATAGAATTCCTGGTTTGGTTTAGAATATGTTGAATCGGTTAGATGTAAATGCAGACTTGGGTGAAGGAAATGCCTTTGATGCGGTAATCATGGGTTGTATCAGCAGCTGCAATATTGCGTGTGGAGGCCATGTGGGCAATTCCGATACGGTTCGTGAAGCAATTTTGCTGGCAAAGGCTAAGGGCATCCGAATCGGAGCTCATCCATCCTATCCGGATGCGGATAATTTTGGCAGGGAAAAGCTGGAAATGGCCCTGTCTAATCTCGAAGAAAGCCTCAAAGCGCAAATTAAGCTGGTAACGGATGAGTTAGCCAAGGAAGCCATTCCCATGCACCATATAAAGCCTCATGGTGCATTGTACAATGAAGCCAGTGTAGATACCGAATTGGCGATTCTGATTGCATCTCTCGTAAAGTCGGAGTATCCCAAGGCAAAGCTTTATGCGCCCTTTGGTTCCAAACTGGCGGAGGCCGCACAGGCGCAAGGTATAGAGGTCTGTTTTGAGGCATTCCTAGACCGAAGGTACCATCCCGACCTTACCCTCGTCAAGAGATCAGAACCTGAGGCCGTGCTAAGTACCTGGGATGAAATATCTGAGCAACTGAGCGAATTCGTGTTTAGGCAGCGGGTTCGGACTTCGGACGGCAGTTGGAGAGCCATAAAAGTTGATACACTTTGTTTACATGGAGACCATCCACAGGCCTTGGACACAGCCATTCGAGTAAACCGTTGGCTGAAGCTGCATGGTGTGACGCTTTTATGATGGATCCTATCATTCGGAAAATATCGCCAAAGATCTTTGAAATCAGTTGGCCTGCACAAATCTCGAAAGAAATTGCAATCGAGATGCTGCAAGTAAAGTCTCTTTTAGTAGATCGGTTAGGAGCCCAACTGCAGGATGTACGATTTGGGTATCATCGTTTATCCATTTCAATAGGGAAGGGCACGTGTGATATCGATGAATTAAGGGAATTCTTGAAGGGCGGTATTGCCGAGGGTGGGGAGGCATTGCCTAGATGCTGGCGGATTCCAGTCTGCTATGACCCTGAGGTAGCCAAAGATCTGACTGCCTTTTTAACGCGCAAAGGCTTGGATCTGGATGAGTTTATCATGTTGCATACACAGGTAGATTACCTGTTACATTTCTATGGATTCCTTCCGGGTTTTATGTACCTGGGAGGCCTGCTTTCTGAACTTCACTGCCCTAGGAAGGATTTTCCGGATCGTAAGATCGAAGGTGGATCCGTTGGCATTGGCGGATCTCAAACGGGCATTTACCCGGTTGAGAGTCCAGGAGGATGGCATGTGGTCGGCAAGACACCGCTTTCCATGTTTGATCCGGCGAGTGGCAGCCTCCCTCCGTACACACCAGGGGACGTTATCCGGTTTTTTTCCATAGACAGAACCGAATACGAACAACGGCTGATAGACCGTTCTACCGATTGGAATCATGCATAAGAGCCTCGGTTTTTTAAAATTTCGAGATATTGGCATTCAGGTAAGCATGCAGGATTCCGGGCGTATCGGGTATGCGGAATATGGTATTCCAGAATCAGGGTTTATGGATGCCGTGTCGGCGGGTCGGTCAAATCTACTTGTTGGAAATCCACCGGGACAGGCTTGTTTAGAGCTTTTTCAAGGTATGGCTTCCATAGAGGTTTCTAGTGCCTGTCAAGTTGTTTTCTCGGGTGCATCTGCCCAAATTCGCGTCAATTCGGTACCCTACCCATTACATCAAGTGATTACATTAAAGGCTGGTGATGTGATTCAAATTTCGGCGGCGGTAGCGGGAAATTGGCTGTATATGGCACTGGCGGGCATCTGGGATCAGCGGGATTATTTTGGAAGCAAGAGTTTCTATAAAGCGATAGGAGGGAAGGCAGGGTTTGCAGTCAATGATCGGGTTGGGTTCTATGCCCGTAGTCCGCATATACAACGATCCAATGCCCGTTTAAATCCTTCCATCTTTTGGAGTCATCCAGAAATAGCTGCCTACGCAGGCCCTGATTTTCATCTATTAGATCAGAACCTAATTGCAAGGCTACTCAATACGTCCTTTCAAATTTCCAATTCCATCAACCGAATGGGATATCAGTTGGAGGGTACCATTTTACACAAGCTGCCTGAAATATTAAGTGCGCCGGTTTATCCCGGAACGGTTCAGCTTACCCCCTCAGGAAGGTTGATCGTGCTAATGAAAGATGCCCAAGTTACAGGAGGTTACCCGAGAGTGTTGCAGCTTACTCCCCGAGGTTTGGCCGAATTTTCACAAAAACGTCCTGGGGAGAAAATTAAATTCCGGCTGCATTAGGTCAGCGTTCCACGGCCAAGTCAGCTAGCATTTGTTGTACTTTCTGAGGAGGGCCTTGTTTGCCAGGTTTTCCGACGACAATATAGGTTATGGTGGATACAACAACAGGAAGGCTTACAGACAAGGCCAGACTACCCAAATCATAGGATTTGGTAAAGATAAAGGCAGCAAGTCCCATCACAATAGAGGAGATAGCCGCGGCTGGGCCACAATTTTTAAACCAAGGGATGACCCCAAAAAGCATGGGCACAGCTATAGGCCCAACCAGGGCACCAAACCAACTAATAATCAATCCCAAGACGCCGCCAAAACGTTCAAACTGAAAGGCAATGAGGATGGTGGCAAGTGTGAACAGAAAGGTAGTTATTCGGGCGATGCCCAATGAATTTTTTTCATCTTTGAATTTGCTGTTTACCGCTGGCAAGATGTCCCGGGTGATTACGGCGCTGATCGTATTGATGTCGGAGGAAGTCATCGACATGGTGTTGGCAAATAACGAGGCAACGACCAATCCTACCAGACCGACGGGTAGCAGTTGCATTGTCAGAATGCCGTAAGATTGGGTGGGGTCTTCCATTTCCGGTAGTAGAATCGGGGCGGCCCACATGGGAAAAAAGAGGATAAGCGGCCAAATCAGGTATAGCACTCCCGATAGACGTGCGGCCTTGGATGCTTGCTTTTCAGACGGAGAGGAGATATATCGAGTTGCCAAATTCCACTGACCGCCGTTATAAGAAAGAAAGTTAATAAACAAAAAGGCAAGTGCAAACCCTACCGTGTAGGGTTCGTGAAAGAATTGGCTGTTTTCTGGAGGAAGCTGATCCCAAAGGGTAAAAACCGAACCAATGCCGCCCAGTTTGGCTACCACCACCACAAACATGACAAGGCCTGCGATAATCTGTACGATGAATTGCGCAAAGTCGGTAATAATCACCGCCCAAAGGCCACCAAAAGTAATGTACAATAAGGATATTCCACCTGAAATCAAAATACCTACGGGGAGGGATACGCCCGTAAAAACGTTCAGCAATACGGCTATGGCCGCCCACTTGGCACCAATATCAAACAGTTTTAGGGTCACGCCACTCCACGCCATTAGTTGTTGGGTGAAAAGGTTGTACCTTATCGTCAAAAATTCTAATGGAGACTGAATCTGAAAGCGCTTGCGAAGTCGAACCCAAAAAACGGGAAACACGTTGGCACTTACCACGATGGTAAGGCCGATGGTCAATGCCCACCATATGTAGAGGGAAAAGCCGTGGGTATAAGCCAATCCTGCGTAGGCGACGAATACCGCTCCACTATATCCGGAAACGTGGTGGGAAATTCCGGAAAGCCACCAAGGTAATTTTCCCCCTGCGACAAAGTAATCTTCCGAATTGGTGTTTTTGAAATAAGACCAGATGCCAATCGCCAACATCAGTAGGAAAAAAAGCGCAATGACAATCAGATCCAGTAGGCTAAGTTCCATAAAAGAAAGAGGATTAGGAGTAGGTTAACCCCTGCCGGACGATGCCGGCAGGGTAGTTGGACAGGTAGGGTATGGGCTTATTTAAACGTTGGGTTCCCAACCTTTTTGGTAGTCTCGGCTCCACAAGGCCATGGCTTTTTTATCGTTCTTGATGCGGCCGTTACTGGGGTCAATTTGCAAAGATCTTCCGACTCGCTGAGAAATGTTGCCTAGTTGTACCAAAAGGGTACTTTGATGCGCACCCACAATTTCAGACCGCACCTCGATGCCCTTTTTGATGCCATCAAAGAAGTTTTGGATATGAATTGCATCCAACGCCTGGGCTGGACTAACACGGTTTTGCGGATCTATCGCCAAATCATTTTTCACCTCTTTGACAACCTCATTCTTCAGGTTAAAAATTTTATAGGAATTTCCGCCTTCGATCAATAAACTCCCGGTTTCTCCATAAAAGAGAACTCCCACCGATCCGCCCTCGATATGTTTGCCGTTGCAGCTTCTTCCCTCCCAGCTAATCAGTCCTTTATCCCCAAAATCCATGTTGATGATTTGGGTGTCAGGTGTCTCCCAGTCATCCTTGTAGTGGTAGCGACCTCCAGTGGAGTTCACCATGGTAGGGTAATCAACCTGAAGTCCCCAACGCGCCAAATCTACCATGTGGGTGCCGTTGTTTAGGGCCTCTCCCGTTCCCCAATTCCAAAACCAATGCCAATTGTAATGTATCAGGTTATCGCGGTAGTCCTCCCGTGGTGCAGGGCCCTGCCATAGCTCAAAATCCAACCAATCGGGTACAGGAACTTTCTTTCCCTGTCCAATGGGCCCTCTGTTGTTGGCATACCAGGTTTTAGCCATGTAAGGTTTGCCGATTGCCCCATTGTGTACCTCTTTGATGCCGGCGACTACATTAGGCCAAGACCGTCTTTGGTTGCCAACTTGTATTACTTTTTGGTATTTTCGCTGCGCCTCAATCAACATTTCGCCTTCCTTTGGATTGTGGCTACAGGGTTTTTCCAAATACACGTGTTTACCCGCCTGCACTGCCATCAACGCTGCCGGTGCATGCCAGTGATCCGGTGCTGTCACTACCAGCGCATCCACATCCTGATCTTCCAACACTTTTCGGACATCTTTTTGTTCTTTTGGTTTCGTTCCCTGAATGCCATGTATTGCCGAAGCAAACTTGGAGGATGCATTGGAATCTACATCACAACTGTATATCACTTCACAATTTTCCTGCCCCGCGAAATTACTTCCAACGGCCATGCCGCGACTTACCACCCCCATACAGGCAACCTGTATGCGTTCGTTTGCTCCGAGGATTCTGGCATAGCTCTTTGCGGAAACTCCGGGAAGTATTCCCCCAACGGACACAAATGCAGCTCCAGCGGCCGTTTTTTTTACGAAGGTTCTTCTAGAATTATTCATTTTTCTTTGATTTCTTTTCCACTTTAAAGGTTGATTTTATCGGCTGCCCGTTGTGCCTTTGACATCACTTCGGCTATAGAAACAGCCTGACCCTTTCTACGGCTGCTTTCACTGGCCGCTTCCATGAATGCGAACAGCTCAATGGTTTCCCGTGGATCAATTGGTGGGATACCGGTATTGAAAAACTTGGAAATTTCGACCAATAATGGTCTATATCCCCCATAAGGACCTAGGTTGCTTACCCCTTCGGTGCCAAAAGCTGTACCCCCGTACCCGGTCTTACCGGATCTTAACCCCCTGAAAGTACCAATTCGGCCATCCTCCCAAGTGCCAACCACTATTTCCGAATCCGTGTGAAAGGTGCGCTGCACCGTTTTACACCCCTTGCCCATTACCGCATAAAGCGTTTCCACTCCATGAATGCCGTACCAAAACAGATCAGGATGAGTGGGTTCAAGTGTGGCAGGGCTATATGCATCCGCTCCCAAGACTTTGCCTATCTTTCCATTATTAACAGCGATCACGTTCTCCATGTATCGGAGAGAAGAAGAGGAAAAGGTAGGGACATGGTACTTTTCCGATGCGTTGAAAATGGCAATGGCATCCACCAGAGATGCCGAAATAGGCTTATCAATAAAAACCCGCTTTCCGGATTTAAACACTTCCAACGCTTGTTCCAAGTGCAAACGCCCATCATTGGTTTCCAACAGTACGTAATCAACCTTGTCCAGCAACTCCTTAATTGACCCCACTACTTCTACGCCCAATTGATGGATTTCTTTGATGTATCCAGGTATACGGTCAACAGAGGATTTGATGTCTTTGCTGCCTTGGGGATATGCGGCTACTACTTTATACCCTCCCAAGTCTGCAGCAGCGTCCGAGGCGTTAAATGCCTTGGTAAATGCGATACTGTGAGAGGTGTCCAAGCCGATGATTCCCACTCGTTTTTCATTCCTTTGGCCATAGGGTATGGAGAATGCTTCCAAGTGCTGACTCATGCCGATTCCGGCACCGGCTATCATGGCCTTTCCGATGAATTTCCTTCTGTCAATGGGGGGCGTCATATGCGTCTATGATTAAAGTTAACGTTAACGGTGGGTGATATTACTTTTTTTTCGAACCCCAAGTTACTATTAAATTTGATAAAAAGAAGGGGCTATTTTGTAAATGCCTTGTAGTCTTTTTCGACATCCTTATCGGCAACTACTTTTCCAGAGTAAATGACAATGCGGTGCTTGAATGTCATGGACTCTCCGGCTTTCAAGCGATGGTTTAGCTCATCCTTACCGCCACTCATGGCTTTTTGCCCCAATGGATTTGCTGCATAGAGGCCATATCCTCTAGCATGCCAATAAGTGGGGAAGCCTACATTTTCCGGATGGTCTAAAATTGCTACTGAAATGTTTTCTCCCTTTATATTTCCGCTTAGATTCATCCATTTACCCCGGGTTCCCCATACGTCATCCCCTTCCAGCCCCTCACTGCTGCGATAGTTACCAGTTACCCCTTCGTTGTTCATAGAGGGTACATCGGTAGGATTGCCCTGCGCATCGGTAAATTTTTCGGGCTTATCCGAAGGATGCTCTAGTTCTCGCGCCATTCTGATTCCCAACATACCTTCTTTGTTATCGGTGAAGGCAACGTCGGTGCGGGCTGTCAATTTGGTAATTCTGTCAATGGTGCGCTTGTCGCCCTTTCCAGCGAAAATGAACGTTGTGTTTTCTGATAAAAGCACCTTTCCTTTGCTGTCTACCCAATCCATGGACACTTCCAAAACGCCTTCTTTGGATCCATTCTCGGCCTTTACGATGGTTTTGTGAATGATGCTACCGTATTTGTCCTTTCTTTCCGGAGCAATAGCTTCGGAATTATTCCAAAAGTCCAAGCCGTTTACGTCTCCGTAATTAAGCCACAGCCCAATGTGGTGCGGGTGGTCTACGCGTTCTCCCGGTCGGTTGGCTATGGGGTACCCACGGGTAATAAATGTTTCGTTTGATGTCTTTATGGGGTAAAGGACGGGCTTTGCGATATTTTCGGGATAGATATAGGAAGTGAAGTGTTTTCCATCGATAATAACATCCACTCTGCGCTCGGCGTCATTTTGGATGAGCTGAATTCGCTCGTCGTTTTGCATTGTTTGTAAGGTTAAATCACCTTTTACAGCATAGGCATGCAAAAGGGGTAGGGAAAAAATGATTAGAAAGAAGGCTACTAGTTTGTTGTTTTTCATGGCAAGATGGGTTTTTGGATAATTCTTTGATAAAGGCGGTTTCAATTAACGGCTTGTTTATTCTTTGGGAACAGCAGGGCGTTCGAAGCGAATGTATCGTAAAAATTGGTATGCTACCGAAGCCTATGCGTAGATTTTAGTACGGGTGGATCTCAAAAGATCCCCACCCGTACTACCATCATTTTGATTTAAAGGCTACTTTCAGGACAAAAAGAAGTGATTAAGCTTTCAATTTTGGCTCCCAACCTTTTTCGTATTCCCGTTTCCACAGGGCCATTGCCTTTTTGCTGTTCTTGATATGCCCGTTCGTTGGGTCTACTTCCAAGATTTCACCGGTGCGTGAGGCGATGTTTGCCAGGTGGCATAGTAAGACACTTTTTGCCCCTTCGTCTATGGGAGACCGCTGTGCTTCTTTGCCTCGAATGGCTTCGAAGAAGTTGACCACGTGCCGCGTGGACATACCGCCTCCTCCGCCAAGCTGCGTGCCACCTTCGTCGTTTCCGGATGCATTTTCTCTTACCAGCTTTCCAGATCTGTCGTAGAGTTTATACCCACCTCGATCCACAAATACCGTTCCCTCTGATCCGTAAATAACGGTTCCTCTGCCAGTTGGTCCAAATGAATTGTATCCATTGCGGCTCTTGCCGTCCCATTGTATGGTGCGGTTTCCATCAAATTTAAAAATTGCGTCCATGGTATCGTACATTGTCCATCCGTCGTCAGGCCAGTGGTATTTGCCTGCGTCTACGATTACCTTAGATGGAAAGTCAACCTGCAATGCCCAACGCGCCACATCTATTTCATGGGTGGCGTTATTGCCGGACTCGGCGGTGCCATATTCCCATCCATACCAGTGCCAATTGTAATTCCAAGTGTCATGGGTATATTCCCTTCTTGGTGCTGGTCCTTGAAACAACTCCCAATCTAAGCCTTGTGGTGGGGCTGCTTTTTGGGGGACTGGAACTTCGCCTCGGGCGGAATTGTAAAATGCGGTTGCCTTAAACACGTTTCCGATTACCCCATTGTGTATTTCTTTGATAATCTCGATGGACTCGGGTGCGGAACGTTGTTGGTTACCCATTTGCACCACCTTATTGTATTTCTTTTGGTAGGCTACCAGCAGTTCGCCTTCGTACGGGTTATGGCTACAAGGTTTTTCCACATACACGTGTTTGCCAGCCTCCAGTGCCAGCCAGGTGCCTGGCGCATGCCAATGGTCCGGGGTTGCGTTTATCAGGGCATCCACTTCATGGTCCTCAATTACCTTTAGGATACTGTTTTCCAATTTAGGTTTGTAATCAATGACCTTTTGGAAATTCTGCAATGCCTTTTCCCGTTGGGATTCCATTACATCACATAGGTATACCAGGTTTACGTTGCTGGATTTTAGTCCGATGGGCTGGTAAAAGGCCCCCAATCTACGTCCCAATCCGGCTATAGCCACATTGATGCGCTCATTGGCTCCAATGATCTTACCATAGCTCTTTGCCGAAAACCCTAAAGCGCCCAAGGCAGAAATACCCGCAGTTGTCATCGCGGTCTTTTTTAGGAATTTCCTTCGGGATTTGTTATTACTTTTCATGATTAATTTAGGTTATTTAAGTCAATTAAATGTTTTTTTCGTTTAATCGGTGGATTAGTGCCCTTTCCACCCCGCGGAGCTCTGCCAAGCCCTTAAGGCGGCCAATGGCCGAATACCCTGGATTGGTTATCTTGGAAAGGTCATCCAGCATCTGATGTCCGTGGTCAGGTCTCATAGGAAGTGACTTTCCCAACCGTTGCTGCAGTAGGACTAATTCTTTTACCACTTCCACCATGGGTACATCTCCTTCCAGGTGATTTGCCTCGTAAAAATTGCCTTCCTCATCTCGCTGCGTACTACGCAGGTGCACAAAATGAAAATGATCACCGTATTTTCTCACCATTTCCGGCAGGTCGTTATCTGCTCTTACGCCTAGTGAACCGGTGCAGAAGGTAAAGCCATTGTGAGGGCTATTATTGCCCTTTAGAATCCGGTCGTAATCTTTGGCCGTACTCACCACTCTTGGCAATCCGAAAATCGGAAATGGCGGATCATCGGGATGGACACAAATAAATACACCGCTTTCTTCGGCAACAGGTATGATCTCGTCCAAAAAGAGCTGTAAATGAAGCGCTAGCTTGTCGGCATCGATACCCGCATAGGTATCTAGTGCCGATTGGAAATCCGCTACGGTATAGCCTTCTTCTGCGCCGGGAAGGCCGGCGATGATTGTATTTACCAGTCGCTCTTTTTCCTCCGTCGTGATTTTTTCCACATAGTTTTTGGCTTTTGCCAGAATGGAAGAGGTGTAATCCTTTTCAGCGCCTTTTCGTTGCAGAATGTGGACGTCAAATGCAGCAAGTTGCGTCATGTCAAATCGAAGTGCTTTTGACCCGTTTTCCAGCGTATACCCCAAATCTGTTCGAGTCCAATCGAGAATTGGCATGAAGTTGTAGCACACCACATGAATGCCTTCTGCACCGAGATTCCGGATGGTTTGCTGGTAGTTTTGGATATGGGTCTGAAAATTACCACTTCGCGTTTTAATATTTTCATGTACCGGAACGCTTTCCACCACCGACCACGTTAAGCCTGCTTTTTCAATCAATTGTTTTCGCTCGCGAATGGACTTCCGGGGCCATTCCGTTCCGTTTGGCAAATTATGCAAAGCAGTTACGATGCCAGAGGCTCCGGACTGACGTATATCGGCTAGGCTAACAGGATCTTTGGGGCCATACCATCTCATGGTCTGCTCCATCATTATGGGGTTATTGCTCATACTCCTGAAAATGCATTGAATCCACCATCTACCTCAATTATCGTTCCAGTGACAAATTTGGAGGCGTCGCTGCACAGGAACTGAATTGCGCCGAATAACTCATCCGGACTTCCAAACCGAGCCATAGGGGTGTTTTGTATAATTAGGTTGCCTCTCTCGGTGAGGGATCCGTCTGGATTGGTCAATAAGGTGCGGTTTTGTTCAGTCAGGAAAAAACCGGGTGCTACCGCATTGACACGCATGCCTTCGCCGTATTTTCTGGCAAATTCGGTCGCAAGCCACTTGGTTAGGTTGTCAACAGCGGCCTTTGCAGAAGCATATCCCATCACACGGGTCATGGGTCTTGTCGCAGCCATGGAAGATATATTTATCACACTGCCAACTTTGGTTTCAGTCATCAGGGGCAAGAATACCTTGGTAGGCAAGAAGGTGCCCATGTAGTTCAGGTCCATGATTTTTCGGACATCATCACCAGACAGATCGGTTAAAAACTGGTTTGGCATGACGACTGCGCCTGGCATATTACCTCCTGCGGCATTGATGAGGACGTCTAAGACTTCGAACGCTTTGCTCAGTTCTCCAAATAGTTCGTTCAGCTGGTCTTCTTGGGTCACATCGGCAATGGCTGGGTGGGCAAAGCCGCCCTCGTCTTTTATCTCTTGTACTAAGGTGTTTACTTTTTCTGGGCTTCTGCCCAAAATAATCACTTGGGCCCCTTCGGAAGCCAGGTGTTTGGCTATAGCTTTGCCCAAAATACCCGTGGCCCCACTGACCATGATTATTTTGTTCTTTACGGAAAATAAGTTAGACATAATTGGGTGTTAGTTCGTATATAAAAACTTCTAGGGTGATTTACAAAGATACGCCTCTTTTCCAAGGTATAAAATCATCTTGGTTTAACTGTACCGCCTTGGGTTTTATTTTACCACTTGCCACTTGAATGATAAATTCCATCATATCGTCGCCAACTTCCTCGATGGTTTTTTCTCCAGACACGATATAGCCCGTATCCACATCAATAATATCGGCCATTCTTTCTGCTAGCTTGTGGTTGGAAGAAACCTTGATTACCGGCGTAATTGGGTTTCCGGTAGGAGTGCCTAGTCCCGTGGTGAACAGGATAATGTTAGCTCCTGATCCGGCCATGGCCGTGGTGCTTTCTACGTCATTTCCCGGCGTACAAAGCAGGTTTAAACCAGGCTTAGTGGCTTGTTCAGTATAGTCTAGGACATCAACAATGGGGGAAGTTCCCCCTTTCTTTGCAGCACCGGCAGACTTGATGGCATCGGTAATCAGCCCATCCTTGATATTGCCGGGTGAGGGGTTCATGTCAAATCCGGAACCGACTGCCTCTGCGCGCGCTGCATAAGCCCGCATCAGGTGTACAAATTTTTCGGCAGCCTCATCGGAAGTACATCGGTTGATCAGTTCTTGTTCAACTCCACATAATTCGGGAAATTCCGACAGCATACTCTTCCCGCCAAGGGCGGCCAGAATATCAGATACATGCCCTAGTGCAGGGTTCGCAGAGATACCAGAAAAGCCATCTGAACCGCCGCACTCCAATCCAATGCTGAGTTGCGAAAGCGGCGCAGGCTTTCTCGCAAGCTTATCCGCTTCTATCAGACCCAAAAAAGTTTCCTGGATCGCGCGCTGAAGAAGGGTTGATTCTGTGCCTTCTCGCTGTTGCTCTAGGATGATTACCGGCTTTTCTGTTTTGGGTTCTATGGCAGCCAATTTCTCTCGTAGAATGGCAGGCTGTGCATTTTGGCAGCCCAAGCTAAGAACAGTGGCCCCCGCCACATTGGGATTGGCAATGTATCCGGCAATCAAGGCGCAAAGGGCTTCGGAATCTTGTCGAATTCCACCGCATCCGCCCTGATGCGTAAGGAATTTGATTCCATCCACATGTTTAAAAATCCTGCTTTCTTCGAATACCTCTAACGCTTCCGGCCCGATGGGCTGCATATGTGCACTACCTGTACTGAGGTATTGGTTCTTCATGCGCCGGACGATACTGGTGTAAGGGTTTGGCTTGGCAAAACCCAATTCTTCAACAAATGCTTGTTTGAGAATATCGATGTTTCGGTTTTCGCAAAAAACCAATGGGACCACGAGCCAATAATTCGCAGTGCCCACCTTTCCATCGGAGCGATGATAGCCCTCGAAGGTTCTGTTTTTCCATTTGCTGACATCAGGTGCATGCCAAGTGGCCATTTCCCGTTTTCCGGTATAGGTAGCTGTAGCATGTGCGATATTCTGCGTGGTAATGGCCTCGCCAGAAGCAATTGGTTTTAGCGCTTTTCCGACGATAATTCCATACATATAGATGTGATCTCCCGGCGAAAAAGCCTTTATTGCAAATTTGTGCTTTGCGTTAACATCGGTGTGCAACGTAAATGTTTGGTTTTCAAATTGAACCTTTTCTCCCTTTTTTAAATCGGCCAAGGCTACCAGTACGTTATCCGCAGGATGTATTTTAAGCACTGTATGTTTCATTTCGTATTTTTGTGTTATATTGAGCAATCGATTGCACAATTTAGGAATAATTCGTTGAAATAAGGTTTCCTGTAAGCTTTTTTTTCGACCGCGTTAGCGTTATCATCTCCTATCTAAATAGAAACAGATGCCCAAAAGAATCATTACGCTTGGCGAGGTTATGATGCGCCTCTCCACTCCTGGACATGAGCGTTTTATTCAAACCCATGATTATGAGGTTCAATATGGTGGTGCAGAAGCAAATGTGGCTGCTTCGTTGGCCTATTGGGATCAGTCGGTAGCCCATGTTTGTGCATTTCCAAACCATGACCTAGGTAAGGCGGGCATCCGTTACTTGCGTGCTGCGGGTATTGATACTTCATTTGTGTTTCTCCGGGAAGGGAGAATGGGCTTGTATTTTTTTGAAAATGGGTCCATGCACCGGTCTTCTAAGATAATTTATGATCGTTTCTATTCTGCCTTTTCCTTATTCGATGGAGCTGAAGTGGACTGGGACCGGGTCTTTGACGGTGCAGACTGGTTCCATTGGACCGGTATCACGCCTGCTATCTCCGAGGCAGCGGCCAATTTGTGTCTCAGCGCAGTGCAGGCCGCGAGAAAGCACGATGTCAAGATCAGCGGTGATATCAATTACCGTAGAAACCTTTGGCAATATGGAAAGTCGCCCCTAGACGTGATGCCAGAACTGATCAGCCACACCGACGTGATCATCGCCGGATTAACGGATCTGGAAAACTGCACGGATATTCACGAGAAGGAGTATGTACAGGCCTGTGCACAGGTGCAAAGACTGTTCCCCACTGTACGCTACCTATCGACTACGCAACGGGAATCCGTAAGTTCTACCCATAATGTCCTGTCTGGGGTGTTGTGGAACGGGCGGGAATTGCTCAGCAGCAGATCCTTTGACATGCCGAATATTGTGGATAGAGTAGGCGGAGGCGATGCCTATATGGCTGGTTTGATATACGGCTTACTGTATATGGATCCTGCAGAAGCATTAAATTATGCGGTTGCAGCTTCCGTACTCAAGCATTCTATCCCCGGTGATGCCAATTTTGTCACGGTAGAAGAAGTAACGCAACTGGTGAAAGGTGAAAATGTGGGAAAGCTATTGCGCTGATCTATAACAAAATAACCGATCTCACTAGAAACTATTTAGTTCGTTTTCAGTAAAAAAATACTATTTAGACGTGAATTTAAGTAGTAATTTTATTGATTTGTATTTTACCCAAATAAATCAGTGGAAATTTAGTTTACCCTAACATGACAACAACCTCAATTAACCAGCTTCCAAGAACTCCTCGTATCCTCGCATGCCTTTGCTTAGGGTTGGTTTTCGTTATGGCTGCCTGTTCCACACCCGGTGGGGTGCGTATTTTAAAACTTGGCCATGGACTCGATACCAGTCACCCGGTTCATGCTGCCATGATTTTCATGGCCGAACGGGTGGAGGAAAAGTCCAACGGAACGATGAAGATACAGGTCTACCCCAATCAGCAGTTAGGTTCAGAGCGGGAACTCGTGGAGCTTTTGCAGATCGGTAGTTTGGCTATGACCAAGGTTTCTACTGCGGCGATGGAGGGCTTTGCGCCGGAAATAAAAGTATTGAGCCAGCCTTATCTTTTTCGGGACGACGAACACCAAGTGAAAGTATTGCAAGGTCCGATCGGTAAGGAGTTATTGGCAGCAGGCGAAAAATACTGGTTTAAGGGACTTTGCTTTTACGATGCTGGAAAGAGGAGTTTTTACACGAAGACTGCGCCCGTGGAGAATCCGGAGGACATCAAAGGCCTTAAAATTAGAGTGATGGAAAGTCCTACGGCTGTGCAGCTGATTCAAAGCTTTGGCGGATCACCTACGCCGGTATCATTTGGTGAATTGTATACTGCGCTTCAGCAGGGTATTGTGGATGGAGCAGAAAACAATCCTCCGAGTTTGTTGACATCCAGGCACTATGAAGTATGTAAATTTTACAGCCTAAACGAACATACTGCGGTACCCGATATGATGATAGTAAGCACCAAAGTTTGGGAAAGGTTGGATGATCAAGAAAGGCAGTGGCTCCAAGAAGCAGCAGACGAGTCAGCCACTTATCAATATAAGCTCTGGGCAGAATCCGTGGAAGAGTCGATGCGAATTTTACAAGAGGCAGGTGTGGAGGTTTCTTACCCGGATAAGGAACCTTTCCGCAAGGCAGTTGAAGGGGTCTATGAGGCGCTTAAGGTGAATGATCCCGAAATGTATGAGCTGGTAGAAAAAATCCGTAGTTATTGAGCCTTATGGAAAAGATTAAAAACAATATAGACCGAATCGTGTCGGTGTTGCTGATCGTCATCATGGCGGTTATGGTGGTCAATGTAACTTGGCAGGTGTTGTCGCGCTACGTTTTTCAATCTCCAAGTTCTTATACAGACGAGCTTTCCAGGTACCTATTGGTTTGGTTGGGTATGTTGGGAGCGGCCTACGTTGCCGGTAAAAACGAACATTTGGCCATTGATATCTACCCTCAAAAGTTACACGGCGCTGCCAAGCGGCGTCTGATGGTATTTATTCACTTGGTTATCGTTTCTTTTGTAGTTCCCGTGATGCTATTAGGTGGGGGTAATTTGGTCTATATCACCTATACATTGCAGCAGAAATCAGCCACACTAGGTCTTCCCTTGGCCTACGTATACGTGATCATTCCTATCAGTGGTTTGCTGGTGCTTTTTTACCAAATCGTTGAAATCAGAAAAATACTTACTCAACCCATCACCCAAAACAGTTAGTTTTCATGGAATATATCAGTGTTGTTATACTCGTTTTAAGCTTCATCACTTTGATGGCTTTGGGGGTGCCGGTAGCTTGGAGCTTGGGCCTGTCCAGTTTTCTCACGCTGACGGTGACCATCGCTACTGTTCCCTCCGCGACCACCATAGCACAGCGGATGGGTACCGGATTGGATAGTTTTTCGCTGCTGGCGATCCCGTTTTTTATACTGGCAGGAGAAATCATGAACAAAGGAGGAATTGCCAACCGATTGATTGATTTAGCAAAGGCTATCACAGGACGTCTTCCTGGTGGGCTGTTGTATGTGAATGTAATTGCGTCCATGCTTTTTGGTGCTATTGCAGGTTCGGCGGTTGCTGCTGCCTCTGCCATAGGCGGTATTTTAGGGCCCCGTATGGAAAAGGAAGGGTATCCCCGTGAGTTAGGTGCGGCCGTAAACATTACCTCCTCCACCACAGGTTTGATTATTCCTCCATCCAATGTGTTGATAGTCTATTCATTGGCAAGTGGGGGGGTATCCATTGCCGCATTGTTTGTTGCCGGATATATACCCGGTATTTTGATCGGACTTCTCTTAATGGTTACAGCCGCAGTCTTCATCAAAAAGCATGACCTGAAGCAGGGTGAAGTGACTTCTATGAAGGAACTGACGAAAAAGTTTTTGGATGCACTTCCCAGTTTGTTTCTATTGGTAGTGGTGATTGGAGGCATTGTGGTGGGGGTTTTTACGGCCACGGAAGCATCTGCCATTGCCGTAGTTTATACCATTATTCTATCGTTTATATACCGGGAAATCAGTCTGAAAGACCTGCCAAAAATATTGCTAAAATCATCGGAGACTACCTCCATCGTGATGCTGTTGATAGCCACTTCGATGAGTATGTCATGGGCCATGTCCAGTGAAAACATTCCTCAGTCAATTAGCGCGACCTTGCTGGCACTCAGTGACAATAAGTTTGTAATATTGATTATCATCAATTTGATTTTGTTGTTTGTGGGGACCTTTATGGATATGACGCCTGCGGTTCTGATCTTTACACCGATCTTTTTGCCTGCGGTAGTCTCTTTGGGGATAGATCCCGTTCATTTTGGGATTATGATGGTACTTAACCTGTGCATAGGCGTTTGTACACCGCCGGTGGGCTCGGTACTCTTCGTTGGTGTTGGTGTGGCCAAGACCAGTATTGCTAAGGTGTTTTTGCCCTTGCTGCCCTTTTTTATCACGATGATTATTGGGTTGCTGATCATTACGCTTTTCCCGGAGCTTACGCTTTGGCTACCTCGTGTATTTGGTCTATAGGAATTTTGACTACTTTAGATGATGCAAGAAATCCCGTGAATAGCGGGATTTTTTTGTTTGTGAAAGGCGAGTGGCATAAACGCCTTAAGTTTCTATTTCTTTTGGGTCATTTTTATTACCTTCATCAGCGTAAAACAGGGTGCCTTTGCCATTGCGGCATATAACCAAACGGCTGTTTTTTCGTTCCTAGCAACAGGTCTTTACTCCGTTTTGGGCTGTTTTGGGGGCTTTTCAGTGACGATTAATTAGTTGAATAAATAGCAAACTATATACGTACAACATGATGAATTATTTGACTTTTGCAAATGGGGACAAAATGCCCTCGGTAGGGTTGGGGACATGGAAATCAGCACCTGGTGAAGTATACCAAGCTGTACTCTGGGCACTGGAGGCGGGATACCGCCACATTGATTGCGCGGCCATCTATCAAAATGAAAAGGAAGTAGGAGAGGCACTCTCGAAAGCTTTTGCAGATGGATTGGTGAGCAGGGATGATATTTTTGTCACCTCGAAGTTATGGAATAATGCCCACCTGGAAGGGGATGTAGCCGGAGGGCTGAGCCGTACGTTGGCAGACCTTCAGTTAGCATACTTGGATTTATACTTGATTCACTGGCCGGTGGCATTGAAATCGCATGTTTTATTTCCAAAGGAAGGCAGTGATTACCTTTCTTACCAAGAAGCACCCCTGTCTGGCACATGGAAGGGCATGGTGAAGGAAAAGCATGCTGGCCGGGTCAGACACATCGGTGTTTCCAATTTTAATATCGAAAAATTGACCGAACTTTGGGAGTCATCTGAGGTCAAACCGGAAATGAATCAGATCGAATCGCATCCCTACCTTAGACAAGACAAGCTGGTGGGTTATTGTAAGCAACGAAACATCTTGCTTACAGCTTACTCTCCGTTAGGGTCTGCCGACCGCCCAAAAGCTAGGAGGAAGGCGGACGACCCGGTTCTATTGGAGGACGCGCATGTCGCAGAAATTGCCAAGAAGCACGATGTAAGTGCGGCTCAGGTATTGATTGCCTATGCATTGCACCGCGGCATGGCGGTAATTCCAAAATCGGTAAACAGGGAGCGGATCTCGCAGAACTTGGCAGCAAAGGATTTGCTGCTAGAAGACGAGGATTTGAGGCTGTTAAATGGAATGTCCGACCAATTTAGGTTTGTGGATGGAACCTTCTTTACCGAAGTACCGGGCAGTCCGTACGCTCAATCAGACTTGTGGGAACAGTAGGTTGGTTTCCAATCTCTTACATTTGAGTCTTTTCTATTCAAGTAAGAAACATTCTTTAATTTAAACCGAACCAATTATGTCAGAAGAAAATGAAGCGTATAGTTTATTCGATGATGTGTGCATGGCAGTGGACAATGCCGCCGCTCATATGGACATTCATCCAGGCTTGCTGGAACAGATAAAGGCCTGCAATGCCATCTATAAATTTAATTTTCCGATTCGTAATGACGACGGAACCTATCAAGTACTGAAGGGCTATAGGATTCAGCATTCCCATCATAAACTTCCCGTGAAGGGCGGTATTCGTTTCAGCAGCTACGTTAATGAAGAAGAAGTAAAGGGCTTGGCGGCACTGATGACCTATAAGTGTGCCCTTGTAAATATACCCTTTGGTGGTGCCAAAGGGGGTGTTAGTATCGACCCAACCAAATACAATGTTTCCCAGCTGGAGCGTATCACCCGTAGATATACGTCTGAACTGATAAAGAAAAACTTTATAGGTCCCGCTATCGATGTGCCGGCACCCGATTATGGAACCGGTGCGAGAGAGATGTCTTGGATTGTAGATACCTTTGAAGCATTTAATCCAAACGTGATCAATGCGAAGGGTTGTGTAACCGGAAAGCCGCTTTCACAGCACGGGATTGATGGACGTACGGAGGCTACAGGTATGGGAGTTTTCTTTGGCATACGAGAGGCGGTTAGTGTGAAGGAGGACATGGATGCGCTGGGTTTGACCACAGGGCTTCGAGGAAAGAAGGTAATTATACAAGGTTTTGGTAACGTGGGATATCATTCTGCAAAATATTTATCTGAGGCCGGTGCGTTGATCATCGGAATAGCAGAGTACAATGGGGGCATATACGACGAGGAAGGTATAGACCTGGAAGCGCTGAAGGCTTTCCAGGTAAAAAACAGGGGCTTTAAAAGCTATCATAAAGGAGAGTTTATTTCCGAAGCAAATTCACTTTTGACCTACCCCTGTGATATTTTGGTTCCTGCGGCACTGGAAAATCAGATCACGGGAGAAAATGCGGGTGACATCAAGGCCAAAATCATCGGAGAGGCAGCCAATGGGCCGGTGACACAGGAAGCGGAGAAAATTTTGGCGCAAAAGAATGTGATGATTATTCCGGATATGTACCTGAACGCAGGGGGGGTTACGGTCTCTTATTTTGAGTGGTTGAAGAATCTCTCTCGGGTTTCGTTTGGGAAATTGGAAAAGCGGTATGACATGAAGAAGTTTGATGCACTGCTAGAAAGTATTGAAAACGCTACTGGAGATACGTTCACCGAGGCTCAAAAGGAACTCATTGTGAAGGGCGCCAGCGAAAGGGACTTGGTGGTTTCGGGTTTAGAAGAAACCATGGTGACGGCTTACCATGAAATGAACAAAACCCGAAAGGAAAAAAATATAGAGAGCCTTAGGACAGCAGGTTTCATCCTTGCACTAGAGAGAATTGCCGTTAGTTACATGGATTTGGGTATTTTCCCCTAATGGCAATGAAACCTCATGAAATCGAGCACGACGCAAGCGACACACGGAGGGACGCTCCGATAGTTATTGGGGGATTCGTGCGACCTGCCGGTAGGCAGGGATTCTATGTGGCAACTGAAAAACAATTATTGACACATGAAGAAGAGAGACTTTCTGAAGACTTCCGGTGTGGTATTGGCCGGAAAAAGCTTGCTGCCGATGGTGTCCTGTAGTGGTGGTAAACAACTTGCCCCTAGGGCAAACTGGGCTGGTAACCTCGTTTACGCTGCTTCTGGACTGGAGCAACCGGTTGATCTCACTTCACTACAGAAGGTTCTCAGAGAGCAGGCACACCTCCGCGTGCTTGGGACTAGGCACTCGTTTAACAGCATAGCCGACACGCCGCACCGACAGCTTTCCATGGATGCATGGGAGGATCATATCGCCATTTCACCGGCGGATAATACCGTAACGGTCAATGGAGCAATCCAATATGGGGTATTGGCTTCGGCACTTCATGAGGCAGGTTTTGCATTGCACAATTTGGCGTCTCTTCCTCATATTTCTGTAGCAGGAGCGTGTGCGACCGGAACCCATGGCTCTGGTGATAAAAATGGAAACCTGCCGTCTATCGTTGTTGGGCTAGACTTGGTTACTGCTAATGGGGAATCGGTGCATGCGTCGGTAGAAAAGCATCCGGATCGGTTTTACGGCATGGTAGTTAATTTGGGAGCATTAGGGGTAGTGCAACGATTAACCTTGAGGATAGAGCCTACCTTTAATGTCTGCCAGTTTGTATACGAGGATCTACCCCTAGACTCGCTAAGCGAGCATTTTCAGGAGGTATTTTCAAGTGGGTACAGTGTCAGCCTATTTACTGACTGGCAGGGGCGAAGCATCAATCAGGTTTGGCTGAAGTTGCGAATCGAATCTATGCAGATTCCTCGGGTATCGGAGGATTTTTATGGGGCAACACTCGCGCAAAGCCATCTACATCCCATTCGTGAGATATCTTCGGTAAATTGTACCGAACAAATGGGGATTCCCGGTCCTTGGCACCTGAGGTTACCCCATTTCAAAATGGAGTTTACACCATCTAGTGGAGCAGAACTACAGTCTGAATATTTTGTACCGAGGGATCATGCGGTAGAGGCCATACAGGCGTTGTACGATTTGGGGCCCGATATTTACCCCTATCTTTTGATTTCCGAAATCAGATCCATTGCAGCAGATAGTCTTTGGATGAGTCCGGCCTATGGTAGAGACAGCATCGCACTACATTTTACCTGGAAGCCCGACTGGGAGAACGTGCAGAAGCTGCTGCCCAAGATTGAAAGTCGATTGAAGCCGTTCGGGGTTCGCCCGCACTGGGGGAAACTGTTTACGTTGGATGCATCGGATATAGCTGCGCAATATGAGCGATTAGGGGATTTTCAGGACCTTATCAAAGCCTACGACCCGACAGGAAAGTTCAAAAATGAGTTTATTGCCCGCAATTTATCCATATAATTGAAGAGTGAGTGGAAGGCCCCTACGTTGGCTTGCTAAAATAGAAAGGGGTTGGTACTTTACCTACCCCCCCTTTATTTGATGTTTTTTGGGTGCCTTGTTTTACACCAGGTATTTTCTGTATAAAGCCCCCCAAGGTTCTCTCATCTGTCGATGTAGAAATTGATTGGCAGCAAAGTTATTGGGAAAGCGCTCAGCTACTGGATCCCATTCCAAGTCTCGGTTTAGCATCATAGCGATGTTTCCTAAGTGTGAAATGGTAATCGAACGATGTCCAACTTCGCAGGGAGCGACTGTTTCTTCTCTGGAAATAACGCAGTCTATGAAATTTCGGTAATGGTTGTCGCTTTTATATAGATTTATCTCACCCGGGCTTATAACCGTGTCATCTAGCTTTTCGGGGGTGACTTTATATTTTCCTCTTGTAACCCACGCTTTTCCCTCGGAACCAATAAACGTCACTCCCTGTTCGGCCTCGTTGGTAACGATCAGTTTGACGCCATTTTCATAAATACACTCAAAGTAAAACTCCGTAGCCGTGTTCCAAACCGGATGGTCTGACCAGACGGAGGATGGATTTTGGATTTTTACCGGTCCGGTATGGTCCATTCCCAAACCCCACTGGGCGATGTCCGGATGATGTCCTCCCCAGTCCGTCACCATGCCTCCGGAGTAATCAAGATTCCATCGGTAATTGACGTGTGTTCTGGAAGGAGAATAGGGCGCTTCGGGAGCAGGTCCCAGCCAAGTGTCGTAGTCAAAGTCTTTTGGAACAGGGACAGTCTCCGTCAGATGGCCGGTTTTTCCAAAGTCGGGCGTGCCACCGGGCAAGCCACAAATGACCGTTTGCAGCTTTCCGATGCGACCATTTCTGACCAGTTCACACACCCGGCGGAATTCCTTTCCGGAGCGTTGCTGACTACCTGTTTGAAAAACAATGCCATATTTTTTGACAGCGTCGGCCATTGCCCTGCCTTCACTGACTGTCAGCGTGAGTGGTTTTTGGCAATAAATGTCCTTTTTGTTCGCAGCGGCCATTAATACAGGGATAGCATGCCAGTGGTCTGGAGTGACTACTTCCACCGCATCGACGTTTTTGGCTTCCAAAACCTCCCGAAAGTCCAATACGCCCTTGGTGGATTTGAATTTTTTGCCATGCTTTTCACTGTAGAAGTCATCTACCATCTTCATGATAAATTCCCTGCCGGCTACCTTTCCGTTCCAATAGCCGGAACTTTCCTTGTTGATGTCGCATATGGTGGTAATCTGTACCCGTGGATCATCTAAAAATCCGCGCGCATCATTTCCGGCCTGGTTTCCAGCTCCGATAAAGGCAAGGTTTATCCGATCAGATGGTGCTACAAATCCATTTTTTCCCAGTGCGGAACCGGGTATGATGGTGGGAACTGCCAATGCACTTGCTGTCAATACGCCCAATTGCTTGACAAATGTCCTCCGAGGGGTGGTTGGGTTCATGAGTTTATGGAATAGTGTGTTTTTGAAAACTCAATGTACCTATTTTCGCCCAAAAGTAGCCCATAGATGATTCCAAAAATGCGCATTTCTGTCAAAAAATCCCCAATAGGCTCCTTAGTCGGAATGGCTTAATGCGAAGCATACTAACAAGGAATTGTGGTTCTTTGAGAAATTTACTGCGTAAAAAAAAAGAGGTCCAACAGCAGGGCCTCTTTTTTCGATGTCATATACGGATTGAGCCGTTTACCCCTTGATATCTTTAATGGTATCAATGGCTTGTTTGGTCATTTCCTGAATTTTGGTGTAATTCTTGGCTTCCAGCAGGGGCTTGCTCACCAGTTTACTACCCATTCCTACGGCACAGACACCCGCCTTAAACCATGACGCCAAATTATCTCTATCCAAGGAAACGCCGCCAGTGGGCATAAACAGCAAATCAGGGAACAGGGCCTTAATAGAAGACAAGAATCCAGGGCCTAGAAGATCTCCCGGGAATAGCTTGATCAATTTCGCACCCAAATTTTCTGCGGCGATGATCTCTGATGGAGTCATGCAACCAGGCACCCAAAGCATACCGTGATCGTCTACCACCTTAGCTACTTCGGGGATCGTTCCCGGACAGATGATGTAATCTGCACCCGCTTCAATATAGGTTTTCGCCTGTTGGGCATTTTTAATGGTTCCGATCCCCAGGTAAAGATCTTTCATCTCCCGGTCACGAAGCTCCTTCATTTTTTTAAAATTTTCCAATGCCGCAGCTCCTCGGTTAGTGTATTCCACCATCCGTATACCGGAGGCATATAACGCCTTGAGTACTTCCAAACTCACTTCTGCGTCTTTGTCGAAGTAAAGCGGCAAAATGCCCTGCTCGGGCAACATTTTTAGCAGATCTTCTTTCAGTGCCATATTTATTCATTTTACGCCTCTATCAACTCCTTGTTACAGAGTAGGGAGGATCTGATTATTATCGCCTTAGGGGCTACTGTTTAACTTTTATTACCAACTTGCTGACCGTGCCTTCTCCAATCATTGGTGCATGGACATCCTCAGGAAATAGGATGGCAAACTGTCCTTCTCCGAGCTGAAAATACATATCAGGCTGATCGCTGTAATAGCTGACGTCTTTTTCTGGGTTGTATTCCCCTTTTAACGACTTACAAGCCTGTCGGGATTTCCAACCAATGGTTTCTTTTCCCGATACGCACAGTTGAATGTCGATATTCTTATCGTGGCATTCAAATTTCGCCAAGGAATCTGCTTGCGTTTTCAACGGGGCATCCACGAAAGCGATGGCTTTCAGGCCATCACCTGAGATGTCAGATTTGCCCGGTGCCAAGTTATGCAGGTCTTGGGCTGCGATATATTCAAACGCTTGTTTGAAAAGGGGATGCACCCCGTAATAGCGGGAAGCATTGGACAAAGAGTCGATGATCATAGTGCGAAATCGTAACGAGGATTAGTTAGATGAAGATGGGAAGCCCTTATCGCTGAACCCTACCACTTGCGTCGCCTTCCATAAGTACTTTAACCTCACTCAGGGTGGCATGGTTCATGTCTCCAGGGAAGGTATGCTTCAATGCAGAGGCAGCTACCGCAAATTCAGTAGCATCGCTCATTTTCATGCCAGAAATCAGTCCATAAATCAATCCACTGGCAAAGGAATCTCCGCCACCTACCCTATCCACGATTCGGATATCGTATTTCTTTGAGTGGTAGAACTCCGTTCCATCGTATACCAGGGCACTCCATCCGTTGTCAGAAGCACTGTAGCTTTCACGTAGGGTGGATGCAATGTATTTGAAGTTAAACTTATCCTTCATTTGCTTGAATACATCCTTGTAGCCTTCTAGATTCAATTCGCCTTTTGTGACGTCCGTCTCTTTGCTGTGAAATCCAAGGGTTGTTTCAGCGTCTTCTTCGTTGCCAATACAAACATCTACGTACTGGCAAAGCCTGGTCATCACTTCGCGAGCCTTTTCCTTGCTCCATAATTTTTTGCGGTAGTTAAGGTCTATCGAAGTTGTCAAGCCCTTGGCTTTGGCTGCTTTAAGGGCTGCCTCAGTGAGGGCTGCGGCTTTGTCGCTTAGTGCAGGGGTAATGCCGGTGGTATGAAACCATACCGCTCCATCAAATATCTTATCAAAGTCGAACTCGCTGATATCCACGTCTGCAATAGAAGCATCTGCACGGTCATAGACCACCTGGGAAGCTCGCATAGAAGCGCCAGTTTCCAGAAAGTAAATCCCCAACCTTTTTCCTCCTCTTGCCACGAACTGTGTATCGACTCCGAATCTCCTTAGGTGATTGATGGCCGACTGGCCAATGGGGTTGTCTGGAACTTTTGATACAAAGGTTCCCTGCAGTCCATAATTGCACAGGGCAGCGGCCACGTTAGCTTCTCCACCTCCATAAGTTACATCGAACGTATCTGACTGAACAAATCTTTTGAAGTCAGGAGTAGACAGACGGAGCATGATTTCACCAAGCGTTACGACTTTTTTTGACATGATTGTTTTGTTAGTTTAATTGAAAATAGTTTCAGTGCTAGCGTTAATGAGTATCTCTTCATAGCATAGAAGGCCACCGCTTTTTTAAAAAAGAAGATAGTCCCTTTCTACAGAAAGTAAGAGCATCGGTGTTGTCAGTGGTTCGAGGCTAAGATTTTTAAAAATTTGCACCTCCTAACCCCCGGTTTTTTTAAACAAGACTACAGCTTTATTTCGAAAAAACCAAATATCCTGGTAGTCTTCGGTGTATGTGTTTTAAAATCAGTTTTTTAGATCATAGCGGCCTTTCATAAGAGAGAATCAGAACCATTTTATAGCTGATTTTGTCAGTAGTGGTTTTTCAGGCCTTAAGGAATGCTTGGTTTTGCCCAAATAGTTGTAAATTCCATGCGTAATCAACAAAGGGAATATGAACCGTATTTTACAGATAATAGGATTTGCATTTGCTATTCCATTAGTGCTCTCTTGTGGCCGCCCAGACGGAGAAGTTGAGGTCAACTCGGACTCAGAGCTGATGGTGATGGCGTATTATTATGCCAGTTGGCGAAATGCGGAAGTTGATGAGCTGCCTTTTGACAAGTTGACCCATATCATATATTCCTTTACCGAGGTGATCGGTGATGAGATGAAATTTAAAAATGATTCGTCGGCTATCATTCTCCAAAAGTTGGTGGAAAAAAGGTCGAGTTACCCCCATTTAAAAGTGATGATTGCCTGCGGTGGCTGGGGTGGTTCAGGTGGATTTTCTGAAATGGCCAACGATCCGGAGAGGCGCCGACGATTTGTATCTTCTGTTGTGGATTTTCAGCGTGAACATAAGTTGGATGGCGTGGATATAGATTGGGAATACCCCGGATTACCGGGAATTGGCAATCCTCATATCCCAGAGGACAAGGAAAATTTCACGCTATTGATGGCAGATCTCCGGAAAGCGCTTGATGAACTTGAGCAACCTCAGTTGCTGACATTTGCCGCTGCTGGGTGGGAGCGTTTTTTTGATCATATCGAATTAAAGGAAGTGATGCGCCACGTGGATTATATGAATCTGATGACCTACGATCTCTCAGGTGGTGGAGATAAGTTCACGATGCATCACACGAATTTGGGAGCGTTGAGCATGAGGGACTTGGAAGGAACTCCCGCTGGAGAGCACCTAAAGGAGAGGGGCGATCCCAGCAGGCCTTATTCAGCTGAAAAAATAATAAGGTATTGCATGGATAGAGGGATTGATCCCGGTCAACTGGTAATTGGAGCGGCATTTTATGGCAAGGGATGGGTTGGTGTTCCGCCCGCTAACAACGGTCTTTTCCAAGGAAACCGCGGTCCGTGGCCCGGCAGGGGCAGCTACGCTGCGATTCGGGAAACGATGGAAGGAAAGGGTGGTTTTGAAAGACATTGGGATGAAAAGGCCCTAGCCCCTTACTTATACCACCCAAGGGATAGTGTTTTCATCACTTACGAAGATACCGTTTCCATTCGCCTCAAAACCCGCTATGCAGTGGATGAAGGGTTAGGTGGAATCATGTTTTGGCAATTGGGAAGTGATGCCAAGGAAGACGGGTTGCTAGATGCGATCTATCGGGAGAAATCCAAACCTTGAGCAAATAAAAAAAGCGGCTTTTGAAGCCGCTTTTTTTAAACTGATTGTCAATGATATGATTAGCTAACCACTTTCACATTCACAGCATTCAGACCTTTTCTTCCTTCTTTGAGGTCGAAAGTAACATCGTCGTCTTCTCTGATTTCGTCGATTAGACCAGATACATGCACAAAGTACTCTTTTGATGACTCGTCGTCAATGATAAATCCGAATCCTTTAGATTCGTTAAAAAATTTTACTTTTCCTGTGTTCATAATAGTAATATAAATTGATAGTATTAACTGCGATAAAGGTAGGGATTCTTTTTGTAAATGAAACTATTTATTTGAATTATTTTTTGAAAAAGAATTGCTGGCCAAATATATCTAACGAAAGGCCATCCTTCTCGGAAACTCACATCAGGTGTATACTTGCAAGTTTGCACTTTCGCTGTTCCTCGGCAGGCCATATTCCACATTGAACCTCTCCTATGTGAATTTTCCGAAGTAGGAACATGCAGGTTCTTGATTGGCCAATTCCCCCTCCAATGCTTTCCGGCAACTCATTGTTGATCAGTTTCTGATGGAAAAATAATCTTGTCCGTTCAGTGGATCCTGTCATTTCCAATTGCCGCAACAGGGTGGGTTTGTCTACTCTTATGCCCATAGATGACAGCTCAAATGAGCGTTCCAGGACTGGATTCCAAACGAGCAGATCACCATTTAGGCCTAAGAATCCGTCCTCGTTTTCACTACTCCAGTCATCGTAGTCCGGCGCCCTGCCGTCGTGGGGTTCGCCGTTGCTCAGTTTGCCTCCTATGCCGATGATGAACACAGCACCTACTTCTTTGGCAATTGCGTCTTCCCTTTGTTTGGGACTTAATCCAGGGTATTTCCTTAATAATGTTTCAGATTCGATAAAGGTGATTTCCTTGGGCAGTTGTGGAGTAAGATCCGGAAACTCCTGAAACAATAGCTGCTCTGTGTCTAAAAACGTCTGGTAAATTGCATCTACCGTCTGTTTCAAATAGGCAAGCTTACGCATCGAAAGCGTGATCCTTTTTTCCCAATCCCATTGATCCACATAAAGGGAGTGGATGGCCGAGTAGTCCTCGTCAGGACGAAGTGCGCGCATGTCGGTGATTACACCTTCTTCTATGTCCACATCCAACTCGGCTAGTTGCCAGCGCTTCCATTTTGCCAATGACTGCACGACAACGGCTGATGCGTCCTGTTGATTTTTTATGGGAAAGCGCACGGGCCTTTCGATGCCATTTAGGTCGTCGTTGATCCCTGTGCCATCCATGATCACTAGCGGACAGGAAATCTTAAATAGATTAAGCTTTTCAGCCAGAATTACAGGAAATCTGGTCTTTATCAGGTCGATGGCTTTCTCAGTCTCCCGTCTGTTAAGAATACTTTTATACGTCAACTCGCTCAATACAGTCATGAATAGTGAAATTGGTACCTAAATTCAAAACTCCCTACAGGGGTTTCAGGACCCAATAATAAGTAAAAGATAGTTGATTACCAATTTCGGTTTTTCCCTTGTTTTAATCCAAGAAGTCTATGTAAACAGGCTTGTTAATCTCCAAAGCTATGTTAGTAGGCGCAATCTTTCCGGTGGAGGAATCTCTATCAAATACCAACAGGGTGTTGCTATTTTGATTGGCGGCCAATAAATACTTTCCGTCCGGAGTTAGCTGGAAGTTTCGAGGTGTTAATCCGCCTGAACCGATCGTTTGAACGTGGGTTAGCCCACCTGCTTGGTCAATGGCAAAAGCAACTAATTCATTGGCGTCTCCGCGATTGGAGGCGTAAAGAAATTTGCCATCCGGCGAAATCCGGACTTCGGCTGCACCCACATTTCCTTCAAAATCTTCCCGAAGTAATGTATGTGTTTCCAAGTGGTTTAGTTTGCCTTCTTCATAGGCATAAACACCTATGGCGGCGGTGATCTCATGAATTAGGTATAGGCGATCTCCCTGTTGGTTGAATACCATATGCCGAGGGCCTGCACCTGGCTCCACGCGAAGACGGTACACAGGGGATTCTTTCAGGGGGGTCGCTTGAGTGGCATCAAAATCATATACAACCACTTCGTCGGTACCCAAATCCGCAATCAATACCCGATTTTCGGTTGGGTGAAACACCGCAGAGTGAACGTAGGGTTTGGTTTGCCTCCGTGGATTTACGCTGCTGCCACGGTGGTTTACTGTCTGTACCGGTTCCGAAAGGCTGCCATCGGCAGTTATGGGGATTACGGAGAAGTTTCCGGCCGAGTAATTTCCTACTACCACGAATCGTTCGCTGGGGTCTAAGGTAACGTAGCAGGGTCCGTCACCACCGGCAGAAACGGTATTTAGTATCGAGAGATTTCCTCCATCCAGAGAAAACGCAGTTACCTTTCCCCCTGATTCACCGCCTGTTTCTTCCACGGTGTAGACCCTGTCATTGTTTCGATTGGCAACAACGAAAGAAGGATTCTCAGGTTCCGAGGCTACATTATTTATGTGTAGCGAATCTTCTTCCGGGTGGAAGGAGACGATATAAATGCCATGTTCCGGAGCATTCGTATACGAACCCACTAGGAAATAATAAGTATTGCTCATGGTTTCAGAAGTATTTTCTTCTTGGGTTGATTTGCCGCAGGCGGCTGCTAACAGCAGCAGGGCGATCATATAGATATAGGGCTTCATTTTTTATCGGATTGTTTAGGTTTATCTTCGCTGGCAAGCTTATGCGATCGGGGATCGTATTTTCCTTCTAAATCGTCGTATTTAGAATCCGTCCAGAGTTTAACGCCTGTGAAGTAGGATGCACGGCCAATCATGTGGGCTCCCACCGGAGCGGTGAGCAGCATGAAAAGGATAATAGCCAATACCCTCGAAGTGATTGCGGTATCTCCAAAATAAATTGCCGCGGCAACCAAAATCAATCCAATCCCCAGCGTTGCCGCTTTGGTGGTCACAGATATTCTTAGGTATAGATCGGGCATTTTTACCACGCCAATGGCAGCTAAGAAAATAAACAAAGCGCCTGTGGTACTCAATAGGTAAATGGAGATCTCATTCATTTTTTTCTCGTTTTTCCAAGTAGTAAGAAAAGGCAACGGTACCTAAGAAGGCGATCAGCGCCAGAATCATCGCAATATCCAAAAAGGTAGGTTGATCAGTCAGGATGCTATATACGGCCATGATGCCAATCCCGGTAGTCAATAGCAAGTCCAAAGCCACCACGCGATCGGAAAGCGAAGGCCCTTTCAGGAATCGCACAAAGATGATCACGGTGCAAATCGCCAAGCAGGGCAGAATGATGTAATATAAGTAGTCGTAAATAGTCATCGCAGTATTTCCAGCAGCCTTCTTTCAAAGCCGTTTTTTATGTCATCAATAAATTTATCCCTGTCCTTCACATGCATAGCATGCACATACAATACCTTTCTGTCATCCGACACATCGAGGCTTAGGGTACCTGGAGTCAGGGTGATCAGGTTGGCCAGCAGGGTAATTTCCAAATCGGTTTTTGCTGTTAGCGGTATTTTGATAATACCTGGTGACATCAGGTGACTCGGTGTGATAACCTCATAGGCTACCTGGATATTGGCTTTGATCAGTTCATAAAGAAAGAAGAAAATAAAGCCTACGACTTTTGGTCCTCGTTTGAAATAGGATTCTTCCCTACGGTTAGCGCTGATAAGCCACATGATCACAAAACTCAACAGAAACCCAAATACGAAGTTCTGAAAGGTAAAGGAACCCGTTACCGCCAGCCAAATGAAGGAGAGAAGAAGGTTACTCAAAAATCGGGTTTTGATCATGGGATTAAATTTAAGAGTTTTTACCTAATACCGCGTGTATGTATGGTTCAGGATTCATCAGCGACTCAGCGACTGCCTGTGCCACCTGTATAATGTATTCCGCCCCAAGCCCTATAAACAGTGAAACAGCACTTAGAAATACCACAGAAGATATCATTGCGGTCCTTTTTATCGGGCGTAATTCATCGTAATACTTGATTTCTTTCTTTTTTGGAAGATCGGCTCCTTCTTTCCAGAATGCACCGGCCCAAACCTGTGCGATGATTATCAACGTGAGCAAGCTTCCAAGCAGAATAAAGCCCACCAGCAAAAACTGACCGGTCGATAGTCCGCTCTGAATTAGGTATACTTTTGCCCAAAATCCGGATAGTGGAGGGATTCCCACAAGCGAGAACAAGGGGACTGCCATTAGAAGCGAGAGCTTGGGATAGTCTTTGTAAAAGTCTCCAAGTAATCTCAGGCTATAGGTTCCCTTGATTTTAAAGATTATCCCGCTCACCATAAATAGGTTCGTTTTTACGATGATATCATGTGTCAAGTAAAATACCACACCCACTATAGCTAGCTCTGTGTAGATTCCCAAGCCTGCCAACATAAATCCAATATGGCAGATGATTAGATAGCTAAATATCTTTCGGATGTTATTTTGGATCAAAGCGCCTATCCCTCCCGATAAAATTGTCAGGGCTGCGATGCCGCTTATTACGGTAATCAGAAATTCGTCCGGGATAAAAATAAGTGTAAAAACCCGCAATAGCGCATACACACCAACTTTGGTTAGCAAACCGCCAAAAATGGCCGATATGGCAGGAGGTGGGGTATGGTAAGACGCCGGTAGCCAAAAATACAATGGAAATATGGCCGATTTAATACCGAAACCCACCAAAAAAAGAACAGCGGTGACATTAACCAACCCGCGATTTTCAATGCCCGCTACCTTGGCGGCAAGGTCAGCCATATTCAGGCTTCCAGTAAGTCCATACAGGATGGCAATAGCCGTAAGAAATACGACCGATGCAAGGAGATTCATCGTCACATACTTGATGGCTCCCTCAAGTTGGGCTTTTTCACCACCAAGTGTGATCAAGACAAATGAAGAAATGATGATGATTTCGAACCAAACGTACAGGTTAAAGATGTCTCCCGCTAAAAAGGCTCCATTTAATCCCATTAGCAGAAAGTGTAAAATGGCAAAATAGCCGAATCTTACCCGCGCATTACGTACACTGCCGACGGAAAATACCGAAACACCCAATCCTGCAATGGCGGTCAATAATACCATCAGGGAGCTGAGGGAATCCGCCACAAAGGTTATCCCAAAAGGGGCTACCCAATCGCCTGCCTGGGTGGTCTGTATGCCGGTGTTCCAAACAGTTGCAAAAAGGTGGCCTGCAATGACCAACGCAATGACCGAACCCACCACACTGATGAGCTTTTGCAGGTTTTTCTGGTTCCAACAAAACATGAGCAAAACGGCCAGAAAAAGCTGGAAAATGATCGGTAAAACAATATATGGATTACTCATAGGTCTTCGTCGGTTGCGTTCATTTCATCTAGATCGTCGGTCTTCACCACTTTATAGGCCCGTTTTACCAGAATAATGGCAAAAGATTGCAAGCCAAAGCTGATGACGATGGCTGTCAGAATCAGTGCTTGGGGCAGTGGATCCGCATAAAGGCCTTCCAACATTTTTTCCGAGGCTTCAATGATTGGTGGACTACCTTTCACCACTTTCCCCAAGAGAAAAATCAACATATTGGCACCGTTTCCCAACAGGATCAGTCCAATAATCAATTTTACAAGACTTCTTCTAAGAATCATGTAGATTCCAGCCGCATACAATAGACCGATCAATATCACCAGCAATATCTCCATATCTCAGAGTCCTTCGGAAATGGTGAAAATGATCGTGAGCGTAACACCAATGACCACTAGAAATACGCCCGTATCAAAAAACAGGGCGGAACCGACCAACCCAATTACCGGAGTGGGCTCCTCAAACCAAAGACCGGTCATAAACGGCTGTCCCACTAACCATGGTGCGGCTCCGGCCAGTAATGCCAAAGATAAACCGACCGGCATAAGGAAGCCCGGGTGAAATTTGATGATGCTTTTGGTCTTGTCCAGTCCGTTGGCAAAGGAATGTATCACAAAGGCAATGGAAGCTATTAGACCTCCCACAAACCCTCCACCTGGAAGGTAATGGCCCCTTAGTAAAATAAATACGGCAAATAACAGCAGCAAGGGCAACAGGTAATTGGATGCCGTTCGGAATATAATGGTCTTCATCTATCTATTCTTTTTCAATACTTTTCAAACGTAATTTTAATAGTGAAAATACCCCCAGCGCAGCAATTGCCAATACGGTGATCTCGACCATGGTATCAAATCCTCTAAAGTCTACTAGGATCACATTGACCACGTTTTTTCCCTTTCCTAAGATATAGGCGTTTTCCGCATAATAAGTGGAAATGTCTTTATCCACTGTCTCGTTGAGTACTTCCAGCGTGAGTATACTTATAAGCGCTCCAAATGCAAGTGCAAGGATGCCATCCCGGATGCGGTCTCTCGTTTCGGAGAGTTTTAGGTATTTGGGGAGGTTATAGAGCACCAATACAAATAAAATGACCGTCAGTGTGTCTATCGAAAACTGCGTCATCGCCAGATCCGGTGCTGAGTAAAAAAGGAAGATTAGGCAAAAGCAATATCCTACCACGCCCAAAGAAGCCACGGCTGTCAAACGTGACTTTGAGAAGACGGTGAAAAGTATAGCTGCCGCCATAATGATGACGATGATGGCCTCATAGAGCGTGACTTCGGACAGCATCGCCGTATTCAGGTAAAGCTCCACTCCCAAAAACAACCGGTAGCCTAGGAGTAGTGTAAGGAAACTCAAGATGGTGATCAGGTAGTACCGGAGGTAACCATTTTGAAAAAAGCCGGTCCATTTCCCCGAAAAAGAGTAGAAACTATTTGCGAGCCCGGTCATAATTCGTTGTGGGGACACCCGTTCAAATCGGGTAGCCTTTGCCAGCAAGGACTCTGAAGGTTTTACCACGAAGTAAAGGCCTAGGCCCAAGGCTAGTGTACCCAAACTAAGTAGCAGTACGGTATTAAACCCATGCCATATCTTCAAGTGAAAGGTGGGGGCTTCTGAAGTAAGTGAAGAGAACACCGGTTGCATCAGGGGTTCTGTCAGTGCCGGCAGCAGGCCAAATAGCAGCCCAAGTGAGCCTAACAGGAGTGGGGGCCACCACATGGTCCAATGAGGTAGGTGTAATTTTTCGAATGGAGCGGGTAGTTTTCCCCAAAATGGTCGAATTCCTGCCATAAAACCAGCGACCAAAAGGGCCGCATTGGTGATCAATGCCATCACCGTCAATACGAGTCCAGCTGTGCCAGCATGAAGGGTGGCTTCATATATTAGGTCCTTTCCGATAAAACCGAAAGTCAAGGGAATTCCAGCATTGGAAAGGGCTGCCAGGAGTGCGGCGATAGCTACCGGTTTCATCACCCGGTTTAGCCCGGAGAGTCTGGAAATATCACGGGTACCCGTTTCGTGGTCTATAATGCCCGTTACCAAGAATAATGTCGCCTTGTATAGGGCATGCACCAAGATGAATACGCCAGCCGCCAATAGGGCTTCCTCGGTACCAATTCCGATCAAGAACACCAAGATGCCCAGGGCAGAGATAGTAGAGTAAGCCAAAATCCCCTTTAGATCCAAACGAAAAAGGGCATGAATGGCAGCATATACCATCGTAATACCACCGACGATAATCAGCGTGCTATTCCAACTAGTATCCCCTCCCAGAACTGGCGTGAAGCGTGCCAAAACGTAGATCCCTGCCTTTACCATTGTGGCGGAATGCAAGTAGGTGGATACCGGTGTAGGCGCTTTCATCGCACCGGGAAGCCAAAAATGGAAGGGGAATTGGGCTGATTTGGTGAATGCTCCTAAGAAAATGAGCACTAAAATCAGTAAATACCAGTCACTACCTTGAATTTCAGGTCGCATGGAGGCAAGCTCCGAAATCTGATATTCACCGCTAATGTATCCAATAGCGACCATGCCAGCTAGCAGGAAAAGGCCTCCCATTCCGGTGATGGTTAGCGCTGTTAATGCAGACTTTCTGCTTGCGTCACTTTCGTTGTTAAAACCGATCAGAAAGAAAGAACTGATGCTGGTGAGTTCCCAGAATACAAACAGGGTGATTACGTTGTCTGCCAAAACCACCCCAAGCATGGAGCCCATAAACAAGGATAAATAGGCGTAAAACCTGTCCAAATAGACGTGTCCTTTTAAATAGGAGGAAGTATACAGAAAGACTAAAGTTCCTATTCCGGTAATTAAAAGGGAGAAAAGCAGTGACAGGCCGTCCAAGTAGAAATCCAAGCCTACCCCTAGGCTTGGTACCCATTCCAAGTGGGATTTTAAGATCTCACCGGCATTCACACTGGGTAAATAGCTGATAAAAAAACTGAACAAGGTAAACGGAAACAGGGAAATCCAAGCTGAGCTTTTGCCCCTCAAGAGTTTGAGGATAAATGGCATAAAGAAGGCCATGATAAACCCAGAAAACACCACTAGCAGCATGCTGATTTGTTTAGATGGTTGGTTTAAAGAGGCTAAAAATACAAAAATAATTCAATTGGTCGGATGATGGGGCCAATGTAATTGAAGTCTGATGGGGTGCTGTTCAAATAATGAACTGATTTTTAACCGGGTAGGCCGATATTTTTTTGTGCCCTTCAAATTTGTGTCTATGAAAATATGTTTGGATCGAAAAAATGCCCATTTTTGAATAATTTGTATTTCAAACCAAACCCAATAGTACGATGTCAAATGCATACGAGACGGAAGTCGCCAAGCGTTTTACGATATACAACAGTCTTTTTTTGGATTTGCCGTTTGATAATATTTATCGGACCGGCACGCTTTTGCCGATTCTGACGAGTATCTGTCAATCCGGATTCGAAAAGAACAAGACTCCCAAGGAAATTATTCACCGTTTTTTTGATGAACTGCTGTCAGACAAGTCTGACAAGGAGCGGCACGATTTATTGTTCAAAATGGTGCAGTATATTGAGCGGCAGGTGGTGCTTTTTGACTCTATAGAAGATGCGGCATTTGAGAAAATAAACGATTTGAAGGGTAAGGGTACGATGACCGCCTTGATCGCTCGTGCTGAAAATGATCATAAAAAGGCCGATTTGATAGAGAAACTCAAGACGTTTTCAGTCAGACTGACACTTACAGCCCACCCTACGCAGTTTTATCCCGGCAACGTATTGGCCATTATTACTGATTTGGAAGCGGCCATTCGTGCCAACGATTTAGGTATGATCAACATGCTTTTGCAGCAGTTGGGGAAAACCGGCTTTATCAATAAGGAAAAGCCTTCTCCCTATGATGAGGCGGTCAGTTTATGTTGGTTTTTGGAAAATGTTTTTTATCCTAGTATCACCGATGTATTGATCCGGATGCTCCGGCGTTTGGATATTGCGGTACACGATTGGGAAAATCCAAACCTGCTCAAAGTAGGTTTCTGGCCCGGAGGCGATCGGGATGGAAACCCCTATGTCACCCATGACATTACCATGAAGGTTGCAGATAAGCTACAGAATTCCATCCTAAAGTGTTATTACAGAGACATCCGTAAGGTTCGTAGAAGGTTGACTTTTCACCATGTAGAGCCCTACTTGATCCAGGCTGAAAAGGGTATTTACGACTCACTTTTTGGAGGCGATAAGCGCTTTAAGTCCAAAGATGAACTGTTGAGCCTTCTGCATGAAGCCCGGAAGGGAATCATTCAACATCATGACGGATTATTCTTGGATATTTTGGATGCATTTATCTTTAAGGTCCGGGTATTTGGATTTCATTTTGCCAGCATGGATGTACGGCAGGATAGTCGTAAGCACGATGACCTCTGGGAAGGGATTATTCGAAGTACAGAGGGTGAAAAAGCAGTAGAAGCTTTCCTTGCTGCCTCTGAGAACGAGCAGATAGCCAAAGTACAGAGTTTTGATCAATTGCCCGCCAAGGAGGAGTTGGAAGACGACTTTCATAAGGAGATGATCAGTAGCTTTCAGGTGATAAGCTACATTCAAAAGAACAACGGTCCAATGGGCTGTCATCGGTACATTATTTCCAATAATCAATCTGCCAAGCACATGCTGGAGGTCTTTCAGCTTGCAAAGTTGTTGGTAGGGAATCAAAATGGCCTCCATTTGGATATCGTGCCGCTTTTTGAAACCATAGACGACTTGGCTGCCGCGCCGGCAATCATGGATCAGTTGTATAGCAACCCGAGTTATCAAGCACACCTGAAGCAGCGTAATAACAAACAAACCATCATGGTGGGTTTTTCCGACGGCACAAAGGACGGCGGTTACATTCGAGCCAATTGGTCCATACTGATGGCCAAGGAAGCGCTCACACTTGCGGCCAGAGAAAAAGGCATTGATTTGGTGTTCTTTGACGGACGAGGTGGACCACCGGCAAGGGGTGGAGGGAACACGCATAATTTTTATGCGTCACTGGGGCCGAACGTGGAAAATAAGGAAATCCAGTTGACCATTCAGGGGCAAACCATCTCTTCCAACTACGGAAAGCAGGTAAGCTGCACTTACAACTTGGAGCAACTTTTAAGTGCAGGGTTGGAGAGTCACCTTTACCCAAGTTCCGAAAACAGCCTTACCCAAGAACAAAAGGAGCTGATAGAGGAAATGGCCGGATACAGTTACGAGGCGTACAAAGACTTGAAAGGCCATCCGCAGTTTGTAAGCTATTTGGAACACGTGACGCCGCTTAAGTTTTTTGGCATGACAAACATCGGTTCCCGACCGGTAAAAAGGAGCAAAGGCGGAGGAATGAAGTTTGAAGACCTGCGCGCCATTCCTTTTGTAGGAGCATGGGCACAGATGAAGCAAAACATCCCCGGGTTTTTTGGGGTAGGGCGTTCCATCGAAGAAATGGAAAAGCGCGGAAAACTCGACCAGGTTCGGAAATTGTACAAGGAAAGCCTGTTTTTTAGGTCTCTTTTAGGAAACTCCATGCAATCATTGGCTAAATCATTCTATCCGGCCACTGCTTACCTGGGGGATAGTCCTACCTACGGTGGCTTTTGGAATATCCTTTTTGAGGAGTACCAGCGATCGCTGAAAAACATACTGCGGGTCTCTGAAATGGAAGAATTGCTGGAAGATAGCAAATTAAGCAGGGAATCTATAGGCATTCGTGAAAAGATCGTGTTGCCTCTCATCACCATACAGCAATATGGAATACAAAGGATGTTGGAAGAGGGGATTGATGATCCGGCGCTTCAAAAGCTGATTTTGCGAACCATGTTTGGCATCATCAATGCCGCACGTAATGCCGCATAATGCGATATTTCATTAAATTAGCCTTTCCGGTCTTCGGGGAGGCTTTTTTTATTTTTTTTTTCGGCAATATTCCTTAAAAATCCCTAGTCCATTAAGTAGAAAAACGGTAATTATTAATTACTATTACACTCCTTTGGGCAATGCCCATTAATCCTCAAATCAATCGTAAAAAATGGACGTAACGAGCAGATATTCGCTAAATTTTCCAACCTCCATCCGGTTTGGCGCCGGTGTGATCGACGAGCTTCCAGCCTACCTAAAGGCGCAAGGCTTACAACATCCACTATTGGTAACAGATCCCCTGGTGAAAGAACTTACTTTCTTCAAAGAAATCGTAAAATCACTAACGCTTGCAGGGCTTTCCGTAGAGGTCTATGCAGATATGCATAAAAATCCCGTTAAATCAGACGTCCTTAAAGGAAAGGATTTCTATGGAAGTACCGGCAGGGATTCGATCATAGGGGTAGGAGGGGGTGTACCCCTCGACGTGGCCAGGGCGATTGCACTCAGTATAAACCACCACAGGGACCTCTTTGACTACGATGATTTGATAGGTGGTGATAAATACGTGACCGAGGCCATTCCACATTTAGTCACCGTACCCACCACATCGGGCACAGGAAGCGAAGTGGGCCGTAGTGCCATCATCGCTGAGGACGACACGAAGAAAAAGCGAATTTTGTTTGCCCCCAGCCTAATGGCTAAGATGGTCTTTGCGGATCCTGTTTTGACAATGGACCTTCCTCCTTTCGTGACCGCAGCCACCGGAATGGACGCCCTTACCCACAATTTAGAGGCTTTTTTGGCAAAGAATTTTCAACCGCTTTGCAGTGGTATCGCACTGGAAGGCATGAAGCTCATCAGCGAGTCTATCGTGGACGCTACTCATCGTTCTGATTTGGAGTCAAGGGCAAAAATGCTCATGGCATCGATGATGGGAGCGGTGGCGTTCCAAAAAGGCCTGGGGGTAGTCCACAGCCTTGCACACCCGCTCTCTAGTTTATTGGATACTCACCACGGCCTTGCAAATGCAGTCAATCTTCCATTTGGCATGAGGTATAATTATGCAGGCTTCGAGGAGCAGTTTGACCAAATGGCTTATATGATGGGACTTGGGCCAAAAGCAGGGGATAAATTCGTAGACTACCTATTTGACCTGAATCAAGCCTTGAACCTCCCCATTAGACTTTCTGACATTGGCGTGGAAGATGGGCATATTGAAACCTTGGCAGATTTGGCATTTGCAGACTTCTGTCATCCAAACAATCCCAAGCCAGTTTCGAGGGAGGATTTTAAAAAATTGTACATGGAAGCGCTATGATAAAGATAGGGATCAGCGCTTGTTTGATGTATCCTGACCCGGGCAGGGTGGTATTTGGGCCAAAGACATTGAACTACCTGGAGCAGGATATGGCGAAGTTTGTGTGCCAAGAGGGCGTGTTGCCCGTTCTTATTCCCGCAGTGGAGGACCGCTTTTTGTTTCCGATATTAGAGGAAATGGATGGGTTCTTGTTCCAAGGCGGAACAGATCTTTCTCCAGCCACCTACGGTGAAGAACCTATCGTTGCTGGTAGGTGGCTGGGCGATCCGGTGAGGGATGCCTATGAGTTGAAATTGATGGAATTCGCTTTTAAAAAGGAAAAGCCGGTGTTGGCCATTTGTAGGGGATTTCAGCTATTGAACGTCTTTTTAGGAGGTACGCTCTATCAGGATATTGCTACCCAACGGCCCGATGCCATTCTTCACCGGGACGCCGAAGCGTATGACAGCCTCAAGCATCAAGTTACTCTGGTGCCCGAGAGGCTGCTCTCCAATCTATACAATCCTGTTTCTGACTGCCTGGTAAACTCCGTGCATCATCAGGGAGTCAAGGATCTGGGAAATCACCTGGAAGTTTTGGCCAATAGCCTCGAGGACGGGATTATTGAAGCAGTTGGGTACACAAAGGCAGCTCCCGGAAAAGTTATGGGTGTCCAATGGCATCCGGAGTTTTCCTATGGCAAAGAGGACGGGACGCTTGATTCGTCTAAAATTATTGAACTGTTTTTATCTCACATCAAAGAAGAAATGCATGCAAGTCATTAATCCGGCCAATGGAGCCGTAATCACCGAAATACCTGCGGACACCAGGGAGCAGGTACAGTCAAAAATTGAAAAATTGCGAAAAGGTCAGGGGCTTTGGGCGGACGTGCCGGTAGAGGAGCGGTTAGCGGCCATATTGCGGTTTGGAGAGTTGGTGTCCGATGAGATCGACAACCTTGCGGTTATTTTGACCCAAGAGACCGGTAAGCCGTTACAACAGTCGATCAATGAAATAAAGGGAGCCAATAACCGCTTGGTACATTTAAAAGCAAATGCCAAAAAATGGTTGGTTGAAGAGGTGATGGTTGACGAAGGAGCTACCAAAGAGCACATTGCCTATGAGCCCTTGGGTGTGGTGGCCAATATTTCAGCATGGAATTTTCCTTATAATGTAGGCTATAACGTGTTTTTGTATGCGTTGGTGGCGGGAAATGCCGTAATCTACAAACCCTCGGAATTTGCATCCCTGACGGGGTTAAAATTTCGGGAGCTGCTTTGGAAGGCTGGCATTCCCGCGAATGCCTTTGAGTGCGTGATCGGAACGGGAGAGGTAGGGCAAATGCTCCTAGATGCAGATTTAGATGGCTATTTCTTTACCGGATCTTATGCGACGGGGAGGTACATCGCCACCCAAGTTGCGCCCAAATTGGTGCCGATGCAATTGGAGTTGGGAGGAAAGGATCCCCTGTATGTCATGGATGATGTAGCCGATATAAAACAGGCTGCCATTAATGCTGCAGAAGGTGCATTTTATAACAACGGCCAGAGTTGTTGTGCCGTGGAGCGCATCTATGTGCAAGCGGGGATTTACGATCAGTTTGTCGAATATTTTGTCGAAGAGGTAAAGGCTTATAAAATTGGTGATCCGATGGATAAAACCACCTTTATAGGGCCTCTCACACGCAAGCCTCAGCAGCAGGTTCTATTGGATCAGGTTCAGGATGCACTATTGAAAGGTGCGGAGTTAAAACATGGAGGCTTTTCACCGGAAGGTCCGGGTTATTATTTTACCCCTACGGTATTGACTTCGGTAACTCATGACATGGACGTGATGAAAGAAGAGTCCTTTGGACCAATCATCGGAATTCAAAAAGTGGGTAACGACGATGAAGCGCTGAACCTTATGATGGATACGCCTTATGGGCTGACCGCTGCAGTGTTTGGTACAGATAAAGATCGGGCATTGGCGCTGTTAAAGCAGCTTCCGGTGGGTACGGCATATTGGAATTGTTGCGACAGGGTAAGCCCCAATGTACCGTGGTCAGGAAGAAAAAACTCCGGGTTAGGATCCACGCTATCCTACCAGGGTATCAGGGCTTTTGTCCAGCCAAAGGCCTATCACCTCAGAGATTGATAAATAAAGGGGTGGGTTCTTTTCGGAGCCCACCCTCTTTTATTAAATCATTACTTTTTTGATAACAAGTTTTACTTTTTCATAATCCCAAATCGTTCGGGTATCGTCTTTCTTTTTCCAACTTTGTTGTGTAGTTCGAACACGAAATAATATTGTTCTAAAAATATTCAACAGTATATGCTTGATCTTTTGCTAAACCAAAAAAATCCCTACATTTATACCGTGAGTTGCGAGTGATGATTTACTTGAAATGCTGCCTTGGTAGCTTTTTTGGGGCTTATTTTTATCGGCTTTTCTTGCCTAGTCCTCCAGGTTCCTATTTTGGAGTTTCACACTTTCCACTCATCTCAATCCTAGCCTGTTTAACCTTATTTCATACCATTTATCATTCTATATCAACCCACTTACTATGAAACATGTATTACACAAAGAGGGTAAAAAGCCCATTGACTTCCTATGCAGGATTTTCCTGTTGGGGTTGTTTTTTACGCTCATAGCCAATGTTGACCTGTATGCACAAAGCCGTATGGTTAGCGGCAAAATCACGGAAAGCAGTTCCGGAGATCCGGTTTTAGGAGCTTCGGTGCTGATAAAGGGCACCACGCGAGGTACGGTCTCCAATTTAGATGGAAATTATGAGCTGGAGGTTCCGGGTTCCGATGCCGTGTTGGTGATTTCTTATATCGGGTTTTCCACACAGGAAATTACTGTCGGCAACCAAAGCCAAATCAACGTCTCGTTGGAGTTTTCCTCGGAAGATCTAAATGAGGTAGTGGTCACCGCACTCGGTGTGGAACGGGAAACCAAGGCATTGGGGTATTCTGTGCAGGCGGTGGACGGTGACCGATTTACAGAGGCTAGGGAGACCAATGTGGTCAATTCACTGAGTGGCCGGGTAGCCGGTGTGCAAGTGACCAATTCCTCCAGTGGCATAGGAGGATCTGCTCGGGTAACCATTCGGGGAGAGTCCTCTTTGAACATCAATGCGAACCAGCCGCTGTTTGTAGTAGACGGGGTTCCTATAAGCAACAGCATAGTGGGAGCATCGGGATCCGGAACCCTGGAGGTAGATTATGGAAATGCTGCCGGGGAAATCAATCCGGACGATATCGCCTCGGTTTCGGTCCTAAAAGGGCCAGCGGCGGCTGCGTTGTATGGTTCTAGGGCTGCCAATGGAGCGATCTTGATTACGACCAAATCCGGAAAGAACAAGAAGGGTCTGGGAATCACCATCAATTCCAACACAACCTTTGAATCCCCGCTTTCGATGCCCCAGTGGCAGAATAAATACGGCCAGGGAAACAATGGGCTGTTCTCCTTTGTCAATGGACGCGGGGGAGGCCTTGCTGATGGTGTGGATGAAAGCTGGGGTCCTGCCATGGACGAAGGGCTTTCCATTCCTCAGTTTGATTCGCCCAGAAACGCGGCCGGATTCCGCGGAGGGGATTTGAATGCGCCTGCCGGAAGCACCATCAATCCAACTCCATGGGTAGCCCAGCCTAATAATATCAACGATTTCTTCCAAACAGGCGTCACCTTATCCAACAACGTGGCAATAGCTGCGGGAAGCGATAAATCAAATTTCCGTTTTTCTTGGACTAACCTGGATCAAACGGGCATTGTGCCCAATACGGATCTGAGGCGAAATACCATCGCAATGAACGGGATGACGCAAATTACAGACAAGCTGACGCTCAATACGGCCATAAATTACCAGAACTCCCTCAGTAGCAACCGTCCAAGTATCAGCTACGGAACCGAAAGTTTGATGTATCTATGGATATGGTATGGACGACAGGTAAACACTAGAAGTCTACGGGATTACTGGATGCCGGGATTGGAGGGTGTGCAGCAGTTTAATTACAATTACAATTACCACGACAACCCTTATTTTACGGTATATGAAAATACCAACGGGCAAAGCAAGGATCGGGTATTTGGAAACGTGATGGCAAATTATCAGTTTACCGATAAGCTCAGTTTGATGGTGCGAACCGGTTTGGATTTGTTCAATGACCTACGGGACAGACGAAGGGCGTTCAGTACGCAACGATTCCCTAGGGGGGCTTACCGCGAAGACATGGTTTATTTTAGCGAGCGAAACTCTGATTTCTTGCTGACGTACTCCGAAACTGGCAAATCCAATTGGACCTATACCGTCTCATTGGGAGGCAACCAAATGGTTCAGGAAAATCGGTTTCAACAAACGGTGGCTCCTCAGTTGTTGATTCCGAATATCTACAACTTTACCAATACGGCAGTTAACCTGCAAGTCAACCAATTCCGTTCTGAGAAGCGCATCAACTCCCTTTATGGATTTGGACAGATTGGATATAAAAACGTATTGTTTTTGGATGTGACGGGAAGAAACGACTGGTCAAGTACGCTGCCAGTGAACAGCAATAGCTATTTCTATCCTTCCGTTACGATGAGTGCAGTAGTGTCAGATATGATCGAGATGCCTGCTGCATTTTCCTTCTTCAAACTGCGGGGTGCTTTTGCCGAGGTGGGTAATGACACCGACCCCTACAGCCTCACCAATGTGTTTAACCCCGAGGTTGCCTGGGGATCTACACAGGTCAAATCCGAATCCAACCGCCTCACCAATGCAAACCTAAAGCCGGAGCGTACAGCCTCCTACGAGGTCGGTACCGATATCCGCTTTTTAAAAGGGAGATTAGGGCTGGATGTGACATACTATGATAACCGTACCCGTAATCAGATCATTCCGATTGAACTGGATATTTCTACCGGATATGCCAGCAGGATCATCAATGCCGGGGAGATCCAAAACAATGGCCTAGAGGTCATGGTAAACGGTACTCCCATTCAGAAGGCAAATGGAATCACCTGGAATGTTTCGGCAAACTTTACCAGAAACCGAAGCCGTGTACTTGAATTGACTGAAGGGTTGGATATCTATTCGATGGTTGGGAGAAACGGTGCCAATATTCAGGCCCGTGTAGGAGAGCGCATGGGCAATATTTACGGCAGGGGATTTGAGCGGGTAGAAGATCCCAATAGCCCATATTTTGGACAAATAATCCATAACACAAGCGGTACGCCGCTTACGGGGGCTGCCGTAAAGCTATGGGGCAACTACAACCCCGATTGGATGCTTGGTATTCAGAATACGTTAAATTATAAGCGTTTTTACCTTGGCTTCTTATTTGATATTCGCTACGGAGGGATCGTGGTATCACGTACTAAAACCATTGGTTCTACCGCTGGTCAGTTGGCAGAAACACTTTTGGGAAGGGAAAACGGTTACGACCTGACCCAAGAGGGAAATGGCATCATCAGCCCCGGTGTTATTCGAACAGCGGACGGTTCATTTATCCCGAACGATCGAAAAATCAGCTCCAGAGACTGGCATAACCGCTACTACGAGCGAAGCAATGTAGAAGCAGCCATGTACGATGCCTCATTCGTCAAACTCCGCGAAGTAACCTTGGGTGTGAATATCCCTGCGGCAGCTATGGGTCGACTTCCCTTCCAAGAAGCGAGACTCTCGTTGGTGGGCAGAAACCTGTTTTTATGGACCGAAAACCCGCACTTTGATCCAGAGACCATGGCGATGTCTGGGGGAACGCTCATTCCCGGTGTGGAAGATATGGCATTTCCTTCAACCAGAAGCATAGGGTTTAATCTGAACCTCAAGTTTTAACCTCTGAACATTCAAAATCATGAAAATACTATCAAAGATAACGTGTATGCTGACCGCATCTGTCCTATTGTTTTCGACAGGATGTGATCAGGACTTCGAAGAAGTAAACCGGAATCCAAACAACCCGGAAGTGGTTTCTCCGGCACTGTTGCTTCCCCATATCATTCGGGTAGCCAGTAATGAAATTGTGGGCAAGTCCTGGGGATTGGGAAATGTGGTGGTACAATATTCCGCAAAGATCCAATTTACCAACGAAGACCGCTACAATTGGGGTCCGCAAGGCAATCCATACAGTGTATTTTACAATGCCATGAGAGACGTAAACAACGTCATTACCCTGAGTGAGGCTTCTGGTCAGACCAATTACGTAGGGGTTGCGCTGGTATTGAAGTCTATGATGTATGCATTTATGACAGATGCCTATGGAGATCTTCCATATACCGAAGCCACCCGGGCAAAAGAGGAAATCAATTACCCGAAATTTGACAGACAAGAAGTGATTTACCAAGGAATTTTGAGTGATTTGGCCCGTGCCAACCAACTTCTCGGATCTTCCTCTGGAGCAATGGATGGTGATATTCTATTTGGAGGGAACGTCTCCAAATGGCGAAAGCTGGCCAATTCCCTTCGGCTAAGAGCGTTGATGAGATTGTCCAAGCGGATAGATCCCTCATCCGCTATGCAAGCAATCGTGAATGATCCAAGCGGCAGTCCCATCATTGCGAGCAACGATGACAATGCGGCACTCCAACACCTTCCCGATGTGCCCAACCAACATTATCTGTTTACAACCCGCTCCGGTTCATTTGACGAATACCGATTGAGTACCACCATGGAGCGTGTGTTGAAGGATTACAATGACCCGCGGCTGTTTGTGTATGCGCAGCCTACTACAGACTCTGGCGCAGGTTTGGTCGGAGAGCCAGAAGATTACGCGGGTGTTCCAAATGGACTTGCTGATGAAGATGCCTACGGGTACTCCCCAACCGGAGATCCTAATAAGGGAGGGTCAAATTTCATCTCAAATGTAGGCATGCTTTTCTCCTGTTTGCAATGTTCTCCTTTTGCCTCACCTACTGGGTTTCAGACCATGTTAATGAGTTATTCCGAGGTGCAATTCATTTTGGCAGAGGCAAGAGAAAGAGGGTATATTACCACCGGAGATGCTGAGACCTATTACTTAAACGGGATTCGCGCTTCATTTGACTATTACGAAGCCAGGCTGAGAGTAGCCAACCTTACTCCCATTGCCGATGTGACGCAGCCGGGCCCTGCATACTACCAGCAAGCAGAGGTAGCGTATTCTGGGTCTCAGCAAGAAAAATTGGTGAAAATAGGCACCCAAAAGTGGTTGTCTCTTTTCTTCCAGGGAATGGAAGGTTGGTATGATTGGCGAAGGACTGGAATTCCGGCAATCAGTCCGGGTCCGGCGGCATTCTTCGATACCGTACCTAGAAGGTTTATGTACCCAACCGGTGTTCAGGCACTCAATCGTGACAATTATCAAGAGGCTGTAGGCCGTCAGGGGGCCGATGTCATCACCACCCGGGTTTGGTGGGATGCTGCTGAATAGCAAATTACCCTAGGAAAGGTCCTGAGTTACGTGCTCGGGACCTCTCTTACATAAGCGGTTTTGATGTACCGAATTGGTCACCGTACCTTTAAGTTATAACTATTTTAGTACTTGCATTCCGTCAAAAATGCACCTAGCGTAGTGGTTTTGGGCAAGGAACGGAGATGCGGAAAAGCGAGCTCTCGCCATATGACAATTGCCTTTGTAGTTAGATGAGGCAATTGTTAGCTAGAAATAAATTTCCGATGGGGCGGGAAAAAAATTGAAAAGTATGAAAGACACACGAAGGGATTTTCTCAAGAAGGCAGCAGTATTTACTGGAGGCGCAAGTTTATGGTCTTCCTTTCCGGCTTCTATCCAAAAAGCCATGGCCATCAATCCCGAGAAGGGCTCCACGTTTATGGATGCTGAGCATATTGTGGTGCTTATGCAGGAAAACCGGTCCTTTGATCACTGCTTTGGTAAATTGAAGGGTGTAAGAGGGTTTAATGATCCCCGTGCAATCCGCCTGCCCAATCAAAATTTGGTTTGGCTGCAGAGTGATAAGCAGGGGAATACCTTTGCGCCGTTTCGGTTTAACATGAAGGACACTAAAGCCACCTGGATGAAGGACATACCTCATTCCTGGGAAAATCAGGTTGATGCTCGAAATGAAGGCAAATATGATGGATGGATCGAAGCCAAGCGGTCAGGTAGAAAGGAATTTGCCCATGTTCCCATGACCATGGGCTTTTACGAGAGAGAGGATATTCCATTCTACTATGCCTTTGCCGATGCATTTACGGTATGCGACCAGCATTTCTGTTCCTCGCTTACCGGTACGACAACGAACAGAAACTACCATTGGACCGGTAAAACCCACGGTGCGCCAGGAGACAAACCGAAGGTACGGAATTCAGATATTGGATATTCCAAAGAAGTAAATTGGAATACTTTCCCAGAGCGATTGGAAGACCATGGGATATCTTGGAAAGTCTACCAAAATGAAGTGAGCCTAAAAACAGAGCTCACTGGAGAAGATGAGTCCCTTTTGGCCAATTTTACCGATAACAACCTGGAATGGTTTTCCCAGTTCAAAGTGCGTTTTACGCCAGGTCATTATGCTTTTCTCAAGAAAATGGAAAGGGAACTGCCATCACAAATACAAGCCACTGAGCGCAAGCTTCAGGAGGGGCAGGGCAGCAGTCGCATAGAACTGGAAAAGGAGCTTGTCGAGAAAAAGCAGCAGCTGAATCTGGTGTTGGAAACCTTAAAAACCTGGAATCCCGAGAATTTTGATAAGCTGTCCGAGCGGGAGAAATCCCTGCATCGGCGTGCCTTTACGGTGAACACGGCCGACCCCGATTATCATTCCACTGAAGCGCTCACTTACCAGGATAATGGGGAAACCCGTGAGGTGAAGATTCCAAAGGGAGATATTTTTCACGAATTCCGCAAAGATGTAGCCTCAGGGACGCTACCGACGGTCTCTTGGTTGGTAGCTCCTCAGAAATTTTCAGATCACCCTAGTGCGCCTTGGTACGGGGCATGGTATGTTTCCGAGGCCTTGGATATCCTTACCCAAGATCCGGAGGTTTGGAAGAAGACGATATTCATCCTCAATTACGATGAAAATGACGGGTATTTTGATCATATCCCTCCGTTTGTGCCGCCTAAACCCGGAGTTCCTAAAAGCGGTAAGATGTCCGATGGATTGGATGCGACAGGCGAGTATGTGACGCTTCAACAGGAATTGGAAACCCCTGGAATGAAGCCGGAGAATGCGAGAGAGAGCCCGGTTGGCTTGGGATATCGGGTTCCGCTCGTGGTGGCTTCCCCTTGGTCCCGTGGTGGTTGGGTTAACTCCGAAGTCTGCGACATCACGTCGGTAATCCAATTAATGGAGGTGATTCTGTCAAAAAGAACTGGAAAAACGATAAAAGAAACCAATATCAGCGAATGGCGCAGGTCCGTATGTGGAGACCTGACCTCCGTCTTCCGGCCCTATGATGGGGAGAAATTTGATCTGCCTGATCCGGTCAATAGAGAGCATCACGTTAAATCTATCTATAACGCAAGTTTTAAAAACATTCCGGACAATTTTAAGGCATTGAGTTCGGTCGAAATCCAGCAGGCAAACGTTAACCCAAAATTGTCTCCTTGGTTGCCTAAGCAGGAACCGGGCACCAAGCCGTCTAATGGGTTGGCCTATGAATTGGAAGTAGATGGCGGGCTGGATAGCCGACGCAAAGAAGTAGCCGTACGGTTCTCGGCTTCCGACAAACTATTTGGTAAGCGGGCATTGGGAGCGCCATTTCAGGCCTATGTGCGTAATTACGGAATGGAGCAAGGCTTTGAGCCCCTATCGGTATGGTCATTTGCGGTTAAGGCAGGCGATAGTTTTGCGTACACTTGGGATTTGGAGGAATTTAGACAGGAAGCCTATGAGATTGAGGTATTAGGGCCAAACGGGTTCTACCGCCTCATTGCCGGTTCCGCCAACGATCCTAGGCTGAGTATGCAGGTAACCTACGAGAGAATCAACCGATTTAGTGTAGATGGATACGTAAAACTTCATTTGACCAATCAGGGTGTGGAGAAGGTACAATTGCTCATAAAGGACAATGCCTATGGGCAGGGTGGAAAGCGAGTTTCCCTTTCCCCTGGAAAAACCGATATGGTGTCCATTGATACCTCCAAAAGCTATGGGTGGTACGATTTTACCGTTTCGTGTGAAGGGAACGCACGCTTTACCCGGCAATACGCTGGAAGAGCCGAATTCGGAGGTCCTTCTCGCACCGATCCTTACATGGGGGGAGAGACCGCAGGTTCCTTAGGATGATTAGAGGCTGCTTTAGGTACGTTCCTAGCCGCTCTTTAATCCCGTTATCCGTCGCCTCAGCGCATGAGACGACGGATTTTTTTTATTTTTTGATGAACCCCGTTCTTATAACCAAGCTATTATTTCTATATTTAATTTTTGGATGGTTTTTTCCTTCCAAAATAATCCATGGAGTTCGTGGGGATAGCGTTTGAGTGAATTGCCTAAAAAAGCATATCATAAGCAAATAGTAGTCGTGGATGCAAAAGGATTCATATGGTGAGGTTTATCAGTTGTGACTGGGGAACGACGTCCTTTAGATTGAAGTTGGTGGATACTGCCGACCTTAAGGTACTTGCGGAGGTTTCCAGTGAAATGGGGGTGTCTAGGGTAAACCGGATGTTTTTAGATTCCGCTGCGGCGAGCGGTTATACACGGGAGAAATTCTTTAAGGAAACCCTCGCTAAAGGAGTCTTATCCCTTCAAGAGGCATTTGGTGGTGATCTGTCGGGCCTGATGATTATCTGCTCGGGGATGGCATCCTCCAGTATTGGCCTGCGGGAGTTGGCATTTACGCCCATTCCTTTTCATGTTTCCGGAAGGGACCTAAACATGGACTTCATTGGAGTCACGGACTCCTTTCCAAACTCACTGATCTTGCTTTCCGGGCTGAAAAGTGAGCAAGATGTCATGAGAGGAGAGGAGACCCAGCTTATTGGGATCATTCAAGACAACAAAACTTTCGAGGGTGACGGGTTATTTGTTTTTCCTGGAACCCACTCCAAGCATATCTCAGTTCGTGAAGGGTATGTGGTGGATTTCACGACCTACATGACCGGCGAGATGTTTGAAGTAATAGGAACCCAAAGCATCTTAAAAAATAGCATTTCTGCGAACGCTGATCTTTCTTCTTCAGACCACGTAGCTGCTTTTCGCGAAGGAGTTCACCGCGGATACAGGGATCCCTTGTTGTCCACGCTATTCAAAGTTCGTACGCAGGAATTGTTTCATACCTATTCGCCATCGCAAAACTACCATTATTTAAGCGGTGTCTTGATAGGCAGTGAGTTGAAAAATTTAGGTAAAGACAATCGTTTGCCCCTGTACCTGTGTGGTACCTCTAGTGTTTTTCACCCGTATCAGGTGGCATTTGAAACACTGGAAATTCCGGCTGTCACAGTTTCTAAGGAGATGGTAGAAATATCCGTGGTTTCCGGTCAATACAAGATTTTCAATCAAAATTTAAACCATGAAAGAAGCATTTTCTTGGGAAGCTTTTAATAAAATGCCTCTAGTGGGTATTTTGCGTAATATGCCCCCCGAGGCCTTGGATGAAATTGCCAAATGCATGATTAAGGCGGGGATATCCACCATGGAGATCACCATCAATACACCGGATGCCCTACGGGCCATCCGAGAGATGGTCGATAAATTCGGAGATAAATTGAATATTGGTGCAGGAACTGTTTGTACACTCACCGAGATGCATCAAGCGTTGGATGCGGGCGCACAGTTTATCGTCATGCCGATCTCAGATGAGGATGTGATCAATTACTGTGTTATCCATAAAATCCCCATTTTTCCAGGTGCCTTTACCCCTACTGAGATTTATCGGTCTTGGCAGATGGGGGCGACCATGGTAAAGGTTTTTCCTGCCAATGATTTGGGTCCTGGGTATATCAAAGACGTTTTGGCGCCCCTAAATGAAATTAAATTGATGCCCACTGGGGGCGTGACGTTGGAAAATCTAGGGGATTTTTTCAAAGCAGGAGCTGCCGGAGTAGGGCTAGGCGGTGGCTTGGTTCCGAAGGCATTGGTTCAGGCAAAGGATTGGAAAGGTTTGGAGAAGTTAATGTCTAATTTTGTCAGGATGTATAACAAAAGCACCCTCTAACGTATCCGATCGGCAATCTGAGAAACCCAAAAATACCCATGGATCAAACAATCTATCTTTTTATCATCACCACCCTGTCGATATTATTGTTATTGGTATTGGTGATGAAGCTAAAAGTACATGCTTTCATATCGCTCTTACTGGCCAGTACCTTTGTGGGGTTGGCTTCCGGGATGCCCTTTATGGATCTCATCGCCAACCTTCAAAAAGGGATGGGTGATATTTTGGGCTTCATTACCATCGTGGTAGGTCTGGGTGCGATTTTGGGCAAATTGTTAGAGGTGTCAGGTGGGGCGCAAACCTTGGCTCACTTTATCATCAAAGGGTTTGGCGAAAAAAGGACAACATGGGCACTCATGCTGACAGGATTTATCGTGTCTATACCGGTGTTTTTGGACGTGGGTTTTATCATCTTAATACCACTGATTTATGCCCTAACCAAGAAATCAGGGCTTTCCATGTTACATTACGCCATTCCTTTGCTCGCGGGGATGGCTGTTACCCATGCCTTTATTCCGCCTACTCCCGGCCCGGTAGCGGTAGCTGAGATTATCAATGCCAATCTGGGTTGGATGATCATTTTCGGTGCGGTCATCGGCTTGCCATGTTCCATTATCGCCGGACCCATTTTCGGCCGGTACATTTCCAAAGAAATTTTTGTCCCGGTTCCATCTCACATTGAATTCAAAGCAGATACAGAAACGCCCCGAAAGAGTGATTTTTACATGATTGCGTTCGTGATTACGCTGCCGCTATTGCTTATCCTGCTGGCCACCACTAGTGGCATGTTTGTAGGGCTGGGCTATTTGGATGGAGATCATTTTCTGGTGGGCATGGCTCAGTTTATCGGCCACCCGTTTATGGCACTTACTGTAGCTACCCTGATAGCATCCTATTTTTTGGGTTTTAAAAAAGGATTCAAAGCCAAACAGTTGCTGGAATTTTCTGATAAGGCCTTGGCACCGGCAGGTTTGATCATCGTGATCACCGGAGCCGGTGGCATGTTTAAGCAAATTTTAGTGGAGAGTGGTGCCGGGGAAGCACTTGCACAGGTATTTATCGAGTACAATGTAGCCCCAATCGTAATGGCCTATGTGATTGCCGTCGTGATTCGGGTGATTCAGGGATCGGCTACGGTAGCGATGGTCACGGCCGCAGGGATGATTGCTCCGGTCATCATGGGCTTGGAGTATTCAGAACCGATGAAAGCTCTAATAGGGATTGCCATTGCTGCTGGATCCTGCATACTATCCCATGTAAACGACAGCGGTTTTTGGCTCGTCAAGAAATACCTCGATATTTCTGAGAAACAAACCTTACAAACTTGGACAGTGATGGAAACCATCATCTCTCTTAGCGGTTTTCTGATTGTTCTGTTGCTATCTATCTTTATCTCATAATACACCATAACCCAAACCTATGAAACTCTACCGAACAAAAAATGGTATCATCGCGGAGAAGGCGGCAAAGTTCTATGCACTTCCCCAAGAAGACTGGGATGTATTCGTCAATGACGATACGCTCTTCGATAAGCTGAATAAGCTACTGGCGGAAATGGAACCCTCTGTAGATGCTGAAAAATCCGTCCAACAGGGTTTGTTGCCTCCCGTTCAAAACCAGGAAATCTGGGCCAGTGGGGTGACTTATTTTCGGAGTAAATTGGGGCGTCAGGAAGAAAGCAAAGACAGCGGTGGGGCTACTTTTTACGAGCTGGTATACCACGCCGAAAGGCCTGAATTATTTATGAAAGCTTCGGGTCACCGGGCAGTGGGGCACGGTGATAAGGTTCGTATCAGAAAGGACTCCACTTGGGATGTGCCTGAGCCGGAACTTACGCTGGTAGTTACTTCTTCAGGAAAGATCGTGGGATACACTGTTGGGAATGATATGAGCTCACGAAGCATAGAAGGTGAAAACCCCCTGTATCTCCCACAGGCCAAAATTTACGATGGATCAGCCGCGGTGGGCCCTTGTATTTTAGTAACAGAAAGCCCGCTGTCTCCAAATACGCAAATCAGTCTATCCATAAGAAGGGAGGGGAAGGTAGCCTTTGAAGATACAATCGCCATTTCTCAGATCAAAAGGAAGTTCGAGGACTTGGTTCGGTACCTCTTTTTGGAATATGCTTTTCCGCATGGCGCATTGCTAATGACAGGAACAGGCATAGTTCCAGATAGTAGTTTTACCCTCGCAAGTGGAGATGAAATCAGCATTACGATAGAAGGCATCGGTACGCTGACGAATGTGGTCGCGTAATGTTCATTGGGCTTCTCGGGGCCGGAAGGTTTGGTAGGAGCCCTTTTTCTTTTTCTGTTTTGCCGTAATTTTGAAGAATGAGACCTGCCGCTTAGTTTAATTCTCCCATTCTCCGTATGATGACTTATTTCCGATTCTTAAGTGCCCTTTTGATTTCCTTGTCACTTCAAAGCAACCGTTCTTTTGCGCAGGTGACAGAAGATACCTATCGAAAAGCGGCGTATTTTCTCAGCGGCAATATGCAGCAGGAGGTGTACCATCTAGAGGTTATCCCCAACTGGCTACCGGATTCCACTGGTTTTTGGCATGTCACCAACACCCGTGAAGGAAAGCGCTTTTTTGTTACCGACATTTCCTCTAGGATCACCGAGGAAGCCTTCGATCACGTGACCCTCGCAGCCACCATGCAAGAGAAAAGTACGGTCGCGGTAGATCCGGAAGCATTGCCCTTCTCCCGTATACGAATCGAGAAGGATGGTGGAATTACTTTTTCCTGGAACGGGCGATCTTGGATATTTCATCCCATACAGAATTCCCTCGAATCCAAGGAAAGTATGGTTTCGAGTAAGGACAGCGAACGAAGCACGTCACCGGACGGGCAGTGGGAGGCCTTCCGAAAGGGACACAATCTGCATGTCAGAAACCTTCATACGGGGCAAGAGCGGCAGCTTAGCACCAACGGACGCAAAGGTTTCGAATATGCAAACCGATACGGATGGGGTGACCTGATGCAGGGAGAAGGGGAGGAACGGCCTTCTAATTTTCACGTGGTTTGGTCTCCAGACTCAAAAAAAATATTGACAGGGATTCAGGATTTACGATTGGCAGAGAAAATGTATTTGCTGGATTACAGTAAGCCAGAAAGATTTCGTCCGGAACTGTACGGCTATTACCGAGGTTCACCGGGGGATACCACCGTGGTTCACGAGATTCCAGTGATTTTTGATATTGAAACGGGCACAGGCATCCTCCTAAATCACCTGAAAACGGCGCACTTTATGCCCAAAGGATTGCGTTGGACAGCAGATGGCAAACACCTCTATGGTGTTTATTACCCTCGGGGATTCAAGTCTTTGGAGGTAATAGAGGTAGATGCAGCTACGGGAGAAACCCGAGAAATTTACCAGGAGGAATCTGATACCCATATCGACTATGAAAACTTTTTCCGCAGAGTTGGGAAGGATAAATTTTTGCTGGCATCACAGCAAAGTGGTTGGAGACATTTGTACCTCCATGATTGGGCAAGCGGCAAAGCATTGGGTGCCGTTACCAAGGGAGAGTACCCAATAACCGATTTGGTATATGTGGATGAGGAGCGAGAACTTATTTATTTTATGGCTTCCGGTAGAGAGGCAGGCAGAAACGTCTATTATCCGCACTTGTATAGGGTGAAATGGGATGGTACGGGTATGGCACTACTTACCCCCGAAGACGCTTACCATCAGATAAGTTTGTCGGCAGACAAGAGGTACTTTGTCGATAATTTTTCGACAGTTAGTCAACCCACCCGATCAGTATTGCGCTCGTTGGAGGATGGTGAGCTGTTGATGAACATCTCTGAGGCGGATGATTCCAATCTCAAGCAGCGAGGGTATCAAGCTCCGAGGATGTTTTCTGCCACTGCCAAGGATGGAAAAACCGAGATACATGGAGTTTACCACCTTCCAACTGATTTCGATCCAAGGAAACGCTATCCGGTGATAGATTATACCTATACCGGACCTCATACCGCGGTCACACCAAAGACGTACAAGGCTGCTTTATTGGGGTTACAACAGCCGATGGCTGAATTGGGCTTTTTAGTGGTTACGGTGGATGGGTTGGGGACCTCCGGTCGTTCAAAGGCTTTTCAGGATGTCTCCTACCGGAATTTGGGAGATGGTACTACGGACCACGTTATGGCGATCCGACAACTTGCCTCCCGCTATGGTTTCATTGATTTAGACCGTGTGGGCATATTTGGCCATTCTGCGGGCGGTTACGATGCCGCAAGGGCCATGCTACTTCATCCCGATTTCTACAAAGTCGGCGTATCGTCGGCCGGTAACCACGACCAACGGATGGAAAAAGCATGGTGGCCTGAGATGTATATGGGGTATCCAATAGGTGATTTTTACGAGGAACAATCCAATATTACCCATGCATCTAAACTAAAGGGAAAGCTTCTCCTGGCACATGGCGGGATGGATGAAAACGTAAATCCTTCAGGAACCTACAAGTTTATCGAGGCATTGATCGCAGCGGGCAAAGATTTCGATCTCTTTATTTGGCCAAGCCGAAACCACAGTTTTGGTCGAACGGATGGTGATTATTTCACTAAAAGGCGCTGGGACTATTTCATCGAGCACTTGATGGGAGAGAAGCCGCTGTTGCACTATAAGCTGGAAAAGTAAGCCTAGGTATGTTTTTGTAGGTCAACCAACGTCAATACAATCAATCCCATTGCCAAGGCAACGCCAAAGCTTAAAAGCGTCCCTATCAACATGTATTCGGTTAATTTTCGGTCTTTGGATTCCCTTAAATCACCGAAGCGAAAGACAGACTTGGCAGCCAACAAAAAGCCGATTGCCTGCCAGTTTCCGGTGGTTACAAAAGCAAAGACAAATAGCCGTTCCAATATGCCTATGTATTTTTCGGCGTTTCTCAGGGATTCCTCGTTTGGGTCATCCAGCGCTCTAGACCAGTTAGAAAGTGCTACTTGGATCATAATGCCACTCACGCTGGTTAGAAATAGGAGTGCAGTAGTATAAATCCAAAACGTGGGTCGGTTAATCCATTCAACCCATTCGGTTAGATCGGCTGGCTCTTCTGACATGGTGATCCATAAAATCACCGATCAGTTGGGCCAAAATAAGCTTGATGAGAAGGATCATCGTGTCAGCATGGTTAACTTTTTCCGGAACATCTGTTCTACGTCGAGCAAGTCTTGTGCATACGACCTACTCCATCGACCACTCACGGAATTCTGCTTTATCCCCAGTTGCTTTCCAATCGCTATTTGGTTAACATTAGGGGAACGAAGTACGATTTCCATTAATTCTGCGGAGGAAACCGACAATTTGTCCATTAAATTTCCTGCCAGCTTCAAATACAGGTTTATTTCCTCATCGAAGTGGGGCCAAGGACTTTGAACCCCCAGCTTTCCAATAGTTGCTCGAGTGGTGATAACCACTTCTCTTGGTCTTTCAGGTGTCGTGAAGCGATAATATCTCCTTTTATGACTGCTATCATAAGGTCGATATCGTTAAATAATATGATTTTTCCAAATATCGTTTAAACCAACGATAATATAGATTATCGTTGGTTTAAACGATGCTTATACAGGTAACTTTGCCAAGTAGCTATTCTAAATGGAATCAATCTGATTGTCTAGCAGTGCCAAGGGGTGTTGATTTCCTCAAAATCACGTAAAATGCGTGCCTGGTTTTAAAAAAAAACTGATTTTTATCATGTTTTTTAAGGATAATCGGCAAGGTTCTGTATGGGAGAAATAGCGATATTCGTCAGTTAGGCAATAAGTCAAGCAAACCCATTTGGGAAGCTTTGGAAATTAGCCAAGGATTCAATCATAAACTCAGTATCCGAAAGGACTGACCAAGCGGGTTTTGGTCTGAGGATAACAAGGGACAATAAATAGCGGAAAAATGGAGATGCAAGAGTCCAGCTTTTTAAAGGAGGTAGGCGAAATCGCCCGGTTTACCGGACGGTTCTTTCGTGAACTCTTCAAGCCGAAGCAGGAATACATCGAGTTTATCAATCAGTGTTTTTGGATCGGTTACAAGTCGCTCACGTTAGTGGGTATCACCGCATTTATCATGGGGTTGGTATTAACGATACAGTCCCGTCCGACCTTGGTAGAATTTGGAGCTGAGGCCATGCTGCCTGCAATGGTGTCCGTTTCACTTATACGGGAAATTGCCCCCGTGATCACTGCATTGATCTGCGCGGGAAAAATTGGTTCCGGAATCGGCGCAGAACTAGGTTCGATGCGGGTGACGGAACAAATTGATGCCATGGAGGTTTCCGGTACCAATCCCTTTAAGTACTTGGTGGTTACCCGGGTGATGGCGGCGACCTTGATGGTGCCTGTTCTATCTAGTGTCGCAAATGCCATTTCGCTATACGGGGGCTATCTTGGGGTGAATATCCGAGGGCAGGTAAGTTGGGATCTGTATTGGACACAAGTATTCAATGCCCTAAGCTTTGGCGATGTGCTGCCTTCCTTGGTGAAGACTTTCTTCTTTGGATTTGTTATTGGGATTGTGGGGTGCTATAAGGGCTATCATTCCAAGCGTGGAACGGAAGGGGTAGGGCGATCTGCTACCACGGCGGTGATTGTGGCTTCTCTGCTGGTGTTTATCGTCGATTTAATTGCGGTGCAAATTACCGATTTACTGGGGCTAACTTGAGCAGAGATGGGAGGAGAAGTAGTCATCGAAGTTTCCGACTTATATAAATCCTTTGGAGACAACCACGTATTGAAGAATTTCAACCTAAGGCTGTATGAGGGTGAAAATCTGGTGGTACTGGGAAAGTCAGGTTCGGGCAAGTCAGTGCTGATCAAGTGCATCATCAACTTGATTCGTCCTGACAAGGGACAAATTGTGGTACTGGGACAGGATATCAGCTTACTGGATCAAGATGAATTGGATCACCTACGTGCAGATGTGGGTTTTCTCTTTCAGAGCAATGCCCTCTACGATTCCATGACGGTGCGGCAAAACCTGTTGTTTCCGCTTCGAAGGCATTGGACCCGTAAAAGGCGTGATGAATACGCAGAGCAGGCGGTAATGGAGGCTTTGGAGGATGTTGGCCTAGCACATACCCTACATATGATGCCTTCTGAATTGTCAGGAGGGATGAAGAAGCGGGTTGCATTGGCCCGCACGTTGATACTTCGTCCCAAAGTGATTCTATATGACGAGCCGACCACCGGGCTTGACCCCATTACGTCCCGGGAGATTAGTGAGTTGATTGTAAAGGTACAGCATAAATATCAGACGGCATCTATCATTATCTCCCACGATTTGAGTTGTATACGCCATACTGCCAACAGGGTGGTTATGCTGCTGGAGGGCAGGTGTTATGCAGAGGGAACCTATGAAAACTTAACGCGGTCTGATGATCCGAAAATCCGAACATTCTTTGAATAGTCATGAGCACAAATTATAAATTATCAAACACTAAACTCGGCGCCTTGGTGACAGGGGGGCTATTGTTTCTGGTATTGACTCTCTATATGATCGGTAAAAACCAAAATATTTTTGGGGCTTCCATACAGGTGGTTTCGGTAGTCGAGGATGTTTCTGGATTGATGCCGGGAAACAATGTGCGATATAAGGGGATGAATGTGGGTACGGTAAAATCCGTGGAGATGTCTGAACAAGGTAATATCCTTGTGACAGCTTACATACAGCGTAAGATGAAACCTTTCATCCAAAAGAATGCCTATACCAGCATATCCACCGATGGATTGATGGGGAATAAGCTCTTGCTGATTATACCCCTTCCCGGTGAAGCGGGATTTATCGAAGAAGGGGACACCTTGTATGCACGGCCTGGAACGGATATGGATAAGCTGATTGAAAAGCTGGATAAAAGCAGCGACTACCTGAACCATACCCTTTTGAACCTCGCAGCAATAAGCGATCGTTTGGCAGGGAGTAACGGATTGTGGGAATTGTTGGCGGATTCCGCCATTACCTCAGACCTTAAAGAGGCCGTGGCCTCCATACGTGATGTAGGCCGTCAATCTCGAGAAATGGCCCGTGCGGGAAGATCCCTTATCGAAAACCTGGAAGCAGGAGATGGCTTGGTCACGCGGTTTTTTACAGACACGGTCATGGTAGCTAACGTGGAACATACGCTGGAAAACTTGCAGGAAGGCAGCCAACAGGTAGTAGCCCTCGTGGAGGCCATCAATCAAGTTATGCAACGGGTCGATTCCGGCGAGGGTCCTGCGGGGATGCTACTCACGGATAGCATCGCGAGAGAAAGCCTTGCCAATACCCTCTTGAATATCGAAAAGAGCACGGAAAACTTCAACCTAAATATGGAGGCCTTGAAGGAGAATTTCTTGTTTCGTCGGTATTTTCGACGTCAAGCTAAGCAGGAACGTGAAGCCAAAGAGGGCGATTTGTAGCCAGCTTGCACTGTGAGATATTCATAGTTTCGCATAATACCTCCTCCGGTTGGACATTCGGGAAGTGAAGTGTATATTCGTTGGTGAAAATTATGAGCAAATGAAGATAGAACATTTAGCACTCAATGTAGTCGATCCCATCGCCATGTCGGCTTGGTATGAATCCCATCTAGGTCTTGTCGCGGTGAAAAAAATGCAGGAGTCACCTTACATGATTTTTTTGGCAGATGACAGCGGCAAAATCATGATTGAAATTTATCAAAATCCCAAAGCCGCCGTGTTGGATTTTCCCTCGTTGGACCCGCTTCAGCTCCATTTGGCTTTTGTATCTGGAGATCCGGGGTCGGATGCGCAGCGTCTAATGCAGGTAGGGGCTACCTTGGTAAGCGATGATACCCTTCCAGATGGAACCCGATTGGTGATGCTTAGAGACCCATGGGGATTAGCTCTTCAGTTGGTAAAACGCGCAAAAACCCTATTGCCTAACCCCTAGTAGGTATGGATGGATCCTGTTCATCCATTCACCTATTGTCTTGGCTACTATTTCAGGGGTAATCTATGGGATCACATTGGGTTGGGGCCTACCCGCGCGTCCGAATGATTATTTCAGGCGATCCATGACTAAGATGAGCTTATCCTTTCGAGGACTTAATGCCATCCGGCTAATGCTACCGTACCCGGGGACAGAAACCACCGCAAAGCGCTGCCAGTCTTCTTTTTTTCTCACATGTCGAAAATAGAGGTCTTTGCCCCTGGCCATGATTACCCGGTTTTTGTCCAGCCACAAAAAATCTTCGGATCCGGGTAGAGTCGGGCCAAGATTTTCAATCGTGCGGGTCTTGGGATCATAAGCCTTCAGGGTGTAGGCAATACCTTCCGCAGTAGAAGTGGCCTGGCTGTGGTCAATGAAACCGATGCTTCGTTGATTGGGCCTGGCCTGTATGCATCGGCCCACGTCAAAGGCAATGGGTTGTAGGTCGGCCTTGCCGTAGGGAAATACCAATTTGTTCACTTCATTACCCACCACGGCGAGCGCAGCAACATCACCGGCCCAGCCATAGTAGCCTACAGGGCTGATGTCGTCATAAAGAAGCTCAGGCTCTCCGAAATTTATGGGATACAGCCAAAGACGTTGCTTTCCGTCCTGTTCCACCCGCACCGCAGAAATATAGGTACCACAGGCAGTAAGTGCCGGTGAGTACTCGCTAACTTCGTTGGTGCGTGTCATGTTGGTAAATTTTTTGGTTTCGAAGTTATACAGAATAACATCACTGCTGCCATTCTTTGCACTAGACGTAAATACGAGTTGCTGGTTGTTGATAAAAAAGGGTTGGTTATCGTAGCCATCCCGATTGGTAACCTGCTGGGCACTTCCGGGTACTACCTGCAAGCCTGCTGCACTGGGTTTGGTATCCAGTAGAATCAAATCAAAAGCATCCTGAGCAGCCAACGATTGAAGACCTGTCAAGACAAGCATCAGCCATAGCAAAACAGGTTGCTGGACGGATAAGGAAAAAGGCATCCGATATCGGGTTGGGTAAGTACGTGAGGAATGACTTAGACGTTGAAACATGAGTTTCGGGTTAGAATCTTCGAACTAAAGTACAAAATAGTGGTTGAAATCTGGTGGGGAAACTAGATTTATATACATCACAAGGACTTCAGCTACTCAGGGGTAAGCAGGATCCACTGGCAGATAGGGCTGTGAAGGCGCTGCTTGCTGCTCCCGAATGGGCGGTTCAAATCAACACGTGGAAGGATTTGCCCACCGGATCCCTCTCAGGAATGCCAAAAGATTTGGCCGATTTTCTGGCATTTTACCAAGTGCGTACTTGGAAGGCAGACGGCGAAATGGTTTCGCGCGCGCAGCATTTTTTTGAAAAGCATGCCTCGGTTTACCTTACCCTTTTGGGCTTTTATTCACTTCCTTACACCTACGCTTTCGCAGATGGTGCCCAGGTTCTGGTACGATCCAAGCGTATTTTAGAAGATACGGGAAGACGGTTGGATGAAACGCTTTTTTTTGTTCTGGAAGCTTTTCGGCCGGGCACTTTCATGGACAATGGACAGAGTCTCCTGACTTTGGCAAAGGTTCGGCTGATACATGCCTTTTCCCGATATTTTATCCACACCTATGCAAGTGACTGGGATCTGGCCTGGGGTCAGCCAATCAATCAAGAAGACCTATTGGGTACGAACTTAGCCTTTAGCCTAATTGTATTGAGAGGTTTTAACAAGGCAGGAATATCCGTAGGCAAACTGGATATGGAAGCCCTGCTCCATTACTGGAAGTGGATAGGAGTGGCAAACGGACTTGATGTGCGGTATTGGCCAGAAACTGCCAAGGAAGCTTTTTGGCTGGAAAAGCGGATTAGGGAACGCCATGTGCGCAAAGCTGATGCCGGAGTCCTACTTATGAGTAAGTTGCTGAAATTTTATCAGGCAACATTGCCGACCGCAGTGCCTATTCAGGTTCTGGAAGGGTTGATTGCCCATTTTTTGGGAGAAGAATTGGCAGCGGTACTTTCGCTTTCTAAAACCAAGCTGGTACCCTCTACAGCTTATGGGTTTTTGGTGAGTACAGGCTTTTTTACCTCATCCAGCCATTTGGACAGTTATCCCAGAATCCGCCGGTTTTTTGAGCTTCAAATGCAAGAGAAGTATGGAAAATCCATGCATTTACAGATTCCCGTGCCAGGCAGGAGGTTTTAGTACGATTGTCCGAAAACGGGCAAAATGTGTCCGCTATTTTGGTGCTCAATAAGGTAAATAGGCCATTTATGGGGTTTTTTCGCGTATTTTAGACTTGGCATTTTATTCGTATATAGCTTTTGAAAACGAAGGCATGCGAATTCCCTATGATCTTTTTATTTGGCCGGCATTGCTCATTGGTGTGGCGTTGATTCCATTGGAAGCGGAGGTCCACCTGAGTATTTGCCCGATTCATAACCTTGGATTTAGCTGGTGTCCTGGTTGTGGGTTGGGCAGGTCTATGAAATACTTGATGGTAGGGGAGTGGCAACGTAGCTGGGATTTGCATCCATTGGGTGGATTTGCTTTTCTGGTGATCGGTATTCGGATGGCGGAAATTTTCAAACACATTAAAACAACAAAAAACAATGGCTAATGTATTAAAGCACCTTCCAGAATTGGAAGGTATGGAACTGGGGTATATTCAAGGTATCCTGAAGAATATGGACGATGAACAGGCAAACCTCTTTGCACAGGTGTACAGGGCGCGAAGAAAGGACAGTCAGATGATCTTGATTCTTACCCTGCTGGGATTTTTTGGGTTTGCGGGTCTGCACCGTTTTATCTTGGGGCAGATCGGTTTGGGTATATTGTATTTATTGACAGTTGGCCTGTGCTTTATTGGAACAATCGTGGATTTGGTCAACTACAAAAGCCTGGCTTATGAATACAATATCAAGATTGCCCACGAAACGATATCCTTGATGGCGAATGGTTTTGATGTCAAAATTAACGAAAAAGGCGATGAATAAGGTTGGTTCCTATCTTGCAGTTTCGTTCGCTGGATTACTTTTTTTTGGCTGTAATTTTAGGCAGCTTGAAGTGATTACCGACGAGGAGGCGACGTTTGACGGTATCGCCGAAATCTCTGTAGCAGGTGGTGCCCTAGAGGTTCGTTATGTGGGCGTTGAAGGCGTCGAAGAGGTGACCCTAACGGCGTATCTGGAGTCCAATGATCCCATTTCGGAGGGCATTGTATACCATAAGCGAGGGGATAGGCTAGAGGTGATGCTGCCTGAAAGCGATAGTCCATTTTCGTTTTGGACAGGAAGGACCAAAGGGTACGTTCACCTCAGCGGCCCAAAAGACATAAAGCTTGATTTAAAGGGATCTTCCGGGGTACTTGACATTGCCCACATACGCGGAGACATCTTTGATTTTAGCATTAGTTCCGGAAAGATGGAACTGACGGACGTAACGTGCAATGCATTGAAATTGGCCTGCTCTTCCGGCAAATTGGAAGCATCAGGGATCAGTGGTGCCGTGGATCTCCGTTTGTCCTCCGGCTTGGCCGTGTTGGAAGACGTGGAAGGAAACGTGCAGTTTAAGGGTTCCAGTGGCAGTGTATCCATTCAGGATATCAACGGGAGAGTCGCGGGAAGCATGAGCTCGGGAAAGGCTTCCTTGAATCAGGTAACTGAATTGGGTGAGTTGAGTTTGGCATCGGGGATGCTAACTGCTGAACGGGCTGGACTCGGTGCCGAAACATCCTTGTCCGTGTCATCCGGATACATGAGGGTCACCACAAATGCGTCCCTTGCGGACTTCAATTATGATTTCTCCGTTGGCAGTGGGCATTTAACCATCGGTGAAGAAGGATACACCGACGATATCCATCGGGATAATGGCCGTGTGCATACCATAACGGGAAAAGTGCAGTCCGGCAAATTAGAGCTGGTGTCCCGTTAAGTGATTAGATGGATACAATAGCCAAAGACGGGTTAAATCTTCGCTTGGTAGGTATATAGGTCGTAATACCTGCCTTCGAGTGCCAAAAGTTCGGCATGTCGTCCCCGCTCCACAATCTGCCCATTTTCCACGACGAGGATTTGGTCAGCCTGGCGGATGGTGCTTAGGCGGTGGGCGATGACAAAGGTGGTTCTGCCTTTCATCAATTCCTTGAGGCTGGCTTGGATATACTGCTCGCTTTCTGCATCTAAATTGCTAGTGGCTTCATCCAAAATAAGAATTCTGGGATCTGCCAATATGGCCCGAGCGATGGCGATCCGCTGCCGCTGTCCACCGGATAATTTCACACCTCTTTCGCCGATTAAGGTGTCCAGACCATCTTCAAATCGATCCGTAAATTCGTTGACATAAGCAGCTCTTACCGCTTGGGTAAGGCGTTCGTCTCCTGCATCGGGTCGGGGAAAAAGGATGTTTTGGCGGATGGTCCCTTCAAACAGAAAATCATCCTGCAATACCACACCGAGTTGGTTTCGGTAACTGTCCAGTTTAAGCTGTCTAAGGTTGTAGCCGTCTACGGTGATCGTGCCTGACGTTGGGTTTAGAAACGAAGCGACCAACCCAGATAGGGTGGTCTTACCAGAACCGGAACTACCCACTAACGCGGTCACTGTGCCTGCGGGTGCGAGGAAGCTCACATCGTTGATTACGGGTTTGCCCGCATCGTAGGCAAATGAGACGTTTTCAAACTGGACATCTCCTTTCAGTTGCGGCACCACGAGGGTGCGGTTCCTGTCTGCCGTTTCTAGTGGCTGATTCATCAGTTCTTCTGTTCGGTCTAACCCGGCAAAAGCCTCCGTCAGTTGGCTCCCTATATTACTCATCTGTAGAATGGGGGCGATCATAAAGCCAAGCAGCAAAGTGAATGCGAGGAAGTCACCAAAAGTAAGGGTTTCGGTCATGATCATGTATCCGCCAATACCCATGATTCCAGCCGATGCGAGGCCCAATAGCAGGGTGGCTGCGCTTGTTACAAAGCTTGTAGTGGTCAGACTGCTCTTTACGTTGAGAAAGAGACGGTTTACCCCTGTTTCGAAGGTGGTAATCTCCTGATTTTCTGCATTGAAGCCTTTGATCACACGGATGCCTCCTAGTGTTTCAGTAAGCCTTCCCGTTACTTCGGCGTTTATTTTTCCGCGCTCCCGGAAGATAGGTCGGATTTTTCCAAATGCCTTCATGGATATCAACCCGAAAATACCCACCGGAAGCAGCACAAATAAGGTCAATGCAGGGCTGATCACAATCAACAAAACCAAACAAATGAGCGATGTCAACACGCCACCTACCATTTGGGCCAAGCCTGTTCCCACGAGGTTGCGTACGCCTTCCACATCGGTCATTACCCGGGATACCAGCTCTCCAGTTTTTGCCGTATCGAAGAATCGGATGGGCAGCCGAATAATATGGGCCTGCACCTGCGCCCGTAGTTTGGAAATCAAATGCTGTGCTTCCACACTCAGGATTTGGGTAAGCGCATAGGAGCTTACCGATTGAATGATGACTGCTCCGGCTACCGCTGCAATGAGCCATTTCAAAAAGTCAAAGTTGGCTGACGGAATGACATCATCCATGAGGTATTTCGAAGCCCAAGGAAGCACCAATCCAGCTAATCTGCTCACTACGATCAGTGCAAGACCAATAAGAACCTGCTTTTTCCGTGGCCAGATAATGGTTTTAAATACGTTGGAAATGGTAACGCGGTTGGGAAGCTTTTTCTTGGCCATGGTAATGTGGGATCGCTTTAAGGATCATTAGTAAATCAAATTCCGCCTGCTTTGGTTCCTTCTTGTCGGTCTTATTCATGTAATATCATAGCCAATCGATCGGGTAGACGATGATCGCCTATCGAAATAGCCAAGGCAGGCGGAAGTAGATCACTTCCTAGAAGCCTGCCGCCGCATCCATGCCACGGGGATCTGCTCCGCCTTCTAGTCTCCCGTCGGGAAGCCGGAGAATCGCGTCGACTCTTCCTATGCCGCTTCGTTCTGTCAATACATGTCCTTTTGATTCCAATGCCTGTTGTAAATTACCTGTCAACGCACCCTGTTCATAGGAGATTACCTCGGGTTGCCATTGGCTGTGAAAACGCTTTTCATTGACCGCCTCTTGCATGCCCATGCCAAATTCGATGACGTTCACGATGGTCTGAAACACGGAGGTAGGAATCGTGGAGCCTCCCGGCGTACCCACGACCATGTACAGCTCTCCGCCTTTTTCGAGGATGGTAGGTGTCATAGAGCTCAGCATACGTTTACCCGGCTCTACTTTGTTTGCTTCGCCGCCTAATACGCCAAACATGTTGGGGTGCCCTGGTTTGATCGAAAAATCGTCCATTTCGTTATTAAGGATAAATCCTGCGCCATCTACTACTACAGAGGAACCCATCCCTCCGTTCAAGGTAGTCGTGCACGACACGGCATTGCCCATTGGGTCTACCACCGAAAAATGCGTAGTCTCCTCGCTCATACTCAGAAGTTGGCCTTCCTGGATTTCGGCAGAAGGAGTCGCTTTCTCCGGGTCAAAGGTAAGGAATCGGCTTTTCAGGTATGCTTCATCCAGCAGCGCTTCTATGGGCACGGGATAATAGTCCGAATCCGCCATGTACGCTGCACGGTCGGCGTACACCCGCCGCTCCATTTCGGTTTTTAGATGCAGGTATGCTGCATAGTCTTCTCCTTTGTTGGATACCGGATAGTCTTTCATGGTGCCCAGCATTTGGAGAATGATCAATCCACCACTGCTAGGTGGCCCCATCGTGATGATCTTGTAGTCCTTGTATTGGCCAACCAGGGGATCTCTCCAAGTGCTTTCGTACTTTTCCAAATCTTCCAGACTTATGATACCTCCTCCCCGTTCCATTTCAGCCACGATGTACTCCGCTACAGGGCCTGCATAAAATCCCTCACGTCCCAGGTCTCTGATACGGGTAAGCGTTTCAGCTAGTTGGGTCTGTACTAACCGATCGCCGGTTACCCAGTCCTTCCCGGTAAACTGGACTGGGTCGACGGTAGAGTACTGCTGAAAGTTTTCCTTGGCACGATTAAATTTGTTGGCCTCCCCCTCGGTAAGCACAAAACCCTCACTGGCGAGATCGATAGCGGGTTGTATCAAGTCTGCCCAGGGCAAACTGCCGAATTTTTCATGTGCTTTGACCATGCCGTCAACCGCCCCAGGTACTCCGGAAGCCAAGTGTCCCTTGAGGCTCAAACGGTCTATTACTTCGCCGTTTTCATCAAGATACATATCCGGATGTGCCGCTAGTGGGCCGCGTTCTCTGAAATCGAGGCTGTGGTAGGTACCTTCTTTTTGACGAATTACAAAAAAGCCACCGCCTCCAATATTTCCTGCTTCGGGATATACTACAGCCAAAGCGAAGTGCACGGCAATAGCAGCGTCTACGGCGTTTCCACCTTGCTGCAATATGGATTTTCCAACATCAGATGCCAGTGGGTGGGCAGATACCACCATGGCCTTTTCGGTGATCAATCCGGTTACTGATTCCTCCTGTGGAGTGGAACAGCCGTACCAAATTGCCACAAGGCATAAAAGACCAAATTTCCGTGGGATAAATTTCAGATTCATCTAAATAGGGGTTAGTGGTTAAATACATTCAATCGGATTTGACTCCTTTCATTGTCATCAAAGCCCGAATGCGTTGTAATTTTAACCAGTATTTTCGAATTTCGAAAAGAAAACTTTTGATTACATACTTTTTTAACCCAATTGTGTCTGGGAAGCGTGGTAAAATGCGTGCATGATCTCCGACTACTCATTGGTCATTTCGCGGAGAAAATCGCCGATCTCCAGCTCCAGTTCCAGAATTTTCTCCAAAAAGGGAGGATATAGGGCTTCAAATTGATCCGGGATGTTTCGTTCAAGTTGTTCTAGTTCGTCCCGCATAAAACCCGATCCCAAATAAAGCATGGTTGGCTTCGATTTATGGCAGGTTTTGCGCAGCTTTTCGTACTCACCGGATTCGTAAATGGACTTCAGGTTCTTAAGTTCCTTGATATTGGTAGCTAGGATCAATCCCAGCATTTCCGCCACCATTTCCTCGTCTTCGAAAAAGTGAAATATTCTTTCCTTATCTAGGTAGTTAAACATGACTGTAGGTTGTGGTTTTCCAGCTCCTATCATGGGTGTAGATGATTGGAAACACTTGAGTAAATTTACGTAAGTTTGTACGGAAAATAGCGAAAGGTTTAAAAAAAAAGCGGTGGTTCTTGTATAAGCGTGGACACAATAGTGAACTTTTTAGGCGAGGGGATGTTTTTATGGACACGTGAAGTATCACCGTTCAAAAAGGTTGACAGATGAACAAAAATAAGCTGGTCTTTCTGGTGCTGGGGTTCCTGTTTTTACTCATTATGCTTTTTATAAGTTGGGATATAGCCACCCGCACCACCTTTCCCGGTTCAAAAGGCAATTTGAAGGAGCGTATAGCCCCTTCTTCTGATACATCGTTGCCGGAAGAGTAAAGAGAGGCATACGTGTTTTTGCTTTGATTACATTGAAATCATTTCCCAGCTTACTGAATTGACGTGCATCAAATCAAAACAAAATACCTTATTGAATCGCTGGAAATTGCAGGGCATCCGGTAGTTTCTGATCGGTTTTTGGAAGTTCATTCATCGTTATGGGATTCAAAGTCGGAGGCACTTTTGCTGAATGGGTATCAAGCACTCCAAGGGGTGGGGCCCGCCCCAAAGCTTCAGAAGTTGAAGTTTGACTTTCAGTTGGATCGTTGCCTTTTTCTTTTTGACGATGAAGTTCATTTCAACCGGTACCGGCTAGAGACGCTGCGGAGCGAACTCTACACTTTCTTTTACTTCCCTTGGCAAGGGAGCTATTTGAGGTTATGTAGGCAGCAGGAGAAGCAGTGCCTGCAATCGGGTATGGTACAGCGCATTTGGTTTGGGCCACCGTTGGCGGCCAAGTGCTTCGGGGAATCGGAGGAGCCTGGAGATCTTTCCGGCAACGGATCGGCGGGATGGAAACTAAATGCCTACAACGATTTGCAATACGATTTGATTTCCCGGCTGCAAGGCTACAAGCTGATACGCCTATCCGGCTATGAAAACCTGATGGTAGGAGGCAGTCTGAAGAAAGTGGACCAACTCCTGCTGAGACCGGATGAAAAAACCCTTCAGGTATTGGCCAATTGGCTTCTTAGAAAGACCGAATAAGGATTGCTCAGCAAGTAGCTTAACGAAACAGTCCATATAGTTCCCGGTCTATATTTTCCACAATCCCGGCAAAATCTTCCTGACGGCCCACAAAATCCAGCTTGGATACATCCACGATCAATAGCTTGCTCTTTTGGTAGCTACCGATCCAGCTTTCATATTGTTCATTGAGGCTTTTCAGGTAGTCAATGCGGATGCTTTTTTCAAAGTCCCTACCGCGTTTTTCAATCTGCGCTACCAATGTCCCGATGTCGGAGCGAAGGTAGATGAGCAAATCCGGCGGAGAAATGAAATCGATCATCGAGTCGTAGAGCCCCCGATAGTTTTCGTAATCTCTTGGCGATAGGATGCCATTTTGAAAGAGATTTGCCGCAAAGATATGTGCGTCTTCGTAGATGGTTCGGTCCTGAATGGTGTGTTGCGTATCCTGCATGATGCGGCTCATCTGCTGAAACCGGCTGTGCAAGAAAAATACCTGCAAATGAAATGCCCACTTAGTCATGTCTTCATAGAAGTCGGCCAGGTAGGGATTGTTTTCCACCGGTTCAAATTCCGCCTTCCATCCGTAATGTTTGGAAAGGCGATTGGTAAGAGTGGTTTTTCCGCATCCAATGTTTCCTGCTATGGCGATGTGCATATGTTCGTTTTAGTTAAATCGCGGTGAAACAGTAAAATCCTTGTATCCATTCTGGTACACATAAAAGCCCTCTCCGGCCTTGACACCGGTAAATCCAGCTTCTACCATCTTAACCAATAGGGGACAGGGGGCATATTTGGGATTGGCGAAGCCCTGATACAACACTTTTAAGATGGAGAGGCATACATCCAATCCGATAAAATCGGCTAATTGAAGCGGCCCCATCGGGTGCGCCATTCCCATACGCATGACGGTATCAATTTGTTCCACGCCGGAAACTCCCTCATAGAGCGTGTAAATGGCTTCGTTTATCATAGGCATTAGGATTCGGTTTGCCACAAAGCCCGGGTAATCCTGCACTTCCACCGGATCCTTTTGAATCTGCCTACTCAGCGCCATGATGGCCTGGCAAGTCATATCGGAGGTGCCGAATCCCCGAATCACTTCTACCAGCCTCATAATGGGTACAGGATTCATAAAGTGCATGCCAATTACCCGGTCGGGCCGTTTGGTGCCCGCCCCAAGGGAAGTGATAGAAATGGAAGAAGTGTTGGAAGCCAGGATCGCAGCCGGTGGGCATAGCTCATCTAGTTTTTTGAAAATGTCCCTTTTTAGGTCGAGATCCTCTGCGACTGCCTCTATAACCAAATCAGCCTGAGCTACTCCAGGCCCCAAATCAACATAGGTATTGATTCTGTCCAATGCCGCTTGCTTTTCTCCCTCGGTTAGCTGTTCCTTCTTTACCTGTCTCGCCAAATTGGATGCGATGGAACGCAATGCCTTATCTAACCGATCATTGGAAAGATCTACATGCGAAACCTGAAAACCGTACTGGGCGAATACGTGCGCAATGCCATTGCCCATGGTGCCAGCACCGATGACGCTTATGTTCTTCATTCGTTTGGAGGGTTGTTGTCTGGTAAAGCCACAAAGGTAGGGTCGCTACCTGGAATAAACCAGTATCTTTTCCTTCTAAGCTAAAGGACGAAATTTCAGGCATGCTGGCGATCAAAAAAAATACGCACTTAAAAGTAGTCCAAAAAGGCTGAATAGGGGTAGCACTCCTGTTGGAGAATTTTCTGATTTTCTTCCCTGAACGCGTGTGTGGATACGCTTTTCTTTGATATATTTAAAAATTGAACAAAGAAATTTTTGATTTACTGCATTTGGCAGCAGGTCATTTTAGTTCAGAAGAGTACCTATATTCATAACCACCAATTACCACAAGATATTTTATGACTCAACAAACTACAAGTAATGAGCAACTTAAAAAGACGCTGGGCCCTTTCATGCTCTGGGGCCTTGGTGTAGGCTACGTTATTTCGGGAAATTATTTCGGATGGAACCTGGGGCTGGCAGCTGGCGGTACTTGGGGGCTGGCAATTGCCGTAGCTTTCATAATCGTCATGTACATTACCTTTACCTTTAGTTATACTGAGATGGCTTGTGCGATACCGAAGGCGGGCGGAGCGTTTGCCTATGCAGAGCGAGGCTTGGGGAGGCACTTGGGGTTTTTGACGGGAATGGCCCAAAATATCGAATTTATTTTTGCCCCTCCTGCCATTGCAGCGGGCATAGGAGCTTACTTTTCCATTTTTTTTCCGCAGTTGGAGGTCATTTGGATTGGGATAGTTGCCTACTTTATCTTTACGGCCCTGAATATTTCCGGTTTACAGGTGGCGGCTTCTTTTGAATTGTTTATCACCATCGTAGCGGTAGGGGGGCTGTTATTGTTTGCCTCCGTTGCACTTCCTGAGGTGGAGATCAACAACCTTCATCAGAATGCGCTCCCAAATGGATATATGGGAGTAGTTGCTGCGATCCCGTTTGCGATTTGGTTTTTCTTAGCCATTGAGGGGGTTGCGAATGTGGCCGAGGAGACAATCAATCCTCAGAAAAACATCTTGATTGGCTTTGGTACGGCCTTATTGACTTTGATTATTTTGTGTGTACTTACGTTCACCGCGGCGGCTGGTGTTGCCGGCTGGGAGTCAGTTGTATACCCGGAAGGCAGCACTGAACCCTCTGATTCCCCACTGCCCATGGCCATGGCATTTATCGTAGGCAATGATCATATGCTGTATCAGATGCTTACATTTATCGCATTATTTGGATTGGTAGCCTCTTTCAATGGCATCATTCTGGCAGCCGGACGCTCTACGTTTGAATTCGGGAGGGTTGGGTATGCGCCCCGGTCATTTGGAAGGGTGAATGGCAGATTTAAGACACCCGCCAATGCACTAATCTTCAACATGGTGATCGGAATCATTGCACTGCTTACCGGCAAGACTGGAGAGATTATTACCATTGCAGTATTCGGGGCCTTGGTGTTGTATATCCTATCTATGGTTTCCTTTTTTGCCCTTCGGAAAAAGGAGCCGAATATGGAGCGTCCCTTTAAGGTGCCCCTTTACCCATTGTTTCCGGCTACCGCCTTGGTCATCGCGATCATTTCCTTGATTGCGATGGTGGTCTACAATTTCATGCTAGCGCTGATATTTTTTGCGATGCTGATTGGTGCCTACCTATTCTTTCGATTAGTTATCTACAACAACCTGGAAAACGACAGCCGAAATGCCTAAAACCATAGAAGAAATAAACGCTTACCTTCAAGACCAAGCGTGTACCAAGGTAAAGCTTGCCATCGTGGACATAGACGGGATCCTACGCGGTAAGATCGTCTCTGCAGATAAGTTTCAATCCATCCTCGAAGGGGGCATGGGGTTTTGTGCGGTGGTATTTGGGTGGGACATGGATGACAAGTCCTACGACAATGTAGCGGTGACCGGTTGGCACAATGGGTACCCGGATTTTGATGCCATCGTAGATATAAATACCATGCGACTCATCACTTGGGAGAATAATATTCCTTTTTTCCTGGCTGATTTTAGCGATGCGTCGGGCGTAGGGTTGGACGTATGTCCGCGGACTCTCCTAAAGCGCATCCGAAGACAGGCTATTGCGGAAGGGTTTACCCCCTTGTTTTCGGAGGAATTTGAATGGTTTAACTTTGAGACCACACCGGATGCATTTCATTCGGGTGAACCCGGAAGGACTAAACCGATGACACCGGGAATGTTTGGTTATTCAATCCTTAAGTCTTCCCAAAAGTCAGCGTTTTTTCACGACCTGTTCGATTCCTGTGCAGGTTTTGGTATTCCGCTGGAAGGGCTTCACACAGAAACCGGACCGGGTGTATACGAGGCGGCGATTCAGTACGGAGATGTGCTCGAAGCGGCAGATCGCGCCACATTGTTTAAGACCACCGTCAAAGAGATTGCCTATCGACATGGCGTGATGGCGACCTTTATGGCCAAGTGGTCGGAAAAGTTACCTGGCAATGGCGGACATATACACCAAAGTCTGTGGGATTTGGAGAAAAAGACAAACCTTTTTTTCAATCCGGCAGACCGCTACCACATGAGCGAAACGATGAAGCACTACGTAGCCGGACAGCTCCACTGCCTTCCACACATGCTTCCCTTGGTGGCGCCTACGATCAATAGTTACAAGCGCCTGGTGGAGGGGGCTTGGGCGCCGACCACGCTGACTTGGGCTTTTGACAACCGTACCACGGCACTGCGAGTTCTTTCCCGCAGTAAGTCTTCTACCCGTCTGGAAACCCGGGTAGTTGGCTCCGATGTCAATCCTTATTTGGCCATGTCGGCTTGTTTGGCGGCTGGTTTATATGGAATTCGGCATAAGATTCCCTTGGAGCAGCCGGCCACACTCGGCAACGGCTATCGGGATTTTAGCAACGGTACCATTCCTGCATCGCTTGCCGAGGCGACAGCCGTGATGAAACAATCTGCTGTGGCCAAGGAATTATTTGGAGAGGCATTTGTCGCGCATTTTTGTGCCACAAGGGAGTGGGAATGCCGGGAATTTGCCGCAACGGTAACGGATTGGGAGCGCAAGCGTTACTTTGAGATCATTTAGAAGGTAGCGTTTGGCTTTAAATGGCTTTTGATTGGGTGTTTATCTTTGGGAATTTTTCCCGAGGAGTATAACAGCTGTACCAAGCCGTATAGCGTACTTTTTTTATTGTGTTGAATTTTGGCACGACAAATGGGCTTAACGCTACCTCAGACCAACGGATGTTTTTAGCGTTTTCAGGGCCAAAAATTAATGATTCCGGTCTAAGGCCTCGAATACAAGATAGTGAACGAAGTAGATCAGCAGCGGAGGTTTATTGGTGTTTTGATGCATTTAGTAGTGTCAACCGAGCAAATGGTTTATTTTTTGATGCACTTTATTAAAAACCAATACATTTTATCATATATTTCTTTAACCTTTATGTGAGGAGAGAGGAGTACGCACCTAATGGATTAGAGTGAGTATTTAGTCCCGGGATTTCTTCTGAGAAGGTGATCTAAGTATAATGTGAATGAATAGCGAAAGGATTTTAAAAGCAATCGGAGAATCGTATCAGATTTTTAGTGATCCTAGAAATCTCAAAGCATCTATTCAAGCTGTAATCGCCACGCTTGGGGAAGCTACAGAGGTTGATAGGGTCTATATATTTAAAAATTATGTTGGAAAGGATGGGGCGGAATTTTTTTCCTACAAGTTTGAATGGGTGGCTCCTAATGTGGAGCCGCAATTAGGGCTTCCCTTGTTAGCCTACGTTCCTTGGGATGCTTTTGAAAATATTGGGGAGCAGTTGTTGGAAAATAAAGTCATCAATGGTCGGGTAGAGGAGAATGAAAATGAGCATTTTAAGGAAACCATGCGGGTACAGGGAATTCTGGCCTTTTTGTTTATTCCTGTTTTTTGTGGAGACAACTTCTGGGGATTTATTGGATTTGACAATTGCAAGAGTGACGAGCTTTTTAGTGAACAACAGAAAACGGCCTTGCATGCGTTGGGGGCCACTTTAGGGGCCATAATTGAAAATAAGCGGCAGAGGCGGCGGATACAGCGTGAAAAGTTGAGGTACAAGAATATCATCGATCATGTAGGTGAGGTCCTTTTTATACTGGACGATAAATTTCGAATTAAATTTCTGAGTAAAGCATGGATAACGATGACCGGGATTTCCATGCAACGGGCGATAGGGAAAAATATAGAGGACTTCATAAAGCCGAGTTTTAGGGAAAAATTTTGGGAGTTTGTTGCAAAGAGAACAAAAAGCACCTCTCAAGAACATCAAATTGAGGTCAAAATTTTAACGAGCCAGGGGAGTTTCAAGTGGGTCAAGGCCTCTGTAATACAGGCTCAGCAGGCGTATGGGGCAAAGCGCTATTTTGGATTTATCTTAGATATCGATCGGGAAAAGGAAAGTGAGTTAATTCGGAATGAAATCAGTGCCCGGTACGAGACCGTTCTTAAAAATGTAAGCGACACCATCTATGCATTGGATATAAATGGGTCGAGTGTTTTTATTTCGGAGAATATTGAAAATTTTGGTTTTGGTCCCGAAGAGTATCTAAAGGAAGGGTTTTTAAGTTCCATGGTTCACATAGAGGATCAGGCACAGTTGTTTGCTCAATTTAAAAAATTGCCAGATTTAAAATCCGTAAACGCAAGTTACCGAATATGCAATAAGGCGGGGGAAATTTTCTGGGTAAATGATCTTCGTTGGATCGAATATTCTGAGTTGGATGGAGAACAAAAAATATATGGTAGGATTTCCGATATAACGGATTTAAAGGAAAAGGAAGCGGAGGTAAAAAAGACTAGTAAGGATCTCTTAAAAGTAAATGAATTGCTCCAGACAGTAAATGAAATCCAAGTTAGCTTTTTGTTTGACGAGGACTTTAGGAAGCCTTTGGATGCCTTACTGGTGAAAATATTAACGCTTACTGGCAGTCGGTTTGGATTTATGGGAGAGGTTTTTTATGGAGATGATGGAAAACCTTATTTAAAGTCACACACCATAACAAATATTTCTTGGTCGGAAGAAACGGAAGCCTTTTATCAAAAAAATTTCAAAGTCGGCATCGAATTTCGCAATTTGGATACACTTTTTGGGTATTGTTTGGTAAACCGTGTTCCTGTGATATCGAATAACCCGTCTCAAGATCCGAGGAGTGGGGGCTTGCCCCAAGGTCACCCTCCGCTATTGGCATTTTTAGGGTTACCTATAAGCAAAAATGGCGAACTAATCGGTATGATAGGTTTGGCCAATAGTCAGGATGGTTATTCGGAAAAAGATGTGGAATTTTTACGTCCCATCAGCAATAGCTATGCAAACTTTATTCAAACGATCCGTTTATCCAGACAGCGGAGATTGGCGGAGGAGGAACGGGAAAGGACCAATCAGCTGTTTCAAATGCTTTCTGAGTCAGCAAATGACATCATTGCCTTTCACGATCCTGACGGCACATTTCGGTATGTTTCGCCTTCTCTTTATCGAATTTTAGGTTATTTGCCCGAAGAAGCAATCGGAAAGACCCCCGATGAAGCGTTTGGCAAATCTGAGCAGCGAAGTTTTTCCCGCAATTCATCCAATGTAATCATTGCCAAGTATCCGCATAAAATTTCCCGAAAAACAGTCTACTTGGAGATCATTATTAATTATCTTTCTAAGGACGACGAACCCTCAGGTACCTATTTGGCGGTTTCCAGAGATGTAACGGAACGGGAATTGATGCTGCAACGCCTGGTGAGTTCGTATGAGAAGGAAAAGGAGCTAAATATGCTTAAATCTAGGTTTATTTCCATGACCTCGCACGAACTCCGCACGCCGCTATCTACCATATTGAGCTCAAATCAGTTGCTAAAGAGTTACCTAGCCAAGATAAATGACAAGGAGCTAGCCGCTAAGTCATTAGGTCATGTGGATAAAATTACCAGGCAGGTAAAGCGTCTCAGTGGAGTAATAGAAGACATTCTCATACTGGAAAAGAACGCTGCCGGAAGTTTAAAGGTAACGTTAAGTCCCGTTCCCATTAAGGCGTTTTTAGATGAAATGTGTGATACATTTTGTGCTGAAATGCCAGCAATGCGGAAGCAACGGAAGTTTTTTCCGGAGGCTGAAAAAATCGTCTACACCGACGAAAACCTACTCAGGCACGTAGTGTCCAATTTGATTGAAAATGCCGTTAAATACGGTAGACCGGATGGGGAGGGGTTGGAATTGCATCTTACCTACCATGCGCAGGATTTTGAAATAACGGTCAAAGATCAGGGGATAGGTATTCCCAAGGAAGATCAAAAGCATATTTTTGATTCCTTTTATAGGGCCAAGAATGCGGAACTTATTCAAGGGACAGGGTTAGGACTTCATATTGTAAGTGAATTTACCATGCGGTTAGGAGGTAAAATCTCCTTTGAGAGCAAAGAAAATAAAGGAACTACATTTAAACTTAAAATTCCCAATGGCAGCAAAGATTCTGTTAGTGGAGGATGAAGCGGAATTAAGGGAAAATCTTTCCGAGATTTTGGAAATCAACGGCTTCGAGGTGCAAGCTTGCGGATCAGCGGCTTCGGCGTTGGAAATGCTCCCGCATACCGACGTGGACCTGATTATTTCAGACGTAATGATGCCTGGGATGGATGGGTATGAGTTCTTGGAAAAAGTCCGTTCACAAAGTGACTTGGTGAATGTGCCCTTTATTTTTCTCACGGCGAGGGTAGCCAAGGAGGATGCCCGAAAGGGTATGTTAGGGGGCGCGGAAGACTACTTGACCAAACCAATCTACGAGGAAGACCTTATCGCAGCTGTTAACGCTATCATTAGGAGGAGGAGCGAGCGGATGCAGTGGTTGGATAAAAAAATATACAGCATCGTACATTCAGAGCGGAATATCAAATACCATGAATTGCGAACGCCCCTTTTCGGTATTTTGTCCATTTTGGACTATTTGGTGCAAACAGCCTCCGAAGAGATGGGAAGTCCTGAAAATAAGGAATTGCTCAAAATGGCCCTGAAATCAGCCGAACGGCTCAATAGGAGTTTGACTAAGATTACCCTTTTTCAAGAAGTTTCTCAAACAAATGCGCCTTTAGAAATCATACGTTCGTTAAAAGAATCGATCGAAGAAACGGTAAATAAGCTCGAAATTAGCCCTAGGGTTCGCTTTTTCGGGTCAGATAGTTCATTTCGAATGAATGCGGAACAGTGGCAATTTGTGGTGACGGAGTTATTCGAAAATGCGTTAAAATTTAGTGTGGCAGATTCGAATATTTCGATTTTTCTGGATGCTGGGTTACTGACCATGAAAAATAAGCAAAACTATCTACCTGAAAATTTAGCGGTTGAGATAAAGCCATTTACCCAAATAAACAGAGAGTACTTTGAGCAGCAAGGCCTGGGCTTAGGACTGTTTCTATCTCAGCACTACCTACGAAGTTGTGGAGGAGATTTAGCTGCCTATACCGATAGCAAGGGTGACTTTATCGTTGAAATCCGATTAAATCCGGAAATTTGATGAAATGTCCAAAAGAAAGGTTCTTTCATAGAATAATGATTATAATGAGGTATTCTCCCGATTATGATCAGGAAGGGCATGCGAATAAACCCGGACAAGTAGTGACCATTAAGAATCAATTATAGACAGATGAAATCGAGCATGACGCAAGCGACACACAGAGGGACGACTGTAATTCGTGCGACCTGCCTGCCGGTAGGCAGGGATTCCATTTGACCGCTGAATAACAATTATAGACACATGAAATCGAGCACGACGCAAGCGACACACGGAGGGACGATTGTAATACGTGCGAGATTCCATCTGACCGCTTAAGAACAAATTATAAACAGATGAAAAACAAAATAATCATTATCGAAGACGATCCGGATCTAGCTGAAAACTATTCGGAGTTGATCGAGGAGTTGGGATATGCTGTGCTGGGTATTTTTGACAATGCTCCTGCTGTATTGTATTTTCTAAAAGGGGCTAAGCCGGATTTGATTTTGATTGATATCAAGATTAAGGGGGAATTTGACGGAATAGATTTGGCAAAGGTTATACAGCGTGATCATGGGGTTCCCATAATTTTTATGACGGCTTTCTCAGACGATCGCACACTTGAACATGCATTTAGTACTAAGCCTTTAAATTACCTGGTAAAGCCTATTTCCAAAGATAGCTTTAAAACAGCGTTGTACTTGGCTACTTCTTCGATTATTCCAAAGGATGTCGATCAAAGGGGTCAACGAATTAAGGTTAGAGATAAGGGTTACATCACATATCTTTTTACTTATGAAATTGTAGCACTTAAAGCAGAGGGGTTGTATACTAGGTTAATTACCAGTAATCGAAGCACCATACTGGAAAGAAAAATATTGAAGGAACTACATGTCGAACTGCCGCAAGATCAATTTATAAGAGTACATAAATCCCATGTGGTAAACATCAAGTATATAAAATCCCTAAATAGTAAAACCCTCGTAGCAGGTCATTTGACCATCCCCATTCGGAGAGGATACTATAACGAATTGAAATCTATTTTGGATAATAATGAATATTTACAATAGCAACTCATTTATTTTTTCTACCAAGACCTTTAAGTTAACCGGTTTTTCGTAAAAAAAGTCAAATTTATAATCGCCTAATCTGGCAAATATCTTTTCTTTATTGCCCGCAGAAAAGCCAATAACTGGAATGCTATTCGTCCCTTGAGAAGACTTAATGTAATTTAAAAGTTCGATACCATCAACAAACGGCATCATTATGTCTGTGATGACAATATCTATTTTGGATTTTTCTAATATTTCAATAGCCTCCTTACCATTGTATGCGCTAATTACATTGTAATTGTTCGATTTCAGTACTTTGGAAACCATTAAGTTCATTCCGAGATCGTCCTCAGCTAATAGGATATTAGTCATAAATAGTTCTGATTTTTTCCGATATACTTTTAAATTTAAGAAAATAGCAAGATGTATTCAAATTTTTCTTTTGAATTAAAAGCTTCCGAGGTTAGTAATTCTTTAGGTGATTATCTGGTAATAAAGATAGGTTGATTTTGATCAAATTCAAACAATATTCAAATATGTTAATCAAGTACTACTGAAATTTCTAACGCTGCTTTTTTACTTGGAGGAACCATCAGTTTGCTGCAATGGCATTTTATTTACTGAAAGTGTCTTTTTATTTTGGATTTTCTTTTCAGGAGATATCTATGTTTAAATTTCTGGACGATTTAATAAATAAAACCAAACGTTATGGGGTTTAATATTTCATTGGATAATAGGGTGGATATGTATCCATTGACCGAAGACAGCGGATTTTACGATGTGCATGAACGTGATAATATTGTTATTTTTGGAATCAACTATTTATTTAAGTTAAAGATAAGGCATGAGCATGAATCTAGGTATCCATTGCGTCCCAATCTCGAGGATTGGGTAAGCTATGTGCTTCACGCCGGAATCTGTGTATTAAATATACCAAAATCCAATATCAATCTTAATATTGGCGTTGGGCTAAAGGATTACTATCAAAATCATGCCGACTTTTCAAATTTTATTACACTTAAAAAGGTTCGCTATATGTTCAATGGGGGACTTAGAAGCAAATCGATTCGTATTCGGAAATTTCATATTTACCCCAATCTCTTTGGTCAGGCAAATTGGATAGCTCATTCTATAGGGTTAAACACCTTTGTCGTTTTATACTTTGGTATGGATAGTCTTGAGGGAATTTTTTTTGACATTAAAAAGCCTTATTTAAATCAGAGATACGTTCTAGGCCCTGGATTCAGAGAATTTGTTAAAATTCAGGAAGCGGGTTCTTATTTTGAGGCAGAGAATTTATTAGAGAAGCTGGGAGAATCATCTGTAAAACTATCGGAGGATTTCGAGTCATTTTACATCAATTTCCTAAAAAAGAAGATCGAATTTATTTGTCGTACTACCGGTGATCTATCCATATTTTATGTAGAAGGAAATGAAGTGAACGAAAGCTTCCACCATAAGTTTCGTGATAAACTTGGGGTATTTGGAACCGTTTCAACTATCACTAATCCTTCTGTTGAATCTGCTTATGGCTTATCTTTAATTAAGAGCTTTCGAAAAAGTAGCATAGCTGAGGAGGTTGCTGTTTCTATTTTCCCTGATCACAGTACATTTGTGGCGAGAGATGATAATAAGTCGTTATAAGAATAGACTTTGCTTGGGTATGAGGTTGATTGAATTTGTTAATATTTCAGAATGTTCGGATATAAGTGTTTTTCTTTTTGTTTATAACGAAAGATTATATTTTAATTCTTTAGTAGATGTGCCGTACAAGTATTTTAGTTTTGAAATTGTTTCAATTAAATTTATTTATAGAAATTTGTCTATATACTTAAAGAATGCATCTTTAACAGATAGTGATGATAAAAACCGGAAAGAAACTGAATTAAAATTTCGAGAATAATTTTATCTAATTAATACAGTGTATGGATGCATTAATTTTCTTTGTTGGATTTTCGATCGGTATGATGTTTGGAATAGGAAATATTATTGAAATTTGCAGAGAATTTAGAGTGCCAAGTAGGAAGGCTCCTGATTCTGTTTTTGTGTATGAGCAATTTAATAGTGGCATCATTCGAAAGGTTATTAAAATTTATATAAACTGACATGCGGGGGTTAGTCTCTGATTATCAGAGGGAACAAAATTAACCACATGAAATCGAGCACGACGCAAGCGACGCACAGAGGGACGATTATAATACGTGCGACTTGCCTGCCGGTAGGCAGGGATTCCATCTGACCGCTTAAGAACAAATTATAAACAGATGCAATTAATCGATCTATTGAATGTCACGGAGCCCACAGATTCGGGAGTTTATTTAATATCGGAGGGTGAGAATTTATTTTTCGGTTCCATATTGGATATTCCCTCCAAATATCACCGTTCAAATGTAATGGCAATTAAGTATAAGAATCGGTTGGTTTCCATTCAACTAAAATCCACATCAAACACCCCAACGCTGGAGGAATTGGGATTTTGTTTTGAGTCAGGCGTTTAATAAATTCTAGGCAGATTTTTTACGGTAATTTTAAAAAGGGCAGGAAAGAATGGTTCTCCGTTGGTTACGCTTTCGCGGATCTCCCGCAAGCCAGGCATAGCGGACTGAAATTTCGTGGGCCCCAGCAGTGCTGCGGCCAAAGGCAGAAAGCATGTAATCGTAGCTGTAACCGATGGATAGTCCGGACTCCAGCGTTACGCCCATTAGCCCTACCAAGGTGGCCTGATAGGGAAGCTCCTCGGAACTGACCAACCCCCGGTAACCCAATCCACCGACAAATATGCCATACTGCTGCTGTACGTTGAGATCGATCTGCTTGAACGGCCCCTGTTCTTTGTAGTTTGCAGACAGAATGATATAGTTGTCCGGAATGCCGTTTCTAAAATCACGGGCATTGACATCGATCATATATCCTCCATGTACGCTCCACTTAACGGGCAGGCGATTGTCGTTGTCGTCCATGAAAAACGTATAGCTGGGGCGGGATACGTGATGGGCACTGGTTCCCAGCCAAAACCGGTGGTTCATAAACAGGGCACCAAAAGCGTAATCCAAATAATTGACTGGCTCCTGAAGGGCCATAGCATCCAAGCTAGTAGTGTTCACCGTTCTGTCAAACAGATTAATCTGATCGCCAAAAACAAGGTGGTCCAAGGCGGCATTGCGCATGACGTAGGAAAGCTGCCCACCGAACCGCAACGAACTATAGTCGTCAAGTGCTAATTTGTAGGCATAGTGAAGGCTCACATCGGTGAATTTCAGCTTCATGTGGGTTTCTTCAAAACTGTTAATGGCGAAGCCCACGCCGCTATTGTAATCCAAGATGTAATGGTCTATATAGGCAGAGTAGGAATTGAAATCGTACCCTAGTCCCGGCCATTGTTTGCGGTAATTTACCCCGACACGCGAGAGATCCGTGGAGCCGGCAAAGGCAGGACTTAAGTAAAGGGGAGCAGCGTAAAACTGCGAAAACTGAAAATCCTGTGCACGAACCTGGGCGGCCATACATAGGATGAGGATCGATATGACGGTGATCTTCTTCATCATCTTACCAGTAAAAATACCCCTGTTTTGGTAAAAGGCCTTCCATCCATCGTGCTATATTTTACTTGATACACGTAATTCCCCGGTATGGCCTCTTCGCCGTTTAGTCGCCCATCCCAACCCACTGTCTGTAATTCATTGGAATGAAAGACAATCTCACCCCATTTGTTCATTATTCGGAAGTCCATACTTGCAACCTGCAGGAATTTCGGAACAAAGTAGTCGTTCATGCCATCTGCATTGGGACTGAAGATGTTTGGCACCATCATAAAATGGTCGAGTATGGTAATCTGCATGGGGAAAATGTGCTCACACTCAAACGCATCCACAGCCCGTAAGGTCACGTCATAAGTACCTTCTGATTGGTACCGATGCACCGGGTTCGCCTCATCGCTGGCATTGCCATCGCCAAAGTCCCAATAGAAACTTCTGATATCCCCGCTGCTTTGGTTGATAAACTCCATGTCAAAATTAACCAAGTGGGCCTGATATTGAAGAAACGACTGGGAACGGTACTCTCCGGCGATTACCACTCGGCTATTGGCAACTTCATGGGATTCCACATATTGGCAGCCTGCTGCGTCAGTGACCGTGACAGTATAAAGACCAGGTTCTTCGGATTCCATTCGGTATCCATCGTTGGATACCTGTCCGCTGCTCCATTGAATCGTGTAGGGAGCCACCCCACCATCGATATTCAGCTCGAATACGGTTTTAATTTCCCTTGGTTCGCATTGGGCTTCTTGGTATTGAACGGTGGAAACCTCAATGGGACGCGGCCTACGTACCTGAAACCGCTGCGTGGCAAAGCAACCCGCGCTGTCCAATACTTCAACGGCATACTGTCCAGAAGAAAGGTTTTGGATATTTTGCGTTTCCGCTCCATTGCTCCACCGAAATTGAAACGGAGGCCTTCCGCCAGAAACCACGAGGTTGATGCTGCCGCTCTGCCCATTGTCACATGCCAGCGCATCTTCCACGATGCCTGTGACGATCAGGATATCTGGCTCTGTAATAATGAATTCCCTACGTATCACGCATCCAGCCTCTTCGGTGATCGTCACACCGTACTCGCCGGGAGGCAGGTTAAACAATGCAGCACCTTCAGGTCCGTGGTCCCAGATGGCACGAACAGGCCGTTGACCACCTACCAGATTCAGGTTGATATACCCATCATTCTCACCAAAACAAGTCACCTGCCCTACCTCCGGATCTACATCGAATACAGGAACCTCGGGAATGGTCACGGCTTCTACCGTCATACATCCGTTGGCATCGATCACCGTCAGCTCATATAATCCAGGGCCCAGTCCGGTTAGATTTGGCTGAATGGATCCAAAATTCCAACTTATCTGGTAAGGGGCAACTCCCCCGTTGATTTCGGAAGTAATGCTTCCATCGTTTGCGTTATAGCAGCTAACCTCCGTTGCGGTAAGTGATAGTGTTAACGGAGTAGGCGGCTCCAGAATCACTAGGTTGTCCAACGTCACTTGACAACCATTGTCATCGGAAACGATCACCGTGTAATTTCCCGCAAATAAATTGGCAGGGTTCTGATCGATTTCATTCGTCAGATTGCCATCCCTGAACCAAGCAAAAGAATAGTTGTCAGATACGCCTCCTGACATGTTTAGGCTTATCGCACCCGTATTCTGCCCATGGCAGAGGACATCCACCACGGCAGTAGCCGACGCTTCCAGGAGAGGGGGCTCCGTTAACTCAAAGGTGCCGGCAATGACGCATTCATTTTCGTCGGTAACTAAAACGGCGTAGGTGCCTGCCGGAAGGTTTTCGATCCGCCGATCTCCGGAGGTAAACCCATTCGGGCCGTTCCATTCGATGGTGTAGGTGTCAGTACCACCTCCCAGGTCTAGGTCGATAAATCCATCATTTCCTCCAAAGCAACTAACCGAAAATCCGTTATAGTCAGATAGCGTTTCGGTCAGGGAAACAGGTGCCGGTTCGATGATATCAATGGGGCCCGTTTCCACCACGCAACCATTGTCATCGCTGATGGTCAGTTCATAGCTTCCAGGTAGGAGGGTTTCAATGGACGGACTGGACGCGGTAAATCCATTAGGTCCGGTCCAGGAATACGTGTAATCTCCCGTTCCCCCGGAAAGCACTACTTCGATTCTGCCATCATTTGCCCCAAAACAGGATATCTGAAAACCGTTGTAGTCCTCCACACGTACTTCAGAAATGGCAATTCCCGTTTCAGGTTGGGTGATTTCCAATCCATCGATGGACTGGGTGCAGCCGTTTATATCCACCACCGTCACTTCGTAGATGCCTGCCGGGAGGTTGCGGAATACCCATTCTGTATCAAGTAGATTCTCGGCTGAACCGGCACTGCCTAGTGCTTCGCCTTCCACCTGAATGTAGTAGTTATATGGGCCTGCGGAGGGGCGGGTGATCTCTACGTGAATCTCCCCGTTGCTTTCTCCAAAGCATTGTACATTTTGCCTGAGGTCTACGTATTCCGTGATCTCTAGGCTTTCGGGCTCGGTGATTTGGTAGGTTTCGGTGATTTGGCAGCCATTCAAATCGGTGATGGTCACAATGTAGGTGCCTGCCGGAATATTTTCGAGGTTGGCAGCATCGCTCACGAATCCATTGTCACCTGTCCAGCTAAACTGGTATTCAGGGGCTCCACCCGACGGCAACAATCTGATAAAACCATCTGATGCGCCGTTGCATTGTATCTGAAAACCATTGTAATCTGAGACGTCGTCGCTAAGTACCAGGGGATCGGGTTCGGTGAGTGTAAAAAGTTCTTCCAAAGTACATCCACTCTCGTCTTCAACTAGCAGCCGGTATTCTCCAGGACCTAGACCGGTAAGGGTAGGAGAGTTGGAGGTAAAGCCGTCAAGTCCCTGCCAACTGTAGCTTACGTCTCCTTGACTTCCGGTTAATATATACGAAATGCTTCCATCTGCGGCACCATGGCAAGATATTTCAAAACCATTGAAATTCGAAACTACTAGGTTGCTCAGCTCCAATCCATTTTCGGGTTGGATGATAGGGATTTCTTCCAAAGTATCTTGGCACCCGTTGGCATCTATGACCCGCACGGTATACAGCCCAGCGGATAGGTTTTCGAAGGTATAGCTGCTTCCATCAAACCCCGATATACTACGAACAGGAAGGGGAGACTCGGATTCAACCAATTCAATCACGTAGGGGCCTACGGACGAGGACAAGAAATCAACATGAATGACACCGGTTTCCTGTCCGAAGCAGCCAACGTCTTCACGCAGCGACTCGTCCTCTTCAATTTCCAACGGATCCGGCTCGTTTATCTCGAAGATTCTAGGCTCTAAAGCGCATCCATTATCGTCGGAAATGGTAAGTTCGTAAGTACCCGGTGTAAGACCACTGATATCAGCCTCTGTAGAAGAAAAACCATTCGGACCGGTCCATTCTACATAGTAACTGCCGCTGCCACCCTGAACCACATTTCGGATATAGCCGTCATTCGCACCGTGACAGCTGATTTGAAAACCGTTGAAATCAGATACCTCCGAACTGACCGTTAGTTGGGGTGGTTGCTCAAGCGTAAGCTGCCCAAAGGATTCAGAACAGCCATTTTCATCGGTGACGACAAAGACATACGTACCACCGGAAACGCCGGAAATTGTCTCCGTGTCTGCCGTGAATCCGTTGGGCCCTGTCCAAGAAAATGTGTAATCACCCACTCCACCGGTAACGAAAAGGTCAATAAACCCATCCGTTGCTCCAAAGCAGCTAATCTGATAATCGCCAAACCTGGATGTTCTTAGCCCTTCTATCCTAAGTTCTTGCGAAGGCTGCGTAAGTTCGATGCCTTCGATTTCCTCTGTACATCCCCGTGCGTCAGTGACAATGACGGAATATTCCCCAGCTGCCAGATTCGATACGACGAAAGGGCCTTCTTCGTTTCTGGTAAGGGTTTGCGTAGAACCGGGTTCCTCTCCTGTCTCATGAATCTGCACTAAAAACGGCGCCGTAGAAGCTTGATCGATAGCTAGCGTAAATGAACCGGACGTTTCGCCGAAACAAAGAATGTTTACGCGTTCATCGGGATTTTCACTAATGGCCAGTTCTGCAGGCTCTTCAATGGTGAAATTTTCAGCAATAAAGCAGCCGTTTTCATCACGCAGTAAAATGGCATAGTCTCCACCCGGTAAATTTTCTCGCTCCATCGGTGTGGTTCCGGCAGGTGGCGCAAATACGGTCAATCCGATTGGATCGGGATTCAGTAAATCGACAAAATTACCTCTGTACCAAGTGATCTGATAAGTGCCCACACCGCCGGTGGGATCAATGGAAATAAACCCATCCTGCTGCCCAAAGCAGGATATATTGGAAAATTGGCTGTTTAATCGCAGCACCTCAGGCCCTTCGATTTCGAAAAGAGGCGTTCGTGTAATACATACCAGCGGATCCGATTCGGGAAACTCAAACACCCGCCCTCGGTCGTAAATTTCTGCATAGTAACTCCCGGATGTCAGTCCTGATAGTTCGTTTCGCACACCGACGATTTCACCCGCTCCATCTAAGATAAAGTTACTTTCAGAATTCCCCAGGAGCTCCCCAGACTGACTGTACCAAAGGACACCATAAGTAGTCCATTGCTCTCGGAGATTACCCGGAAACGGCTCTGACCAACCACCAGTGATGTCCAGACGGATGGAACCATCAAAGTTTTCCGGACAGGTAATGGGTGTGATATCCGACTCGAAGCTAAGGGGATTAGGTATGACAAGCTCAAACTCCCTGCCTCCTTCGCAGGTAAACCTGTCGCGGATTTCTACCCGGTAGCTTCCTGGTAGGAGGTTTTGTACCTGTGCTACCACCAGCCCTCCCTCTTGAGACTGTATCGTGTAGTCCATGGTCACCAAGTTGTCGTTTTGGTCATATACCAAAAACTCCAAAAGGGGCAACGCAGCATTGTTGATGACAAATTCTGCTATGCCGGTATTGTCTCCCGGGCAGACCAACCCGCTAAAATTCATGGCGATATCCAAGGAGTAGGCCTGTCCCAAAGGCCCCGCAGCCCGTTCATACACTCTACCCAATCTGTCTATTACCACCAGCCGATAGGGCTCTTCCCGATCCAATGGATTGGCAAGCGTCCCGAAGGTCGCCGTGGCACTTTGGTCGAACGGGGATCCGTTGGTTACAATACGTTCGTCAAATAAATTACCCTCGCTGTCGAAAAGTTGAAAGATAAAGGGAAAGGAAACCACGCTGGTAAGCGTTGGCTTATAGGCGGATGCCGTAATGCTTATTGTACCCTGACAGCTACTTTCATTGTAGTTCAATGCAAGTATAGGGGGAATTACCACTATTTCCATTGGAAATACATTGCTTTGATCCGTACCGTCGCTTAGTTGTACATTTACAAGAATACGGACACCTTCGGCAGGCCAACTTGGGATATAGGTAACCGTAGGAACTATCTGATTATTTGGCAACACGTCATATCCATCCCCTGGCAAAATGGAAAGGGTCAATCCATCACTGCCGCTATAGGTATATTCGATAAACGACAAATCTATAGTCAGCTCTTCGCGATATAGCATTGCAAGCTGTGGTCTCTGACCGGTAATTACAATGGTGTCAAATGTAAACTCGCCGCCGCCGATTGAATGATATAGGGTCAATGCAGTCAAAAAAACTCCCAAAACCCCAACGAGACCGCGTCTGAAAAAGGAACTATATGTCAAAAACCGGTAAACCATTCCAAAAATAGTTTCAATGAATTTTTTGAAGTTAGTCGAGACGCGAAAGATCATCTTTCAGCTGAACCGAAAAATGAAAACACAATTACAATGATATTTATATTTTCCGACATATTTACACGGGCAACAACTTAAATTTTGCCTTTGGCCTGTTTACGACAACATATACCTACAGGCTCCAATGGTTGGGTAAGGCTAATAGAAGCCGACTAGGCCCTCCGCTACGGGATAACTACGAAGTTTTGAATGATTTTTGATATTTTAACCGGAGAATTTCAAAGAGTCGAGTCTTGCCTATGCATCTATCAAAAAGTAATGTCGGGAAACATTCTCTTTTTTTCGCGATACTTGGTTTTGTGTCGTTGGAGGTTTCAATCTATTTAGGATGGCTGAGCGAGCCTCTTTGGCGCATACTGGCCGCGGGTTTTGAGGCCGCTACAATTGGGGCTGTAGCCGATTGGTTTGCGGTAAGTGCCTTGTTTTATGAAATTCCCATTCCGATTGTCCGCAGGCACACCAATATTATTGTTAAAAACCGGCGGAAATTGACCGAGGGAATAGTCGATATGGTTACCAACAAGTGGCTTTCGCCCGAAAGTATCCGCGATAAATTAGCAGGTGTAGACCTGGGCGAAAGCCTGATCCAAGAACTTAATAACCCGGATACCCTAGGGCGGTTAATGGATGTATTGAGAAGGATCATTCTCAGCCTGTCCGATCATCTGGACAGCCCAAAGTTGGTCCTTTGGATGCAAAGGATCCTTAAAAACCAAATGGAGAGACTGGAAATCGAAAAACCCCTCGGTGAATGGATTCAGGAAATCATCAAGGAGGGCAAGCACCACCCGCTGCTGGAATTGCTGTTGGACGAGATGACTGAGTCTATCCACAAGCCCGAGACTCGGGAAGTGGTTTACAAAAAGCTTAAAAGCGCCTTGGATGCCTATAGCAGGCAGGATTGGGTAAAGGGTACCACGGTTTGGATAGGGAAACGGACGGGTGGAATAGACATAGATCTTTTGGCTGATCGGCTGATTGATATCGCTTTGGTGCTTGCAGAGGAGGTGGGAAGGGATCGCGAACACCCACTTCGGCAAAAGCTGGACCGGTCCGTTTTGGAATTCGCAGCCAGCCTGATGGACACAGGAACAGGCAGTCGGGAGTATGTCCAAAACCTAAAGCGCAACCTGATTCTGCATAAGGGGGCACAATCGATTATCCGGCAAGCACTAAATGGCGCCAAGGAAACCATACATGATCATTTGTCGCACGCAGAGACCTCCTTGATGCAGTTTTTGATTGAAAGAACACAGCGGTTTTTACATGAGCTTATGGCAGACCGCCGTAGCGTGGATGCCATGGATAACTGGCTAAAAGCCACCCTTTCTAAGCTGCTCAACACCTACCACCCGGAAATCGGCAACATCGTGCGGGAAAGTTTGGAAAAACTGGATAACCAAGGGTTGATGGAACAAATTCGGGATAAGGTCGGAAACGATCTACAGTATATCCGGCTTAACGGGGCTGTGGTCGGTGGCTTGGTCGGATTGACCATTGCGCTGATACGCTGGGCTTGGCAGGCTTAGCCGCCGGGTTCAATGGTTGCTCGTAGTGACAGGGTGGCGTTGGTTGGGGTAGAAGATACTGGGCAGACTTTTTGAGTAACCCTGATTGGTTTTTCTATTGACTAGTTTCCCTTTATCCCTACCCTTGTGCCAATGCTCAACCCGACCATGTGAAAATATCCCTGGTTTGTGGCGGGACCCTTGCAAATAGGATCGCTGCAACCGGCGTTTAAAATATGGGGCGTATAGCCTAACCGGAGAAATAATCCTTTGCCTTGCCGCTGATATCGAAAGCCAATCGTTGGGACCCACCATTTCAGGGTTTTTTTCAGATTTCTGTAATCACGCTGAAGGTCGGAAAACCCTAAAACCACCCCCAGGCCGGTTTCCAGTGAAAGGGTTTTGCCATAACCCAGATTTACCCCTAGTGGTATCATGGGTACCCAGCTTCCGAAGTGGAACATCCCTCCGTCGCTTGGGAAAAGACCCATACCGGCGCGACCAGAAGCGAAATATCGGTTGGCGATCGGGTACATTTTCTCAAAATTTGCAGAAACCCCCGCCGCCCCACCAAGTTCAAGGAATACATTGGCACCGGAATGGTTGGTGACATCTTGCCCGAAAGTCATGTGGCAAATGACCACCACGAAAGAGGTGAGTAAGATTTTTTTCATAATTTGTTGCCTGATTTTCCGGATTAAATATACCTAGCGTTTCTGGGGATTAAAGGTATTTATTTCGGTCTTATTGGTTAAAATCAATAAAACGTACTTTTTTTTTGGCATTTTATACTAATCTAATCCGTCAAAGTTCCTTCTTGTTTAAAAAATGTCCGAGGTCATTTTTTGTGTAGGCATCGTAGTCCTCTTCCGTATCAATATCAATATGGCCATTGGGAAACGCTACGGTGTCTACGTCATCCCTATGCCGCCCAATAAGCTGCTTTGCCCCGCCCTGGCCCTGCATTTTTAACATATAGGAAAAATAGGGTTTTTTGAATACTACAGGTACACCTAGAGTGTCTGCGTAGGTGCTGGCGATGATGCCTTTTGTACTCTTCCGACTGCATGCCAACAGACGCAGAAGCAAGGAAGCATCGACAAACGGCTGGTCACAAAGCAAAATCATCACCTGATCTATGGAGGGATCTTTTAACACATGTTCCAAACCGGCCCGGATACTGGTAGCCATTCCTTGATGCCATTGGTTGTTTATAACTAACTGAAAATCATTAGAATATAGATTTGTTATTAACTGGCTACTGTAAGCGCCGAGAACCAACACTTTTTGTCGGAAGGGCACTTTTCCCGATTCCTCCATCATGCGCCCCATGAGGTGGGAGTGTCCTGCCGGGAGCAGTTGCTTGGGTCTACCCAAACGGGAGGAGTTCCCTGCTGCCAATAAAATGAGTGCAGTGTGGATTGCTTGCATGCCTAAATATAACGTAAATGAAGCGTACTGTATGGTCTTTTTGTTTACAAAAATGATCATTTCATTATTCAAAGCCCAGGGATGGATTAGCAACTGTCTTCTTTGCAGTAGAATTCGTTAATGGTTCACAGTGTTTACTAGTAGTGGGATTTTTAGGGTCAGAGTAGTTGCCCCCCAATGGTGAACTGTTCTATTTTCTATAAATTCCAAAAGTATGAAATAATAAAAGTAAATACTATTTTAGGTCAATTAATAAAAAAATCAGTGTATAAAAATATGATTTACATTAAATTATTATTATATATATTTTTAATAGCGGTGAGCGGGTTAGCCCATGCCGCTAACGATGACACTGTTTCACAGGATTCGTTGATGGTGAAACGTTATTTTGCCTTTCTGGATTCATCCCGTACCTTTCAAAATAAAGATCTAAAGAAGTCCCTTTATTTTGTAGATCAGGCTAGGGGGTATGCAGATTCATTGGAAAAACCGGGCCTTTTAGTCAAAGTTTTCAATCAATATGGTAGAGTTTATTTTACAGCGGGATTGGCGGAACTTTCTTCTGAATACTATGTGAAAAGTTACGAAATCCTAAATGAAGCCGTCGACCTTCCCCAAATCGATCAGATCAGTACCCTTTTGGGTATTGGAATCAATTACTTATTCTTAGAGAATTACGACTCGGCCGAGGAATATTTTATTCAGGTAGAGGAGATGTTGAAGGAGCTTCCAGAACCTGATTATCCGACCCTTTCTGCGATCATCAATAATCTTGGTATAATCTACAGGGAAAAAGGTGATCTGGTGCGGGCGTATAGTTTTTTGGAAGCGGGAATTAAAGAAATCGGAACACTCGATCCCGAAAATAAGAATCTAGGGTACCTTTACAATAACCTCGGATTAGTTTACCTCCAAATGAAAAATTACGAGGCAGCCCTCGAAGCTTTTGGGGTTGCCGAAGAGATTGCATTTAAAAGTAATAATTCTCCGGATTTGGCTACCAGCTACAGCTATATGGCGGAAACCTACCAAAAAATGGGTAATATCCCTTTGGCTATCCGTTATGGCAGAGAATGCAATCAACTAGCGGCGGTCGGAGAAATATTAGCGGTGCAGCACAATTGTAGTGATTTATTGGCCAACTTGTACAAGGAGTCGGGTAGGCTTGATTCTGCGTTGTTTTTTCTGGAGGAGAAGGAGCAATTATTCAAGCAAATCAACCAAAGTAAGGCGGAGAAAAACTTATTGACCCAAAGCCTGGATGAAATGCATGCCCTGGAAAAGGAAGCGTTAGTGGAGGAATCAGAAAAGAGCTATAAGAGCCTTTTTTTATTCTTGCTGTTAAGCCTTCTGATTTTGGGGATACTTCTTTTTCTATACTTCAATATTCGTAAAAGATATCAGCGGGTCAGCTTGGAAAAGATGCAGCTAACGCTCGTTTCCAAACAAAAGGAACAGGAAAAGCAGCTCTTAGAGGCAAAGCTCCAAGAAAAAAGCAAACAACTTACGACCAAATTACTTTACGAAACCAAAAGACTTCGCATCGTCAAAGACACGGTAGATAAACTGGTAGGGAATAGAAATGAATTTTCCAAGCAAGGAAAGGCAATAGTCAGCAGCGTTGTCGGAGAATTGAGTCAGCTTGATCAGGATAATATTCTTGCGGAATTCGAGACGTCCTTCTTGGACTTGCACACAGATTTTTACAATAACCTGTTGAATTCCTTTCCGGACCTTACGCCAAACGAACGGCGGCTTTGCGCGTTAATTCGGCTAAACTTGAACAGCCGGGAAATTTCGGCACTTACCGGGCAAAGCAAAACCACCCTCAATATGGCCAAGACCAGGTTGAGAAGGAAATTAAATATAACCCACAGCGATCAGGATCTGTATGACTTTTTGTCTAGGTTTTGAATGAGACTTTTTTAAATTTACATTTCGCCCATTTCAGCCCTTTTTCAAAGTGACAAACCCAAATATATTTATGGTATTTAATTTATTGATAATGAGGTAAAAAGGGTGGTTTGTAATGTTAATGTTACTGGGATTTTTTGCCTGTAGTCCAATTGTATATGCGGGAATTATTTTCCTTTCCGGTGTATCGTTTTTATTTGTCTTTGTGAATAAAATATCTGAAAAAGGATAATCCATTAAAGCTGGGCAGGCGCCCCTTAACACTGACAGCGGGCGGGCATCGCCGGGGAGGGGTGTATCACTCGGGCGAAACCCCTAGCCGGGAAGTACAACCCGAAGGCAGCAGGATACCGTTCAGACCGAACATCTATTCTACCGCACTGCTCGATAAAAACCGGAGCGGCATTACCAAAACGTTGGCTAGGTCAACTAAATAAGTAGTATTCTTCAAAATTAAACTATTATGGAAAGCGAAAAAACAGTAAGCAAAGCACGTAAAAAAGAGTGGGTTGATCCCAAGATGGAACTTATGAATATCAACGGAGGGATTTTGGTTAATTTTAATGAGAGTTTTGATGCAGGTACAACAGTGAATGGTGGATTTATTTTAGGTACCGCTGGATCCTAGTTGGACATTTCTAGTTGAGTTTATTGAGCCTGTCGGGATGATCGGGATCTTTTTCGTTTTGGTCGAATTAAATATTACTATTACAGTATTTAATGTATGTATTTTAAGCAAGTAGGGTTACGTTATTGTTATCAAGGTACTATTCTATTTCTTTGTATAGAAATCAATCGTAGAGAGGTCTATTGGGTTTAGGTTTGGCGAAGTGGATGTACCTAAAGCTAAATTGAAATAACAAACTTTATATCTTTAATATAAGATGTCAAATAGATTTAATGAACAGGCATTTTGCCTAACTCGCGTTATACGCCTACCTATTTTTGATTACTTTGCAGGTGGGTATAGATTGGTTTATGACGGTAAGTACATTACATTGTATGGTAGAGATAAAAACTACAAAGGTTTTAAGGTCAATGATAAGCATGAAGATTGGTTTGAAGAAATGGTCTTAATTCCTGTTGTTATGGAAATACGAAACGCAAATCCACAGATAATTGAAGTTACAGATACTGAGATTGTTTTCGATTTGGGTTGCCTATAATGGATTGCTTGCATACCCAAATATACGGAAAATGTGGGACTCGTTTCGTATTGAGTTCATCAAGGGGGGGGGTGGGTTTATGGGCTACTTTCCCATTTTCACCTTTTGGTCCATCCGCCGTGTCATTCCAAAAATCAAAAGCAGAAATAGTACCAAAAATCCCAAAAGAAAATGGTAACCGGTATATACGGCGATTTTGCCGAATAGGAAGGGCATGAGCGTGATTCCCACATAGGCACTAGCCATTTGGAATCCCATGATGGTTTGGGAGTTTTTCTCTCCAAAATTGACCGGAGTTTCGTGCAGCAAGCTCGGGAAAATCGGTGCACAGCCTAACCCAACCAAAAGGAAGCCGGGAACAATCGTAGTTTCAAACGGCAGGAAGAGCAATCCCAAGCCGATCCCGATCACCCCTTGCCCGGCATAGACCAGCTGCCGATTGGTCAAATGGGCGGTCAAAAAGCCGGATAAAAACCTTCCTATGGTGATACCCAAAAAATACAGGGAGGTAAGCCTTGCGGCCTGATCGGGTTCATAACTCCTTTCAAGTACCAAGTAGCTCGCCCCCCAAAGTCCAAAGGTAGCTTCTACGGTACAATAGCAAAAGAACACCACCAAAGCCTCCTTTAGCCCGGGTAGGGCCAGTAGGCGGGAATTCTGGGCGATTGCGTCGGTCTTCTGTTTAGAATCATGGCTGGACGGACTTTTGACCCAAAGCGGAAGCGAGAGCACTAAGATGAACACCAAAACCAGTTGAATCCAAGCTACCGTACCATAGCCACTGGACCACGAAGCGCCTTTTGCCAGATAAGCCGCCATGATCATAGGTCCTGCCGCCGCGCCAACGCCCCAGAAACTATGCAGCCAGTTCATATGCCTCGCTTCGTAGTGGAGGGCCACATAATTGTTCAATGCGGCATCTACACTTCCTGCACCGAGCCCCAGCGGTACAGCCAGCAGACAGAGGTATAAAAACTGACCGGAAAAAGCGAATCCCATCAATGCCAGCGCGGTAAGAAATACACTGATAGTGGTAATCAGCGGTACACCGAAACGATTGATGACCTTTCCGCTGAAAAGGCTGGAGATTACGGTCCCCGCTGCGACGATCATGGAAATGATTCCCGCATAGTCAACCGGTACCCTCAGGTATGCAAACATGGCGGGCCATGCCGATCCAAGCAGGGAGTCGGGGAGGCCTAGGCTGATAAAGGCCAGATAGATGATCAAGAGGAGAAATCGCTTTTTCAACAGATAGGTGTTCCCTAATTTTCTTTAAAACTCCCAGAAAAATACACAAAACTACTGCTCAACATGACCTCGTCATGGGGGATCAACAGGTACTTCCACGGCTTGCCCCCGTTGGGCAAGGTGAATTCCGATGCATTCCTACAGTTTAGCCGGTTAAGCCCTCCTCTCCAACTCCTCTCCAAGCAATGCCTTAACCTCCCGAATGACCACATCGGATAGCCCGGGGTATTGGTTCAGGTCTTGACCCCAAAAGGAAATCCTGGCCAGTGCTTCCGGGACTACTTCATAGGCATCATCGCTGCGCCAAGCGTCTGAAAAGTATTTCATGACTTCTTCCGTATCATTTACAGGCAGTTGCTGTCCTTTATACCTGCCCCGGTAAAAGACCAACAAGGCGGCCAATGACCGGGTCAGAAGTGGAGGCAGGGATTCTTTTTTTCGGATATACCCCAGCAGGGAGGGCAGTACACGTACACGGAATTTGGAAATGGAATTCAATGCGATGGCACTCAATTGGTGGCGGATAAAGGGGTTTTTAAACCGGTCCATGACCGCCTCGGCAAAGGGGATCAACTCTTCGGGGGACCTATCCATGGAGGGGATGATTTCCTCGTAAAGGGCACTTTTCAGAAAGGCTCCCATGGTCGGGTCATCCACGGCTTCTTTGACGATGCGGAGGCCTTGCAGGTATGCGAGAGGGGCAAAGGTGGTATGGGCACCGTTTAGAATGCGGACTTTTCGAGTGCGGTACGGAGTGAGGTCCGGCACTATCAGCACATTCAAACCGGTCTTTTCTGCGGGGAAGATTTCCTTAAGACTTTCCGGGCCCTCGATAGCCCAAAAATGAAAGGGTTCTGCCACTACCATGAGCTCGTCCTGGAACCCAAGTCGCTTCTGGATCTCGGCCGCTTCATCGGTGGGATAACCGGGGACAATCCGGTCTACCAACGTATTGTAGTAATGCACGCACTCCTCGTGCCACGCGGTGAAGGTCTCGGGTAGTTTCCAAAGTGCGGCATACTCCAACACACAACTTTTCAGCTTCTCTCCGTTGCCCTCAATCAGCTCGCAGGGCAGTATATGGAGATCAGGTGTCATCAAATCATGGTTTGCGGAAAACCGATGGTAGAGCAATGCCGTCAGTTTTCCGGGAAAGCTGTTGGGGGTTTGTTCAGGATTTTTGTCGGATTTATCCACGAATATCCCCGCCTCGGTGGTATTGGACACGATCCAGGTTAGATCGGGGTTGAGTCCCAATGCCAAAAACCCCGCATAGTCCAGGTAAGGATTGGTGGCACCATGGACGCAGGTGACCAAACGGCTTTCATCAATCGTTTGACCCTGCTGAAATCCTCGTGTAATCACGTGGTAAAGCCCCTCTTGGTCGGCTATGTCCGTGGCCGGGCGTTTGCCGTGTACCTGTACTAGCTGAATCGCTGCGTTGAAACCAACTTTTTCGTTCATGAGGTCTACCATCCAATCGGTGAATCCCCGTAAAAAATTTCCGGTACCGAACTGGAGGATTTTTATCGGTCGCACAATGGTGACGGCGGCAGTTGTTCTATTCAATTTTTGCATCGGGAGGTTCGTTCAAAAGGGAGTTGCCGGAGCAATTTTGGCAACAGGGTTTGAGGCTATTTTTTGTGTAGATTTTCGGAAAATCACCTTCGGGCGGAGCATCACCTTTTGAATAGGAAGGGACTTTTCTTCACTTTCCAGGAGGTCAAAGAACATTTTGGCAACAGATTGTCCCATCGGAATACTCACTTGGTCCACCGTAGAAAGCGGAGGGTCGGTAAATTCCGTGAAGGGTTCGTTACCAAACCCGGCCAAACCGACCGCTTCCGGGACCTTTATACCGTTTTTTTTGAGTTCTTGCAGGGCGCCTACGATGGAATAGTCGGACGCAGAAAAGATCGCATCGAAGGGAATTCCTTGGTTTAGCAGGGAGGCGACACTTTCGCGGCCGTCTTCCAACTGTAGGTTACTGTAAAGGATAAGTTCAGGATCTACCTTTAGGCCATAGTTTTCCAGTGCCTGCCGATAACCTCTCAGCCTTTCTTGAAAGATGTTGATTTTCATGGGACTGTTGAAATGGGCTATTCTACGGTATCCTTGCTGTATCAGATGTTCTGTCATCTGAAACGCTGCCTGAAAATCGTCGATGACTACCTGACTGACCGGAAGCTCTTCCGCCACCCTGTCGAAAAATACAAGGGGGATACCCCTTTCAATCGCCTTTTTAAAATGTGTTAAGGCCGTGGTATTCTTTCCCAGGGACACCATGATGCCGTCTACTTGCGCATCGATCAGGGCATTGACGGTTTGCTTCTCTTTTTCGTAATTGTCGTATGATTGGGTGATGACGACCCGGTAGTCGTGTTGGTTGGCGTATTCTTCAATACCCCTTACGATGGAGGAGAAAAAGTTTCTGTTTACCGTAGGTATAATAATTCCGATGAGCCGGCTTCGTCCGTTTCGTAGGGCCACCGCAAAGGAATTTGGTTTGTAGTTGATTTCTTTAGCCGCTTCGTGCACAAGTTCTTTGGTGCGGGCACTGATCCTCGGGTGGTTGTTCAGCGCCCGGGAGACCGTGGATGCAGTAATGCCCAATTTGTTGGCGATGTCGTGGATGGTGGCTTTGTCTTTTTTACTCATTGAATTGCGGGAGTAAAACGGCTATTTTTGGGAATATTAGGAATTTAATCCATTAAATGCAATCGATTGCGCACAATTCTGTTTTATTCTTCTTTTTCTTTCTCTATATTTATTCCCAAGAAAGACCGGAGAGCCATGTGGGTTTCATCCTAGGCCTTTGAAATCAGCTCATTAAATCCTAATTTTCAAATTAATACCAAATAAATCACCAATTTCTATGAATGTATCGTCTAGGTTTTTGACAGGCGTTTGCCTTTCTTCCTTATTTTTAACCCTTTCCTGCTCGAGTGAAACTAAAATGGAAACAACTACCCAAACCAAATTTGAAGGAAAAGAGAATGAGATCAAATTGGTCACTTTGGATCCGGGGCACTTTCATGCCCACCTGGTGAAAAAGGCTACTTACCCGCAGGTTGACCCCAAAGTACATGTCTATGCTCCTGCGGGACCGGACCTTCAGGCTTATCTAGCGGCGATTGAGTCTTACAATACCCGTGCGGAGGATCCCACCGACTGGCAGATGGAGGTGTATGCAGGGGATGATTTTTTGGAAAAGATGGTCGCAGAAAAGAAGGGTAACGTGATGGTGACGGCCGGAAACAACCGAAACAAGACCAAAAACCTGCTGGCTGCCGTAAAGGGAGGATTTCATGTGTTGGCGGATAAGCCAATGGCCATTGATCCCGCGGGATTTGCGGTGCTGAAGGAAGCGTTTGAGGTTGCCGAAAAAAACGATGTACTGCTTTTTGACATCATGACAGAACGGTTTGAAATCAGCACCATCCTACAGAAAGAGTTCAGCCTGGTTGAAGAAGTATTTGGGACCCTGCAAAACGGTACCGTCGAAGAACCCGCGGTGACCAAAGAAAGTGTTCACCATTTTTATAAGACGGTATCTGGTAAGCCACTCCAAAGACCGGGTTGGTTTTACGATGTGACGCAACAGGGAGAGGGAATTGTGGATGTGACCACGCATTTGGTGGACTTGGTGCAGTGGGAATGTTTTCCCGGAAAAATCATTGATTATACGACCGATATTGAGTTGATCAATGCCACACGATGGCCTACCGACCTGACCTTGGAAGAGTTTACCCGTTCTACTGGATTGCAAGAGTTTCCGGATTATTTGGCCCCCTATATCGAAGACGGTATTTTAAAGGTATATGGAAATGGAGAAATCAACTACAAAATCAATGGTGTACATGCCAAGGTTTCTGTTATCTGGAACTACGTGGCTCCCGAGGGCTCTGCCGACACGCATTATTCCATTATGCGCGGCACCAAGGCCAACTTGGTGATCCGGCAGGATAAAAAAGAAAACTACAGGCCGGAGCTGTACATAGAGCCTCTTTCTTCCACCGGGTTAAAAGAATATCAGGATCAGCTCTTTGCGGCGGTACAAAAGCTTAGTGGGAAATTTCCGGGACTCGGCGTAGTGAAAGTCACGGATGCAAATGCATGGAGGGTGGAAATCCCCGAGGCATTCCGTACGAGCCATGAAGACCATTTCCGTGAAGTAACCGAAAAATACCTAGAGTACCTCGTAGCGGGTGAGTTGCCTGATTGGGAGGTGCCTAACATGATCGCCAAGTACTATGTGACCACCTCGGCGTTGGAAATGGCGAAAAAATAACGAATTCCACCCAATAGCGACAATCACGTGAAACGAAACCGAAGAGATTTTCTGAAAACCACTGGACTTGCTGGCATGGCGTTGGCTACTGGGCCGGTTTGGTCCATGGAAGGCCAACGCATTCAACTCGATAACCGACAAGCGCTCATGGAAAATTTAATAGGTGGTTACGGATCTTGGGCCAATTCGCTCCATTTAGAGGGGCTTCCGAGGCTTTCTTTTAGAAACAGGCAATTTACTGACCTCGACGCATGGAAGCAGCAGGCGCTGGAGAAGGTGAAAGACCGTTTGGGTATTCCCGATCTGGGTCCTACCCCTCAGGTTACCGTGCACCGTACCTACTCCTACGATGGGTTACAGGTGGAAGAGGTTAGTTGGCAGTTACCTTATGGCAACCCTACCAAAGCGGTAGTACTGAAGCCACTAGGAGCAACGGGGAAACTCCCTGCTATCCTTGGGCTTCACTGTCACGGCGGCAACAAGTATTTTGGCCTGCGTAAAATCACCCGTACCAGTGACAATCCACACGAACTGATGGTCGCCCATCAGGATCATTATTATGAGGGTACAGCCTGGGCCAATGAAATCGCAAAGCGAGGCTATGTAGTATTGGTAGCAGATGCTTTTACCTTTGCCAGTCGCAGGGTGATGCTTTCCGATGTCCCAGAGCGGCAGCGCCACGGACTTACGGATGAGAACCCGGAAGACCCCAAGAATATTGAAGCGTACAATACTTGGGCAGGCAACCACGAACATGTAATGGCCAAATCCCTTTTTTGTGCCGGTACCACCTGGCCGGGCGTCTTCCTTGCGGAGGACCGGGCGGCATTGGATGTGCTTTGTTCCCGTCAGGATGTGGATACCTCAAAGATCGGCTGTGCGGGTCTTTCCGGAGGCGGACTTCGGACGGTAATGACCGGTGGTCTGGATCCCCGGATTAGCTGTGCGGTTTGTGTGGGATTTATGAGCACGTGGACGGACTTCTTGTTGCATAAGTCATTTACCCATACCTGGATGGCCTATGTGCCCATATTGCCGCAAGAGCTGGATTTTCCGGAGATATTGGGTTTGCGTGCACCAAATCCCACGTTGGTGCTGAACGACATAGACGATGCGCTATATACCATGCCTGAAATGGAAAGGGCCGATAACATCCTCGCAGAGGTCTTTGACAAAGCAGGGGCATCTGACAAGTACCGTTGTTCGTACTATCCAGGTCCACATAAATTTGACAAGGCTATGCAGCAGGAAGCGTTCGATTGGTTCGATAAATGGCTCAAATGATGCATAAATTGCTACTAACAATACACCCATGATAGCTAAAAGTCACCACCAACCATTTTACCTGACAGTACTTACCTGCTTGATGTTCGCCGCGATGTCTTCATCCCTACATGCGCAGCGGAAGCCGGTAGATCAAACCATGCTCTGTGTGGGAAACCATTGGACGGAGGAGGAGGGGGCTGCTTTTCTGCTAAAGATGAAGCAAACCTACCTAAATAAGGAAGCTTGGGAAAAGCGAGCCAATGCCATTCGTCGCCAAATCCTTAAGGGAACCGGCTTGGATAAAGCACCCAAGAAGAACCCGCTTAATGCCATTTTTGGAGAAAAGCGGCAATTTGACGGATATACTGTGCAAAACGTGGCTTTTGAGAGTTTGCCAGGGGTGTTTGTGACCGGTAGCTTGTATCAGCCCTCCGGTGCTACGGGGAGTTTACCGGGAATTCTCAGCCCGCATGGGCATTGGGGTCAGCCGGGTGATGTAGGCAGGTATCGGGCTGATGCGCAAAAGCGGTTTGCCAGTATGGCCAGAATGGGAGCGATGGTTTGGGCATACGATGCCGTAGGGTATGCTGAAATGGAAGAGATCGGATGGGAACACAAGCATCCCGATGCCCTTAAGCAACAGCTTTGGAATAGCATTCGAGGTGTGGACTTTTTGTTGGAATTAGGAGCGGATCCAGAGCGAATTGCTGTGACAGGTGCTTCGGGTGGTGGTACCCAGTCCTTTTTATTAGCCGCGGTGGATGACCGTGTCAGCGTATCCGTACCGGTGGTCATGGTGTCGGCCCACTTCTTTGGGGGTTGTGTATGTGAGAGCGGGATGCAGATTCACAGGGCAAAAAATTTCCAGACCAACAACGTGGAGATTGCGGGCCTGGCAGCGCCAAGACCCATGCTATTGGTTTCAGTAGGTGGAGATTGGACAAAAAATAACCCGGAGGTAGAATACCCGCATTTGCAGCATATCTATTCCCTAATGGGGAGTACTACTTCTGTTGAGAACGTCCACATACCGGAAGACCAGCACGGATACGACGAGAAGAAGCGTCAAGCCGTATATCCCTTTCTGGCCAAACATTTGGGGTTGGACCTCAGCAAGGCATTACATGCCGATGGCACTCTCAACGAGAGTGCCGTTACGCTGGAGGATCAACAGGATCTGTATGTGTTTAGCGGTGAAATTTCTTTCCCTCCCAATGGTATAAAACACAACGATGGGGTAGTATGGAAGTAGGATTTCCAAAGCCCGATTGAACTAATCAATGCTTGAAACCAAAATAACCAAAAATGAAACAATTGTTAGACAGACGGGAATTTGTAAAACGGGGGTTGGCCTCCGGTATCGCAGTTGGACTACTGGGTGCAGCGTCTATACAGCCGGTGTACGCGCGCAGGGCTCCTTTGAAATTGGGCTTGGTTACCTACCAATGGGGTAAGGATATGACCTTGCCCGAATTGATCGCTGCGTGTGAGAAAACTGGCTATGGCGCGGTGGAACTGAGAACCGAGCATGCCCATGGTGTGGAAATCAGCCTGTCCAAGAAAGCGCGCAAGGAGGTGAAGAAGCGCTTTAAGGATAGTCCGGTGACTTGTTTGGGCTATGGAAGCAACTACGAATACCACAGTCCTGAACCCGCCGTATTGCGTAAAAATATAGAGGGAACGAAGGAATACATCAAACTATGTAAGGACATAGGTGCCTCTGGAATCAAGGTGAAGCCCAATACCCTTCCGGAAGGCGTAGCGAGAGAAAAAACCATTGCACAAATTGCTGCCTCTTTTAACGAAGTTGGGAAATTTGCGCAAGATTACGGTCAGTTGATCCGAGTGGAAGTTCATGGTCGTATCACACAAGAACTTCCGGTAATGAAGGAAATATTTGACCAAGTGACTGAAAAGAATGTGGTGATCTGCTGGAACAGCAATGACACCGACCTGAAGGAGCCCGGCTTGACAGCTAACTTTAACATGGTAAAGCAATGGATCGGTGATACCACCCATTGCCGGGCCTTCAGTGAAACCAACTATCCGTTTCAGGATTTGTTCGGGTTGCTCAGCGGCGCAAATTATGAGGGTTGGATTCTCTTGGAGGCGCATAGCAATCCATCTGATAAAATCGCAGCGTTGCAAAAGGAAAAGCAGCTTTTTGACCAAATGGTCAGCAAGCTTTAAAATTCCTGCGAGTAACTGAATTTCATAACCAAGTAACCATACAATGTAACATGACAGAAAGACGAGAATTTATTAAGAAGAGTTTAATGGGGAGTGCAGGGATTGCCGTGGCGGGAATGACCATGAGTGCCAAATCCTATGGTAATATCATGGGAGCCAATGACCGTATGCATCTGTCCGTAATCGGAATCAGGGGCCAGGGAACCAACCACATCAATCAATTCTGTAAGCTAAAAGATAGTCGCAATGTAGTTATTAAAACGCTTTGCGATGTCGATGAAAATACTTGGGCGCAAAAAGTCAAGTTAGTTCAGGATCAGACAGGAGACAAGCCAGGTACGGCTTATGACATGCGAAAAGTATTTGAGGACAAAGAGATTCATGCGGTTTCGTTTGCTACCCCAAACCATTGGCATGCCTTAGGAGCTATTTGGGCTGCGCAGGCAGGTAAACACGTCTATGTGGAGAAGCCTGCCAGCCACAATATATTTGAGGGGCGTAAGATGATCGAAGCAGCCAGAAAATACAACGTGGTGATGCAGACGGGTTTCCAAAACCGATCCATTGCCAACGTCATGCAGGCGATGAAGTTTTTGCACGAGGGCGGAATCGGTGAGGTGTACATGGCAAGAGGCCTCTGTTACAAGCCGCGCCATTCCTTCGGTATTGCCAAGGATTCCATGCCACCTGCAGGCCTGCATTACGACTTGTGGTTAGGCCCTGCACCCTATCGGGCCTATAATGAAAAACGAGGACACTATAATTGGCACTGGCATTGGGATACCGGAAACGGAGATACCGGAAATCAAGGTCCGCATCAATTTGATGTGGCTCGCTGGGGACTAAACAAAAATGAACATCCCATATCGGTTTACTCCACCGGTGGTATATACGGCATTTCCCCTTCGGAATGTTCACAGGAAACCCCCAATACCCAGACCTCCATCTTCAAGTATGCAGATGGCAAAGTATTGGAGTTTGAAACAAGGGGTAGATATACCAACGGGGAATCCAGCTTGGATACCCACATCGGAAATGTTTTCTATGGCACGGACGGTTATTTGGAGCTAAACGGGAGTACTTGGAAGGCATTTCGAAAAGATGAGAAAGAACCCTTTGCCCAGTCAGAAAAGGCACAACCCCAAGCAGGAGGCGGATCTAATCTCATGGCCGCCCCTGGCGGTTCAGAGCATTATGCTAACTTCCTGGATGCTGTGCGCAAACATGACCGATATGCGCTTAATTGTGACATAAGGGAAGGACACTATTCTTCTGCATTGCCCCTAATGGCAAATATTTCCTACAGATTAGGTAGGGGATTAAACTTTATGGGCGAGTATGAGAAATTTGCCAATGATTCAGAGGCGGATACCATGCTTTCCAGGCCTAGCAGACCACCTTATGTGGTTCCGGATCAAGTCTGAAAGGTCGACTAGTCCCAACGAAAGCTTACCCCTTTGTGTTTTTTCCAACACACAGTGGGTAAGCTTTTTAGTGTAACATAGGGATGAAATTTTTGCGCCTGTTTACTTGTAGTCTCGAGGAGAAGAACAATCAGGTCCGGTAAAAAATAACGGTAAAAAATACTACCTTTGAACGAGGCATAAGTAAATGAATGAATTTTTCTGATCGTTTTAAAATATTGTCTCCCAGGGAAAGGTGGGCACCGACACCAAACCAAACGCATTGAAGGGTATGGTGCATTGCAAAGTCAAAAATCAGCCAGGCTTATGCATGTGGGGCCTTTCGACGTACTGCTAGCATTTTGGCGATTGGTTGACATTTTAGGAATTGATACAAGTAGGATTATTGAAGTACCTATCCGATGAAAAAAGAAGAACCTAGCAAACACACCTATTCAGGCAAATTTACAAGCGTTATGCCCTTCACTGATTCTTCAGATATCCAACGTACTGACAAATGTATAAAAGAGCTTTCACACTTCCCTAACTGGAGTCTGATGCGGAGCATTGATAGATTGCGTGTTGGTTTCTCTAGCCAAAAAATGAGCTTGGCCGGTAGTAAAATGGCTCTGAATAGGCGCTTTCGTATCACGGTTAGTATGTTTTTACTCGTTTTACAGATTCCCGGTATCTTATCGGCCCAGGAGGATTTAAAGGTTATCCAGCCCCATTGGGTTAACTTCAAGGATGGGCCCAATGCGCTTTATAAGCATTTGACGGTACAGGCGTTTTCCCAATTGGATAAGCGAGATGCAGCGATTGCAGCCATTGGATCCCTGGATCAGTGGAAGGCGCGACAAGAGTGGACCAAAAGGACGCTTTTGGATGTTGTCGGGCCATTTCCTGAAAAGACGCCGCTAAATCCGCGAATCACCCGCCGGATTGAAAAGGAAAAATTTTCGTTGGAGCATGTGGTGTTTGAATCACAGCCCGGTTTTTATGTAACGTCCACACTGTTTATTCCCAATGGGTTACGGGGTAAAGCCCCGGCCATCCTATTCTGCAGTGGTCATGCGGCAGAGGCCTACCGAAGCGCAACCTATCAGCACATGATATTGAACCTGGTTGCCAAAGGGTTTATTGTATTTGCGTTTGATCCGGTAGGCCAAGGGGAGCGGCTGGAATATTTCGACCCTGTGACAAACGAATCCACCATCGGAGGACCTACCAAGCAGCATTCTTACCCAGGAGCGCAGGCGTTTATTGCCGGTACCTCTCAAGCGACCTACATGATATGGGATGGCATTCGAGCGGTGGATTATTTGCTCACGCGTAAGGAAGTTGACGCCTCACGCATAGGCATTACGGGGAGATCGGGCGGAGGCACACAGTCTTCGTACATTGCGGCATTTGACGAACGAATATACGCATCGGCCCCGGAAAACTACATTACCAATTTCAAGCGTTTGTGGCTTACCCATGGACCTCAGGATGCCGAACAGAATTTTTACAGGGGCATACAGCAGGGGTTGGATCAGCCGGACTTGTTGATAGTCCGTGCACCGAAGCCCAACTTGATGATCACCACCACACGGGATATATTCAATATCGAAGGGGCAAGAGAGGCAGCCTCTCAGATCCAGAAAGTGTATCAAAGCTATGGAGCCGAAGGACAGTTTGAGATGGTTGAGGACGATGCCCCACATGCCTCTACGCCAAAAAACAGAGAGGCTATGTATGCTTTTTTTCAGCGTCACCTTCGGTTGCCAGGACATTCCAGGGATGAACCGGTGGATACCCTTTCTGTGGAAGACCTTCAGGTCACGCGGACCGGCCAGGTGCTCACAACTTATAAGGGAAAACGTGTAGTTGATCTTAATCAGCGTGTACTCGCAGTGTTGCCCGACCTGCCAAATGACCTGGTGAACACAGCCCAGGATCTTTCGGGATACGTGGCACCGAAACATCCCGCGGAGTCGATGATGGTTGGGAGATTTCAGCGAGATGGATATTCTGTTGAGAAGCACCTGATGAAGGGAGAAGGAGACTATTGGATTCCCTACCTGCTTTTGAAGCCAAATCAAGCAACCACCAAGGCTGTTTTATACCTGGATCCGTCCGGTAAAGGTACAGATGCGGCAATTCAGGGTGATATGGAGGCTTTGGTGCGGGGGGGTGCAATGGTATTGGCCCCGGATCTGCTGAATGTCGGAGAAATGGGACAAGGGGGATTTACCGGAGATTCCAATTTTGAAGGGCATTCTTATAATTTGTGGTTTGGAAGTATTCTGATAGGCAGGAGTATTGTCGGCATACACGCCGGCGATGCCAACCGCTTGGTAAGCGTCCTTCAGGAAAAAGAAAAGGCTACTGAGATTCGTGGCCTAGCCAAAGGTGCCATGAGTTCGGTCTTGCTTCATGCAGCGGCATTTAATGCCAATATTTCAAAAATCGCGTTGGTAAATCCACTAATTTCCTTTCAGGAGTTGGTGAAAGATCCTCAATATGACCCTTCCATGACAGCCTATACCGTTCCGTATTCTGGCAAAGCGTATGACTTGCCACAGCTTTTAAATTACTTGTCTGACCGTAAGCCATTGATTCTTTCTTCAGAGTTCCCAGCCGGTGAAGGGGTACAGCTCGAGGCGCTTCCCAGCCCAGCCACAGGTGCTGCGCAGCGAATCGTTACCCGAACAACCCAAGAACGTCAGGAATACTTGGGGAAATGGCTGGAGAGGTAGAAAATACTGATTTTCAATTGGAACCATTGTCTTGTTTATCTATAACGATGCCCTTGTAGCTAAGGAGCTGTCTTGCTTTTCTTTTGGTGTCATCAGACCACATAGAGTACCAGCCCTTTCAAGTAGGCGGTTTCCTGATGAAAGATATTGACCGGATGGTCACCAGGCTGCGTGAGTTGGTGGATGATTTTAACTTGTCGGTTGGCTTCCAGGGCTGCGGCGGTAATGGTGTGGGTAAAGAGCGACATGTCCACCACTTGGGAACAGGAAAAGGTAAATAAAAGACCCCCCGGACGGATGTTCTTGATAGCCATACTATTGATCCGCTTGTATGCCTGTACCGCTTGATGGCGGCTACGGACATGTTTGGCAAATGCAGGGGGGTCCAATACGATTATTTCAAAGTCTTGGCTTACCTCTTTTAGATAGTGCATTACATCCGCCGCAACACTCTTATGTCGGTCACCGGCAAGGCGGTTAATGGCTACATTTTGATCCGTTAGGGCAATTGCTGCTGCAGAGATGTCTACCGAGTGGACTTCTTTAGCACCCTGACTCAAGGCGTAAACCGAAAAACCTCCCGAGTAACAAAAAGTGTTCAGTACCTTTTTGCCTGCGGAATACCTTCCGAGGAGTTGACGGTTTTCTCGCTGATCGATAAAGAATCCGGTTTTTTGTCCTTTTTCCCAGTCAATTTCAAAGAAGTTACCATATTCGCTGACTTGTTGCGTTTCGGGAGCCCCAAAAACGAAACCGTCTGTAACGGCAATGGCGTTAGGAAGCGTGGCCTTACTCTTGTCGTATACCGCCTTCAGTTTCTCTCCATAGATGGATTGCAGAGCCGACGTAATTTCTACTAGATGCCGATGAATACCTTCGTGGTGCGCCTGTACCACCGCCGTTCCATTGTAAAAGTCAATGATCAATCCGGGCATTAGGTCTCCCTCAGCGTGAAAAAGGCGGTATACGTTCGTGTCCGGATTGTCGGTTAGGCCAAGTAGCTGCCGAAGCCGGTGGGCCTTTTTAAGCAATCGGATCCAGAAAGAAGTATCCAGGGGACTTTGTTCAAATGCCGCGATTCGCACCGCGATGGATCCTTCGCCGAAAAAGCCTATCGCAAGAAACTTTCCTTTTTCATCCACCACTTCTACCAGATCACCGGCAGATAGTCCCCCGTCTATTTTGGCGATGGCACCGGAAAAAATCCAGTGGTGTCTACGCTGTAGAGAGATTTCTTTGCCCTTTTTTAACTGAACTACCGGATAATTGGATTGCATTTTGGATTTTTCGGTTTGATGTAGGTCCCAACCGCCATGCCCAATGCGCTAAATGCAGTGGCCAAGAGGAATGAAGGGATTGCAAAGGTAAACTGATCTAAGATAAAGTAAGAACCCATGCCCAAGAAAATGGAAAGAACAGCGCCAGGTTTGGAGGCCTTTTTCCAATATAACCCGGCGGTGAGTGGTACAAAAAGCGATACCAACAGCAAGATGGAAGCATCCGCCACCAATTCATAAATATTTGCCTTCCAGGTAGCCATAAAAACCGCCACGATGGCAACCGCCATAACGTTTAACCTCAACAACCAAAGCATCTTTCGGTCTGAATACGGCCGGAGAAACTGCCTGAATATGTTTTCCGAAAGGATGGCTGCGGGAGCTAGTAGGGAAGAACTTGTAGTACTCATGATTGCAGAAAGGAGGGCACCGAAGAAGATGATTTGTACACCCAATCCGGTATGTTGCAGAACCATCTGCGGCAAGAGCATTTGGGGATTTTCTAAGTATATGTCTGGATAAAGCGTCTTTGCCCCAAGCGCAATGAGTAAAGGTAACAATCCGAAGGTTAGATAACAACCGGCAGCGAGGTATAGAGAGCGCCTGGCAACACGCTCTGACTTGGAAGCCATTACCCGCTGATAAATGTCCTGACTGGGAATACTTCCCAGCCCTAAAATGGCCCAAGCTCCAAAATAACTTCCCCAGGATGAGAAATCAGGTGCTGGAAAAAACTTAAAGCTTTCGGGTGGCGCTTCCGCCAATATATCGCTCACGCCACCGGCTTCCTCTAGAATTACGACGGTCACCCAGATAAGCCCAACAATGATCACCAACGTCTGTATGAAATCGGTAATAGAAATGGCCCACATCCCACCCAAAAAGGTGTAAAGAACCACAATGGCCACACTAATCAAGATTCCCGGTATAAGGGTAACGCCGGTTACCGCCCCCAAGATCAGACTCAGCGCCACAAGTTGCGCCGCCGTGTATCCGAAAAATGCGGGCACCATACACAGCGATGCGATGAATCCGATCTTTTTACCGAACAGTCGTACATACACATCCCCAAGGGTACTGACCCGCATGCGGTAGATGGGTTTTACATAAAATAAACCGAACAACACCAAACAAAGCGCACCACCGAACGGATCCTCTATGACACCTAACAGACCATGCTCCAAGTATTCCGAAGAGGCACCAAAGATGGTCTCTGAGCCAAACCAAGTGGCAAATAACGCCGAGGTACTCAGAAACAAGGGCAATTGCTGGCCTGCCAGCATAAAGTCATTGGCGCTGTTTACTTTTCTGGAAGCCCATGCACCGATGGCAATGGTGAAAAGCAGGTATAGACCTATAGATACCGCTAGCAATTGCCCTAAAGGTTATTTCTTTCCGTACATTGTCTCTCGGAGTGCTTGGATTTCAGGATTTTCCAAATATTCTTCATAGGGAAGTCTTCGGTCGATCGTCCCTCCCGGGGTAAACTCGATGATCCTATTGGCTACCGACTGCACAAAGGCATGGTCAAAGGAAGAAAGAAGCACTGTTCCGTTAAAGTCTATAATCGCATTATTCAACGCATGAATAGATTCCAGGTCCAAGTGATTTGTAGGTTCATCTAAGACAAGGAAATTCGGGTTTTGAAGCATCATTTTCGATACCATGCACCTCACTTTTTCTCCCCCGGACAATACGGAGGCTTTCTTGAAAGATTCCTCGCCCGTAAAAAGCATTCTTCCTAAAAAGGTTCGAACATAAGCCTCTTCTTGGTTATCGGAATACTGACTAAGCCAATCGATCAACTTTAAATCTGAATTGAAATATGCAGAGTTATCGTTTGGAAGGTAGGCTTTGTTGATGGTTACCCCCCACTTAAAGGAGCCCTTCTGAGTCGGAACCTCGCCCATGATGGTTTGAAAAAATTTGGTTACAGCTTGCTTGGTGCGCGATATGAACGCGATTTTGTCCCCTTTGTCTACCATGAGATTGACATCACGGAAATATACCTTGCCCTCGGATTGAAGTCCCAGTTCTTCGGTAAGCAGCAATTGATCTCCAGCTTCCCGTTCTGGTTTGAAGATGATGCCAGGATACTTTCTGCTCGACGGTTTAATCTCTTCTACGTTCAGCTTTTCCAGCATCTTTTTTCTGGCAGTAGCTTGCTTGGATTTGGCGACGTTGGCAGAAAATCGCTCAATAAAGGCCTGCAATTCCTTGCGCTTATCTTCCGCTTTCTTGTTTTGATCTGATTTTTGCTTAGCAGCAAGTTGGGACGACTCATACCAAAAAGTATAGTTTCCTGTGAAGATATTGATTTTTCCGAAGTCTATATCCACAATGTGAGTGGAAACGGTATCCAAAAAGTGCCTATCGTGCGAAACCACTATGACGAGATTTTTGAAGTTTACCAAGAAGTCTTCCAACCAGGTGATGGTTTCTGCATCCAGGTCGTTGGTGGGTTCATCGAGTATCAGGATGTCCGGGTTTCCAAAAAGCGCTTGAGCCAATAAAACCCTTACTTTTTGATCTCCTGATAATTCTTTCATAAGCTTACCATGTAAGTCTTCGCTTACTCCCAAGCCCGAAAGAAGCGCAGCGGCATCGCTTTCCGCATTCCAACCGTCCATTTCTGCAAATTCAGCCTCTAGTTCCGCGGCTCGGTTTCCATCGGCTTCCGAGAAGTCGGGTTTTAGGTAGATGGCATCCTTTTCAGTCATGATACTAAAAAGCTTTCGGTGACCCATGATGACTGTCTTGAGCACATCTTCTTCCTCAAAGGCAAAGTGGTTTTGAGACAATACAGCCATTCGTTGCCCAGGAGTGATGTTGACTTGGCCAGAAGTGCTGTCCATTTCCCCGGTAAGTATCTTCAAAAAAGTGGATTTTCCGGCTCCGTTGGCTCCGATTACGCCATAACAGTTGCCGGGCGTGAACTTGAGATTTACTTCTTCGAAAAGGGTGCGTTTGCCAAATTTAAGGGTAAGATTATCTACTGAAATCATGGGTAATACTGGCTGGGTTTTGGAAAATAAAGTGCAAAGGTAGGGAAATCCATTGAAATAATCGGGATGATGCCTGCAAAATCAAGCTATGGGAAAATACCGGATGCGATGCATCTACGCCCAAGTTTTTACCCTTACGGTTTCCTTTCTTAAAAAGAGCTTTTTGGAGTAGTAAAAGGCAAGCACTACCAGTCCCAAGAGAATGCAAACGAACATCATCAAAACCATGGGGATGGCGGTTCCGTCGTGAAATAGGCTGACTAATCCGGTGACCAAACCTCCCATGGCCATGCGCATAAATCCCATCATCGCGGAAGCGCTGCCCGCATTTTGACTAAATGGACTCAACGAAAGTGCGGCGGCGTTAGGGATGCTGAGTCCATGCCCGGTCAAAAAAACGAAAAGAGAAAGAATGAACATCTGCACGTTAAACCAATCCAAATAGATACCCAAAAAGATAATGGCACCTACCACCAGTTGATAGGAGAGGGCTGTGATCACGATTTGCTGGTTGCGGAATCTGCGTAGCAACAAATGGTTTAGCTGAGTAGAGCCGATCATGGCGGTCGCCAGAAAAGCAAATACCCAACCGTACTCTGTTTCTGTCAGACCATAGAGGTTAATAAATACGTCCGAGGAACCACCTATGTAGGCAAAGGGTGCAGCGCCCGCGATGCCGCCCACAAGGATATAGGTGAGAAACTGTTTGTTTTTAAGGACAAAGATATATTTTCTTATTACTTCCATTGGTTTCAACGAAATTTGTTGATCCGGTGAGGCGCCATCCGGCAAGTAGACCAATGAAAGAAACAAAATTGCCGTTGTGATGGCCGCAAGCACAATAAATAGGTAATGCCAATCCATTTTTGTGGCCAAGTATCCCCCAATGGTAGGAGCGATCATCGGAGAAACAGCTATCACTAACGTAAGAAGTGCAAAAGCTTGGGCGATTTTGTTTACCGGAAATAGATCTCTCACCAAAGCCTGTGCAGCAACCATCCCGGCACACCCTCCTATAGCCTGCAGGAATCTCATCCAAATTAGTGATTCAACTGATTCCACCATGGCGCAGCCCAGAGAAGCCAACACATATATTACCATCCCAGCGTACAACGGTTTCTTTCTTCCGTATCGATCCAAAAGTGGTCCGTAAAACAGCTGGCCTATGGCGATGCCAATCAAATAGCTTGTTAGAGAAAGCTGCACGTCGGATATCGTTGTATCAAGCGACTTGGCTATGGAGGGGAAAGCTGGCAGGTACATGTCCACCGAAAAAGGACTGATTGTGCTTAGTGCTCCTAAGATTAGTATTAAGATTGTTTGACTTTGTTTTGTGGACATCTGCGAGCCAAAAATTTACCTTTGGATGCTTAACAGGGTTTGTTCCTGATAAGTTCTGCTTTTTTATTTTTATATTTATATACATAAAAACGAATTACAAATAAAAAAAATCGTATAATATGTGACGGATATTCGAAAATAATACTTAATTTTATACTTAGATTCCCTATCGTTTGAGGAGGGGTGTGTTTGCGTCAAAACCAAAAGGAATTTAGTTATCATTTTTAACCCATGAAAAAGCTATCTCTTTTCGCTCTGTTGTTTTTTGCAGCCGCTACCATGCTGCAGTCACAAACCATAAGCTTTAACCAGGCTTCGCTCGATTTTAAGGAATTTGATCCGGTTAATTTTGGCACTTCGCTAAAATTCGGACCAGACGAACGGCTGTATGTGGCACAACTAAACGGCGTAATTAAAGTATATACCATCTTCAAAAGTGGTCCGAATAGTTATGAAGTCGTTGGAGAGGAAGTATTGATGCACGTGAAGGAGATTCCAAATCACGATGATACCGGTTCGCTTGCCTTTGACAATCGAAATAACCGGCAGATCACAGGAATTACCGTGGCCGGAACATCTTCAAATCCGGTAATCTACGCCACATCCTCCGATCCCAAGTGGGGTGGACCTAGTGGTGATAAGTTATTGGACACCAATTCCGGAATTATCACTAGAATCATTTGGAATGGCACTACTTGGGATGCCGTTGATATCGTTAGGGGCTTGCCAAGGTCAGAGGAAAATCATTCAACCAATGGGCTTGAATATACGGAGATCGGTGGTAAACCCTATTTATTGGTTGCCAGTGGGGGATTAACCAATGCCGGAGCTCCGTCAAAGAATTTTGCCTACATCACAGAGTATGCGCTTTCGGCTGCGATTTTGAGCGTGGATTTGGAGGCGATTGACTTGTTGGGTGTATCTACAGATGCCGTATCGGGGCGCAAGTTCATTTATGATATTCCAACCCTTGACGATCCGACTCGCCCAAATTTAAACGGCATTTACAACCCCAATGATCCTAATTACAACGGGGTAGACGTAAACGATCCCTTTGGCGGAAACGATGGGTTAAACATGGCCATGGTGGTGGAAAATGGGCCAGTGCAGGTTTTTTCGCCGGGATTTCGCAATGCGTATGATTTGGTGGTTACCGAGTCTGGAAAGGTTTTTGCGACGGACAACGGTGCTAACATAAACTGGGGAGGGTTGCCAATAGGAGAGGGAGATCCCGCTTTGGTGAGTAATGCGTACGACCCGGACGAGCCCGGAAATGGCCCCCTCAATCCTACATTGGGTGGTGAGCATGTGGACAATCAGGATCACTTGCTACTAATTACCGCGGATTTGGAGTCCTATGTGTTTGGCTCTTTTTATGGTGGTCATCCTACGCCGATTCGTGCCAATCCTGGAACTGCATATGCCCAGGGAAGTTCCTTTCCCTATGAACCAGGGGGTGCCGGTCTATATACTAAGTTTGTAGGAGATGATGGCAACTGGGCTAATATCACGCCGCTTTTCACCCCTTCCGATGGTTTTCGCACACAAATCATGGAGCCAGTTGCCCCTGGTGGTGCAGGCTACGAAGAGTATGCGGCGAATAGCCTGCCCGCGAACTGGCCTCCCGTACCGCTATCAATGGCAAACCCGGCCGAAGCCGATTTTATAGCCCCTACGCTAGGTAATCCAAATGGCCCACCGCCTGCTATCGTAACGGTGTTTCCCAACAATACGAATGGTATAGATGAATATAAGGCTTCAAATTTTAACGGAGCATTGAAGGGTGCACTGATCGCCGGAAAAAATGGAGGAGACCTCCATTTGGTCCAATTGAATGAAGACGGATCGCTTAAAAGCATAGAAGTAGGAAAATGGAACCTAAATGGAGGAAATGCACTTGGGATCTCTACCAATGGCGACGGAGAGATATTTCCAGGGACGATTTGGGTAGCTACTTTCGATAACCGGATTATGGTATTGACTCCGGCGGATGATGTCTTTTGCGTGGAAATCGACGATCCTGACTTTGATCCCCTGGCGGATTATGATTACGATGGTTATACCAATCAGGATGAATTAGATAATGCTACTGATTATTGCTCGGGAGCTTCCCGTCCAAGCGACTATGATCAGGATTTGGTATCCGATTTGAATGATCTGGATGACGATGGTGACGGGTTGGAAGATTGGCAGGATCCAATTCAACTTGGAGATCCCAATGACCTGCCTATAGACAACGAGCTATTTACCAATCAAATAGACACGGAAGGAAGACAGTATGGTTATTTGGGACTCGGGTTAACCGGCTTCATGAATAATGGTGCGCCTAATCCCAATTGGATGAATTGGATAGACCGAGATCGGGTAAGGCCGGGTCCAAATGATATTTTCGGTGGTACCGCGGGCGCTATTCAGATTTCCCTCACCGGGGGAACCGCCAATGGGCCTGTTAATAGTCAGGAAAAAGGTTTCCAATTTGGAGCGATTGTCGGAATTGAAACAGGGCCTTTTGTGGTTTCTGCCGGCATTATCGGACTGGCTTCGCCCGGTCAGCTTTTTGACTTTGATGGTGCAGGGGAAGTGGGCATTCAGATGGGTACGGGTACCCAATCGGATTTTTTCAAGCTTGTGTTTACTAAATCACACGTAGTGGCTGTTCAGGAGATCTCAGATGTGCCTCAGGCGGATTCGCTGTTTGTAGACATTCCTTTCGACGATATTGGCCCCAATACGCTGATCAAATTAGGATTTGAAGTAGATCCCTATAGTGGAGAAGTGAGGCCGTTTTTCAAACTGGATAACGAACCGGTGGTTTATTTAGGGTCAATGCTAGCGGCCGGGCCAATTCTGACCGCCGTGCAGGACAAGTCCAGCCCCTTGGCGGTTGGGGTGTATGGAACTTCCCGTGATTTCGAAAAGTCGTTTATAGGTGTTTGGAATTACTTCAGGGTTATCGGAGAACAACCCTTTGCCATACGAAAACTTTCGAAGGTTTCCAGGCTAATGGATGATCCGGATCTTCAAATCAATTTGGGTCAGTATTTTGATGATAACGAAGGGCTTCAGCAGCTTACCTTTACGGTAGAAGAGATTACCGATCCAAAAATCGGAGTCAGTATAGCGGATCAAATCCTGACCTTGGATTTTCCAAACGACGAGGCCAACGGGCTTGTTACGATTCGGGCGACTGATCAAAGTGGGTTTTTTGTTGAGCAGCGCTTTGAGGTAGATGTACAGCAGGACGTCGAGTTATTGTTACGGATCAATGCGGGAGGGCCGCAGTTGGCAGGTGGAGTCGGGTCGCCCAATTGGCTGGCAAATGCGCTGACTGGACCCATGAATACACCCGAGTATTCCGTTAATTCCGGTCGCGGATTTACCAATGTTTTTAACGCCGCTGACCGGCATCCTTCCATTCCGGCCTATATTTCAGATGAAACCTATACAGCCCTCTTTAATCGAGAACGTTTTGCGACAGATCCTGAAATGACCTTCCGCATTCCACTTCCAAATGGCAGCTATATTGTCAATTTGTATATGGGAAATGGCTTTGACGGTACTTCTACACCGTTAAAAAGGGTCTTTGACATTGAGATTGAAGATGAAGTGGTCGCATCACAAATGGATCTGGTCACGGAGTTTGGTCACAAGGTGGGCGGTATGAAATCTTATCCTGTGTTGCTGCAGGACGGCGAACTCACTATTAACTTTGTCAAAATCATTGAGAATCCTTTGGTGAATGGTATTGAGATCGTGGGCAAGCCCATTCAAACACCCATTCTGTTCGATGTGCTTGAGGATCGAATCAGTTTTGCAGGAGATGAACCTGACGGTTCTTTAATAGTGAGAGCGCGTGGAGGAGACGGGAACTTGAGTTACCAAGCATCAGGACTGCCCCCAGGATTGTTTATCGATCCCACCAATGGGCTAATTTATGGTAAGATTGCCGACGACGCCCTGGCAAACAGCCCTTATCGGGTAAGGGTAACGATAGACGATGAGGATGAAATCAGTTCGGATGCAGAGTATTTTAATTTTACATGGACCATCAGCCCTCCTTTGGAGTCCCAATCATGGACGCTACGAGATGAGTCAACTTCCTACACAGGTCGGCATGAAAACGCGTTTGTACAGGCGGGCAAGAATTTTTACCTGATGGGTGGTCGTGAAAATGCCCGAACGATTGACGTTTACGACTTTGAGAAAGACAAATGGGAGTCACTGGAGAATATCAGTCCGAAGGATTTCAATCATTTTCAGGCAATTGAATACGGAGGATATATCTGGGTGATAGGGGCTTTTGAAACAAACAATTACCCCGATGAAGTTCCGGCGGAAAATATTTGGTTGTTTGATCCCTCGAATAAAATTTGGATCATGGGACCTGAAATTCCTGAAGAAAGGCGACGAGGAGGTGCGGGGCTCGTCCTCCACCGTGACAAGTTTTACCTAGTAAATGGGAATAAAAGTGGGCATAGGGATGGTTATGTCAACTTCCTTGATGAGTTTAATCCCAAAACGGGTGAATGGACGATTCTCGATAATTCTCCGAGACCAAGGGATCACTTTTTTGCAACAGTCATTGGCAATAAGATGTACGTGGCGGGTGGAAGGAAAACCGGAGGTCCTGGAGGTGTTTTTGGACCTGTTATTCCGGAGGTGGATGTCTACGATTTTCTCGATAAATCATGGTCTACACTTCCAGAGGACCAAAACCTGCCTACACCGCGTGCAGGAGCGATTACCAACAACTACCTAGGAAAGCTTATCGTTGCCGGTGGGGAGGTTCCAGATGCTGAATCAGCGCTTGATGTGACCGAATTCTACGATCCCTCAGTTCAGCAGTGGCAGTCGATTGCCACCATGAACTTCCCTAGGCACGGTACGCAAGGTATCGTGTCCGGTAAGGGGCTATACGTTCTCGGGGGATCTCCAAACCGGGGAGACGGAAATCAAAAGAACATGGAATATTTTGGTTTTGATGAACCGATGGGTGTGACATTGCGTGCCAGTGACCTTGAAATGGCTTCTGAATTGAATGTGAAGAAGGGAGTGAATTCGGTGGCTTCCTTAACAGTGGCTGGTGGAAACTCAGGTATTTACGTTCGCTCTATGGAGATTGAAGGTGAGGATGCGGATTCCTTTATTTGGCTATCAAGCAATAAACGCCAAGATGTTTTTTGGGCCGCCGGCCATGTGGAAGAGATTACCTTGGGATATATAGGCACCAATATCTCGGCAAGTGCCGAATTGAAAATAGTTTTCGGAGATGGTAACGAGCAAACGATGCTATTGACCGGAGACGGTGTTTTTGAGCCTGTTTCCTTGTTTGTTAACGCAGGTTCGAATCAAAATGTGAATTACGAGGGAAATCTGTTTGTGTCTGACAATAGCGCCGGGATATCATTTACGCAAAGTAGGGTCTATGGCAATAGTCAGGCTGCCTCAGAGCCATTGTTTCAGACTGAGCGATTCGCCAGTAGCTTATCCTATCAGGTCGAAGTACCTAACGGGGTGTATGACCTGATCACGTACCATAATGAAACATGGTTTGGAAAGCCAAATGGGGGTGAGGCCGGACCAGGTAAGAGGGTATTTAGTATTATCGTTCAGGGAATTCCCGTACAAACAAATATCGATCTATTTCAGATTTCGAATAACCAGCCGACCTCGTTTTCTTTTGAGGATGTAGAGGTAACCGATGGCATCCTTAGCCTCTCTTTAGTGGCCCAGGTTAATAATGCAACCATATCAGGATTTCAACTGATAAGCAAGGAGGGGGGTAATGCTGTTCCAATCGCACGGATAGGTACCTCCAATACCAGCGGGATAGCACCACTTACGGTACAGTTTTCCGGATCAGAGTCGTCGGGTGTGCAGCCATTATCTTTTGCTTGGGATTTTGGAAATGGTTCATCATCAAGCAGTGAAAGCCCGTTGTTTACCTACTCATCACCAGGGGTATATGAAGTTAGACTTACCGTAACTGATGCCTTCGGTACGGAAGACACTGAGTCCATAGAGATCAGTGTATTCGATGCACCACCCAGCTTTGGGTTTTACTTGAATGCAGGTACGGGCAACACTGCTACGTTGGATGGAAATGTGTACCAAGGAGATTTGGGATTCCCAAGCTATGTGGTCGGAGGTAGAACGAATTCAACGACTATATCGGGTGTCAATCCGCTTTACCATACGGAACGGTTTGCAAAAGATATTCAATTTGCCATTCCTGTTCCAAACGGGATATACAACGTAACGACGCATCACAATGAACTTTGGTTCGGCAGAGGCGGGCCTGCTAGTCAACCTGGAAACCGGGTGTTTAATATCGGAGTAGAAGGTGCTGTGGTAGATCAAAATGTGGATTTATTTTTGGCATCCGCTGATGGCCCTGTCGCTTTTACCTACGAAGACATACTCGTTATAGACGGTGTATTGAATATTTCCTTGAGTGCCGTGGTGAACAACGCCACTATTTCCGGTATATCCATCACTTCGGCAGACGATCAAACGCTATTAAGTGCCGTTGCAGAGGCATCAATTCTGAATGGGGTGGCACCGCTGGAAGTGTCTTTTAATGCTGAAAACTCCATCGGAGAAGGCGTGCTTGGATATTTATGGGATTTTGGAGACGGAACATCTTCTGAATTGGCGGCATTGACCAAAACCTTTACCGAACCTGGCGTCTATTCTGTAGTTCTCACCGTAACAAATGGAGAAGATGCTACGGCGACAGATGAATTGGAAATTATTGTGTTGGAAACAGCGCCGCTCAATCAATGGCATTTTAACACCGGTAGCACAACTACGGTCAACTGGAATGGCATCGATTATGTCGGTGACGCACTTACACCTTCCATCTATTCAAGTAATAATTCGTATAGTAATTCGGCGGCAAGTTCCAGTCCTTTGTTTCAAACAGAGCGTTTTTCTACGAACCTGTCTTATGCGCTGCCAGTAGAAAACGGCATCTATACGGTAAAAACCTACCACAACGAACTTTGGTTTGGAAAGGGCGGGCCAGTAGCAGCTCCGGGATTGCGGGTTTTTGACATATTCCTAGAAGGGCAATTGGTCAAGGAAAATTTTGACATTTTCGTAGAAGGGAATAATGAACCCACAGAACTGGTATTCGATGGCGTGATAGTCAGCGATGGAATATTGAATCTAAACTTGGTACGGGCGGTAAATAATGCGAGTATATCCGGCTTGTCTATCATTCAACTTTCCTCATTGTCAGGGAATGAACGGGTATTGAACAACCCACGTGTAAGTGTGAATCGATTGGAAATTCCCGGAGTAGAAACAATACGTGGGCATGCTTCTCTGTATCCAAATCCTACTCGTGACCATGTAACGGTGGATATTCCAGCTTCTCTAAAGGTTGATCAATTATTCGTTTCCGATATGCAGGGGCGCATTGTTGCCAGTCTCGGAAATGGGGAAATTCTTTCCGGTTCAGTTACGGTCAGTCTGAATGAACTGAATGCCGGCGTTTATACTGTACACTTGGTTTCCGACATGGGACATGTGCAAACACTTCGTCTACTGATTCGGAAATAGGGAGCTTGAAAATACGACCAAGGCAGGTTTCTTTAAGGGTACTATACTAGAAGCTTTCGTTTATTTTATTTGAAATCCGGTTCTGCGACAATCCTAAGAGCCGGATTTCATTTTTTACCTGTAGCAACTACCGGGGAATTTTTTTTGCTGTATTTGGGTTCAAAGAAATAATCGTTTAATTTTGACTTAATCTTAATAAAGGATTCGGACTTAGTGTTCCACACATGGTAAAAACCTCAAAAATCCCGTTTGGTACCCGGTACAAAATCCGGGAGATAATGGAATCTCCTCTTTCGATAAATTTCCTCGAGATAGGGATCCTTCCGGGGAAATCCCTTCAACTAATACAGCGTGCACCCTTTGGCGGGCCTTTAGCTTTTTTGATCGATGACCACCTAATTGCTCTCCGAGAAGAAGAGGCAAATTTGGTAGTTTTGGATGTTGATTATTCCTGAGGTTATGGATATAGTCCAGTCAGGCAACCGAGTGAAATCCATAGCGATCATCGGTAATCCAAATGTCGGGAAATCCAGTATATTTAATCACCTTACCGGGTTAAATCAAAAGATAGGCAATTATCCGGGTGTCACGGTAGACAAGATGGTCGGTACTGTTAGGCAGGGTTCTGATTCTTATCAGCTGATTGACCTACCAGGAACCTACAGCCTGTATCCGAAATCCGAGGATGAAGAAATCGCCCATCGGGTACTCAATGGATTAGGGGAGGAAAGGCCGGATTTTGTCTTGGTGATTTTGGATGCATGCAACCTAGAGCGGAGTCTTTTGCTTGGTACCCAAGTTATGGATTTGGGTATTCCGATGGCCTTTTTGGTAAATATGAAAGACCTTGCCGAGAGAAATGGGGTAGATATTAAGGTATTTGAACTCTACAAGCAGCTGGGGGTTCCATTAATTCTGACAGATGCCCGAAAGAGCGAAGGTATTGAGTCGATCAAGGAGTTGATTTTTTCCAATAGGTTCGAGGTTGCACCACCGCTGATAGATGTAGGACTTTTTTTGCCTGCGGCATTAACAGCTTCGATTAAAGATAAGTACTGCTTGAAGACTGCCTACCAAGCTTTTCAAATGTTGGTTTTTTCGGCCAAGAGCGCAAGCCTGTCAGGTGCTGATCGTCTCTGGCTGTGCAGTGAAGCGGAAAAACACGGGGTTGATTTGGAAAAGCTTCAAGTAGCCGAGACGGTAAAGCGATACCAACGAATTGCCGAGTTGCTTAGAACAAGTGTAGTCAAACGAAGCGAAAGGAAGAGCGGGTTTACGCTGGCTTTTGACCGCGTGATGCTTCATCCAATCTTTGGGTATTTGGTTTTCTTGGCAATCATGTTATTGGTTTTTCAGGCTATTTTCGCTTGGGCAGAATTACCCATGGATTGGATAGATGTTGCGTTCGCATCCCTAGGTGCTACTGTGTACGAAGCACTGCCAGCGGGTGTGTTTACAGACTTACTGGCTGAAGGTGTAATCCCTGGGATTGGGGGAGTTGTCATATTCATTCCTCAGATTGCCTTGTTGTTTGGGTTTCTGGCCTTTTTGGAAGATACCGGTTACTTGTCGCGTGTCGTATTTCTTATGGACCGTATTATGAAGCCCTTTGGCCTTCATGGAAAGAGTGTGGTTCCGCTAATATCCGGGATGGCTTGTGCAATTCCAGGCATCATGGCCGCCAGAAATATCAGTAGCAACAAAGAACGATTGATCACGATTTTGGTCACTCCTTGGATGAGTTGCTCGGCCAGGCTGCCTGTATACATTATTTTGATTGGACTGACCGTGTCGTCAGATCCTGTGTGGGGCATTAACATGCAGGCCATAGCGCTTCTTTTCATGTACTTACTGGGAATAGCGGCGACATTTTTGGGTGCCTTGGCGTTGAAATTTGTGTTAAAAAAGGGGCAGAAAAGTTATTTGATTTGTGATTTACCCATTTACCGAATGCCTCGGTGGAAGGCTGTGTTCCTCACCATGTTCGGTAAATCTAAGGTATTTGTCCTGGAAGCCGGCAAAGTCATTTTTTCCATTTCCATCATATTATGGGTGTTGGCTTCTTATGGACCCAATTCCAGAATGGATCCACTGAGGTTGGAAAAGGAAGCTGCCTTTGCGGAGTCCGCACCGGAGGAAATGGATGAGGTGGAAAGCTTTTTCGCCTCAAAAGAGCTGGAAAACTCCTACATTGGTATCATGGGAAAGGCGATAGAGCCGGCAATTCGTCCCTTAGGGTATGATTGGAAGATTGGTATTGCGCTCATTACATCGTTCGCGGCAAGGGAGGTTTTTGTAGCCACGATAGCCACTATTTACAGTATTGGTGGCGATATAGAAGATGAACTTACCATTAGGGAAAAATTGTCATTGGAAACCCGTCCAGACACCGGTGAAAAGGTGTTTGATCGGGCAACCGGCTTTTCGTTGATGGTTTTTTATGCGTTTGCGATGCAATGCATGAGCACCTTAGCTGTCGTGTATCGGGAAACAAAAAGTTGGAAGTGGCCACTCTTACAGACAGTGATCATGACGGTTGTTGCATATTTAGCAGCGCTTTTTACTTATCAACTGTTTAGTTAACGAGATAGGTGATGACGCACGGAAAGCTAATGGAAGGGGTTTTAGGATTTGGGGGAAATAGCCATACGCATTCGCTGAACCAGGCGATTTTATCGGGTGATGGATCATCTCGATCACCCTTATATAAACTTCGTTATTGATGAATTGGCAGGATATACTGGTTGGATTACTTTTTCTGACGGTGATTTCTAGTTGGATATACCGGCGGTTTTTTCGAATATCCTCTAAGGGCAGGGCCGGTTGTGGATGTGAGAAATGCGACCTTTCCGCTAAAAAGCAAAGATAGCGAGGCTTTTAAACGTTTATCCCATAGGTTTTTAATTTCAGCCATTTCAGCATTTCTAGTTAGAGTAGGTAATGCAGGTACTAGGATTCTTTTGGGATGGTGCTTGATACCGTGCAATTTTGCATGGATAGTTTGCTTACCTGTTTTTTTTCTTCCTTCTGAGAGTCGATTTGTTGGAAGTGTATAATAGTTGATTTTGTTATAAATAAAAAATATAGACCTTTTAAAGTGAACTTAATAGCCCACTTTTGAAGAAAAATAAAATTATCCGGTTTGCCTTTCCCTATTGCATGGGAAGTCCTTCTCTTCCAGAATTGCGGATTTGGACAATTTCGGTGACTTCGTATTTGCTGGCTCCACGCCAGGGCAAGGGGTTTAGGTATTCCTTGTAGCGCAGTTCTACGAACTGTCCACCAGACCTTTCAAGTATCACGGCGACAGAATCACTATTTGTGCTAAACCGAAACTCATTGCTTTGCAAATCACCGGGGTTGGGGCTTTGGAAGCCGTCTTGCACCAGCCTTCCTTCCCAGGTCTTGAATATAAATCCCTTTTTTTCAAAGTAATTCAGATTTCCGGCCTTAACGCCTTCCGCAAACACAAAATAATATCTCCACCAAATCACAATGGATAAGATCACTACCAATCCGATAATTACGGGGCCTACAAACTTTTTCATGGATAGTTTCGTATAGTTTTCCAAATATAACCAGAAATGCAGGAATTTAAATGGCCTTCGCAATAGTGTATCCGTTTGTAATTGTCTAATTTTAGGTTACTATTCAACCGACCAAAACATAACCCCTATGAGCACTACATGGATTGTCCTTATCGTTGTCATCGTATTGGCGCTTTTTGTCATTTCCCTTTATAACAGGTTAGTGGCGCTGAAGAATAATCGAGAAAACGCTTTTGCGGATATCGATGTGCAGCTTAAACAACGGCATGACCTCATCCCCCAACTGGTAAATACGGTTAAAGGGTATATGGAACATGAGGCTGGTGTACTCACTCGTGTGACCGAAGCGAGGTCACGCGCAATGAATGCCGGCAGCATCGAAGGTAAAATTGCCGCTGAACAAGAGCTAGGCACGGCACTGCAAGGATTGCGCATTCAAGTGGAAGCCTATCCGGATCTGAAAGCAAATACCAATTTTATGCAGCTTCAGGCGGAGATATCGGACGTGGAAAATAAATTGGCGGCGGTTCGGAGGTTTTTTAACTCCGCCACAAGAGAGTTCAATGTGGCGGTACAGAGTTTTCCTGCTAATCTCATTGCGGGCATGTTCGGGTTTCATACCGAACCAATGTTTGATTTGGGTGGATCAGAGAGAGACCGTATGGACAAAGCCCCAGAGATCAAATTTTAACAATTTATGGCTCAGTATGTAGGGATTCACACCCAAATCCGCCGAAACAATACCCGTTCGGTTTTGCTGCTTTTGGGCTTTCCTTTGTTAGTCCTTGCGGCGGTCTATGCGTTCCTTTACCTCACGACGCCTCAGTACGAGACCGGGCCTGCTTACGATGTCAACGAGGTTTTTGTACAAACCATCCCGGGTGTACTGATCGCAGTGGCCATTTGGTTTGGTATTGCTTTTCTGTTTCACAGTCATCTGATCAATAGTGCAGCTGGTTCTAAAAGTCTGGAGCGAAAGGACAATATGCGGGTGTATAACTTAGTAGAAAATCTTTGTATGAGCAAAGGAATGCGGATGCCCAAAGTGAATGTAATTGAAGATCCGGCGCTGAATGCCTTTGCCAGCGGCATCAATGAAAAAACCTATACCGTCACATTGACCCGGGGAATTATTGACAAGCTTACCGATGAAGAGCTAGAAGGAGTCATCGCCCATGAGTTGATGCATATCCGGAATAAGGATGTGAGGCTTTTGATTGTTTCGGTCATTTTTGTGGGTATTTTTTCCTTTGTGGCCCAGATTTTATTCCGCAACATGATCTATGGAGGCGGAAGAAGGCGAGAAAACAAAGACAACAGGGCTATTTTGATTGCCATGGTGATTGCGTTTGTCGCTTTTCTGCTAAGCATGTTATTTCGATTTGCCATATCCCGCAAGCGGGAATACATGGCCGACAGTGGTGCTGCCGAGATGACGAAAAACCCTATGGCGTTGGCTTCAGCATTGCGTAAAATTTCAGGAAATTATCGGGTTGCCTCGGTGAAAAGTGAGGATGTGGCGGAGATGTTTATTGAGAACCGACCCGATAAATCTTCGGGAATAATGAGTATGATCACCGGTCTTTTTGCTACGCACCCGCCTATTGAAAAACGGATTAAAATACTGGAACAATTTTAATTCAAAGGGAAATAATTTTCCATTCGCTCATTCGTGGAATAGTGTTTGTAACGTAAGGGGTATAACTAACCAAACGTTTTACGCTATGATAACTTGGATCATTGTTTTTCTGGTACTTTCATTGATCGCTGCTATCTTGGGATTCACTGGGATAGCTTCTGGGTTGGCCTCTTTAGCAAAGGTGATTTTCTACTTGTTTCTGGTATTACTGGTAATTAGTTTTATTATCGGAATAGCCAGTGGCTTTTAATAAGGTTTCCCTAGAAGCGATTCATAAATGGCCCGTTTGTCTACAACGGCAAACGGGCTTTTAGGGATCCGTTGTATGGTTTTTCTTATTCAGGTAAGAGGCTTGGTATCGTTGCTTGGGGAACGTTCACTACTTCCGCTAGAAATCGGATAGATTCTTCCAATACACCCTCCCAATCCTTGGACGTAATGCTGGAAGCGATTACATGGTCTCCTGATTCGGGAAAGGCCTTTTTAACCTTTTTAGCTTCAGGGGTTGAGATCGCCTCAAACATTTCCAACATGGCAGGTACCGAAACTACTTTGTCCTGATTTTCTTCGTCTTTGTAGTAATATGCCATCAATATCGGCTGTGATACTTTTGAAAAGGTACTTGGGGTCATGGTGCTGCGTAGCATAACTGCTAGACTGGTGTAGGCATTGATATGGTACCGGTTAGCCCAATATTTGGCCTTATCTCCCTCTCTTGGCACTTCCTGTACGCCTTGGTCATTTGTCATGGTGGCTTTCATTAACTGTTTCATCCAAGGCTGAAAAAGGGGTTCCAATTGATTTCCATACTCCACAATGCAGGGGGAATAAAGCAACACCGCGTGTATTTCGGGGCGTTCGGATGCTAGTATCAAAGACAATGCACCTCCCATACTGGTCCCTATCACAATTACGCGATCTCCCAGCTGGGCGGCAACGGTGTAGGCATCTCGCACTCCTTGAACCAATTTTTCGGGACTGAGGTATTCAAATGCATTTTCCCGGTCGATGCCGTGTTCGGGAAGGCGGGTGAGAAACAGATTGGCCCCAAAATGCTCGGCAATCGTCCGGTGTACCGGGTCTCCCTCCATTTGACTGGCACCGAAGCCATGTACATACAGGATGCTATACGGTGTCTTTGACTTTTCTTGGGGGTTAGCCCAAACAATGCGGGCTTCGTTGTTGGGTTTAAGCCCCACTACTGAATCTTCGCCCTGTTTGACGTAGGATTCCAGCAATGCCAAATCACTTGGCACTTCGGGGTACGAACCACTAAGGTCACGGGTGCTTTCCTTGGGGCCTACCATAAAAACAATGGCCAGTACTACCGAAGCACCCAATAGCCAAACAAGAACCTTCTTCATCCTTTTTCAATTAATCGGTACGATGCCAATACCCCACGGACCATCGCAGCGCTAAAGCCATGATGTTCCATTTCATTCAGCCCCTCAATGGTACAGCCTTTGGGTGTAGTTACCTTGTCAATAGCAGCCTCGGGGTGGAGTCCCTTCTTTTGAATCAATTCCGCAGCACCCATCACCGTTTGGGTGACAATTTTATTTGCCGTTTTCGCGTCAAATCCGATTTGAATACCTCCCTGCGTCATTGCACGCATAAAGCGCAACACGAAGGCAATCCCACTGGCCCCAAGTACGGTGGCTGCTTCCATCAGGTGTTCCTCGATTGTGATACATATCCCGATACAGCCAAACACTTTCTTCACCATGATTTCGTCGTCCTCGCTGAAGTTCGCCCCGCAAAGACAGGTAACGGATGCTTGTATATCCGCCGCTATGTTGGGCATGACGCGAAATGCCGAGGTGCCAGCCTCCAGGTGATCGGCCATAAAGTCTAGTGTGATGCCCGTAGCCAGGGATACGACTATTTGTTTGTCCTTAGATAATACCGGTTTAATTTCCTTTAAGACAGCGGACACATTGTAGGGTTTTACCCCCAAGACTACCAAGTCTGCGTCTTTTGCGGCTTCTTTATTGTCTGCCAAAACCGTGATTCCCTGGGATTGTAAATAAAAGAGGCTTTCGGGATGTCGTTTTGTGACCACTAGATTTTTTCCGGTAAAATCGGGACTGTCCAGTAAGCCGTTGACTATAGATAAACCGAGGTTTCCACAACCGATAATGGCGATTTTAACGTTTTCTTGCATTTTCGTTTTATAATTTTTCTCCGATTGATTACCGGCTATTTTGTTGAAAGATATACAGGTTAGGATCTATTTCAAACGGGGTATGGGGATTCACTTGATCGGTTACTTGCCATTCATTGATTACATGGAGTGTGTGGGTAGTGTCCCCCTGTACCACACGTACAGGCATGTAAAATCCGGCTACCGTCTCTGTCCAACGATAGGCTAGCTTGCCGTTTTCGGCTTTCCATTCCAAGATGGGTACATCAGCCGTACGGAGGTATTGGTCGAAGAAGGGGCCAAGCGGTAATCCACTTTCCCGTATGAGGAAATTTTCTACCTCTTTTGAAGTGGTAGTAGAATGGTAAAATTCACGATTCATCTGCCGAAGAATATGCCGCCATTTTTCATCGTCATTTACCCATTGGCGCAGGGTGTGTAGGATGTTGGCACCTTTAAAGTACATATCTCCGGATCCGCGCTGATTCAGGTCATAGATCCCAATGATGGGCTTGTCATTCCGGATGACCTGCCTGGCACCAATAATATATTCATTTCCGGCCTGTTTCCCATAATGGTAATCGACGAATAAGGCTTCGCTGTAGGTAGTGAAACTTTCGTGTATCCACATATCGGCGATGTCTTTGTAGGTAATATTGTTGGCAAACCATTCGTGGCCCGCCTCGTGAATGATGATGTAGTCAAAAGTCATCCCCCATCCAGTTCCACTAAAATCCTTTCCCAGGTACCCTTTTTGGTATTTATTGCCGTAGGTAACCGCACTCTGATGTTCCATTCCCAAGTAGGGAACCTCAATAAGTTTAAACCCATCCTCATAAAATGGGTAGGGACCGAACCAATACTCAAAAGCACGCATCATCTTCGGAGTATCTTTGAAATGTTCTTTGGCTTTCTCTAGGTTTTCCCGAAGCACGAAATAGTCAAGGGTCAAAGGACCCTTTTCACCCACATAGATCTCACCAAATTGTGCATAGTCAGCTATACTGATGTTTACTCCATAGTTATTGATCGGATTGTCCACATACCATTGAAAGGTTCTGGTATGATCGGGGTGTTCAATCACGTTTCTCAACCGTCCGTTGGAGATGTTCATCAAGGGCTTTGGCACCCTAACGCTGATTTGCATACTGTCTGGCTCGTCGTACATGTGGTCCTTGCAAGGCCACCAAATGCTGGCACCGTCGCCTTGGTTGGAGTTGGCAATAAACGGGTTGCCATTGCTGTCGGTAGACCAGGTAATACCTCCTGACCAAGGGGGATTGGTGCTTACTACGGGTTCACCACCATACGATACTTCGATCGCATTTAAATCACCCGTCCGCTGCCGTTCTTCCAGTTGCACAAAATACACATTACCTTCACGACGGTAGTTCAGCTTTTTGCCATCCTGCAAAAACGTCTTGGCCTCCATGGGTTCTTGTAGATCGATTTGAATAACTTGTTTGGGACTTAGGACGGTGTAATAGATGGTGTTTTTGCCGACGATTGTCCTGGCGTCCGGGTCTACCTGAATGTCTAGGTCATAGTACACCAAATCCCACCAAGCGCGCTCCGGTGTCACTGAGCCCCGCAGGGTATCCTGTCTCGTAAACTCCTGTGCGTTCAGGTTCATCTGTATAAGCAGTGTTCCGAATAGAACCAAATAGATGAGTTTTTGCATTGTTTTTCGAGGTTTATTCATACCGATTTTGAATGTCTACGGAAGCAATTTCAATGAGAAGCTGACCGAGTTTTTGGCTCACATCCCTGAGGAAGCGCTCACCCTTTTCGGGAGTGGAGCATTTGGGATTACCAATACCGGTATCTTGGGTGACCATCGACCATTTACGCTCCGACCAAGCCCAGCCCTCGCGCAGGCCGCTGATTTTGGATTTTTTTTCCCTTCCTTCTCCGGCTTCTTCTAATGGTAGTACCAGGCTGGGATGTAGGTACTGAATTAGGCTGGTCTCCATCTCATCTGCATGATCGCCCATTTCATCAAAATACTCCGTTTTATCCATGGCCTGAAACCAGTTGCAGGTACTGAAAAACATATCTGGATAAATCAGTCCGATTTCGCGAAGCATGGTTTTGAAATCGTTGCCTCCGTGGCTGTTTAGTATAAGTAGTTTAGGAATTCCCTGTCGGTGTAGAACGGCTACGATGTCTTTCAGAATAGCGAGTTGAGTACTGGGATTTAAATTTATATCCAGGTAAATGTCTGCTTGTCCCGTATTTACACCAAATGGAATGGTGGGTAGGATCATGACCTTGGCACCTGCTTCCCATGCGATTTTTCCGGAAGCTGCCGCTATGGCATCGGCCTCAAATACATCGGTGCCATAGGGTAGGTGGTAATTGTGGGCCTCTGTAGCCCCCCATGGCAAAACGGCCAATTCGATGGACTCATCTTTTAGCGCTTTCCAGTTAGTCTCTGCAAGTATGTAAGGTCTCATTTCCGTGTTATTCGATTTATAGCCTATGCAATTCTGCTGGTGTAAAGAAAGCACAATTTTTGCTTAAAAACCATCCAACTTTTAAGAGAACCCTCTATCTTGCGTTTGCTTCTGTAACAGATTGTAGAACTTTCCAGGGAACATAACTCATAATAAACCAAAATAAACATCATGTCACAAAACAATACTCGAAGAAATTTTATGAAGAAGGGATTGCTGGGTGTCGTAGCCGGTACGGCGATCACCTCATCCCCGCTACCATCGATAGCGAAGCCTTCGAAGGAAGAAGATTCCTTCCACCTTGGATTTGCAGGCTATACATTTGTTCACTTTAACCTGGAGGATACCTTGGAGATGGTTAACAAATTGGAGGTAAATTACCTGTGTATCAAGGATTTTCATCTTCCGCTAGATGCCAATTCAGACACCATTAAGGCCTTCCATGCGCAATTGGCGGCATCCAACGTGACAGGCTATGCGGTTGGGCCTATCTATTGCCGCACCCGAGAGGAAATGGATCGGGCTTTTGAGTATGCCAAAAGAGTAGGTGTAGACCTGATCGTAGGTATACCGCTTCATGAGGATTTGCCCTATCTGGACCAAAAAGTGAAGGAATACAATATCCGTTTTGCTATCCACAATCACGGTCCGGAAGATAAGCTTTATCCGAATGCGACCGTAACGGTGAACCTTATCAAAGATCTGGACAAGCGCATCGGGCTTTGTTTCGATATGGGGCATAATATTCGTGATGGCCACGATCCCATAGCAGATCTCAAGAAGTACAAGGACCGCATTTTTGACATACACCTGAAGAACGTAACCGCTGCTGCAGCGGAAGGCAAGACCTGCGAACTGGGTAGGGGAGTGATTGATATTCCAGCTTTTGTAACGATGCTACGTAAGGTGAAATACACGGGAAAGGTTAGCTTGGAGTATGAAAAGGATATGAAAACACCACTACAGGGAATTTCTGAGTCTGTGGGATATTACCGAGGTGTAGTGGCCGCACTTGGTTAGTCCGCTTTCCTCGGGTTTATAGAATTGCACGATGATCAGCTTTCTTGGATGAGTAATCCGGGAAAGCTTTTTTAATGGCTATTAAGAACGGAGAATCCGAGCAAAGCCCGGCCTGAAAAGCCCTAAGTAACTCAAAAGCAACCAAAAACCCCGCAAGCAAAGCCTGTGGGGTTTTGAGTAAGTTAGTAGGTTAATTCCAACAATAAAGGAAGACAACGTAATTGTTGGAATACAAATATATGGTTTTACCAACTAAAAAAAATCTTTTTTAAAGTTAAAATTTATAAAAGTTTTCTATCCTCTGGTAATCAGTCCAGATGGATAGGCTTATCTGTCAGGTTCTTTCATCCAAAACCAATAAAATTCCTACTTTTGTAGGTGAAGTAACTTCAATGGGTAGTAAACAGACAATGAGCAAAGATTTTCAGATTATAAACGGAAAGGTTATCACTCCCTTCGAGGTGTTGTCTGAGGCTAGTTTATGGATAAAGGATGGCAAAATTGCTAAAATCGACAGAAACAATGGGCTGATCCCAGGCATTCCTGAATTGGATGCTCAGGGTCACTACGTTTCCCCTGGTTTTATCGACATCCACGTACACGGAGGTGGGGGGTGTGATTTTATGGACGCAGAGGTGGAGGGGTTCCTTCAGATTGCGGAACTGCATGCTAGATACGGCACCACTGCCATGGTTCCGACCACCCTCACAAGCGAGTCGTCTCATTTGTTCCGTATTTTGGAAATCTACGAAAAAGCGCTCGCTGTAAATAAGCGGGGGGCATCGTTTCTGGGGCTACATTTGGAGGGTCCTTACTTTTCGATGAATCAGCGCGGGGCGCAGGATCCCAGATATATTCGCGATCCAGATCCCAGGGAATATGAGCCCATATTGGCAAAAGCCCATTTAATAAACCGCTGGAGCGCAGCTCCCGAAAGAGACGGTGCTTTGGCATTTGGCCGCAGACTACGGGAATGCGGTATACTCGCCGCAATCGCCCATACCGATGCGGTGTATGAAGAGGTGTTAGCGGCCATAGAGAGTGGCTATTCTTTGTCTACCCACCTGTATTCGGGGATGTCTGGAGTTACCCGCAGAAATGCTTTTCGTTTTGCAGGAGTGATTGAAAGTTCCCTATTATTGGATGAACTGGATGTGGAAATAATCGGTGATGGGGTACATTTGCCCGCACCCTTTTTAAAGCTCATTTATAAGATAAAAGGGCCTGATAAAATTGCACTAATTACCGATGCCATGCGGGCTGCAGGTACTTCTTCCACGGAGAGTATCTTAGGCCACAAGGAGGATGGGTTAGCAGTCATTGTTGAAGATGGCGTTGCCAAACTGCCGGACCGCAGTTCTTTTGCGGGCAGTGTAGCTACTTCTGACCGGCTCGTTCGCACAATGATGAGGGAGGGAGACGTTCCTTTGATTCAAGTTATACGGATGATGAGTACCACACCCGCGAGAATTTGCGGTGTGCAGCAGCGGAAGGGATCACTAACCGTAGGAAAGGACGCAGATATCGTGGTCTTTAACGACGATATCTGCGTGCAACATACCATAGTCGAAGGGAGAATAGTGTATTCGGTAGGCGGATTATAACCTTTTACGTCAAGTTTACCCATCGTTCCTCCTTGGCTGCCTGAAAGATTGCCTGGAGTATTCGCGTGTTTTGATAGGCAGATTCCAAGCTAACCGGTACATCGGTATTCTGTAGTATCGCTTGCGAAAATTCCTCTGCCTGTTCCGTATATTGGTCACTTACCGGAAGTTGTAGCACCTCCACTTGATGTCCCAAAATATCCCCGTGGTGGATATGTAGTTCGTTGGGCTGATCTACCGGGGCATTAAAGGGTATGCGCACTTCCAGCGCCTTTTTTTCGCCATAGAACATCATCCGCTGATAGGGCATTAGCTGGGTACTGATGGAAAAGGTCATTTGAACCGACGGGTATTGCAGGATGACTGATCCTACTCGGTCAGTCCCAAAGTCCGGATCAAAATCGAGTAGTGCGGCTAAGCGCTGCGGTTCTTCGCCCAAGGCAAAACGGGAAGTGAATACGGGGTAACATCCTATGTCCCATACCCCACCTCCACCATTTTCCGGGATATTCCGAATATTATCTTTTTGTCTATTGAAGTAACTGAAGAATCCCTGCACGGCACGCAAGGTACCTAGTTGCCCGCTAGCAATGATTTCTCGAGCCTTTTTCCATTGAGGGTTTGATGCCACCATAAACGCTTCACCCACCTTTACGCCTGCTTTATCCCTAGCTCGCATGAGCAACTGTACGTCTTCCGTATTCAGGGCCAACGGTTTTTCACAGAGTACATGTTTGCCGGCTTCGATACATTTCAAGGTATAGGGTATATGCAGGTCGTTTGGTAGAGGGTTATAGATTACGTCGATGTCCGGATCATTTATCAATGCTTCGTAAGATCCGTAATACTTCAAAATTCCCAAGCTTTCTGCAGTAGCTTTGGCCTTTTCGTAACTTCTCGAAGCGATGGCGGTTACTTCGTAATGTTCCTTTCCCTGCATGGCGGGTATCACTTTTTCGCGGGCGATTTTGGCGGCGCCAAGCACCCCCCATCTGATTTTTTGCATATGGTATTATTCTTTTATGGTGAAATGTTGTACGCTATTCAAGCTGGAGAAGGGTGGTACGTTCACGATGTTCGGTACCATTGAAGTGGTGTAGTCGGAACCAAGAGGATGTGAACAACCGGAAAAAAGCTCCGATTACGTGATATTTCCCTATTTTCCTGCCATCCAAGTTAGGAAATTTGGGTTGGAATAAGGCGTAAAGCCATGCAAATTATTAAAAACGATTATAAATAAGCATCAATAGGGGGGTAATCCCTTAAGGAGGTAAATGAAATAAAGCGCTAATTTTGAATTAAATTCATTATAATATATTGTTTAGTTGGGTATAAATGTGCGATTGTAGAATTTTGTTAACATGTGCTGTTTTAGCTAAATGTATTTTGAAGGTTGGTCGAAATATATTTTTTGTTGACAAAACCCAAAATTCTGGCTAAAATGCAAACGTTTGCACAAATATGCTGTGCGGGTGAAAATGTCTAAAAATTCAGCAGTTTCTTAATTTTAATAACCATGGAAAGTAAGTTATCAAGAAGGTCTTTTCTCCACGCTGTGAGCATGCTGGCAGCAGGCACTGCCTTTGCTGCGCCGTTGACAGGCTTTGGGATGAACAGAAAAATGCGCGTAGTGCTGGTGGGTACCGGTGTAAGAGGTATTTCGTTTTGGGGTAAACGTCTTGTGGAGCAATATGGGGATTTGTTGGAGTTCGTAGGGCTAAGCGACATCAACCCAGGGCGGTTGGCCTACGGCAAACAGTATATGGGAGTCAGTTGCCCAACGTTTGTTAATTTTGATGAGATGCTCACCAAAACCAAGCCAGACCTAGTAATTGTCACCACCAAAGACTCAACCCACCACGAGTTTATCATTAAAGGGCTCGAGTTTGGATGCGATGTGCTTACCGAGAAGCCATTGACCACGGACGAAAACAAATGTCAGCAGATTCTGGATGCTGAGCGAAAGTCCAATAAGAACCTCATTGTAGGATTTAATTACCGATGGAGTCCCTATATCACCAAAATTAAAGAGCTGCTCCAAAACAAGGAAATAGGTGAAATTACCTCTGTCGATTTCCACTGGTACCTAAACATTCACCACGGTGCTTCTTATTTCAGACGATGGCACGGTGTTACTGAAAACGGAGGCTCACTTTGGGTACATAAAGCCACACACCACTTCGACTTGTTAAATTGGTGGCTGGATTCTGATCCTGAGGAAGTGTTTGCTTACGGAGCCTTGGAGCATTATGGCAGCAACGGCCCATTTCGAGGCAAAAGTTGCCGATCCTGCGCCCATAAGGCTAATTGCAGGTATTATTGGGATATTTCCAAGAGTCGTCATGAAATGAATCTCTACGCAAACAATGAACATCATGATGGCTATATTCGAGATGGTTGCGTATACCGTCATGAAATCGACATACACGATAAAATGTCGGCGCAGATCAAGTATGCAAATAAGGCCGTTGTGAACTATTCTTTGACTACCTATAGTCCCTACGAAGGCTGGAAGGTATCTTTCAACGGCCAAAACGGACGAATAGATGCTTGGTTGGATATCCCATTTATGAGTAAGGAAAACTTGGACCAGGAAGCGTTGCACGCAGCAGAGATGAACCAAAACCTGGACGATATGAATCAAGAGCCATTGGTGGTACACAAGAATTTTGAAAAGCCCCAGTTCGTCAATGTGGTGAGCGAGCGGGGTGGCCACGGTGGTGGTGACCGTAGACTGCACGATAAAATCTTCAAAAACCCCGATGCGGAAGATCCCTACAAGCATTCAGCAGGTATCAGGGACGGTGTGATGTCGGTGCTGATTGGAGTGGCCGCGCGCAGAAGCATAGAGCGTAACGCCCCGGTAAAAATCGCCAGTCTGACTGATCTTAAGCCGACGGCTGACAGGTCCTAAGGTTCCAGACAGGTGAGTTGATACATTATGAAATCCCCCTTCGATCATCCGGAGGGGGATTTTTTTTAAGGTTAAAGGGCGAAAGCTGTAACTTTGAGCAGTAAGTGGTAAATTAGGGATGGGAATTGCACGGGTTAGATTCCTAGATTGACCTGAGGCCAAGGTTTGTGCCTTTTTTCGGTTGTGCCCTAACCTATGGTTTTTATTGAAATGAATTAGGTTAATATCCTGATTTTGAAAGGTATATAAAGATGATATGAATGATTGTAAAACCATATTATTGGTTATTGGGCTTTTTTTTGTGGAATTTACATCAATAGGTCAAGGTGTAGACTTTAAGGCAATCACGCTCAAAGAGGCCTTGGAAAAAGCAAAGGAAGAAGAAAAGCACGTCTTTGTGATGTTCGGGAGTACGCACTGTGGGTATTCTATGATGACCTATCAACGACTGGGGACAAACCGTGAGATCGGCGAATTTATGAACGCTCGGTTCATCAATGTGGCATACGGCCATAAGGACGGGCTGAAAGCTAAATCGATTGGTGAGCTTATGCATTCAGGTATTGACAGCACCAATGTTGTACTGGAAAATAACGAAGAATCAGTCTTGTCGAATTATTTTGTATCCCCTAACTTTTTCTTTTTAAACCCGCAGGGGGAAATTACCTATTTTTTTAATGGTAGTAGGGATATTGAGAAAAGACTAAGGCGGGTTGCGAAAAAGGGACTACTGCAAAAAACCCAGGTTCCTTTATTTTTCAGAACGTATTTTAATAATAGCATGTACCCCAGAACAAAGCGCTCCTTAGAAATGCTGTCGGCCACGATGTTGGCCTATCACCAATTGGAGCTGCCTGATAATCTTGATTTTTCTGACCCCAAATCTGTAGGCTGGGAGGATTTTCACCTTTTGGCTGAAAATGAAAACAACGCCTTGCAATACCTGGAAAGATCGTTGCAGCTGGGCGACTATTATTTTAATCAATTTTTAGCAGCTGTAATTTACGACAAGGTTGGCGACTCCGAAAGGGCTCGATTGCACGCCAAGAATGCCTTGGAAAACTATCCAACCAATTGGCAGACCAAACAAACTGCCTTGATAGAAGCGTTGCTGATGCGGAATTTTTTTTAAATCCAATCAGATTGAGCCCGTCCTTTGATAAGCTAGTCAACCGTCTTCTGAGCTTGTAGGGTACTTCTTAGACGTAGCGTTAGCTATAGAGTCGATGGTTTGATATTTCCCCGTAAATATCCGAACTTGTTGATCTTATCCTGTTTTTCTTATGAAGACAAGCTATACTAGTGCCGTCGTTGCCCTTTTGGTGGTCACCACATTTTTAACCAGTCCTGCGCTGTCCCAGCAGAACCTTAGTTGGATAGATCCTCTTGATTTTTCCCACAGTATCCATGCCCAAGGGTTTGACGGGATTGGCTATAACCGCCTACCTCCGGAAGCCGAAGGAAAAATAAGGGATGCCGTGTGGAATCTCTCCCGCCATTCGGCCGGGCTGGAGATACATTTTACTACCGATGCCTCAGAAATACACGCCCGTTTGGTCCCAACTTCCAGCCGCCTGGAAATGCCTCACATGTCGGCGACCGGAGTGAGTGGATTGGATTTGTACGTTTTGGCCGAAGATGGCAACTGGCAATGGGTGAGGGGAAGCTACTCGTTTAAGGACACCGTTTCCTATACCTTTAAAGTAAATCCGGCTCCGGCGGCAACAAAAGAATATCGCTTGTACTTGCCGCTATACAATGGAGTGGATCAATTGACGTTGGGTGTCGCAGCCTTATCCAAGCTGAGTATACTTCCGAGAGGCGTAGGTAGCTTACCCATCGTGGTATATGGAACCTCCATTGCGCAGGGTGCCTGCGCATCCCGACCGGGTATGGCTTGGCCGGCTATCATGGGCAGACTGTTAGGCCGGGAGGTTATCAATTTCGGATTCTCCGGAAACGGCCGGCTCGAGCCGGAAGTACTGGAGTTTATCCATCAGATTCCGGCATCTGTCTATATCTTGGATTGCCTCCCCAATTTGGTTCCTACCAATTGGACTGAGGAGGATGTGAAATCCCGGTTAAAGACTGCCGTGCTAAACCTTAAAGAGGCGCATCCCGACACGCCCGTCGTGCTGGTGGAACATGCAGGGTATTCCGATGCATTCACGGACCGAGAGCGGGAGTTGGCCGTAAGGCAGGTAAACCGTTGGTCTCAGGATATTTATAACCAATTGCTGGGTGCAGGGGTAGAGGAAATCTATTACCTTTCAAAAGAAGATATTGGTCTCTCCATGGACGCGACCGTTGACGGCACCCACCCCACCGATTGGGGCATGCAGCAATATGCCGATGCATATGCACAGCTTTTGGAAGATATACTCGACTAGGTCAGGTTAAGGCAGCCTGACTCGATAAAAACACTGTACCAAACGATCTACCTATGACGACGATTCACCGATTTGCTTTCTTGATTAACCTACTGTTCTTGGTTGGTGGGACTGTAGCCCAGACGCAGCTAGCATTTGAAAAGCCCGCAAAACAACGGTTGTTTGTACTGACGGACATCACCAACGAGCCCGATGACCAGCAGTCTCTGGTACGTCTGTTGGTGTATGCCAACGAAATGGACATAGAGGGCATCGCAGCCACCACCAGTACCCACCTCCGCAATCAAACCCGTCAGGATAAGATCGAACAGTTGATTCGGGACTACGGGAAGGTCAAAAAAAACCTGGATATCCATTCTTCGGGCTATCCAAGTGAAGCCGAACTACTCGGTGTGGTGCGTTCCCATCTGCCGCTGTACAGCATGGATGGGGTAGGAGAGGGCAAGGACTCCCCCGGATCCGACTTGCTGATAGCCGCGGTGGATAGATCAGATCCCCGACCGCTATGGGTATCGGTCTGGGGTGGGGCCAACTGCCTGGCTCAGGCCCTTTGGAAAGTGCGTCAAACCCGCTCAGAGGAGGAAGTGAAGCGTTTTGTGGAGAAAATCCGTGTCTACGCGATTTCCGACCAGGATTTTGCAGGCCCCTGGATCCGACAGGAATTCCCCGACATTTTTTACATCGTAGATGCCAGTGCGGGGGACAATTGGCGTGAGTACTACAAAGCTACCTGGACCGGGATATCCGGAGACCGATGGTATAAAAATGGGCCCGGGTACTATTTTGAGTTGGTGGACAATCCTTGGTTGCGGGAACATGTGATGGAAGGGCATGGACCGCTGGGGGAAAATTACCTTCCCTCGGACTACATCATGGAGGGAGATACCCCTTCCTTTATCGGGTTGATCCAAAATGGACTGGCTTGGTACAAAAGCCCCACCTACGGGGGATGGGGAGGAAGATACGAGCGGTATAGGTCCTTTGGTGAGGCAGGTAGTATTTGGACTTCCTCGGTGCATACCCAAGACGAGGTGCGTCTGCCCGACGGCCGCATCGAGGCATCGAATCAGGCCACTATATGGCGCTTCCGAAAAGCCTACCAGCACGACTTTGCCGCCCGTATGGATTGGAACATAGCCGATGATTTTACGGGAGCCAATCATAATCCCGTGGTGGTGCTCAATGGAAACGAGGGCAAAGCCTTGGCAACGGCCAAGGTACCCGTTGCGGCGGAGGTGCTGCTAAGTGCCAAAGGAAGCCACGATCCGGATGGGCACGCGCTGAGGTATCACTGGTGGGTTTACCGCGAGGCCGGTGGTACGGGCGGAGATCTGCAGTTTCCTGCCCCCCATGCCGACGAAATACGGTTTTCCATGCCCGATTTAAAAGGCAGGGAGCTGCATATCATCTTGGAAGTAGAAGATACCGGTTTGCCATCCTTGACGTCATATCGAAGGATTGTGCTGTCCAATCCGTGAGTAATTAGGAGTGGTTGAAGAAATATTGTTAATCGCTTTGGTAAAAAATGATCCACTGAAATTTTTTTCAGTGAGGTGGTTTTATCTTTAATGTTGGGGTCAAGTTCAGCTAAAAGAACCAATACCACATCAAGTCGATCAGGTGCCGCACTTGGTACAATGGATCCGAAGCAGCCGCGGTTGCAACAGCGACTACAGGTTAGGCTTGGTGAAATAATCTCTGCGCAGGTGCAGGCAGAACGTCTCTTTTCCGGCACGTGTTGGGTGAAATCTAGGTTGTTCTTTAACTTTAAGGAAAATGGAAAAAGATAGAATGGTTTTATTTGTACTGCTAGCGTGTGCGGGAGGTTCGTTCGGAATTGTTCTGTATTCGTTAGTTGGTGGAGAGGCTACCGGTAAATGGACGCTCACTTCAACTAGCTCGATGTTACTTGGTGTCAGCTTATCGTTAATTGCGTTTTCTCATTTGAGAAATAGGAAGGCAAAGCAGAAGCGGCGGTAGGGTAGGCAGGTGTGCCGATCAAAAGGTAGTGGCAATAATTAGTCAGCTTCAATACAGAAAATATGAGAGACCAATATTCAAAATATTTTATAACAAAAGAAAAAGAGAAATTACTTTGGGATAATTGTGTGTTTGTATTCGATTCTTCTTCGTTACTCAACTTCTACGAATATTCGGAACAAACTGTTATGATTTTTGAAAAAATATTCGAGCGTGCTAAGGGATGTTTATGGATTCCAAACCATGTAGCTTTTGAATTAGATAAAAACAAAGGCAAAGGCTTTCAAAATGCTAAATCACGATATATTAATTTGAACTCTCATTTAAAGAGTATAAAGAATCACTTTGATGAACTAAAGAAAAGAACGAAAAAATCAGATAAGCATCCATATCTCGATCCCCAAATTTTCGACGCACTTGATTCAGAAATTCAAAAATTTGAAAAGGATTTGGATAAACAAGTTCAGCTTCAAATTGAAAAACTGAATCAACAATCAAAAGAGGATATAATTTATAATTCTATATATAGGAATTTTATTATAGGAGAGGAATTTAGTTTCGATGAAATATTAGAAATTATAGAACACGGAAAGTTTAGGTATGATAATCAAATTCCTCCAGGATATAAGGATTTTTCTAACTCAAAGAAAATTGGATTCCAAAAATATGGTGATTTAATTTTGTGGTTGCAAATAATCAAATTTTCTGTGCAAAATAAGAAAAATATAATTTTCATAAATGATGATCTGAAGGAAGATTGGTGGGTTGATTCTTCATCAAATAAAATGTTTATACCTCGAGAGGAATTAATAAAAGAGTTTGCAGATAAGTCTGGACAATTGTTCTGGATGTACAATTCAGGAGAATTCTTGAAAATGGCAAGCGATTATTTTAGTATACCTTCTACGGGAGAAGTATTTAATGAAGTAGATAATCTAATAATTAATTCAGTGGAAAAAACAAATTGGAAAGATTTGATTCAGCGAAATGATATAATTAAGATTGATCATCTAAGTCATGTTTTGTGTAAGCATCCTAAACTTAAATATGTAACATCTTTATCATGGGATCATGAAAAGCATACATTGACAATTTCTGAAATTACAAATCCAAAAATATTATTTCAAGATAAGGAAGTACTAGATCTAACGACCTTTAATTATATAATATTAAATTTTAATGATGATGGATATCAAAGATTACTTAAAATTTGTGTTAACGAATTAACAGGCAAGCTTTCATTAGAAAACATTTTATCTCCTGAGTTGAATAATTTAGATTTTATTATAATTGGAGATGAGAGGGACTGATACTAACCTCACTTTAATTATAGTGGGCGAAACACAGTAAATATAAGAATCAGTATCTTTACAAAAATAGAAGTAGACTGGAATCGAACCATTTCGTTTGTCAGCCTTCTCCAAGCTGGGCCATTTTGCCGGGCTCAAAGCCCCAGCATTTTTTTGGCATTATCGTGGTACACTTTCTTCAATACCTCTTCACTCAGTCCATAGCCGTTCATAGGCCAGTGGTATCCCGAGATCCCCCGGTCGTAAAAATGCTCGTCCTCGGTTTCCATGATCCGAAAGGTGGTCAGGTACATGGCCTCGTTTCTGCCCATGTCGGTTCCGTAGAGTATTCGGTCGGCATAGCGGCTGTAAAACCTGTTTACGGTACGGGGGATGGTGGCTGTTTCCGCATACCTTGCGCTGTTGTCCAAGTAGAGGTTCGGGTATTTGTCGAGCATGTTTCCGACGAGGCTCAGGTCGTAGGAACAGTTACCGTAATGGCAGGCGATAAAGGTGGTCTTTGGGTTTTGTGCTACTGCATCCTCCAGGATTTCCAGCATGCCGGCATGGTCTACGATGCCTTCTTTGTCATCCAGTCTCCAGCGGAAGGCATTCATCAGGCCGTCATTGGTTTCATCCATGGGTTGGTACATCCAGATAGGTTCGGCTACGTGGATATTGATGGGGATATTGAGCTCCGCACATTTTTCCAGCAGGGGCTTCATGCGGGCATCGTTTACGTGCATCCCATAGGCCTTGGTAGGCCGGGAGTAAAATAATCCGGATCCCTTATCGCCCAGTTCGCCTACACCCACCGCTCCGGCGGCTACGCAGCGTTCCAGCTCCTTCACGGCTGCCGGTCCAAATCCCGGCTGGTCGTAGCCCGTATAGTCAAATCCACAGAAAAGTAAAAACCGCCCCTCGTGCCGGGAATACACCTGCATCAGGGAATCGAATTTCGGACCGGTTTCGTAGGTAAGCAGTACCGTTTTGTCTATGCCCACCCGGTCCATGGTTTCCACCCAAGCGTCCAACTCTTCCACCGTGCGGGCATAGGTATGGGAATGCATGTCGATGACCGGGAATTTTGCCTTGCTGATCGGCGTGTGCTGATTTTTGTAAAGGGATACGGGCTTATGGTCTTTGAGAAGCAGTTGATTCACATCGGCTTCTGTTGTGATTTTGGTTTCGGTAGGATCACCGGGAGCTGTGCCGGTGCAGGCTATTGCAAACGATGCGAGTAAAAGCAAAAGGTATCTCATAGGTATTTTTTTATGAATATACCAGTTTGGCCGCAATATCGTATGGATTTCCCAAGTTTTGCCTATTGTTTTCTGCTGAACGGTGTATTTTGAGCCATTCCAAGCAAAGTTGTTTGGGCGTTTGTCGGGAACTAGTATATTTGAAGGTTGACCTTTCTTCGGATTAGTCAATTTGCTTGATCTAAACCTATTTTGAAGCGACTAACGATTTTCCCTCCACATGTCTACACCAAACCTCACAGGCCAACAACGGTTGGTTTCATTGGATGCTTACAGGGGCATCACTATGTTCTTACTGATTGCAGAGAGTGCGCTCTTGTACCGTCACTTGATCGGCATGTTTCCGGAAGATTCCTTCGGGCACAGCCTGATGGTTCAGTTTACCCACCATCCCTGGAATGGACTGAGGTTTTGGGATTTGATACAGCCTTTCTTTATGTTTATCGTGGGCGTGGCCATGCCTTTTTCCCTCAATAAGCGCCTAAGTGCAGGAGGAGACAATTCACAGGTCACCCGGCACATCCTTAAGCGCTGTTTTCTGCTGTTTCTGTTTGGCACCGGTCTTCATTGCGTATACAGCCAAAAGTTGGTGTTTGAGCTGTGGAATGTGCTTACCCAACTTTCCTTTACCATCCTTTTGACCTACTTCTTGTTGCAAAAGCCTTGGAAGGTTCAACTTGGCATATCCGTGGGCCTGCTGATCCTCACCGAGGTGATGTATCGACTATACAACCCGGAAACACCCTTTGTCAAGGGTGAAAATTTTGGCAGCTACACCGATATGTTGTTGATGGGTAAGATCAACGGCGGCGGTTGGGTAGCCATCAACTGCATACCTACTGCCGTGCACACGCTCTGGGGGGCTATGTGCGGTAACTTCCTCCTGAGCCAACGTGACGATAACCAGAAAATCAAAGTCTTTGCGCTGGCTGGACTGGCAAGTCTGGTATTGGGCTATGCCCTGGACTGGACTTCGTTGACGCCGATCATCAAGCGGATCAGTACCACTTCTTTTGTGCTGGCCTCCGGAGGATGGGCCTTGCTTGCCTTGGCGTTGTTTTACTGGCTGGTGGATATGAAAAAGGTGCAATCTTGGACCCGCGGGTTTATTATAGTCGGAATGAACCCGATCTTTATCTATCTATTCGCCAACGTACTTGGATCGTGGCTCTTCGGTTTTGTGGGAATCTTCAATATGGGCGTCTTGGAAGCGATCGGTGTTCCCGAATCGTTCCAAAAGCTGATCAACTCCCTATTGACTTTGGGAGCCATGTGGTACCTGTGCTATTTTCTGTACAAAAAGAAAATATTCTTCAAGATATAAGCACTGTTCATGTAAAAAGAGGACGGGGAATTGGCGATTTACCTTACCTTCCGAGCAATTGATCTACGAAAACCCGATAACATTAATTTTATAGCAGTAAGTATGAGTAACAAAAGAAGAGATTTTCTGAAGATATCCGGATTGGCGGGAATGGGACTGGTTGGAGCAGGAATCAGTGGCTTCAGTCAGGAGCAATTGGACCAGGTTAAGATCCAAAGTCTGAGAAAACACAATCAGCGATTCAACATGTCCGGCTTTGCAGCACCAAAGATAAATACCGTCCGGGTGGGAGTGATTGGGCTGGGCATGCGCGGACCTGGAGCTGTGAATCGGCTAAGCAAAATAGAAGGAGTGGAAATCAAAGCCCTTTGCGATCTACGTCCGGAAATGGTGGATAAGGTGGTTAAGAGTCTCGAGGGCACCCCTCACAAACCTGTGACCTACAGCGGCAGTTCCTATGCCTGGAAGAAGATGGTAGATAGGGATGACCTGGACCTGATCTACATCGCTACGCCCTGGCAGTGGCATACCCCTATGGCGGTGTATGCGATGGAATCCGGTAAGCATGCAGCCACCGAAGTGCCCGCTGCCGTTACGCTGGAAGAATGCTGGCAATTGGTAGAGACGTCTGAGCGTACCAAGAAGCATTGCATGATGCTAGAAAACTGCTGCTATGATTTCTTTGAACTGATGACCCTGAGCATGGCGCGGGATGGCTATTTTGGTGAAATCATTCATGGCGAGGGTGCTTATATCCACGACCTGATGGACCTCAATTTCAAAAAGGGGTCGGGTTATCAGGAAATGTGGCGTTTGATCGAAAATTTTAGAGATGGAAACCTATACCCAACCCATGGGCTGGGCCCCATCTGCCAAATCATGGACATCAACCGGGGTGATCAGATGGACTACCTAACCTCGTTGTCCAGCAAGGACTTTATGATGCAGGCCCACGCCCAAAAGCTTGCAGCCGAAGACTCCTATTACAATTCATTTGCCAACGAAAGATATCGCGGTAACATGAACACCACCATGGTAAAGACCAAAAAGGGCCGGTCTATTATGATTCAGCATGATGTGACTTCTCCACGTCCGTATTCCCGCATTCATTTGGTAAGCGGCACCAAGGCCATGGCGCAAAAATGGCCACAGGAGGGAGTATCCGATGGGCATGGCTGGTTGAAGGAAGAAGATATGAAGGCGTTACAGGAAAAATATACGCCGGAGATTGTCCGAAAAGTAGGGGAGATGGCCAAGCAGATCGGAGGCCATGGAGGCATGGATTTTATGATGGACTGGCGCATGATCGATTGCCTGCGAAACGGACTTCCGTTGGATCAGGATGTGTACGATGCTGCGCTTTGGTCTGCCATAACGCCGCTTAGCGAGTGGTCAGTGGCCAATCGCTCCAACTCGATCGACGTACCCGATTTTACCGCAGGTTCATGGCAATCCAACAAGCCGGTGGACATCACCTTAGCAGGTGGAGGTACCACCGGTGTACGGGTGTAGTTTGTAATACGCTCAATGAAATGGTTTCACCCGAGAAGTGAGCGAATCAGCTTCTCGGGTAATTTTTTTAGTAGCCTTCTGCTTTTCGCAGCGCACGTAGAGCTTCTTCCAATCGCCCCTCCGCTTGGTAGCCGGAAAGGTCGAAGATCTCCACCCGACGAAAGTCGATGGGATGGCTCTCGCTTTGCAGGGAGATATAGCCTTCGGAGATGAGTTGGCCGTCTTTTTTCACGTCTGGATTGTGGTTGCTGACGTTGCCGCCACCCATCTGGGGCTTATGGTAGGTCAATACCGTGTCCCCTTCCAGGATATGGTGGATGATGCTGTCGCCCAGAACCAGAAAATCAGCCACTACCCATTGTTCTCCATGGTAGGTTTTGGAACTGGAGTTCAGGCAGTGGGGGGTAAAGAGTTCGTCGTCGATCACCACGTTGGTGCCGGGTGTACAGAGGTTGGAGGTAGTCCGGTTGTTGGTGCCGTCTCCACCCAGGAGCTGGCCTTCGATGGAGATGGGGAAGTCCTGGTATTTGGTCATGGTTTCCGGTTTCTGACCGTGCAGCATGACGCCCGAGTTGCGCAGGGCCCAGCCTTCGCCTTCGGGGGCTTGTTCGCCCACAAAGCGGTACTCTACGCGGTACAGGTAATAGGAAAACGGTTCGTCATAGAATATATGGCCGTACTGCCGATCAAAGGCTTCGTACCCATCATAGCGTACTTTCATGAGGCCGTCTTCCACACGAAATGTATTGGCAAAATTTTCATCCAGTTCGTGTTTGGCGATTTTGATGCGCCAGTTTTCCAGGTCTTTTCCATTAAAGAGCGTGCGCCATCCGTCGGCCACATTGATTTCTGCTCGTTGGGATGGTGGCCCCGAGCAGGAAATCCAGGCAAGTGCGAAAAATACGATGTAAAGTCTAGTCATTATAGAGCTATTTGGTTTAGGGTGGGAAATTACGGAAAAATGCCGGTCTTTTCTGGTTTTGGGTTGGAAATGGTGGAGAACGGAAAAGCAAGAGGATTAATCTGTTTGTTTCAGGAACTGTTTTACCGTTTTCCTCGACAGTAGACGGTGAAATTTTCCACCTATTCGATTTATTATTTTAATATTTTCGATATATTGCCAAAAAACAGTCAAGTTAAATTTTATCAAGTGATTGAAATGTCAACTTTTGGTGAATTTTTGAGGAAACAAAGGGAATTAAAGGGGCTAACGCAGGACAGGTTGGCCAAAGATTTAGATCTTCCTTATACCGACATCAGCAAAATAGAAAGAGGGAAAAAGAAATTTCCATTTTCGAAACTTGGGGGGTTGGTAGACTATTTTTCCTTGGATTATCAGACGACTAAGGAGCGCTATGTGGCGGATATTCTAATTGAACAAGCCCATAAATATCAGTGTTCAGAAAACGTCTTTGCTGTCGCGGAAGAACAAGCGAGGTATATCAGAAACAAAGGAGCAAAACAAAGCCTACTTAATTTTTAACCTATGGAGCAGCTTTTTATACCCGATCTCAATGAACAGGTGGATTCAAATAGAATGCGGAGCTATCCACTTCTGAGGTATATGGGGAGCAAATACAAACTGATTCCGTGGATTTATGAAACTTTTAGTTCCTTGGAATTTGAGTCAGCTCTTGATGCCTTTTCAGGATCTGGTGTTGTTTCTTTTTTGTTGAAGTCCATGAACAAGAAAGTTTATTCAAATGATTTTCTTCATTTTTCTTCGGTCATTTCAAAAGCCGTGATTGAAAACAACGTAGATCAATTGGATGAGAATGACCTGGAAAGTCTTTTGAATATGGATGGTCACGCGGATGATTTTATTCAGCGGACTTTTGACAAGGTGTTTTACGATAAAGATGACTTGGTATTTCTGGATAAAGTTAGTCACAACATCCGTTGTCTATCGTCGCCCTACAAACAGGCGTTGGCGTACACAGCATTGTTTAGGTCATGCCTGAAGAAGCAACCCAGAGGTGTATTCACCATCTCTGGCAATCTGGATAAGTACAACGACGGAAGGCGGGATTTGCAACTATCAATGGAGTCCCATTTTATTGAGCAAGTGGCGGCATACAATGCTACAGTTTTTGATAACGGAAAGAAGAATGCCTCTTTTAATGGGAACGTATTTGATTTTAGCGAAAAACTATACAAGCCGGATTTGGTATATATGGATCCGCCCTATGTGCCATCGTCAGATGATAATTGCTATACCAAGAGATACCATTTTTTGGAAGGGTTGTCCAAATACTGGGTCGGTGAGGAGATAATGGAGAATACAAAAGTGAAGAAAATCAAAAAGAAATTCACACCGTTTTCTTACAGGAAAACGGCGATTGAGGCATTTGATCAGATGTTTGGGAAATTTGCGCAAAGCACCTTAGTTCTCTCTTATTCCTCTAATGCTTACCCTGATTTAGAGACCTTGGCCGCAATTATGAAGAATCACAAAACAAACATTGAAGTAAGGACAAAGCCGCATAAATATCATTTTGGTAATCATTCAACCGTATCGAGGTCAAAAGTCAGCGAGTTTTTAATCATTGGTAGGGAATAGAGATGCAGCGGCACAAACAAACAAAAAATGAACTCATCCCAAAGCTCGGGGTTGTAGCGACAGATTGGCAGGATGAGTTTTCCGAAAATTTTATTGATATACTGTCCAAATTCGCGGTCAATAGCCAAGTGAAGGCTAGTGACTTAATCGATTTACTGGAACAAAACTTTGAAGCTGCGATCACTTTGTTTAGGTTGGTTCTTGAACTTTCGAAGGATGAGTTCACGGAAACACTGAAAGGCATTTTTTATGACAGCGAGAGTGGTCATGGCAAAACTGCTTTTAAGAAGGATCCCGATCAATATGTTAAAAGGCTGGAAGATTTCGGGTTGTTGGAAGCGCTCGACAGGCTTATGTCTAGAGACTATACTTGGAAGGAGGTTGTTCAGGAACGTCTAAAGATCGGAAGGGGAAGCGCGATAAAGGGTCAACGAAGAGGTAAAAACCTGGAAGATTTTGTGGAGAAATTGGTCGTTGAAGTTTTTGATCAATATGAGGTTAGAAAAAGTTTTGTTGGCGCAACGGGACTTACCACCGCCAAAGCTGATTTCTGCATCCCATCGACCCAACATCCGAGCATAGTAATCGAGGTCAAAGCCTATGGTGCAACGGGAAGTAAGCAAAGCGACGTAATTGGCGATGTTCGTCGAATCATTGCTGAGAAACGAAGCGATACCTATTTTTTTCTGGTAACGGACGGTGTAACATGGATGGCACGCATGCGAGATTTCGAACGACTTATAGAATATCAAAATCTTGGATCTATTTATCGAATCTATACCCAGCAGATGAAAGAAGACTTATTGTCTGATTTGAAACAGATAAAGCTGGAACTGAATATTTAGGGGGATAGATCGCGGATTTCTATCCGTTTTTTCGGCTTTTATATCGTATTGCTAAAGCCCTTTTTTTCCCTACCGATAGTATTATCGTATGTTGAGTTGGTTGATAGGTTTGGAGGAAATAAATAATAGGAGACTCACTGAAATTTTTTTTCAGTGAGTCGGAAATATATTTGCGTACTAAGACGATGAAAGCTAAAAATACCTCTTTTTTCCACCCGAACGAACTGCAAAGCAATACCAGCGTGCTAACTATGTCGGCGTACGTATTTTCCGGACTGATACGCATTTTCGAATGGCCCTTTGTTCTGTGGTATGGTGTGCTGGCGTTGTTGGCAGTAAACATTCTGTTGATTGGTAAGCTGATATACGATTTGGGCTCCGAGTCTAAGGCCTATCCGAAAAGGGCCAAGGTTTGGGCTGGGGTTCGGCTATTGATTAACCTGGCATTGGTGGTTGTGGCGGTCTACTATATGAGGTTGGGCTAGCAAATAGTGCGGGTTATCTAGGGCCCTGGTTGTAGTAAGTTGGGAGTTTTTTTAGAAACGATTATGAGGCTAAATTATGTTTCATTTCTCATCCCGCTCTGGGTAGTGGGCATTTTGATCTACGTGTATGTAAGCCCGGGGGAATACAAGCTAGTTCCTATCCTGGCCGTATTGTTCATGGGTGCCGGATTTTGGTATGCCCTGGTTAGGTTTTTACGATCAAACACCGCTGAGCCTCTACCTCAAAAACCACTGGATATAACAGGTTTTGAAAGTAAGGTGAAAATAGCCAAGCCGCTTTGGGTAGTGGGGATGTCGTTTTTGATTCTCCAACTGCTGGTTTGGCTTGAGGTATTTCGGTTTAGGTATGATGAATCCCTCAGTCTCCTTGTCATTGTCTTTCTATTGGCCTATGTTTTCGCGTTGGTTGTTTTTGGAAGGCGTGAAGTGAATCTATAGGAGAGCGTCTTTTCGCCCATATCATTCCGTGGAAAGCAGCGTTTTTACCCGCTGAATAAGTAGGGTGGTGGAAATCTCCGTGCTGTAGGGTATAATACGGATACGTTCGGATGAGATGTTTCGGTATTCGTAGGCTTTGGTGTTCCGTTCACGCTCGTCCGAATACCCGTAGGCGAAAAGATCAAACCCATGATCATCCAAAAAGGCATCACTTACCTCTCTTGGCCCATCTGAGCGTACCTCATCCACAAATCGGCAAGCGCCCAATACGGCCATCCTTTCCTGCTGGGTCATAATGGGCTTCCGTTTAGCTTTCGCTACCCGTTCATCGGAAACAACGTGTACCACGAGACGGTCTCCCAATTCGCGGGCTCTTTTTAGAAAGGCCACATGTCCGGGGTGGAAAAGGTCAGCGACCATTTTAGCATAAACAGTTATCATGGCAGGAACGGGGTTAGTCGTTTTTGAAGTACAGTCCAAAAAGGATCATTGGGGTACTTATGTACAAAGAGCTCCAAGAAGTGCGTAATTTTGAGGGCATTTCCTTCCAAAAGGTGAGCACAAAAGGTGCGCTTGGCATAAAAGCGTATAATGGATGAATTATAATCGGTTAACTCTGAGTGGAAAATGTGGCTGTAAATGGGCTGGGGATGCTGCCAATTTCCGTAGTTCTCGGTTAGAAATTCCTCAGGAGGATCCGGGACATACACAGTGGTCTCCAGAAACGGAACCGCTTTTAACCTGAACGGCTTTCGGTAGCGTTTTATAAATTGCCCCATGACAGCTCCATAGGTGATGCAGTGTCCGTTTTCCATCCCAAATAGCACCACTTCTACCAAGGGGGAGTTGCCGAATTGGCATTTGAGTTTATAGGGAGAACCATCGCTACTGTCTTCCACGATTCGAAAACCGGCCCGTCTTAGGCCACGCTTCAATTTCGCTAGATCCACTGTTTCCTTGAAAAACCCGATATCAATGTCCTTATCCCATTGGATGAAATCCTTTTCCCTTACGTAGCCCAGAAGGGTCCCAAATGCCAAAAAGGGTTGGGATTGCAGCGGGGCAACGGCTTCGTAGAATCGGCTAAGTACTGATGCAAACGAAACAGATCTCTGCGATGGCGGCATCTTTGTGGGTGCACCGACAGGGAATTGATCAAACGGGTCGGTTCTTTTCGAGAGGAATTTGTGAACCCATAAGCCTACCAATCGCTCGGCATCTTCCTGTTTACCCGAAAAAAATAGTACTTCAAGTATAAACATGCTTACAAATTGACTCCACTTTTTGGCGGTTATCAGCACCATGGCATCCAAAAGAACCCCGGGGATGATCGGTAAGACAGCCCGGTAGGTCTTTCGTATGTACTGGTAGATTTGGCTTTTTGGTAAGATCATGCACAGGTTCCTTCAAATACCAGTGTTCCGATCCGAATATGGGTAGATCCCAACGCAATGGCTTCCTTATAGTCTCTTGAGAACCCCATTTGGCAACCCGGAAGGTGCAATTGATCTGCCAGTTTTCTCAACGAACCAAAGAAGGGTTTTGGATCCAACCCTTTGGGCGGAATGCCCATCAGCCCGTCAATGGGCAGTCCGTTTTCGGTTGCATAGTCGAGCAAGTGTCTGGCATATGGAGGTAGGACACCATTTTTTTGAGGTTCCTGCCCAATATTGACTTCCAGGAAAAAAGTTCTTTTCGCTTCTTCGGCGTAGGAAGAGAGATGCTTTTTTAGATGGTCTATTTCCCGCTCCGAGGCAACCGATTCTACATGGTCGAAGTATTGGATAACCCGTTTGATCTTATTGGTTTGTAGCTTTCCGAAATATTGCCTGCGTACGTTAGGAAAGCGAGCTTGAAGCTGCTTCAATTTTGGTAGGCCCTCTTGTACATACTTTTCGCCAAAAGTGGTGTGGCCAAGTTCAGCCAGTGCACATAAATCTTCGACAGGTCTGCCATTGCAGGCAAGGCAGACGACGCCTCCCCGGTCGGTAAAGTCACGGATTTCGGGCTGCTCCATGAAACGCAGGTAATTATCCCTCAAACGCCTCGCAGGCTGAGGCGCACGTAGTGGGTACGGCATTTTACTGTATTAAGCTGTTATAGAATATAAAAGGAGCCCAACTATCAGCTTAATCAAACAGATCGTAAGGCTACACTTGGAAAATTAAGCATTTTTTCAGTTATTCAAAAGGTAGAAAAGGGAAAATGATGCCTGCTGGATGACTGTCATAAGGTTAACCAATCAGTAGGTAAAACGTACATAACAAAGTGGAAAAGCGATTGAAAGTGCTCTTGGTATTTGGTGTTTACGTGTTTCTAAACCACGTAAACCCGGTTTTTGCCCAAGAGGAACAGATAAAAATAGCAAAACTTTCACAGGCCAATCACGAGGGCCTGGCTGAAATACAAGCGGAATTTAGAAAGCGAAATCCGGGATATGACCTTCACTATGTGGATAGGTCCATGTCTCTCGGGTCAAAAGAGCTCACGCAGGTGGTGTTTTTGCAGGAGGGAGGAGGTACTGCCACGATCTTCGACGCACAAGGCGGGGAACGCTCCAGTAAGGTATCTGTCGGCGATATCATCATGCTTCAAAACGGTGAAACCATGAAAGCAGATAGCCTGTTGAGCATGTTGGTTTTTACCATTCCGGAAAAGCCGGCAGATCATATTCCTGCCTTTATACGGCCTGACTGGGATCCCAACATTACGGACGAACCAGGTGGATGTGCCACGGAAACGAATGCGTACCGCCGTATTCTGCTTACTTGGAAAAAGGAGGTAGGGGAGTATGTGTACCATGCGATCAATGCGCATCGTGTGCGAATTATGGATTCATTTAGCCATTACCACCCGGTGGACATAGGTTTCGATGAGTTTTACTTGGTGCAAATGGTGCTACCAGGAGCCAAATTGATTACTTCGGAAAAGGTACATTTACTTTCCCGGCCCGATAAGATAACCCTAGAGCAGACCAAAGATCTGTTCAAATCGTATTCTTTGGATGTAGGTGATCTGGTTTACTTGCCTAGAGGGGTCATGCACCGGGGGTTTGGCGGGTTATTGGCCCAAGTGATTACTGTCCCAGGGTTTATTCCAGGATCCGAGTTTGGAGTGGATCATCTAATACGTCAGATCAACGAGCGTTTCAACCTACGCAATGAAGACGCCTTGCCGTTCAATAGGCAGGCGTCTGCTTTTCAGGTGATCAAATAGAGGAAATGTCAAGGCCTATACACCGGCTCAGGATGGTATTCAGGCTGCCTTGGATGATAAAAATAGATGCCATCCCGCTCATAACGAGGTAAATGACCGTCTAACCTAAGCATGAAATCCGCAAACTTTTTCGCCCCTGCCGGTGTCCATGCGGCCTCTGCCAGTGCAGCGATCCGCGGAAACAGCAGGAAGTCGATCCGCTGACTGTTGTGTACGGTTTCCGTCCATAAGTTTGCCTGCAGTCCGAGAATGAGATCCTTGTCGAAATCCGAGGAAATGGGTAGATCATCCAACGAAAACTCGTAGGCAGCTTGCAGCGGTGCAGTGGCACCTGCCCATTTTCGGCCAAATTGATGGAAATCCTCCTGAACGAAATCAAAGTAGTAGGGGATTCGGGGACAGACCACCGTGGCATACCCGTTTTTGAGTGCCAGTTCAAGTTGCTCGGGTCTGTCGTGTCGCCACCAGAAAATGATACTTTCGGATTTGGAAAGGGTAGCGTCAGCCATTTCGTCCCAAGCCAACACCTTGCTTCCCATGTGAAGGACGGAATCTGCCATTCGTTGGATAAAGTAATCTTCCACAGCTTTTAAGTCCTTTAGCCCTTCTTGTTGCATTAAGCGTTTAACATCTGGGTCGCTTGCCCATTTTTCATTTCCAAAGCTGACCTCATCACCACCCAGGTGGATCATTGCGGAGGGAAAGAGCGTGTTTACCTCCTGTAGTACCTCTGTCAGGTAGGTATAGGTGGCTTCTTTACCTGGATGAAAGGTGAATTCCGGGTAGGCTGCTGATCCGCCTCCGCTAAACTCCGGATAAGCTCTATTGGCGGCCGTAGCGTGCCCTGGCATGTCAATTTCCGGAATCACGGTGATTTTTCGTTCTGCGGCGTAGCGAACGATCTCTTTTATCTCTTCCTGAGTGTAAAATGCGCTGGGCTTATTTGGGTCGTGGTGATCTCCAATACCTCCAACCAGCGCCAATTTGGGGTACTTTTTTATCTCAATTCTCCATCCTGGACTATCTGTTAGGTGCCAATGAAGGCGGTTTAGCTTGTAATAGGACATGTAGTCCAAAATCTGCTTAACTTTTTCAACACCAAAAAAATACCGGGATTCGTCCAGCATCAATCCCCGCCAACCGTAGCCGGCACGGTCTTCGATCTGCCAGGAAGGGATGACTGCCACCTGCTTATCGCTCATGTAACTTTCGGCTAACTGAATAAGGGAAACCAGGCCATGGTGTACCTGATCGGGATCAGCCCCAATAACCTGGATCAGGCCAGGAGTGATCGACAGTCGGTACGCATCCGTCAACTCAGGATCCAGCCCCAATTCGATACGTGAATCGGTTCCAGACCGGGTAATCACGGGTATGCCCGTTTTTCTAAACAATTCCTGACGAAAGTGGGCAGCCTCTGATGCCAGCTCGTTCGGAAAACGAATGGCAACCTCCCGGTCGAGCAGAAAGTTGCCATCGTTTAGTGAGAAATCTGCGGGAAGGGGAATAATTGGAGGCTCCTGCTGGGCCTCAACGAGGAATGTGCTGAGGATAGTCACCAACAAGAGCAGCATAATTCGCTTCATGGGTAGATGCTAAGCGGAAGAAAGGGGACTATTTGGTAGGTACCACTTTCACGATTCCCTTGCCTTCGATACCTGCATAGATATACCCATCGGGTCCTATTACCACGTTCCTTACCCGACCCAAACCATCGATGACACGTTCTCGCTTCACCACTTTATTTCCACTTAAGGTTAGTTTTTCGAGGTAGGCAAAGCTAAGCGAACCTACCAAGATATCTCCTTTCCATTCAGGATAGTGGTTGCTTGTTACCACAGCCAATCCACTTGGTGCGATGGAGGGTACCCAGTAATATAGCGGCTGCTCCATTCCCGGCTCATGGGTTTTTTCCGTCAATATGGTACCATTGTAGTTGATGCCGTAGGAAATTACCGGCCAACCGTAGTTTGCTCCTTTCTTGATTACGTTGATTTCATCGCCACCCCGGGGACCATGCTCGTGTACCCATACATCACCGGTTTCAGGATGTACGATCATCCCCTGAGGATTTCGGTGACCATAGGAATAGACGGCTGTTTTCGCACCGGAGGTGCCTACGAAGGGATTGTCAGCTGGTATCCGTCCGTCTTCATGTAGGCGGTAGATTTTGCCACCATCGCGTTTGATGTCCTGGGGATTATTGGGGTGGTCTCCTCGGTCCCCAATGGAAAAGTAGATGTGACCTTTTCCATCAAAAACGATTCGGGAACCATAATGGTGGCCTGCATTACTGTTTGGACTCCCTTTGTAAAGCACCTGTAGGTCTGTCAACTGATCGCCACTTAACTTAGCCCTGCTAATGGCTGTATGTGCACCATCGCCGGATCCCTCTTCCGATGAGTAGGAGAAATAGATCCATCCGTTCTGTGCAAAATCAGGATGAGCAATGACATCCAATAATCCGCCCTGTCCGGCAGCTTTCACCGCCGGGACTCCCTTGATTTCGGTCCTGTTACCATCTTTCACATGGATCATTTCGCCGCTTCGCTCGGTGACGAGCATGCTGCCGTCCGGCAAGAAAGTAAGCCCCCAAGGCACTTTCAGATTGTCTACGACCGTTTCCACGGTGAATTTGTCCCAAGTGAGGTCGGTTACTTCCGGACCATTGGGAGGCGTTTGGGCCAAACAGGCTTGGCTAATTATCCAAGTAACAACGAATAGGTATTTTTTCATTTGTTTTTTAGGTGTTAGTTAATGCTTAAGGTCTTTGCCCAACGACGCTCAGGAAGGATTCGTCGATCATAGACCTTCTTCTGTGGGAGAATCTTTCTCATAGGCGTTTGAATGAGTCGTGGTTAAATCCAAGAATGGAAGGTACTTATTTTTTATGGGCAAACCCAAGGCTTTTTACGGGTATGGTCAATCTTCTAGACTGGCCTGCATTTTCCGGACACGATCTTCGATGGTTTCAGAACTAAGCGATGCACGGAGCCGGTCCACCATAATAGGGAAGGAAAAGGGGGTCCATTTTAGGGGACTTTTTAATGTGATCCGCTGACGGTTGATTTCCCGAATGGCCTGCAGGATGTTGTCCTTTTCCATTTGCATGTCCAGTACTTCGCGGTGGGCTTGTTTCAACAACAGGTTTTCAGGTTCGTACTCGTCAAAGACTCCGTACAATATCCCGGAGTTGGCCTGAAGGTGTTTAAAGGCCACTGGTTTGCCGGGATAACCCTGAAAGACCAAGCCCGCAATGGTGGCAATGTCCCGGAACTTCCGCTTGGCCATTTCGCTTTCGTTGATGCTGGCAAGGAGGTCGTCTTCCAGGTTTTCTTCCGAAAACAGGTTTTCTTCCAGCACATCCTCGATTGGAATGGGGCTGTCTGACAGCAATTCGAAGCCATAGTCGTTCATGGCCAAGCTGAACGTTAAGGGGTAACTGACAGAAATCCGATAGGCGACCAGGGCAGCCAATACTTCATGAACCATCCTCCCCTCAAATGGAAAGAAGAAAACGTGATGCCCCTCATTGGTGTGGTATTGTTCTATCAGCAAAGTGTGGGAGTCGGGGATCAGCGATAGACGCTGTTGTAGTTCCAATAACGGGGCCAGATAGGCGACCTCTTCGGAGCGGTACTCCAAACGGGAAGCAGCCTCCAAGATTTCCCGCATCTTAGCAGAAAGTTTGGAGGTGAGGGATATTCTGCCCCCCATGTAAGAGGGGACCAAATTACTTTTTCGTTTGGATAGCTGTACGATGGCGCTTAGATCCCGAATATGCAAAAATTCCAGATTTCTGCCGGCAAAGAAGAATTCGTCTCCCTGCTTTAGTTTTGATATGAAATATTCTTCCACCATGCCCAGATAGGTGCCGTTTTTAAATTTGATCTTGTACATGGGATCACTTACGATGGTTCCCATGGACAACCGGTGCCTCATGGCTGTCTTCTTGTCTTTTACTACATGCCTGGTGTCCGTATCAACGGCCACTTTGGCAAACTCTTCGTATTCCCGAAGTGATTCGCCTCCTTTTGTGATAAAGGTTAGCGCCCACTGAAATTCTTCTTGCGTGAGTTTCTTAAATGAATAGGCTGTCCGAATTACTGGAAAAAGTTTATCTGGATAAAATCCGTTGCCCAGTGATAGGGTTACCAAAAACTGGATAAGAACGTCCATGGTTTGGGTGGGGCAGGGGATTTGTTCCACGTCTCCGGTTTCTATGGCTGAACGCAGGGCAGATGCTTCGATGAGTTCCAGCGCGTTGGTGGGTAAAAAATAGATAATACTTGGCTGGCCTGGCTGGTGGCCTGACCTTCCGGCACGTTGCAGGAACCGGGCCACTCCTTTTGGACTCCCTACCTGAATGACGGCATCCACCGGCCTAAAGTCCACCCCTAAATCAAGGGAAGAAGTACAGACTACCAGCTTGAGTTTTCCCCCATGGAGGGATTCCTCCACCCAACTTCGAACGGTCTGATCTAACGATCCGTGATGAATGGCGACCCAGCCTGCCCAATCTGGTCTGAGGACCATCAATTGCTGGTACCAAAGTTCTGCCTGTGCCCTGGTATTCGTAAACAGGAGCAGTGAACGGTGTTTTTCGATAATGGGGATTATTTTTTGGATCAACCGGATGCCAAGGTGCCCGGACCAAGGATATTTTTCCAGTTCGTCAGGATAGATCGTACGCAGTTGGATGTTTTTTTGGATCTGCGCCCGTACTATATGTACGGGAAGACGATCGCCCAGTAATACGTGGCATGCTTCCTCCATGTTGCCAATAGTGGCGGAGATACCCCATACTTGTAGGTTTGGGCTGCAAAGTTGCCTGATATAGGCCAAGGCAAGTTGAACCTGAACACCACGTTTGTTCCCCAGTAGCTCGTGCCATTCGTCTATTACGATGGCCCGTAGGTCTTCAAACAGTCGGCTGTGTTCTTTTTGGGAGAGCAGGATGTGCAATGTCTCAGGCGTGGTAACCAGGCACTCAGGTGGGTTTCTTGATTGGTTTTTTCGGGCTTTTTGATCGGTATCTCCATTTCGGACTTCTACCCGCCAGGGAATGCCCATCTCTAGGCAGGCTTCCTGCATGGCGCGCTGCAGGTCTTGCGCCAACGCTCTCAACGGCGTGATCCAAATGATCTGAATGCCGTTTTTTCGCGGTTTGGCCCAATCCTCCGGGTGATTTCTGATGTACTGTAATAACACCGGTATCCATAAGGCATAGGTTTTTCCACTGCCTGTAGGAGCGTTAAGCAGGCCGCTCTTGCCATCTAAAAAGTCTATCCACGTTTCCACCTGAAAGGGAAAGGGTTTCCATCCCTTAGATTCAAACCAGCGGATGGCTGGGTTTAGGGAGTTATTTTCCATATTGCTCCAAAAGTACCTTTAGATCGGAAAGCGTATTCGCATCTTTGGGTTTTTTATCCTGGCGCCAGCGAAGAATCCGAGGAAACCGCAGTGCAATCCCCGATTTGTGGCGGGCGCTTTCCTGTATGCCCTCAAAGGCAATCTCAAAAACCAATTCCGGGGTGACCGTCCTCACAGGGCCAAAACGCTCCTTGGTATGCTGCTTCACAAACCGATCCACTTCGGCCATTTCAGCGTCCGTAAGACCAGAATAGGCTTTTGCAAAGGGTATCAGTAGTTCGCCATCCCATACAGCAAGCGTGTAGTCCGAATATAGATCGGCACGACGTCCATGTCCCTTCTGGGCATAAAGCAATACTCCGTCGACCGTCAAAGGGTCAATCTTCCATTTCCACCAGTTTCCCCGTTTTCTTCCGGCTTCATACGGCGAGCTTTTACGTTTGAGCATTAGCCCCTCGGCTTTTCGCTTTCTGGATTGTTCCCGTAATTCACTCAGGCTGTTCCAGCTACCATCCGCGATTTCTGCAGAAAATAGAAGGCATGGATGTTTTATGCTTGCCACCAATGCTTGCAGTATGCTTCTTCTTGAAACAAGCGAGCCAGCACGTAGGTCCTTACCTTGCGATTCCAGTATGTCGTATGCTACGAAGACAATGGGAGCACTTTCCATGAGCTTTTTGGAGACGGTTTTTCTTCCAAGCCTGGTTTGTAAGACAGCGAAGGGCAGCGGTCCCGATGGTCCATAGGGTAGCAGCTCTCCGTCCAAGACTGTGCCATTAGGCAAGGACTCCGCCATAAAAACAAGTTCCGGAAACTTTTCGGTGATCAATTCCTCGCCTCTGGACCAAAGGTAAGTTTGTCCCTTTCTCCGAATCAATTGGCCACGGATGCCATCCCATTTCCACTCGACCAACCATTCAGATGCTTCACCCAAGTCCTTCACTTCGAAATCTACGCCATGGGCAAGGCAAAAAGGGTACGGCCTTGATAGGTCATCTGCCGGGTTTCGGGATAGAATCAACGCCTCAAACGAGGTTTGGGCGGGATCCCAGTTGCCCATAATGCGGTGGGCTACTTCAGACTTCTCTATTTGATAGGCGTCGGCAATTGCCTGCGTGACCATATTCTGGCTTACGCCTACCCGGAAACCACCGGTTATTAGCTTGGTAAACACGAAACGTTCTTCCTTAGAGAGTTGGAACCAAGCCTGAATAATTAGTGGCTTTCGTTCCTGCTCGGGGATATCAGCTAGGGATTTCAGCATTCGAACCCATTCGGTCAGGGATTTACTGCTTTGCTGGCTGGCGGGAGGTAAAAGTAGGGCAATTGTCTCTGCCAAATCACCCACGGTATGGTAACACTCATCAAATAGCCAAACCGGAATCTGTGCTACTTCTTGGCACCACTCCCTGAGTTGGGAGGCGGTAACAGTCCGCTTCGGTCGCCGATGTGCAAATAAGGCAAGTGTCCAGATTTTATCCGAATCTGGTGCTTCCAAAAAGAAATTTTTTAGATATTCCAGCTTATCTTTGGTCTTATTCGATTGATCTAATCTGGAAAATAAATCGGAGAACTGCTTCATACCGGTCTGTAACTTGCATGGCTATTCAATGATATTCGTCAGGTAAGGAATTAATTGCCGAACTTAAATTGTTAAGAAGGTAACAACAAAACGTAAAATTCGTTTAGCAAATTATAATAACAAAAGCCATGCGACAAATTTCTATATGGGCGATGATTGCCCTTCTGTTAGCATCCTGTCAGCAGGAGGAAGAGGCCTACACCGCCAATAGCATCACCTATCAGCTTTTTCAGTCTAGCGACTTTCCTTATGAAGGTAATGCCGTCATCAAAGAAATGAGAGATGGTGGACTGGAAATTATATTAACGCTACGGGGTGCGGACAGCCGGGAGCCATATTTTTTCCCCAGTCACCTGCATTTCGGTAGCTATGAGGAAGCGGATGCCGCCATTGCGGTAACATTGAACCCGGTAGATATTCGTTCGCTACAAAGCCGAACTGTGCTGGGAACCCTTTCTGATGGTACTAGCCTTCGCTTTGAAGATTTCAAGCGCTTTGATGGTCATATCAAGATACACTTGGCAGAGGATGGACCCGACTACTCGGTGATCTTGGCCACCGGAAATGTCGGAAAAAACCCTAATTCCCCTGAACTCTTCCACAGAGAAAGTGTAGCTATCTGTACGCCTTACTTTCCACATCAATAGAAAGTAATTCAAATTTTCATCAAAGTACAAACTTTTTTGTTTAGACATGGTTATATTTTTGTTAAACAAGATAACCATGGATACGATACGGAAATATGGGTTGCTTTTGGGTTTTTTCTTTCTGATAAACCAAGAAATGGCAGAGCTCTCTGAACAATCAGATGATCCGAAAGAGGATTATATTCATGCTGTAGAGGCTATCTTTAAAGATCATCGGGTATTTAACTCGAAAGGATCAGGGACGCCAAATGAAAAGGTATCGCTTTTTCCGCACACTCGATTTTTCTTAAACAAACAATAGATAAAAAAAGCCCCCAAGCAAACGCTTGGAGGCGATGATTTGATTTTCTCTTTAGTGTGCGTGCACTTCAAACACATATTTCGATATATTTCCAGAAACATCTTCCACCCAAATAATTAAATCCAAATGTTCTTCCCCATCGGGAACAATAATGGCGTTATCTCCACTGAGTAATTCAGCCAAGTCAATTTCACCACTGTGCGGTAAGTCTGGCCCAGAAAAGCCTTGTCGCCAAGTTGAGGAACCCCACATACGCTCATAAAATTCTCCTGACATGATTCTAGCATGCGCATGGCCATCGTGATCATGGTCATCGTCCTCTTCTGCCAGTCTAATCCACACAAACTTTAGGTCAGAGCTTAGTTCGTGGGAGGTTTTTCGGATGGTGCCTTCCACCTCCAGAGCTTCTCCATGATCTCCTTCCAATTCACCATCATGAAGGTTTGTCACATTTATCTCCGGGGCATAGGGAGTTCGGATGTAAAATGTAGCCAGATAGTTTGACCCATCCCCAAAGCTGGTTTGGTTGCCATGGATATCGATTGCCTGAATACTGAAATCATAGGGTCCGGCCAATACATTTCCACTGACTCTAGTGTTGTTCCCTCCCCAATAAATATCCGTTCCGGTACCGTCGATACTTACCCTTGTGGCTCCCTGTGGAAAGCGAAAAGTTGGGTTGCTGGCATCTGGCGAATATATATCGTCTACATTCAGGGGCTCAAATCCTGTCATGATCCTACCGTGGCTGTGGCCATCAAAGGAGTTGTGCACATCTACACGAATCTGTGCAATGCCTGAGGGATCTTCCACGGCAAAGCGCACGTGCATATGATCCGTAGTTGCCGCTCTGGTTTCGCCATGTACTGGTCTGATTTCATCCCGACCGTCGGCAGCTCCGATAACAGGTGCGGTGAGGTCTCTCATTTGGTCGTCATCGGTTTCACATGCGATCAAGCAAAGAGAAACTCCCAAAGCCAAGAAGCTGAATCCTTTTTTCATGATAATTATGGTTAGATTAAACAAGGTTGCAAATGCAAATATGTTGCAAGTATAATGCTTGCGTATGAATACTGCAAGAAAATTTACGGAATCAATGCTTATTTTATTCGAATTGGGATTTTAAGACTCAAAGATATATTCCGTCCCTGCTCGGGAAGATTAAGAAGCCTATACCTGCTCAGATGGTTAAAATAAAAGGTATTGGTCAGGTTTTGGCCACTCAGCTGAAACTTTAGGGGTTGATTTCCAATGTGCGATTCCCAACCTAAGCCCGCTTCCAAAAGGTCGTAGCCCTCGGTGACCCGTTCGTTTCGATCGGTGCGGTTTTGATCGGCCGCATGTCGGTATTCCACATAGGTATACAGGTCGCCGAAAGCTTGTGTGGAAACCGGCAAAGCATAGTGAATGCCAGTCAGCACACTGAATGGGGGAGTAAGTGGCAATGGCAGGCGGGTGTCCAAGTTAAAATTATACACGTACTCTGCGGCTAAGGTGAACGAAAAGCCAGCGCCTGCCACCCATTCCGTTTTCACTTCTCCGCCGGTAAACACCGCATTGTTTTGCCGGTATTCCCAAACGGTGCTAGCACCAGGGATGGTAGAAAACCGACCGGTTGGAGAAAGGTAAATATACCCGTCGTAGTAGCCCCAAAAGGGACTTATACCCAAAAGAAATTTCTTTTTGGAATAGCTGTAATTCAGGTCGGCCTGGTAGCTTCTTTCTGGATTTAAGCCTGCATTTCCAACTTCGTGCCTGAAGTTACCATGGTGAATGCCATTGGTGGAAAGTTCGATCGGTGTTGGCATGCGAAAGCTACTTCCTACATTGAGCTTCAGGTTGTGATGCTCCCAAAATATCCAAGATAAACCAGAAGAACCGCTTAGGTTGAAAAAAGTTCGGTCAATATCGGGGTTTCGCTGCTCGAACTCTCCGGTAGGCTGAAGACGTTCGTAAATGGGTTGTAGGTGTTCTTGAATTTGGTGGTTGGCTGCATCGACACGGATACCCGCATTGGCGATTAGGTTTTTCTTCCACCGGTATTCGTGGAAGTAATAGGCGCCTCCCTGTGTGCTGGTAAAATCCGGCAACAGGAATTCAAACCCCGTGTGTTGGTTTTGCATGTGCTGTGCCTGAAAACCGACAATGGTCTGATGCTTGCCGTTGAGTTGTCGGTTGTATCGTACATTGCCGGTAAATGTATCCAAGAAAAGTCCAAGCGCTAGGTTTCCTTCGGGCGTAGGACCCACCCCATGCGCATGGGGGAGCGATTCTTCTTGCCGTTGATTTGCTTGGTAGCCTAGGTCGATCTCCAACCAGTTCTTTTTATGTTGAATAGTGGTATTGCTAATGATCTTTAAGTGGGTATTGTTCTGTTTTGGAAAATCCACAATTCCGTGTTTTCCTTCATGTCGGAGGCTGTAGGCGGTGGGAATCCCCACTGCACCGGTGAAGATGCCTGCCTGCTGACTAAAGCGGCTGATGGTTAGAGTGGATTTTCCCCAGTTTCGTCTAACACCCGCAGAGACCGAAAAATGGCGCTCCTGTCCTGCGGTATTTTTAAGGCGCCTATCGTCGATGGGAAGCACAAAACCTGCGTAGGTGAATTGGCTGGCAGGTACCCTATAGTTTTGGTAATCCTGAGCGGTAAATCTCGCCTTAAATATTACGTCATTTTCATTTCCCTCCACCATGGCGGTATTGCCTATCATATGGTTATTGGAGCGATAGGTGCTGATCAAATGACCCTTTAGTGAACCCGGGTCGGGTGTCGCTCCCGGTGCGATATTGATAACTCCTGCCATGCCGTCAGATCCATAAACCAAGGAGGCGGGTCCTTTGATAATCTCTACGCGATCCACGTCGAAGGGGTCAATTTCCAAGCCATGGTCGGCACCCCATTGTTGGCCTTCTTGTTTGATACCCCGGTCATTGATCATGATGCGGTTAAAGCTCATGCCCCGAATCACGGGCTTACTGATTCCGACTCCAGTGTTGAGGGTACTTATGCCCGGTAGTTTTTCCAAGGCGTTTGCAAATGTGCCGGTATTGTTTTTTTCGATAAAATCACGGTCTATGACATCGATGGTTTGGGATTGCTCGATGGGGCCGTTTTTGAAGGGATTTGCTTCCACCGTTAGTGCTTGTAGGGTCAAAGCCGACTCGGGCATTACAATGGTAAGGAATACATCTTCGTCGGCTAGGCGAACGGTCAGCGTTTGGGCTTTATACCCTATGTGGGTTACGTGAAAGTGGTAGGTACCGGATCGAAGGTTGGAGATGGAGAATTGTCCATCCAAATCGGACACCGTTCCCTTTCCCAATTCGTGGATGTGAATATGAGCGAGCAGGGGCTCTCCAGATTCTCCCGAGACCTTGCCGCTTACCTTATGGGAAGACTGAGCCTGGGCGGGGTAGGGAAGAAGGGCGATGAAGAGTAAAATTACAAGTATGCGTGGGCTCACCGGAATCGTCACTTTTTGCAATATAGTGTCAAATGCAAAGGTATTGCATCTTTTCGAAATTTGCAATGGGAAACGTGATACCAAGCGATTTTTCTAAGCCTAGTTAGCTACCACGGTGTATTCGTTTTATTTCATCAATGAGGTGTGTAAGTCCATTTAGCTGGATTTCGCACATGGTTTCCAGCCAAAGGCCCAGTTTTCCCTCCGGAAATCCCTGACTTCTGAACCAAACTAAATAATGCTCTGGCAGGTCACATATCAGCTTGTTTTTGTATTTTCCGAAGGGCATTCGTTTCGTCACTAGGTCAATCAGTATGTGTTTGTCCATGGATTAGCGGTGAAAAGGGAATTTGTATTCAGGGAGATGCGGTCGAAGTAGGATCTTGAGTTCATGCAAAGAGGCCCGCAGAAAAGTATGTCCTGCAGGCCTCTATGAGATAGGTTTGTCCAGATTGGTAGCTGGTTTAATTAAACCAAGCGCCCCATGGGATTCGGCTGAGAATCAGGATGAGTCCAACGCCGTAAAACATGTAAATGCTTCTAAACCGGTTTTTGCTCTCGGTGATTTTTTTGGCTCGACTGTACCCAACGGTGATGACCGCTACCGCAATAATGTTGATAAGTGGATGTTCTACCGCATACAATCTGCTCGCTGCATCGGACATTGCAGCAGCACTCAAATTGGCGAGTCCCAAAGGGCTCACGAAATAAAGAATGATTCCAACCAAAAACTGAACATGAACGGGAATCAAACCGAAGAGGGCAAATTTTCGGTCCTTTTCGGTAAACTCTCGTCCACTAAAGGCACCGATCATGCCATACAAGAAGCTGATAATCAGTCCCAGGAGTGCCAAATAAGCGAGAAACGAGTGTAGGTGCTGTAATCCAGTAGCCATAGTGTGTTGATTGAAGTTTTAGCTAAGTAACTAAAAAATCCCGAAATATAGTTGCTTTGGGGCCTTTAAATAGGCGAAAAACAAATAATTTATTAAGTGTCAATGGGGAATTTTTTACATTTGTTTTTGGCTGCGGTTACAGCTACTATTTTTTAGATTCCTTATCCGAAGTATTTAGGGTCTTCACCTTGATGAATATGGGGTATTTTGCATTTGTACGGTCAAACTTAAGACTACTTTCTTTCGGGATGCTGATGACTTATTTGTCAGGGTATGGTCAAACCTATCTACTTGCCATCTATATTCCTTTTTTGATGGAGGAATTCGACATGCAAAATGCCCGGATCAGCCTCTATTACATGATAGCCACTGTGGGCAGCGCATTGTTGCTTCCGCGTGTGGGGAAACTCATTGATCAGGTGAAATTGACAAACTATACGTTGGTATCTACTGCGGTATTTGTAGTTTCTATGATTGCCATGAGTTTTGTGCAACATGGATATTTGTTGCCATTGGTGTTTTTTGGACTTCGCATAGCAGGACAAGGACTTTTTAGCCACATTTCTATGACCAGCATGTCTAAGTTCTTTGACAAGGGTAGGGGAAAAGCCATCAGTTTGGCATCTCTCGGCCACCCCTTAGGACAGGCCCTACTTCCGATTACTGTGGTGTGGATTATTGGGTTTTCAGGCTGGCGGGCTTCATTATTGATTAATGCAGGTTTAGTGCTCGTGGCTATTCCCATACTGCTGTATTATTTACTTGATGAACGGAAACTCGTAGTGGCTACACCGTCTGATGATCAGCAGCTGAAGGCTACCGACAAAGTTTCCACTTGGGACATTTTGAAATCCAAAGCTTTTTTGCTGTTGGCACCTAACCTGTTTGCCTTGGCTTTTATCATTACCGGGCTTTTTTTTTACCAGTTTACCATCGCTGAACACAAGGGATGGACGATAGAGTGGATGGCGTTGGGCCTTACCTTTTATGCGATCGCTGGTTCCGTTTCCATTTTATTTGCAGGCCCACTTATAGATAAGTACACGGCAAGGCGTTTTTTCCCCTTTTACCTAATGCCATTTTTAATTGCCGTCATTTTTATCTGGCTTGTTGATAATCCTTGGGTTATATTTCCCTACATGGTTTTTATGGGCATTTCTGCAGGTACAGGCAATGCCATCATGTCCGCCCTTCAGGTAGAGTTGTTTGGGGCTGCACAGATTGGAAAGGTACGGAGTATATTTACCTCTGTGATGGTGTTGAGTTCTGCGGTGGGGCCGGCTGTTTATGGGGTGATTGTAGATGCAGGCTACGGATTTGAGCTCATTTTCCTTATTTCGATCGGTATGATGTTGGCGGTTACCATACAGTCATTTCGGATTATTCCCTCCTACACCTATGCCAAGATGAAATACAAGTTTAAAAATCGGCACCGTCGGTTCGACTTTTTCAATGTATTTAATCTAAAACATTGATAAGGTTGAGTTTATTGGAAATTTGGGATTCCATCACTTGGGTTTTCAGACGCTCTTTCTATCTTTGTCCGGAAGCCTTGTCCTATGGAAATACTAGTATCGCTGCTTATTCTTACGATGACGTATAGCTTGGCGTTTTTGTCGCTTTTTCCGCTTAAATCATTTAAACGTATAAATCCTCTTCCTAAGCAATTAAAGCGAGCCGTTTACCAAGAATATGACCTTACTTGGCCTTATTTCTTTTCATTTTTGGGAGGGTATCTGTTGGCGTTTGCCATGGTTTACCTGATTTGGGATTCTATTTGATTGTTTTTCAATTGGTTTACCGCCGTATCTCCGTTTCCAATAGTTTTTTCACCAGTTGGGAGTCCCGATTGTCTTCTTCAACTTCTCCTGAAATTCTTCCCGTCAGTTTACCGAGATTTTCAATAGCCTTATGATTGGCCGTCTTTTGAATGTCATCCCATATACGATCCGCTTCGTGTTGACGATCCAGACTTTCCAAGGCACGCATTACCAAGGCTGTATGCGGTCGCAGCAGTCTCCTTGGTTGGGTTTTGTGGGCTTCTATAACCAGTTCCAGGCGGTCGCGATAGGCTTTCTGCTTGCCCCCAGCTTTGGCGATCAAGGCGAAAAGGTAGTTCTGAAGGGTTTCATCCGTTTGAAATGGCTTGCCCACGCCTAAATTTTCCGGCCACTCCAAGGATTTGGCCACTTTGGCATTGGCATCCCTAAGCCGTCTGCTATGTAGGTCAAGCAGTGCGGCGTTTAGGTAGACGTTTTCAAAAATCACGCGGCCTTCACCCGCACCCTCATAGGGAAGCACTTGAATGGTTTCCAATCCTTTCAGGGCCTTATCAAACTCGCCGAGTTGGCTCCACGCACCTATCAGATCCAGTTCAAGCATGTAGTTTCCCGGAAACGCAGCCACTGCATGCTCCAATAATTCGCGTTGCTTTACATGGTTGCCTGCGGATTCGAAGTCTTTTGCCAGGTGATAATGGTGGCGCCATTGGTTCGGATCCATTTTTAATGCTGTTTGCAAATCCTCGTAAGAACGGTATCCCGGTTCCTCTCTCAGAAGTGCCGCTCGGTTTAAGTAAAAGTTTGCTTCGTCCGGATCGCTTCCGAGTTTCTTAAGTAGTTGAATCGCGACGGAATCTCTACCCAGAGCCATGCTGTTCAGGGCCAGGTAGTAGGTGGTTTTCCAAGAAGGATTCTTGTCGGCTGCCCACTGTAGCATGTGATAGGTCTCTTTTCGGAACGGAAAGACAAAATCTATGGGTTTCTCCAAAAAGGCATTCAGGTGCGCGTTGCTGTTTGCGTGATCCAAGTAGGCTAGCCAAAGATGTACCAAGGAATGGCTTTTAGAGGCTTTCAGGACCGTGACGGCTTCTTGATTTTGACCGTATTTTAAATACACTGAGGCGATTTCCAGGTAGGTCTGAAACGGAAACTCATTCTGTATGCCGTTGTCAAACGTCCCGAGGCTCATCCCCGGTTTTTTGAGCAGGTACTGTTCAAATCTGCCAAAGTGATTCAGTGGGTCAATTTCATGTAACATCTTTAGCCATTGGGCAGCTTCATCAGGTCTGTCCTCCAAACGGGACACCACGGCAAGCAGTTGATAAGCCATCACTTGGTGACGGTCATAATCCAGGGCCTTTTTACCATAGGTTTTTGCCTTTTCAAGGTCTCCCTGTGCCAAATAAATTTCTGCCATGGCGGTGTAAGCCCCAGACCGGAACTCCATGGAACGGGCGGACCATCCATATGCTTCAAGAGCGTCTATGGTTTGACCCATTTCCCGGTAAATACTGCCCGCTACAAAGTTTGCATGTGGGTCATAAAAATCGGTTGAAAGTGCCAACAGAATATGTGTCAATGCTTTGGAGTAGTTGGCATTTCTGAATTCCAACTCTGCCAAGTCGATTCGGGCAAGTTGGTGTCCTGGATTTAGGGAAAGGCAGGTTTCGTATTGGGTTAGCGCTTCGCGGTAGTTGCGACTGTTGTATTCTTGCCTGCCTTGGTAATAGCGATCATCTGCCTCAGATAAAGTAGGTGCGAGTTCAGCACCGAAAGGGCGGCTGAGACGGTTAGGATCTGATGCCTGCCATTGGTAAAGGGTTTTTTTGCCAAGTTTGATCTCCAATTTTTCCATGCCCTCTTTGGAGGGTATAGAATGTTTGATTACGTCCATGGGCCGGGAATCTAGGATAAGAGACCCTTCTAGTTTTCCGTCTACCAGAAACAGCATTGGCCCTTCGAGAGCCTGAAAAGGATTGAAGTTGATGTTGATCTGACCATTTTCTTGGTTTACGAAGAAGGCTCCATATTCCGACACGTCGCTGATTCCACCAATTCCCTTAACGGGAAACCAGTAATCGGTCCATCGGTCCAGACTGTAGGGAGTAAAGCCCGCTTTGGTAAGTGGCGTAGGTGTGTTTCGAGATGGAGAAAATTGGTTTAGCATACGCCCAGCCTGGAATTCCATGTATTGACCATCGGAATCTGTCAAAAGGTCTTCCCAAATTCCGCCGGAACGCGACAGGGCCCATAGCCAAAGCTTTTTGCCGGGCATCTCTTCGTAGCTGGAAAAATGGCCAAAGCCCACTCCCTTTTCGTGAAAATATCCGCCGAAATGGTTCTGGAAGGATCCAGCCATATGGTGGGACTTGCTGGAACCAAAATTATTTTCCCTGTAAAAAGCTGTATTCCGTCCTTCCTGCACGGGCCAGTCCATCAGGCTTCCACTATGCTGCAACGCGATATGACCAGGATAAAAGAACTCCTGATCCTCACCTACGTGGGCGGCAGCTGTCATCCAATTGTAGTACGGTTGGCGCATGGGTTCCGGATTATACCAAAGCCCCTCCGTTTCGAAAAAGGCTTTGTCCTTCGGTAGGTTGATTTTCACTCTCCATTGGGTACGTGAAGGGAGGTCCATAGTACCCACCACGCAAGTTACACTGCCATCGGCGTTTTCGAAGCAGGTGTAGTCTACAGGTGATGCGGTGCTAGGCGCGTGTCCGATGATGCCAAAATTAAATTCTATGCCTCCCGAGGTCCAAGGTCCCCGCATGGCAATATTTCGGAATTTCACTACGCCGTTTTCATAGATAAAGTCAAAACCGGTAGACTTTTCCCGGGCACCCCATACCCTACCTCCGATTTCCGGCAGGATGCTTACGCTGAGGTAATCGTTTTCCATTCGGATTACTTGCCATTCCTTGTCCACCTGATCAACGCTGTATCCCTCAAAGCGGTGATATGGGTAAATATCCGGTTTGTAAGCAAAGGCAGCAATGGGAGTAGGATCTCCAAAAGGGTATGTTTTGAACGTCTCTTTGCTTTCGGAAACCGTCGCCTGCTGCCCTATTCCCACTTGGGGAATAAGTACAAGCGCCATCCAGAAAAAGACTAGTGAACCGTTTGATCGTGCCTTCAAGGTGTGTAAGTTTTTGGTGGGTGATTCAACTTGTGATTTCTAAATATAAACCATTTGCAGATAATTCGCCCATGCATTTGAAGGATACGGCATAAAATGGGGATGGGAAGTTGTGTTTCCTACTTTTTATATATGTGCCGGATGGTTTTATTTCAGCAGACTTGCTTGGGAGCGGTCTATCTCCTCGAAGCTGAAGGAATGAAGTACTGCTTGCATTTTGCCCCGTATCTGATCCAAGCAAAGGTTTCCTATGCTTCCTTCATGGGTGTGGTTCACGTTTGTTTCAGGTTCAAAATTCCCAGCTTCAATATCCAGCCCAACCTTTTTGTAGGCATCGCGGAAGGGTATTCCAGCCAGTACGAGCTTGTTGACCTCTTCCACGCTAAACAGGTACGCGTAAAAAGGATCTTTGAGAATGTTCTTTTTCACACGGATATGCTCCAGCATAAAAACAGCCATGTCCAAGCAATCAGCAAGTGTCTCCAGATCCGGAAAGATGGTCTCCTTCAGCAGTTGAAGATCCCGGTGATATCCAGTGGTCATGTTGGTGAGCTGCATCATGACTGTCTGAGGGCTGGACTGCAATTGATTGGTTTTTGCCCGTAGCAACTCAAAGACATCTGGGTTTTTTTTATGCGGCATGATACTGGACCCAGTGGTAAGTTCATCCGGAAAGCCCACAAAGCCAAAGTGGGGGTTCATAAACTGAATGACATCAGCCGAGAGTTTGTTGAGGGTGCCGGCTAGCGCTGCCACTGCAAAAGCAATGAATTTCTCGGTTTTGCCCCGGCTGTTTTGGGCGTTGATTACATTGTAGTGTAGATCACTAAACCCGAGCAGCTGGGTGGTGAGCGTTCGATTTAACGGAAAAGAAGACCCATATCCTGCAGCGGATCCCAAAGGGTTTTGGTTAACCAGTGAAAAGGCGGCATTCCAAAGCTGCATATCTTCCACCAACGACTCAGCCAACCCACCAAACCAAAGCCCAAAAGATGAAGGCATGGCCAGTTGGGTATGGGTGTAGCCGGGCATCAGGTCTCCGCGATGTTTCTCGGCCAGTGCCATTAGACAATTGAACAAGCCTTCGGCGCGCTGCAGGATTTCCCGGATCCGGTGTCGGTAGTAAAGTTTTAAATCTACCAATACCTGGTCGTTTCTGGATCTTCCACTGTGCAGCTTTTTACCCACAGCACCGTACCTTTCGGTTAGGAGGAATTCCACCTGACTATGAACATCCTCCACACCTTCGTCGATACGGAAGGTACCTGCTTCGATTTCTTGCCAGATCTCCTTTAGGCCTGTTTGGAGGGTTTTCAGTTCCTCGGAAGTCAGCAAGCCGATGCTTTCCAACATCTCGGCGTGCGCTAGCGAACCCAAAACATCAAAGGGGGCTAATAGGATATCAAATTCGGGATCACGTCCTATGGTGAACCGTTCTACTTCTTTTTCGCTGGAGGTGTTTTTTTGCCAGAGTTTCATCCGTCTTCTATTTTATATTGGCCAGATTGCCGTTGGCCAGGCACGGTTTCGTGTGAATGGGGTTTTAGATCAGCTAGTGGTTATTTACCCTTTGGAGCATTGTTTACACGGTTTGTATATAAGCGTTCAGTAGCCCTACATACAACTCGATTCCTTTTTCGATTTCATCCAAATAAATGAACTCATCCGGTGTATGGGAACGGGCGGAGTCCCCGGGTCCGATTTTTACAGAAGGGTAGGGAATCAATGCTTGGTCGGAAAGTGTGGGGCTACCGTATTTGGAAACCCCCATCGCGTCGGCCACTTGCATTATCCGATGATCCGGGGCAATATGTGAAGAGTTTAGCCTCATGGATCTAGGTTCCAGTTTTGCTATTAAGGCAGCTTTTAGCTCATCCAGGACTTCTTGTAGGGTATATGCATCCGTAACGCGCACATCTAGGGTGTAAGTGCAGGTGTCGGGTACCACGTTGTGTTGTGAGCCTGCTTGTATAATGGTGGCCGTAACTTTGGTGTTTCCCAGATAGGGAGAAACTCTCTCGAAGCGGTAATCTCTGATTTTTAGCAGGTCATCTAACGCCAGATAGAGTGCATTGATTCCTTCTTCCCGTGCGGCATGTCCGGCCTTTCCGGTTATGGTGGCATCTATGACTAGCAGCCCTTTTTCGGCCACTGCTAGCTGAAGCAAGGTAGGTTCTCCGACTATCGCCAGTTCAAGTTTGGGAAGTTCGGGAATGAGTCGTTCCATGCCATTTTTTCCGCTGATTTCCTCCTCAGCAGTGGCAGCAAAGATCAAATTGAAAGGGAGGGCTTGTTCGTAAAAATGGGTAAATGTTGCCAATAGACTGACCAGGCAGCCTCCTGCATCGTTGCTGCCCAGACCATAAAGTTTTCCCTCCGACACCTCTGCACGAAACGGATTGCGGGTATACCCCTGATTGGGCTTTACGGTGTCATGATGCGAATTAAGCAGCAAACTGGGAAGGGTTGGATCAAACAGCTTATTTTTTGCCCAAACGTTGTTTTCCAATCTATGCCAAGGGATCTGCTTGTTTTTGAGGTAATCCGTAATCAGGTCGGCTGTTTTCGCTTCTTCTCGGCTAAATGAGGGGGTTTCGATTAGCTTTTTGAGTAAGGCAATTGCTTCAGCTTTTAGGTTGTCCAAGGTCAAAGTAGGTTCGTTTGATATTGGGTTAATACAAATCGTACTTTTGGCTACGGATAATGGTTCCGGCATTTTTGCCTTTAGCGGCGAGTTGTAGGTTTTCAGGTAGACCCAGCCACACATTGGAAACACCCTGATGCAGCGCGGCAAACGCATTTTCCAATTTGGGAATCATGCCGCTATGGATGACGTTTTCCCGCCTGAGTTCCTCGTAAATATCTTCGTTAATCAGCGGAATCAGGCTGTCTTCTTTCTCTTCATCCATCAATACACCTGCACGGTCAAAACAAAAGTACAGATTGACGGTATGGTATCTAGCCAAGGAAGTGGCAATGGTGGAAGCAATGGTGTCTGCGTTGGTATTTAGCAATTGTCCATTTTTGTCGTGGGTAATGGCACAAATGACGGGAGCGACCTGTTGGTCTGCCAGGGCAGTAAGAAATTGCGTGTTTACTTCTACCACATCACCTACGAACCCATAGTCTATGATTCCTACCGGGCGCTTTACTGACCGGATGACATTTCCATCTGCCCCGGTCATACCTATGGCGTTTTGCCCATAGGCCTGTAGTTGCGCTACCAGCTGCTTGTTTATCAGTCCGGCATAGACCATCGTAACTACCTCCAGCGTCTTTTCATCGGTTATGCGGCGGCCGTCTACCATTTGAGGTGTGATGCCCAGTGACTTGCCTATTCGGGATGCCAACACGCCGCCGCCGTGTACCAGTATTTTGTTTCCGGGGAAGCCGGCAAAAGCCTTCAGGAACTCGATGGATTTTTCGGGGTGATCGATGACGTTTCCCCCGATTTTGATAACACTGATTTCCATGGCTATGGTTAGAGTTATGAAATGATGTGCTTTAGCACGGCTTGCGCGGCGTAAATCCGATTGTTTGCCTGTTCCTGTACCAAGCTTCGGGGGCTGTCCAGGATTTCGTCTGACAATTCCAAGTTTCTCCTTACTGGCAGACAATGCATGACCTTGGCTTGGGGGCTGTTTTTTAGCTTTTCTTCTGTAAGCAGCCAAGGTTGGTTTACGTGAATGATTTTACCGTATTCGTGAAAAGCACTCCAGTTTTTTACATAGACAAAGTCTGCGTCTGCTAGGGCTTCGTCCTGGTTATGGGTGATGTGCGCTCCCTGGGTAAATCGCTCATCCAGTTCGTAGCCTTCAGGGTGCGCGATGGTAAGGTCGTATCCGCATCCAATTGACCATTCCGCAAAGGAATTGGCGACAGCATGTGGGATTGCTTTGATATGGGGTGCCCAGGTCAAGACTACTTTTGGCTTCGACTTAGTAGACAGGTTTTCCCGTATGGTTATCATGTCCGCTAGGCTTTGTAGAGGATGCCTAATGGCGCTTTCCAGACTTACTACGGGTAGTTTGGCGTATTTAATAAACTGCTTTAGCGTAAAATCATCGGAGTCTTCCCCCTTGTTGGTTAGTGAAGGAAATGCACGAATGGCCAGCATGTCAAAATAGCTGCCTAACACTGCTGCTGCATCTTTGATATGCTCCACCGTATTTTTGTTCATAAGCGCACCATCGTGCATTTCTAATGCCCAACTTTCCTTGTCCATGTTCAGGACGATGCTCTCTATCCCGAGGTTTGAGGCCGCAATCTGGGTGCTTACCCGTGTCCGTAAGCTTGGATTTAAAAAGATTAGTCCCAGGCGTTTGCCCTGTCCCAGGGCTTGGTTAATTCGGGGATTTTCTTTGAATTTTAGCGCTTGGTCAATGAGCGCAGAGGCGGTGGTTATATTTTCAAATTGTGTAAAATGCTTCATTTGATCCGGTTTCTTGGTCAGGCTTCGGTTAAGGTCAAAACGGCTTGTAAACTTTCTAGGAATAAATGTAACGCTTCTTGCCCAATACTTAAAGGAGGAAGCAATCTAATGGTGTTTTTTCCTGCGGAGCTTCCGGTAAATATTCGGAATTTATGTACCAGTTCGCTTCTTACCGGTCCGGCTTCCCGGTCCAAATCCAGTCCAATCATCAATCCTTTACCTCGAATGTCTGTGATACCGGCATTGGAACTAAGTTGCTCCATGAGCCATTCACCTTGAATCAGGGCATTGTCCATAAGCTTTTCCGATTCGATCACTTCTAACACTGCCAAGCCTGCGGCACATGCCAAGTGATTACCTCCAAAAGTGGTCCCTAACAACCCATAGGAAGCTTTGATCTCGGGATTTATAAGCACTCCGCCGATGGGGAATCCATTACCCATTCCCTTCGCCACAGTGATTAGGTCTGGCCGCAGGCCCGCGATCCACTGATGTGCAAAGAATTTTCCTGTCCTTCCAAATCCGGATTGTACTTCATCCAGAATCAGCTTGGCTCCATAGCGATTCGCCAGGTCGCTCAATGAGGTGACAAACTCGCCGTCCGGCACCCGAATGCCATTCACGCCCTGTATGCCTTCGATGATAATACCGGCAATTTGGCCATTCTGTAAGGCCTTTTCAACGGCTTCCAGATCCCCAAAGCTGATGAAGTGTACTTTATGGTGGCTGTTAAAGGGCGCAACGATTTTAGGATTGTCTGTGATAGCTACTACTCCGGAAGTACGGCCATGGAAGGCACCTTTGAATGCTATAAAGGTGTCCTTTCCCGTTTCAAAGGATGCAAGCTTTAAAGCATTCTCGTTTGCCTCCGCACCGGAGTTGCAAAGAAATAATTCGTAGTCCGGATATCCTGACAGCCTGCCAAGATGCATAGCATAGTCTTTCTGTATTGGAATCTTCACCGAATTAGAGTAGAAGGCAATACTGTTTAGTTGCTCGGTGATCCGTTTTACATAGTGGGGATGGGTATGACCGATGGAAATAACTGCATGCCCTCCATACAGATCCAAATACTGATTTCCAGCCTCGTCCCAGATGTTCGCTCCGGATGCCTTTACCGGAGTCACATCAATAAGCGGGTAAACGTCGAATAAGTTCATAGTTTAAAATGCAATACTTTTAAGTGCCAGCCCGGTCGTTTCTTCTAACCCAAATGCGAGGTTGAGGTTTTGAACGGCCTGTCCAGAGGCACCCTTTAGTAGGTTATCAATGGAAGAATAAATGATCAGTTGCCCAGCCTCCTGTTTTAGGTGGATCAGGCATTTGTTGGTGTTTACTGCTTGTTTCATGTCAATATCCCGCCTGGAAATATGCGTGAACGGGGCATCTAGATAGAAGCTTTGGTAGGCAGCATAGGCTTCTTCAAGGCTTCCTTGGTACGGAAAGTAGGCCGTTATCCAGATTCCCCTGCTGAAATTTCCCCGGTAAGGTACAAATAACAGCTCATTGGAGTATCCCGGATTTAACTGGCCAAACGTTTGCCGTATCTCTTTCAGGTGCTGATGGGTAAAGAGCTTGTAAACAGAGACATTGCTGTTCCGGTGACTGAAATGGGTCGTCTCACTTAGCTTTTTGCCGGCTCCGGTACTTCCTGTTATGCCTGTGATGTGAAGGGGGTGGGTTTTGGCCAAGCCAGCGGCTATCGCGGGAGCCAATGCCAACTGTATGCCCGTAGCAAAGCATCCAGGGTTAGCGATTTTCGTTGCTTTCTGTATCTTTTGCCGGTTTACCTCAGGCAAACCGTATACAAAGCCATTACTTTCATTTCGAAAATCGGTACTTAAATCTATGATAACCGTGTTTTCCGAAAAAAGGTGCGCATCTAGAAAGGGCTTGGTTTCACCATGAGGAAGGCAAAGGAATACTGCGTCCAGTCCGCGTGTGGTTACCTGATCAGTAAACGTAAGGTCTGAGTCTCCGATAAGGTCAGGATGGACATCTTCGAGGTTTTTACCGTTCTGACTGTTACTATGTATGTACTGGATTTCAACCTGGGGATGGTGCAGCAGCAGACGAAGGAGCTCTCCTCCCGTATACCCCGCTGCACCAATGACCGCAGTTCTAATTTTCATGATGGGAGGGGTTTTGGTTTACTTTATGGAAGATAGCCGTTTGGTTGCCCAGTATTCGTGTGAAACCTTTCACATCATCGGCAGTGTACCCTTTATTCATCTCCCCGTAGCTTCCAAATTTTGAAGACATCAAGTCGTGGGCCGATTCGATGCCAATCAATTGGAATCGGTAAGGATGCAGCGCAACAGAAACTTGACCACTTACATAAGTCTGTGTGTCCGTTAAAAAAGCCTCCAGATTACGCATTATCGGATCCAAGTAATGACCCTCGTGCAGGTGGTTTCCATAAAACTCAGCCAGCTGGTTTTTCCAGAATAGCTGCCATTTGGTCAGGGTATGCTTTTCGAGCAGTTGGTGCGCTTTGATGATTATCAATGGAGCAGCTGCCTCGAAACCCACTCTCCCTTTGATCCCAATGATGGTGTCTCCAACGTGGATATCTCTTCCTATAGCATAGGGTGCGGCAAGCTCTTGTACGCGCAGAATCGCATCCACGGGGTTGTCGAAATGTACACCATCCACGCCTTTCAATTCTCCTTTTTCAAACTGCAGCGAGATAGATTTTGACTCCTCCGTGGCTAACTGGGTTGGCCAGGCAGATTCCGGAAGGTTTTGGTGGGAGGTTAGTGTTTCCTTGCCTCCTACCGAAGTCCCCCAGATTCCTTTATTGATGGAATAAGCTGCTTTTTCGAAATTCATGCTTACTCCGTGTTTTTTAAGGTAGTTGATTTCCTCTTCCCGGCTGAGCTTCAAATCCCGGATAGGGGTGATGATTTCTGCTTCGGGTAAAATGGTCTGAAATATCATGTCAAACCTCACCTGATCATTCCCAGCACCCGTGCTTCCATGGGCCACAGCCGTAGCTCCGATAGATTTGGCATATTCTGCCAACGACTTGGCCTGTAGGATTCGTTCTGCACTTACCGAAAGGGGGTAGGTCTGGTTTTTAAGCACGTTACCGTACACCAGGTACTTGATTACTTCTTCGTAATAGGTTTTGGTCACATCCAATACCGTAAAGGAGGCCACGCCGAGCAGCTTTGCCCGCTCTTCGATGGTGTTAAGCTCTTCCTGGCTAAAGCCCCCTGTGTTAACCAATACAGCGTGTACTTCATAGCCTTTGTCTTTGGTGAGGTGAAGCGCGCAAAAGGTGGTGTCCAATCCGCCGCTGTATGCTAATACGACTTTCTTCATGTTGTTCAAATGGTTTATTGGTTTCCTCTAGGAGGAAGTAAAACAAGTTGGTTATGCGTTTACGCTTTCAGTTTTCATGGTATTTGCCCCGGTCTTTCTTCGGCTGAATTTCAAAAATACGTGCTTCTTAATCTTCATTAGCCGAATAAAGAGTTTGACGTTTTTCTGAAAATCATCCCGTAGCTTTTTGATTTCGGACTTCTTTTCCGGTTTGGGTTCATAAAGCATCGCCGTGCAAAGACAGTTTTGACGGTTTTTGCTCATCAGTATCTCGTAGTTGACACAACTCTGGCATCCCTTCCAGAAATCTTCATCTGTGGTAAGATCCGAATAGGATACCGGTATGTAACCCAATTCGGAATTGATTTTCATGACAGCGGCACCGGTAGTCAACCCGAAAATTTTCGCATCCGGATATTTCGTTCTACTAAGCTTAAAGACCTCTCGCTTGATTTCCCGCGCCAAGCCGCATTTTCTAAACTCAGGAGACACAATCAGCCCTGAGTTTGCCACGAATTTTCCATGACTCCAGGCTTCGATATAGCAAAAACCTGCCCAAGTGCCGTCTTTGGCAAGCGCAATAACCGCCTTCCCTTCTGACATTTTGGTTTTGATGTATTCCGGCGATCTGCGGGCAATTCCGGTTCCTCTGGCTTGTGCTGACCTAGCCATCTCCTCGGTGATCATTTCCGCGTAATGGTGATGCTGCTGTCCGGCGGGTTTTATGATGAATTTTTGGTTTGTCATTGGTTTATAAAACGCTGTGGGAAACCCTCCTACCACCCTATGAACGACGTTGTTCAAAGGATTCCCATGAATTAAATGATTGAATATGAGGAGAATCGAGGAAAAACATCCACGTAGGACGTAAATATATCATACAGGGACTATGCCCTGAACACAGACCTAAAAGTTTTCAATGGACAAAATAAAACGAGGCTATGAGACAAATTCACTGCCCATCTGTTACCGCCCGATATGGATACTGTGCCCTTCATTTTTTTACCATACAAATATTTAAACTTATCTGGAATAAAACAAATTTTACGCCCATTTATTGATCAAAACCACCTGACACCTCTTTTCGTTAGCTAATTGATATCAATTTATATCGAGGGGAATTAGTAGCGAATACGTACCTTATGAACTTTACAGAACTAATGAATAGCCCAAGATTGCCCCAACTAACCCAACGCTACGATGCCTATACAGAGGAAGACCGAAAGGTTTGGAAGTTGCTTTATGAACGCCAATATCAGTTTTTGCTTCAACACGCCTGCCGGGATTTTTTGGACGGATTGAAAACCGTAGGTTTTTCTCCCGATCGGATACCGGATTTTGTGGAAGTCAACGAACGACTTGCCCAAACTACCGGTTGGTCCGTTCAGGTGGTCCATGGGTTAGTTGATGATGACCTCTTTTTTGGTTTGCTACGGCACAGACGCTTTCCATCCTCTACATGGCTGCGGAAAATCAGTGAACTAGATTACCTACAGGAACCGGATATGTTTCACGACGCCTTTGCACATTTGCCTTTATTGACCAATCAGCCCTTCGTGAATTTTCTAGAGGAATTAGCCGCAATAGCGTTGGATTACGTGGATAATCCCCTAGCCATCGAGATGCTTTCGCGCATTTATTGGTACACCGTTGAGTTTGGACTGATTAGGGAACAAGATGAGTTAAAGGTCTACGGGGCGGGTATTCTCAGTTCGATTGGTGAAACGAAGTTTTCGCTGTCAGATGAACCTAGGCACATGGATTTTGATGTCTTTACCATACTCAATACCCCTTTCTGGAAAAATAGGTTTCAGGACCGGTATTTTATTATTGATGATTTCGACCAGCTATTTGCATCAATCCCTGAAATCCGAGCACAATTGGGAGATATCCTCGCTAGTCCCACAAATGACGAACGATAACCCCAGGGTAAATTAAGCATAATTTTTGTCGGTGTGCAGCCGAAAAGCGCTAAATTAGCGCGCTGTAATGTAAGACGGCGCCCAACACCGGTCAGCCGCTGCCTATCGGATTTATGAATGTAGCGATAATAAAATATAATGCAGGGAACGTACAGTCGGTCTTATACGCTATGGAACGCCTGGGAGTCGAGGCGGTATTAACCGACGATTGGGAGACCATCCAAAAGGCGGACAAGGTGATTTTTCCCGGACAGGGGGAGGCCAGTACGGCCATGGCGTACCTTAAATCCCGTAAGCTAGACCTCCTGATCAAAGAACTTAAGCAACCTTTTTTTGGTATCTGTTTAGGCTTGCAACTATTGTGTGAATATTCAGAGGAAAACGACACTCCCTGTCTCGGGGTATTTCCAATTCAAGTTAAGCGTTTCCCCAACTTGGAAAAAGTTCCGCATATTGGATGGAACAGCTTGGAAAACCGGAAAAGTCAGCTACTTGACGGGCTGGATCAGCAGGCTTTTGCTTATTATGTGCACAGCTTCTATGCGGAACTGCACCAGCAATACACCATTGCTACCACTCGGTATATGTTGGATTTCAGCGCGTTGCTACATAGGGATAATTATTATGCCATGCAGGCGCACCCGGAGAAAAGTAGCGGCACAGGAGAGAAGATTTTGACCAACTTTCTTAATTTGTAATGGAAATCATTCCAGCGATAGATACCATAGGTGGCAAGTGCGTACGCCTTACCCAGGGAGACTATTCCCAGCAAAAATCCTATGCCGACGACCCGGTAGAGGTGGCCAAGCGATTTGAAGCAGCAGGACTTCGAAGACTCCATTTGGTGGATCTCGACGGTGCAAAAGCCAAAAAAATTGTGAATGCGTCGGTATTGCGGCGTGTGGCTAGGGAAACCAATCTTATGGTCGATTTTGGCGGTGGCGTCCAGTCTGAGGAGGATTTATCACTCGCTTTTGAACTTGGGGCTCACCAAGTCACAGGAGGCAGTATCGCGGTAAAGAACCCAACACTTTTTGATCGGTGGTTGGAAGCTTACTCAGGGGACAAGCTCATTTTGGGAGCAGATGCCAAAAACCGTAAAATTGCTATTTCGGGTTGGCAGGAGACTACCGATCAAGAGGTGATTGCGTTTATTAAAGCCTATTATGCAAAGGGTATAAAATATGTAATCTGTACGGACGTGGCAAAGGATGGGCTCTTACAGGGGCCTTCCTTAGAGCTTTATCGGGATATTTTGGCCGAAATTCCCGGAATCCAATTGATTGCCTCCGGCGGGGTTTCGAGTATGGCTGATTTAGAAGCTCTTGAAAAGTTGGGAGTCTATGGTACCATTGTGGGAAAGGCCTACTACGAGGGAAAGGTCACCTTGGAACAAATGGCCTCATTTGTAAACTAAACCAAGGACACAGAACCTCGAATTATGCTAACAAAACGAATCATTCCCTGCCTGGATATCAAAGACGGAAGAACCGTGAAGGGGGTAAACTTTCTGGATCTTCGGGATGCCGGAGACCCGGTGGAGCTCGGTAAGCTCTATGCCGACGAAGGCGCTGATGAACTGGTGTTTTTGGATATTACCGCTACCGTAGAAAAACGAAAAACCTTGGTGGAGCTCGTTACCCGGGTGGCCAAAAACATCAACATTCCCTTCACGGTAGGTGGAGGAATATCGACGGTAGACGATGTCAAAGCGCTACTCAATGCCGGTGCCGATAAGATAAGTATCAACTCCTCGGCTGTAAGGAATCCTGGGGTGGTAGATGAGATGGCCAGGGAATTTGGAAGTCAATGTATCGTGGTAGCCATAGATACTAAAAATATAGATGGCGTGGATCTCGTGCATACCCACGGGGGCAGAAAGCCAACGGCCATTGTAACCCAGTCTTGGGCCAAGGAAGTATGTGAACGTGGTGCAGGGGAAATATTATTGACCTCCATGGACCATGACGGGGTAAAAACGGGGTTTGCTAACCGCATAACGGCGGAGATTTCATCCAGCCTGAGTATACCCGTTATCGCTTCTGGTGGTGCGGGGCAAATGGTACACTTTGAAGAGGTATTTACAGCTGGAAAAGCGGATGCTGCCCTTGCAGCCAGTATTTTTCATTTCAAGGAAATCGCCATTCCTGATTTGAAGCAATACCTTCACGAAAAAGGGATTGCAGTGAGGATTTAAAAGGTGTAGAGTCTGATGCGAACAGGAGGTTTTGTATCGAAATCCTTTTGTATTGGGCAATTGAAAAAAATTTCAACCAATGAAGATGGAGAATTTTAGTTTAGATTTTGATAAATCGGATGGCCTGATTCCGGCAATCATTCAGGATGCTAAAAGCAAGCAGGTATTAATGCTAGGCTATCTGAATGAAGAGGCATTGGAGAAGACTAAATCTACCGGCCGGGTAACGTTTTATAGTCGCACGAAGGGGAGGCTTTGGACGAAGGGAGAGACCTCCGGTAATTTTTTAGAGGTTAAAGAGATGTTGGTGGACTGTGATCGGGATACACTATTAATTTACGTGGATCCGGTAGGCCCCGTATGCCATACCGGTGCAGATACCTGTTTTGCAGAGAGGAACCGCTCTAATACCTTCTTCATTGATAAATTAAGGAAGACGATCAAAAGCCGAAAAAACAACCCTTTGGATAATTCGTATACCGCATCATTGTTTGCGAAAGGGATCAATAAAGTGGCCCAGAAGGTAGGGGAGGAGGCAGTGGAGATTGTCATAGAATCCAAAGATGATAACAAGGAATTATTTCTCGGCGAAGCGGCGGATTTGCTGTTTCACTATCTGGTGCTATTGGAAGCCAAAGGGTATGAACTGGACGAAGTCATGGAAGTGTTGATGCGTAGGCACAAAGGATAAACTGAAATAGGGTTCAGGTGGATTTTCTTTTTGTGTATGGAACGCTTCGCAGTGATTATGGCCACCCTCTAGGCAGGCTTCTAGAGGAGAATGCAACGTTTTTGGGTTCAGGTCATGTAAATGGGTACCTTTATGATCTAGGCGAATATCCGGGTATTAAGCTTGATGCAGCCGCGGAAGCCCGAGTAATTGGAGAAATCTACCGGTTGCGCCTCGCAAATAAAATATTGACTGAATTAGATAAATACGAGGGAGTTTCTGAATCCTATACGCCAGATTTTCCTTACCGCAGAATTGCCGATACCGTATTTTTGGCTGGGGAACGGTACCCAAATGTGTGGATATATGAATACCAAGGTGACACGGTGGGATTACCTCGGATATTGGATGGAGACTATCTCGCTTACCTTAGGGAAAAGGGGGCCAAGTAACCAGCTGAAAATTAGTAGGAGGGAAATTCTTTGAGGAGACCGGAAAATTCGTCAATCATGGCCCATCCATGATCTTTGTAACTTAGCCTCGCCTGAGATCCCACACTTCCAAATTGGATATAACTTAGAGCAGCTTGCAGGCGGGGATCTTTTTGATCTCCCCAATTTTTGGAGATGTCATCACCAACGGGAAAGTCAACCGGAAATCCATCGAAATACTCTGCTTTTCCATTGGCGTTTGCGATGGCAAAGGTAATCGGAACCAACTCTATATCGTTTGCAGAAAGGGTGTTGTTGTATCGGGACAAGGGAAAAGATCCAACCGGCTTACCGAAAGTGTCCTCTCCAATGATGACTGTTTCTATGTAGGGTTCTAAACAGTTGATTATCAATTCACTTGCGGAGGCTGATCCCCTAGAAGTGATAAAGATTAGTCTTTCCAACTCTAAGTTGCCGGTTTTTTTGAATTCGTATGTTTCGTTAAAATTAGACTTGTCGTTATTGAGTGCATTGGTGTACATCAACTTGCCATCGTGAATGCCCGGGATTAGGGCATTCATAATTTGTTCGGCCACATCTACAGACCCACCACCATTGTATCGCAGGTCGATGATCAATTCCTCTATTTGACCATCTTCAAAGAATTGGAGGGCCTCTTCGACTTCCATACTTTTTGTCGGCGTTACCCCAGGGCTGGCCCGAAAGCTGTTGTATACCCAGTAGCCTACCTGCTTGTTTTCCAGCTTAACAATCTCTTTGTGTAGTACTGAATTGGTTTGATACTCCGCTTTCCCAATGGTACGGGTAGTTTCGCTGCCATCCGGAAGTCGCAGGACAAATGTGTTTTGAACATCCGATGTATTTGGGCCCAACTGAAGATTGTAGCCATTACCAGATCGGTATGCCGAAATAGGCCTACCATTGACTTCGATCACTTCCCATCCCCGTTGCCATCCATCTTTGCCGGCAGGAGAAGCATCGTAGACAAACGATATATATAAATTGTCGTCCGTTCCAATGCCTATGCCAAATCCATGGCCTGCCTGCTGTCCGGTAAAGGCGCGGTTAAATTCACTCGGAGTCGTAATATACGACCAACGATCCAATTCGTTGTATACTAACCCTCTTAGGAGATCTTCGTAAGAGCTGTACCGGTCAACATTTACACTGGAAGGGATAAAATCATTCCAAAAATACCACTCATTCATGCTGGCGTAAATGGCTTCCTTAACCCGTTTTACGCGTACCTCCGGAACCTCCTCATCTTCCGTACAAGATACGTTGATCAGAAGTCCGACTAGTAGAACGGGAAGTATCAGTTTTGGGGTAATCATACGGCAATGTCAATGATTTAACTATTAAACGTATAAAGCGCTAGAAATGGTTTTCTGAATCGAAAATCAGTTCAACATTCGGCACGGATAGTTATTTGCAGAACAACGGGAAATTATTCCATATAAATTAAAAACCTACCGCTAGGTTATTTTGTTAGCATATCAGATACAAAAGTACGAAACGGAATGAGCGAGACGAAAAAAAGCCAAACGGATAAAAGGCGGCAACTATTGGATGAATATATCAATTATGTGTTGGAAAACGGAAAGGAACCGGCGTCGGTTTTTAAGTTTGCCAAGGCATTGAAGATGAAAGAGGCAGATTTTTACCAATATTTCACCTCCTTTGAGGCTATCAAAGAGGCGATTTGGGAAATTTTGTTTGACAAGACCCTAGAAGAACTGCAAGGGCAGGAGGTATACCCTGGCTATTCAGCCAGGGAAAAATTGCTGGGCTTTTTTTTCACTTGGATCGAGGAGTTAAAGAAGCGAAGAAGTTACCTACTTAGCGAATATAAGGGCGGTATGAAGAACAGAAATGTCCTTGCACCTGAAATGAAGGTATTTAAAGAGAAGTTTAAATCCTTTGCGAAAGATATCGTTATGGAGGGAAAGGAGACAGAGGAAATTGCAGAGAGGCCGTTTATATCTGATCGATACGACGAGGCACTGTGGCTACAGGTCATGTTTGTGTTTCAGTATTGGCTAAAAGATACTTCTCCAAGTTTTGAAAAAACCGATGCGGCCATAGAAAAATCCGTCAATCTTGTCTTTGACCTGATGGGTAAGAGTGCCGTGGATAGCTTTTTGGATTTTGCCAAATTTCTCTATCAATACAAGTAACCATGACCAATACCCTGAAAGAGCAGAGCAGTATCCCGGTTTCCAAAGTACAACGTGCCGCTAAGTTTATCAAAACCGGCGCGAAGGTGGGAGGGAACTACGTAAAACACTACGCACAGAAGGTGGTTAATCCCTCTCTGACCAAAGATCGGCTGCATCAAAGTAATGCAGCGGATATCTATGACTCGCTGAGTGAACTAAAGGGTTCCGCCCTTAAAGTCGCCCAGATGATGGCTATGGATAAAAATATACTTCCTACGGCATACCAAGACAAATTTACGATGGCCCAATACAGCGCTCCGCCATTGTCTTATCCATTGGTCGTAAAATCCTTTAAACAGTATTTCGATAAATCGCCGGATCAACTGTTTGACAGCTTTACCAATTCAGCGGTAAATGCCGCCTCCATCGGACAGGTGCACAAGGCGAAAAAGGGAGAGCAGGAATTTGCGGTAAAGATCCAGTACCCGGGAGTAGCGTCGAGTGTAAGGTCTGACTTGAAGTTGGTGCGTCCTTTTGCCCTGAGGTTACTGAACATGAACGAGCGGGAATTGGACCACTACATGGAGGAGGTAGAGGAAAAATTGCTGGAAGAAACAGATTATGAGCTGGAGATGCGACGGGGTACGGAGATTGCAGCAGCCTGTAGCCACATCCCTCATTTGTCCTTCCCAAAATATTACGAAAATCTCAGTGGTCCCCGGATTATTGCCATGGACTGGATGGATGGTTTACATATCAAAGAGTGGCTCCAAACCAATCCAACGCAGGAACTCAAAAATCAGGTAGGTCAAGCCATGTGGGATTTCTACCACCATCAGGTGCACGAAATGCAGCAGGTCCACGCAGATCCACATCCCGGCAACTTTATCATTCAGCCTGATGGGAGGTTGGCGATCATTGATTTTGGGTGCGTCAAGGTGATACCTGAGGATTTCTACAAGGGATATTTTTCCTTGATTAGAAAAGATTTGTTGCTCAATCAGCAGGAATTGGATCAGGTGTTTGTGGACCTGGAGTTTATCTCTGGAAAGGACACGTTAGAGGAACAAGCTTATTTTAAAGCGATTTTTCGAGAAATGATACATCTATTGGGAAAACCCTTTCACGTGGATCGTTTTGATTTCGCCGATAATGGATACTTTCAGGAAATATTTAAACTGGGAGACCGGATTTCAAACGATAACATGTTCAGAAAATCCAAACAGGCACGTGGCTCCAAACACGGGCTTTATGTCAATAGAACGTATTTTGGGCTTTACAACCTGCTGAATCAGCTTCAGGCGGAGGTTTATACGACCAAGCCCGATTGGCTTAAGTGACTTCGCTCCTTGTGATACCACAGATGTAGTTTAACGAAGCGGCGGATCACGGGCGGCTAGCCCGATCCGCCGTTTTTTTATTTCGACGGGTAGCCTTATCTTTTCGCTAATTCGTATTTAGTCCATAGCCATTGAACTCTAGTGTTGACGTATATTAATTTAGATAGTTGATTTGAAACGTAACTATGCCTCAGACGATTTCAATTTCCGGTTCCGCGGTTAAGTCCAAGCCGGCCATTCGGCTGAATCCTATACCTAGCTATGTGTATGCTTCGGTGTTTGCAAGCCTCTGCATTGCTGTAGGGCTATTGTGGGATATTTCTTGGCACATGAGTGTGGGTCGGGATGGCTTATTGTCCCCTCCTCATTTATCTATGTACCTGGGCGCCGTTATTGCCGGTGTTTTTTCAGGCATCAAGGTCTTGAAGACCAGTTTCTTTTCCACAAAGGAGGAGCAACAAGGGAGTATTTCTTTTTGGGGGATTTTCAGAGGCTCCTTAGGTGCTCTTTTCTGCATTTGGGGCGCATTTGCAATGCTAACTTCCGCGCCCTTTGACGACTGGTGGCATAATACCTACGGACTGGATGTTAAGATATTGTCCCCTCCTCATCTGGTGCTGGGCCTAGGCATGATGATGATCCAGTTTGGCGCGATGGTGAGTGTGCTGGCCGTTCAGAACAATCTTCGTGGTGAAGCATCCAACAGAACTCAGACTCACCTCAAATGGCTGTTTGCTTTGTCAGCTGGGTTTGTGTTGGTCATGGTTTATACCATTATTTCTGAATTTTTCTTTGTGAATCGCCTTCACGGTGCTACTGCCTATCAGGTAGCCGCTGTAATTTTTCCTTTGTTAATTATCCCTGTATCCTACGCTTCACCTTTCCGTTGGGGAGGTACCGTGATGGCTTTGGCTTATACCTTTTTGATGGCTGCGATGGTTTGGATACTCCCCTTGTTTCCTGCAGAACCTAAGTTAAGTCCAGTTTACAACCACATCACCCATTTCCAGCCGTATCATTTTCCCTTGTTGCTGCTTTTTCCTGCGATGGCGATCGATTTGACCATCCATCAATGGCGTATCGCAAACCGGTGGGTTATGGCGGCCATTTTGAGTTTGGTTTTTTTGATGGTTTTTGTGCCAATTCAATGGTATTTTGCCAATTTCTTACACACAGAAGCTGCGAGAGGGTGGTTTTTTGGGAGATCTTCCTGGCCTTACAGCAGTGCTCCTGACTGGACTTATCGGTATGACTTTCATCCCAACTATGTGTCATTCGGTATGGACTTGGTAAAGGGTTTGGGTATAGCGGCAGTTCTCGGCTTGCTCAGTGCGAGGCTGGCGCTGTCATGGGGTCGATGGATGGAGCAGGTAAAACGATAAGGTCGCATGAAGAAGTTTTGGTATTCGAGTTTGGTTTGGCTGCTCATCTTTTTTCTGAACAGTGGACACGTAGGCAGTCCCGGAGTCGTGTATGAAGGGCTTTTGGGAAATCATAGAATGTTGGCCCACATAGAGCCTCCGGATGTGATACCGGGTATCGCATTGGTTACGGTGATTCTTCCTGAAAACCCTTCCGGTATCTCCTTGGAGGCGAAGCCGGTTTATTGGTCGGTGGGTTTAGACGGCACGCCGAGTTCAGACCCATTGCTGGCAGTTAAAGGAGAGCCGGGCAAGTACCAACTCGATCTCTGGTTTATGGGTTCTGGTGCGTCCAGTGTGCAGTTGATAATGACGGAAGGGGGGCAGCTATACGAGGCCACGATCCCTATCTTAGCAATGCCAACCGCCCAAAAGGAGATGCCTCTTGGATTGGGGGTCGTATTGTCGGCGTTGGGCCTTTTTTTGGTGGTGTTGATGGTAACCATCGTGATGGCAGCAGTGGGAGAGAGCCTGAGGCCGGCGGGAGATGCGAGCCCTGTGTCTTCGAAGAGAAAATGGGTGGGTCTTTCCGTTGGAACACTGACTATGTTGCTAATCCTGTGGGGAGGCAAAGTATGGTGGGAAAGTGAGGCCGATAAATACCAGCGAAATATCTATAAACCGATTCAGGGCGAAGTCAAGGTAGTTTCTTCCGGTGAAGGCCTGTTTTTGGATCTGACGGTTGACCTAAAAGAACTTCAAAACGGTGGCATTTCCCGCAAAATGAGCTACCTGATTCCGGATCATGGAAAACTTATGCACCTGTTTTTGATCAAAAAAGGAGGACTGGACGTATTCGCCCACCTGCATCCAGAACGGTTGGATTCCCTCCATTTTCGGACACCCATACCTGATCTACCACCCGGCGAATACCATGTATTTGCAGATATCACCCGGTTCACCGGGTTTGCAGAAACCATCGTGGGAGATTTACATATTCCGGAGCAATCGCTTGTCGAATTTGCGTCACTGCGTACAGTTCTGGGTAGGGACGACTCGTTCCTAGTCACTAATTCCATTAACGCCGCGTCGGGGACATTGGACAGTGATTTCATGCTGTGTGGAATTCCAGGTATTCGCGTGGGGCTAGGAGAAGGATTCGAAGCCATATGGGAGTCAGACGTTCCAACATACGAGTCGGGCAGGCTTTACAACCTAACTTTTGCCTTGTTTGACCCGGATGCTAATGCAGCGGTATTGGAACCCTATCTGGGTATGATGGGCCATGCGGTGGTGATGAAGCACGATGGCTCAGTGTACATTCATCTGCATCCCACGGGCAATTACTCCATGGGAGCGCAGGAGATGATGGTGGAGCGCTTTAAGTCCCGAAAGCAAGGATACCGTGGCATACCTTCAGGGATGACGTTTATGGATAGCGTGGATCAGGTGCTGGCTTGGTTGGAAGGTCTACCTGATATCGAGCGGGATAGCCTATTGATGGGGGATATGCTGCATTTGTCCCCAGAAAGTCCCGAACACGAGGAACATCAACTCGTGAGCTTTCCCTATGCATTTCCTGAAGCGGGTTCCTATAGGATTTGGGTACAGGTCAAGATTAATGGAAAGGTCAGGCAGGCTGCCTTTGATGTGGACGTTTCCTGACTAGCGATCGACTAGGGGATGGCCTTCGCCAACTTCCAAACCAGTGTCCTGGCTAATTCAGGCCGTTGGTATTGGTTGGTGGTGCCGGTGAAAAAAAGTTTTTTTTCGGGGTGATACAAAGAAAAGGCCCCCGTACTGGAAGTTAGACCTCTTAACGGATTCTCACGACGAAATAAATTTATAAAGTTTTTTTGGCAGTATTCTTCCAGTCCTATGCCCCGGCTAATGGTTCCGTTTACAGGAATCCATTGGTGTGTCAGTCCGGAATACTCGGGCGGGAACAGATGCCCATGAAAAAATGCCCGAATAAAAGCCATTTGGTCGCTGGCACAGCTAACCATGCTGCCGGCATGACCCAAGCAGCTCATTAGTTGGGGTAGAGACAGCTTTTTGCCGCTGCGGTAAAAATTGCTGGGCGTCCGGTCATGGTGATCGGCGTAGAGGTAGGTTTGCATAAATCCTAACGGACGATGTTGCAACTCTTGAAAGACGGTCTCCAACAGTTTGCCGGTGACTTTTTCGATAACCAGTTGACATAATATCGTATTGGTAAACGAATACGCTGATTTTTTGGCATTTACCGGTGAAAAGAAAGGTTTCAAGGTACCTACATTTGCTAAATGCTTTTCTAAAAAGACAAATCCGTCTTTGCCGGTGATCATCAACTCGCGTATAGAAGGCAATTTGTCTGGTGTGGCATCGAATAGATCAGGAAGCCCCGAGGTATGGGTAAGTAGTTGCCCTACCGTTATTTGTTGAAATACATGGCCCTGCGACCAAGGATCGATCGTGTTTTGCAGCGAATCTGGCAAAAATTTTTGTATTGGGTCTTCAAAAGCTACTTTTCCTCTCGCTTTCAGTTTTATCAATATGCCAGCCATATGCATATCTGAAAGCTCACCCAAAAAATAGGGCTGAGAGGGCTTAGTATCACCCGATGAAGCGGACCACACCAAATCATTACCGACATCACCGTGAATATGAACTACGGCTTCGTTTAGCTCATTTTCAGCTGCAAATTGCCGCCAACTATTTTCCAAAGCTTCCTCCGATGCGTTCTCTACCTTCGTGAATCCCATGTAGCGATACGTTTTTAAGAGGGAATATACTAAATCTAGCTTACAAATCTATACGTAGTCTATCTCTTCATGATTATTTGATACAAGCGAACAAGATTCCCAGATTGTGAATCGCCTATTAGGTGTGATTGGGAAACCTGTAGTTGTTTGTACGGTAATAGATCCGTTTCGCAGCCCCAAAATTACGGGCATTACAGGGCAATAAATTTCCTTTATGCTCCATTACTTTTCGGATTCCTATTCCAGTAAAGGCTTATTTCATTATATTGCAGGCCGTATTTTCACAAAGAAATGTTTGTTTTGTAAACCTAATTAAACCTATAACCATTTTAAACCATTTATGAACTTTACCTCATTAGACCTAACCATCTTCATTGGGTACTGTCTCTTAATTATTCTGATGGGCTATTTTGTATCCCGTGAAAAAAAAGGACACGTAAAAGACTCCAATGACTACTTCCTCGCTTCCAAGGCGCTTCCTTGGTGGGCGGTGGGAGCCTCGCTAATTGCATCTAACATTTCTGCTGAGCAGTTTATCGGCATGTCAGGCTCAGGATTTGCGTTGGGGCTGGCGATTTCTACGTATGAATGGATGGCTGCTGCGACTTTGATCATTGTAGCGATATTCTTCCTTCCTATTTATCTAAAGGAAGGAATCAGCACCATGCCGCAGTTTTTGCTTAAGCGGTATGACAGCCGGGTTAGGACTACCATGGCAATTTTTTGGTTGTTAGTGTATGTGTTTGTAAACCTGACATCGGTTTTATACTTAGGAGCTTTGAGTTTGGATACCATTCTGGGTGTTCCCTTGCCGTACGGTATTGCCGGTTTGGCGGTTTTTGCCATGCTTTATTCCATTTACGGAGGTTTGAAAGCGGTTGCTTGGACAGATGTTATCCAAGTATTTTTCTTGGTGGCCGGTGGTTTGGCTACTACCTATTTGGCACTGAGTATTGTTGGTGAAGGAGATGTTTGGGGTGGATTTGCATCTTTGATAAAGGAGGCCCCATCGCATTTTAAGATGATCATTTTCGAGGGAGAGATGATGATTCCTGATGGATCTGGCGGTGAGAAGGATGCCTACCTGGATTTGCCAGGCCTAAGTGTGTTGATTGGTGGGATGTGGGTCGTAAACCTAAATTATTGGGGTTTCAACCAATACATTACCCAACGTGCATTGGCGGCAAAATCGCTAAATGAAGCCCAGAAGGGAATGGTATTTGCTGGTTTTTTGAAACTTCTAATGCCTCTTATCGTCGTTATCCCCGGAATAGCTGCTTATGTAATTGTTCGGGAGGGCATGGACACTTCGTTTATTCAGTCAATGACGGATCCGGAGGCGGGAATTATCAAATCGGACCGGGCGTATCCCACTTTGCTGCAGTTGTTGCCTACTGGACTGAAGGGTCTTGCATTTGCGGCATTGACTGCGGCAATCGTTTCCTCTCTAGCCTCTATGGCCAATAGCACCTCGACCATCTTTACCTTGGATATTTATAAGAGTTTCTTTGATACCCATGCCAGTGAGCGGAAGCAGGTTCGTGTAGGTAGAATCACGGCTGTTGCGGCTTTTTTCCTTGCGGCGCTTGTAGCCCCTGCGTTGCGGCAGTTGGATCAGGCGTTTCAGTATATTCAAGAATATACCGGTTTTGTCTCTCCAGGGGTGTTTGCCATATTTATTTTCGGATTTTTCTGGAAAAAGACAACTTCCAATGCGGCGCTTACTGCGGCTGCGCTTACCATTCCTTTGTCTACCCTGTTTAAGTTTATGGCGCCTGGATTGCCTTTTCTTGACCGAATGGGAGTGGTGTTTTTGATCATTTCAGGGGTCATTGTGATGTTGAGTTTGTACGAGGGTAAAGGAAAGGACCATCCCAATAGTATTGAGATTACGCCGGATTTGTTCAAAACGAGTACCAAGTTCAAAATTGGGGCTATATTGATAACTGGAATCCTCGCAGCCCTTTACACTGTTTTTTGGTAAGAAAATAGCCTTTTTTATGATGAGAGAATTATTGATTGGATACGATATTGGCAGTTCATCGGTAAAAACGACGCTGCTGAATGCTCAGACGGGTACGGTGGTGGCATCTGCTACGAGGCCGGGGGAGGAAATGGTCATCGAATCTCCACAAGTAGGTTGGGCTGAACAGGATCCGGCTACTTGGTGGAAATACATTCAGGAAACCACCCTTCTCATACGTCAGGAGGCGGCGATCAAACCCGGAGAGGTTTTGGGAATAGGTATTTCCTATCAAATGCACGGGTTGGTCATGCTTGATAAACAACGGGAGGTTATCCGGCCTTCCATCATTTGGTGCGACAGCCGTGCCGTGGGGATCGGGAACAAGGCCTTTCAGGAGATGGGCGAATCGTATTGCTTAGAACACTTGCTAAATTCACCGGGAAATTTTACTGCTTCAAAACTACGCTGGGTAAAGGAACACGAGCCTGCGAATTTTGACCGAGTCGATAAAATCATGCTGCCTGGAGATTACATCGCCATGAAGCTAACCGGAGAAGTTCTCACCTCTGAAACCGGTCTATCCGAAGGCATTTTTTGGGATTTTCCTCAGAATGGCGTTTCCCAACGGCTTTTGGATTATTACGGACTCCCGCTTTCCGTCCTTCCAGATGCTGTTCCCTCCTTTAGTTTCCAGGGAAGACTTAGTTCTGCTGCTTCGGCCCTTCTTGGCTTGGAATCCAGAATCCCGGTCACATATCGGGCAGGAGACCAGCCCAATAACGCGTTTTCCTTGAACGTATTGGAGGCTGGGGAACTGGCTACCACCGCGGGAACCTCGGGTACCGTGTATGGGGTTAGCCCCCGTCCGGTGTACGACCCTGCCAGTAGGGTGAATACGTTCGTGCACGTGAATCACCAGAAGAAAGATCCTAGGTATGGGGTATTGCTCTGCGTAAATGGCACCGGAATATTGAATAGCTGGATCAAGCGGTTGATAGGGGGGGCTTCCATTAGCTACGATCAAATGAATGCCTTGGCCGCCGAAGTGCCTATTGGCTCTGAGGGACTTAGCTTTATACCGTTTGGAAACGGTGCTGAGCGGATAATGGAAAATCGACAAGTAGATGCGCATCTGCAAGGCCTGAATCTCCTGAAGCATGATAAACGCCATGTGCTTCGGGCAGGACAGGAGGGGATTGTGAGCGCATTGACCTTTGGCTTTAATATCATGAAAGGTATGGGTCTGAACTTAAAAACCGTCAAAGCAGGAAAGGCTAACATGTTTTTAAGCCCGGTTTTCCGGGAGGCATTTGTCAACATGAATGAGGTGGTATTGGAACTGTACAATACCGATGGTGCGCAGGGCGCAGCAAGGGGTGCCGGAATCGGTACGGGATATTACGATAGCGCAAAAGAGGCCTTTGTTGGGCTTGAAAAAGTAACCGATCTGGAGCCTAGGGCGGTACTGATCGACGCCTATGCGGAAGCCTACCACGTCTGGGAAAGGCGTTTGAAAAATTTGTAAACTTATTTAAACCTAAACGATAATAATCAAAACCAGTTGTAACATGTCAAAAACCTATTTTCCAAACATCGAAAAGATCAAATACGAGGGAAGGGATTCGAAGAACCTGTTGTCTTTTAAATATTATGATGAAAGCCGTGTGATCGCGGGAAAGACCATGAAGGAACATTTTCGTTTTGCCATTGCCTACTGGCATTCCTTCTGTGGTACTGGAAATGATCCCTTTGGGCCTGGAACCATCCTAAGGGAGTGGGACAAATCCGAGGATGCCGTTCAGCGGGCTAAAGATAAAATGGATGCGGCCTTTGAGTTTATCGGAAAGATTGGCGCACCTTTTTATTGCTTTCACGACGTTGACCTAATTGATGAGGGAGAAACCATAGCGGAATACGAACGCCGCATGCAGATAATCACCGACTACGCTTTGGAAAAGCAAAAGGAAACCGGCATCAAGTTGCTTTGGGGAACCGCAAACGTCTTCAGCAATCCACGGTACATGAACGGTGCGGCTACCAATCCTGACTTTGAGGTGGTCACTAGGGCGGCCACACAGGTGAAAAACTCCATTGACGCGACCATCAAACTAGGAGGAGAAAACTACGTGTTTTGGGGTGGTAGAGAGGGTTATATGTCTTTGCTCAACACGGACATGAAAAGGGAAACAGAGCACCTTGCCCAGTTTTTAACGATGGCTAGAGACTATGCACGCAAGCAGGGATTCAAAGGTACCTTTTTGATTGAGCCCAAGCCCATGGAACCCACCAAGCACCAATATGACTACGATGCGGCAACGGTGATCGGTTTCCTCCGTCACTTTGGATTGGACAAAGATTTCAAATTAAACCTAGAGGTTAACCACGCAACGCTGGCTGGGCATACCTTTCAGCACGAGCTACAGGTAGCACAGGATGCAGGCCTTTTGGGTAGCATAGACGCTAATCGTGGAGACTATCAGAATGGCTGGGATACGGATCAATTTGCGATCAACCTACAGGAGCTTACGGAATCCATGTTGGTTCTCCTACAAGGAGAGGGATTTACCACGGGCGGAGTGAATTTTGATGCTAAGATACGTCGGAATTCCACCGATTTGGAAGATCTATTCCACGCACACGTAGGCAGTATGGATGCGTTCGCACGTAGTCTAATCATTGCAAACGATATCATGGAAAAATCGCCTTACCTTGACATGAGGAAATCCCGTTACGCATCCTTCGATGCGGGCAAAGGCAAAGACTTTGAGGACGGAAAACTTACTTTAGAAGACCTTCGTAGCCTTGCCCTGGAAATCGGCGAGCCTAAGCAAATCAGTGGAAAGCAAGAGATGTACGAAAATATTCTCAACCAATATATATGATATTGAGCTGGTTGGCTGGATAGCTGACACAGGTTTATCATTAGTTCTCATTCCGTACAAAAAGTCCGGTCACCGCTTTGGTGCCGGACTTTTTTCTATTGGTGCAGTTGTTGGCTATCCAATGCTTTAGGCCCCCACAGGGTACAAATGAGCGATTGGATAGATGTACAGAGAGGAGAACCGACATCTGCTGCTGCTACCGGTATTTTTCAGCAATCTGGTTTAGTTTTTTGGCTATCGTGGATTTGTCCAGCCAAATCCCTCTGGCCATTACTCCATCCGGATTTTGGAGATGCTTGAGATCGTCTAGTGGGTTTTTTGCGGTCAAAATAAGGTCTGCCTCCATTCCCTCTTTTATTTGACCAAAGTTGCCTTTAAAAAACGTTGCTGGGTTTATGGTTCCTATCTGTAAGGCTTCAAGGGAACTTAATCCCGCGTCCAGCATGCCTTGCAACTCGTGGTGAATGGAAAAACCAGGAACGTTAAATACCTGAGGTGCATCAGAACCCAATAGTAAGCCTTTTCCATTTTCGTGTAGGGCTTTGATAAGTTTGTACCTGATCTCGTTAAACCGTGTCCATTTGTCCGCTTCGTAACTCTCGGATTCGGTCAGGTCCTTTTTGCTCTTGGTCCACGCCGCACGGGTGTCTGGGCTCATGTATTTCATTTCAGGTTCTTCGACCAATTGCTCTACTGGAGTCGGGGAAAACCAGCGATCGAACAGGGCTTGAGTGGGAACCACCCATACGCTATTTTCTTTGCTTAGGGCAACGAGCTCGCCGATTTTATCCGTATCCGTCAAATCGGTGAAGTTGTATCCGAAAAAGCCGTTCTCTATGGGGTTTACACCTGCCTCTGCCGGTACTAGCCCTTCCAAGAAACCATCTATATGGTCGATGGTATGGTAGCTGCTTTCAAGTGCATGCCTGATCCGCACTAAGTTGGATACGTGTCCTGCATAAGGAATACCTTTTTCATTCGCTGTTTGCACAATGGCGTCAAATACATGCATGCGGATTCCTGGGTGAAGTTTTAAGAAATCGTATCCTTCATCCGCATAGGCACTAACTTTGGATTGCGCTTCTTCGGGTGTCCTGACGGTGGTGCCGTTTAGGGATGGGCTGGAGGTATAAATCCTTGGACTGATAATTTCCCGATTATTGGCCTTTTCCCTAAGTGCCAAATGTACTGGGTTTCCAAGCATGCCTCTTATAGTGGTCACACCGTTGGATAAGTAAAGAAACAGCGTCTCATCAATCAACGGGTCATCCCATTCCAGTGAGGGAATATGTGCATGCATCTCGGCCAATCCAGGCATCAGGAATTTTCCTTTGGCTGGAATAACGGTCGCTTCTGTCCAGTCAAATTCAGTGGTTCCATCTAGAAGGCGAGTAATCTGATCTTCCTCTACCACTACATGTTTCACAGAAACCGAGCCGTTGGTAATGTCAATTACATTGGCTTGTTCGAATACATAGGTGCCTTTGGCCAATTCCACCCTTTCTATGGATGGAGAGCAGGAGACAGCCCAATACAAAGCAAGTAGGAAATAAAGATTTCTCATAACTTTCGGTTTTTTAGGTTTTAAAAGGGATTTCCAAGAGGATCTTGCCCATGTGATGGGATTGTTCCATCAGGTCATGGGCAGTTGCGGCCTCGTCCAAAGGAAAGGTCTGGTAGATATAGGGCCTAATCTCATCTGGAAAGAATGGCCATATTTTTGACATCAAAGCTTTGGCTATTAATCCTTTGTAAGCAGGTGTCTGGGGCCGCAGGGTGGAGCCGGTCAACGTAAGCCGCTTTTTCATCACTTGGATAAGGTCTACGGAACCCATGCGGCCTTTCATGGCATTGATAATAATAAAGCGCCCTCCCGGCGCCAACAGGTTGATGTTTGCCTCTGTATAGGCAGCACCCACCATATCCAGCACGATATCCACCCCTTTGCCTTGGGTATGTTGCACAATTGCCTTTTCAAAATTGGTTTCCCGATAGTTGATGGCCAGGTCTGCACCTAATTCCCTGCAAAAGGAACATTTTTCCTCACTACCAGCAGTTACGAATACGCTGCCACCTAATGCTTTGACCATCTGTATGGCCGCCACACCAATTCCACTGCTGCCTCCGTGCACAAGTACACGTTCGCCTTTCGAAAACTTTCCAATATCAAAGACATTGTTCCAGACGGTGAAGAAGGTTTCTGGTAGGGAAGCCGCCTCTTGCAAGCTAACGCCTTCAGGAATAATTAGACATTGCTCTTCGGGTGCTACCGCATACTCCGCATAGCCGCCACCCGCTAGTAGCGCACAAACTTGGTCGCCGATCTCCCAGAGTTTGACGTTTTCACCCACAGCCACGATGGTGCCGGAAACCTCCAAGCCGGGGATGTCTGCAGGTGACCCTGGCGGGGCCGGATAATTGCCCTTTCGTTGGGAAACGTCGGGCCTGTTCACACCCGCCGCAGCCACTTGGATCAATACCTCATGCGGCCCCGGTTGGGGGATTTCCCTTTCCATCACTTTCAAGACGTCGGGACCACCCGGATTGGTAATGCACACTGCTCTCATGTAAGTTTCTTTATTTGCACCCATGCATGCCCTTCTACTTAACTACCAACAAAGGGACATGGGTATGATAGGCAAAGGCCACACTTTGACTTTTATTGAACAGGTATTCAAAAAAGGTTTTGTTTTTTGATAACATCACCATCATGGTTTCCTTTTGTTCACGTAAATAGTTTTCTGCACCTGTGCCGTAATCCGGAGAGGCTATTTTTATAAATTCAAATTCATCATCGGGATAGGACTCTTTTAAATGAGCCTGCAGGCCTTTGAAAGAGAGTTCTTTATTGAAATCCTCATTTTTTGAAACATGCAGGATGGTATAGGGTAGATCCCAGTTCTCCGTCAGGTTAGCGACCTTTTTCAGTAATTTTTCATCCTCATTGGAGAGTTCTACTGAAATGGTGATGGATTTTACGGATTCGAATTGCGCACCTGCCGGGACAGCAATAACCGGTACCTGACTTTCCTTTATCACCGTAGCCGTATTGGAGCCAATTAATGCTTTTTTAATGCCGCTTGCTCCTTGTGTTCCCATGATAATCAAATCATAATCACCGGAAAGCACTATTGCATGGATACTGTTGGATACGGTTCCCTGTACGATTTTGTAATCAATGTATAGAGGATCGGTATTGGCATTTATTTCTTCTCGAAGTGCGTTATTGGCATCTTCCTCGATGGCCGCAACGATCTCCTCTGCTTGAGCGGCGAAGTCGTATACAGCGTAATAAGCATACAATAACGTAATTGACGCATTGTGGAGCAGAGCATATTTCTTTGCAAAATCCAGCGCATTTTTGGCGTTTTCTGATAGATCCGTTGGAACCAAGATTTTCATGATCTTTGTGGGTTAATTTGCGTAAGACGTTAATTTAAGCAATATTCCAGAAAGTAACCATGATATAAATCATATATCTTTGTAGGGCTTATTTATCTTTAAAAATATTCTTCATGTTTGAATTTGATCCGGAAAGGCATTATCCCAAAGAAACAGAAAGCAGGGTGGTTATCCGCTTTCAGGATTGCGATCCGCTGCAGCACCTAAACAACGCCAAGTATTTCGATTATTTCTTCAATGCCAGGGAAGATCAGGTTCCCAAGCTATACGGCGTGGAAATGATTGATTTTATCCGCAAATACAAGGCAGCATGGGTCATCTATAACCACAATATCTCCTACATACGCCCTGCCAAAGTTGGTGAATGGGTACGGATCATGAGCAGGGTTGTATGGCACGACCATCAGACTGTGTTGGTGGAATATTATATGACCGATGATAGTAAGGAAGAGCTTAAGACGCTCATGTGGACTACCATGCGCTATGTAGCCATGGCGGACGGCAAGTCTACCCCGCATGCGGGTGCTGTAGCGGATTTTTTGAATGCGGTCACCGATCCGATAGACTTCGGTCAGATTACCATCAAGGAGCGTATTCGCGAGATCAAGCAGCAACTAGCCAAGTAATCAGATTCCGTTTAGTTCGTCCTTGGCACTAGAATGGTCGGTTTTTCGACATTAAACACGAACCGAATTTTTAAGGACTTTTTCCATCTTTTTTATAAATGCTTCGCATTCAAGTTTTTCCTCCTGAATAAAGGCATTGCCCTCTACGGTGCCCAAGATCAAGTCCCGCTCCTCTAGGCTATCGTAAACCATGTTTCTGAACCGGTTTTGATAGTCCTTTTGCCGGGAGAGAAAAGTTTGCTCGGACAGCCATCTACGCGTTTCAACAGCTTCTTGCAATACCTCTACCCATTCCGTTTGACCAAAGTTCTCCCTCACCACTTTTCGGGCTTCGAAAAGGCACTGAAGACCGTGGGCACATTTCCAGGTGGTATAGGACAAAGCCGCTGTCGTGTACAGCGCATGAACTTCCGGCCAGGAGGTTACCTGTGGGGATTTGATCTCTTCGATGAGTTTAGTGAGGGTTGCTTCAGGCATCAATTGGCCTCCCACATTTTTCCACCGCCATTTTCCGAAAACTTTTGGGAGCAGGTTTCCGACATTTTCCCAGCGTTGGAAATCTTCGATCTCGGAACAGTCCATGGTGCATTTTACCGCATGAAATGCGATCATTCGATTAAATATGCGCCAGGCATCGGGAACCTTTGTCAGTTCAATTGGTCGTTTGCTGTTTTCCCAACCATCCACTGTAACGAAGAGGGATTCGATGCGAGGGTCCCTTGCCTGTAGTAGCTGTCTGCCCAGTTCTCCGGCATGCTGGAACACATAGCTACGAGGATCCAGATCTTCTGCTAAAAAAGCTTTGCCAATGGCCGTTTCTAGAATCGGAAGCGCATCGACCATTTCCTGTACACTGTCTGGCGCAAGATAGTCAAATTCCAACCATTGGACTTTTTCTGTTCGTTTATCACGCTCCTGGTATTTCCAAGCATTTCTGGCAAGTGCATAGAGGTTGAATTTAAACCAATACGCAGGCATTACCTGAACCCGGTTAAGGTGAACCTGATGACTGATCAGGGAAAAAGGAAGGGGAATATCCAACTCTGCGGGGTAATCCCCTTTGGCAAGGATATTGAAAGTAGCAAAGCGGGAATTATGCTTCACGCTGACACAAAGGCCCGGCCAGAAACCCCTTCCGGCGATAAACTCCCCATCTGCTCCCCGGGAGTTATGGTTGGAACCGACCGTGGCTCCTGCGGCCATATTAGACTGGCCTTGTAAAAGAGATGCGCACAAAAAGGAGTTGTTGTGGTGCTGTTCGTGACTAGGAAAAATCAGGGAATTTAATACCTCACAACAGGAAATGGTCGAATTATTGCCCAAATAGGAGTTGATCAGGCGTGCACCGTATTTAAGCTGACTGTGGGAAGCCATGGCAAAGCGAACGGCTTTGACCCCATAGAAAAGGCGACAACCCTCGCTGACGATGCCGTTAACGAGTTCGCATCCTTCACCGACTTGAGAAGATGCCTCGGGGCTCGAATGGATAGTCAAGTTTTTTAGTTTGTTGGCTCCTTTGATGTAGGCATCCGATCCTATCCAGACATCTTTGATGATCAGGCAGTTTTTGATGATGCATCGATCACCCACTTTTCCATAGTATCCACGGCGTGTATCGAAACTGTTTTGAGTGATTTCAATCAATTTATCTTGGAGAACTCTGTCCGTTCTAAATCTTGACCAGATCCAGGCATCGCCCGGAAGCATGCCGCTGAATGGGATGACTTTACGCCCGCCATTTTCATTGCATAGTTCGAGCCAAATCCGTATGGCAGAGTCTTCCCCCTCTTTGACAATGCCATTCCCAAATTTCGCATAGTTGGTTGTTGACATTTCATTCACATTCACCAAAATTACTTCGTTGCCCAAGATGTAGTGGGAAAGGTAGTGCACGTTGTCGATTACTACGTTATCACCCAAGTCACAACTGATGATCGTGCTGTTGTAGATGCCCACTGGCATGCGGAGGTTATGGTACTCGAGATAGCAAGGTTCCAATTTTCCGATACGAACCAGTCCGAAAAACTTGCAGTTTTTTACTAGCTCGGGGTTAAAATCATCTGAAACTAGGAGTTTGTTCCAGTCATCCGATTGATTACGGTTTCGTACCAGAATTTCAATTTCCATGGCATTCAATTGTCGGTACGAAATGCCACTCCTGTTTTGGATGTTTCTGAGGTAGTATTCGTCCTTTTCCTCTGGGATAAAAGCTTCTGGTATAAAGTGGTATCCTAGGCTCTGTATAGGTGATCGTTTGATTAAATTCATAGGGATGGGGTAAAAAAAGATGACGCTTCCATTAACAATAGGTTATTCGACGGTGACTGACTTTGCCAAGTTGCGGGGCTTGTCCACATCCAATCCTTTTGCATTTCCAATATAATAGGCCAGTAATTGAAGTGGGATGACCGTCAAAAGGGGTGCTATAAGTTCGTCTGCTACGGGCACAGGAAGTGTTTCATCCGCCAGCGACGCAAAGGCATCGTCTCCTTCGGATATCACTGCCAATACCTTACCTTTTCGCGCTTTGATTTCCTGTGCGTTGCTTATAATCTTGTCGTGGTAGGCATCTTTGGTAGCCACAAACACCACCGGAAGCTTTTCTTCCACCAGGGCAATGGGTCCGTGCTTCATCTCGGCAGCAGGATAGCCCTCCGCATGTATGTACGAGATTTCCTTTAGCTTCAGGGCACCTTCCAGTGCAATGGGGAAATTATACCCCCTTCCCAGATAGAGAAAGTCCCGTGCATCTTTGTATCGTTCTGCAATCTTTTTTAGCTGTTCGTTGGTTTCCAGAATGACCTCAATCTTACCGGGAACTGAATCCAGCTCTCTGATCAAGTGAAGGTAACGCTTTTGATCAATCGTGCCTTTGGCATAGGCAACTTTCATGGCGATCATCATAAGTACGGTCAGTTGAGCGGTAAATGCCTTGGTCGAAGCAACCCCAATCTCTGGTCCGGCGTGGGTATAGGTACCTGCATGAGACATTCTGGAAATGCTGGAACCTACCACATTGACGACGCCAAAGAGAAAAGCACCCTGTTTTTTTGCCATATCCATCGCTACCAGGGTATCGGCTGTCTCACCGCTTTGGGAAATTGCCATGATTATATCACCTTCCTTTATTACAGGATTGCGGTATCGAAATTCCGAAGCGTATTCCACCTCTACGGGAATCCGACAGAGTTCTTCGAAAACGTATTCTGCCACCAACCCTGCGTGCCAGGAGGTGCCACAAGCCAACATGATGATACGGTTTGCATTGGTTAGTTTATCCAAGTGGGGATCCACACCCCCCATAGTAATCGTGCCTTCTTTCGCATCGAGTCTACCACGCAGGCAATCGAAGACAGTGGTTGGCTGCTCAAAAATTTCCTTTAGCATGAAGTGGGTGTATCCCCCTTTTTCTATCGCAGCCAATTCCATGTCCAACTGGGTGATAAAAGGGGTTACTTTGTCATTTCCCAAGTTTTTCAGGATTAATTCTTCGGGCTTGACAATCGCAATTTCGTAGTCGTTTATATAAACGACTTCCTTGGTGTATTCGATAATGGGCGAGGCATCGGAGGCCAAAAAGTGTTCTCCTTTGCCGATGCCTATAACCAAGGGGCTTCCTTTTCTGGCGGCAATTAATGTGCCGGGCTCATCTTCGTTTAGCAGGATAATGACATAGGCCCCTACCACACGACGCAGGGCGATTCGTACAGCCTCTTCCAAGGACTCGCTCTGATGGTTGAAAATGTCCTCGATGAATTTCAATAGAACCTCTGTATCGGTATCACTTTCAAAGGAATAGCCTTTGTTTACCAACTCCCGCTTCAGAGAGGCGTAGTTTTCGATGATGCCGTTGTGAACCAATGCCAACTTTCCGTTTGAGGACCGGTGGGGATGGGCGTTTCGGTCAGAAGGCTCCCCATGCGTGGCCCAGCGTGTGTGGCCAATCCCAGACAGGGCATTCAGCTGTTTTCCGATCAGGGATTCTTCTAATTGGCTTACTTTTCCCTTTTTTTTGTATACCGAAAGACCGATTCCTTCAGATAGGGCTACTCCAGCACTATCATAGCCACGGTATTCCAATCGTTTTAGCCCTTTTAAAATCACGGGATAGGCCTCCCTTTGTCCTGTGTATGCGACAATTCCACACATATTAAATTCCGAATAAAATTCTATAAAATTGAAAAGTTTTAATTTCGTCGAAAAATTACCAATAATAAAACGCAATTCACAAAATCATTCGTGGTATACGAGGGTACTTGTTGTATGGTTGGTATTGGTGTTTTGGGAATTTTTTAATTTTTCGATTACGGTAATTCGAATTTTTTATTCATCCAATTTGATAATTGGTAATTAAATCTCTTTTTGTGATAGTTGTTTAAGTGACATTTTTGGTACACTTCCTTTGATTAGCGATTTTTTAGGCTTGAAATTAAAATGAAAAAAATTCGAAAAATTTTATTTCTTCAGATCCTGACACTGCCTAAGTGCGGGATTCTAGAAATTCATACATGAGTTCACTTAAATTCCAATATATCATACCCCTAGGCGATTTCTTAAAATTAATCTGTCGATACAGCGACATCAGCTGCTTTCCTTGTAACTTAGCGAGTGTTTTGCGGGATAAGGTTTCCTGCGTTTTGGCCGAAAATTGAAAAAGGAATGACCCGTCTGTTTTCCAGCTTGCTATTCAAAGTACTGGTTGCCATTATTTTGGGAATCGTGTTTGGTACTTATCTTCCCGAATCTGTGAACCGGATTTTTGCAACATTCAATACGCTTTTCGGTCAGTTTTTGGGATTTGCCATTCCGTTGATCATTTTGGGGTTGATAATGCCGGCCATAGCCGATCTGGGTAGAGGAGCTGGAAAGATGCTGTTATACACTACCGGAATTGCATATGGCTTCACCCTTTTTTCTGGCTTTTCTACCTATGGCATAGCCTCCGCTGTCTTTCCTCCCTTACTGGAATCCCATATCAGTGCATCGGAGGCGATTACCGATCCTACCCCGGAGTTAGCCTCCTATTTTTCCATTGCCATCCCGCCAGTCATAGACGTCATGTCGGCCTTGGCATTGTCGTTTATTGTTGGGTTGGGTTTGTCTTTTCAGACTGGATCCAGGCTAAAGGCGGTCGTGGTAGATTTTCAAAAAATCATTATGCAACTGATTGAACGGGTGATCGTTCCGCTCCTTCCTCTTTTTATATTGGGAATATTTGCAGAGATGGCATTTACCGGTAGGGTGTTTGGTATTTTGACCGTTTTTCTAAATATTGCCGGGGTTATCTTTGTCATGCATGTGCTGCTGTTGCTACTTCAGTATCTGATAGCAGGTGTGGTGGTACAAAAAAATCCCCTTCGTTTATTAGTGACGATGATGCCAGCTTATTTTACCGCGTTAGGAACCCAATCCTCAGCAGCTACCATTCCTGTTACTTTGCTACAGGCAGGAAAGCTGGGGGTTTCGGACAAGGTAGCGGGATTTGTTATCCCGCTTTGTGCCACGATACATCTTTCGGGCAGCATCATGAAGATTACCGCCTGCGCATTTGCGTTGATGGTTTTGGAGGGTATGCCAAATGGCCTAGGCGTTTTTGGGGGGTTCATACCGATGCTTGGTATAGCAATGGTTGCTGCCCCAGGTGTCCCGGGTGGTGCGATCATGGCAGCTATTGGCCTGCTGCAAACGATGCTTGGTTTCAACGAAGAAATGACTGGGCTAATGATTGCCCTTTACATCGCTATGGACAGTTTTGGAACAGCCTGCAATGTTACGGGAGATGGAGCCATTGCGCTTTTGGTCGATCGGATAGCAGGGAAGGAATGAAGCAATTTACGGTTTAGGGAAGGCCCTAGGATTTTTTTCGGTGATCGATGTCCCAAGTTGACTTGCTTTATACCCGGATCAAAAATGCAATTTCTGCACCCTTCTAAATGGTGTATACGAAATCCCTTCGGATGACTTCTACTTGTAGTTGATTCTGGGCATTAGGGGTAATTTTCCATTCCTGGATTTCGGTGCCTCCCCAAAATGGAGATTCCCACGTTAAAATATCTCCGTCTAATTGCCAACTTCCTTCATAATCTTGGGTGACGATGGGTGGTGTGGCACACCATCCACTTTGTGTACGGTTGATCATTTTACCATTGGGCAGGAACCGGTAGCCATAGGTGTTGGAAGGAATATCTGAAACCTTTTCCAGCGTAAATCCCTGTGGTATGCGTTCAGAATGAACCCATGATCCAACAGGTAGGGGGCCTGAAAGGTCATCTTCTTGTACGCAGGCAAAGAATGCCCCAAAAATCAGTGTCCACATCATGGTCGTATTCATAAGATCTGTTTATTGGTTTGCCCCATGACGTAAACTTCATGCAAGTTGTTGAGTAAATCAGAAAATTTAATGCACTTTTTTACGCCGCTTATTCGCTAATTTGAGGCAAAACTGCTAGTTTGACATCGTTAATTTGCTTTGGCCTAGTTATCGATCTCGCCTAATCCCTTTTCTACCGATGAATTTACCCAATCTATGCTTATATCTGACTATTTTTTTGCACGTGGTTGCCATCCCAAAGCATTTGCCCGAACAGCAAGCCACAGAAACATCAACGCCTGTGTTGCCGCAACTGAAGAGAAAGATCCCCGCTGTACCGAATATTGTTTTTTTGATCTCTGAAGATAATTCCAAGCATTATATGGATCTGTTTGATTCTTCGGGAGTGCAGGTACCGGCGATTCGAGCCATGGCAGCGCATGGAATCACCTTTATGCATGCTTTTTCAAATGCACCGGTTTGCTCCGTGGCCAGAAGTACGCTGATTACAGGTGCCTTGGCAACGAGAACAGGGATGCATTTGCATCGAAAAATAAAATTAGCCCCTATGCCCGAAGGGCTGGAAATGTTTCCGGCGTACCTTCGGAAGGCGGGGTATTATACCACCAATAATGCGAAAAAAGATTACAATGCGGTAGAGGCACCCGATGTCTGGGATTCTTCATCCAATCAGGCCAGTTGGAGAGACAGACCGTCGGGAGATCAACCCTTTTTTCATCAAGAGACATTTATGGAGTCGCACGAAAGCAGGCTTCATTTTGAAAGAGAGCTGCTGGGTACTTACCAACCCCTAGACTCACCAGAGTCGGTGTTTTTGCCTCCTTACTACCCGGACACCCCGATTTTTCGGTTTACCATGGCCTATCATCGAGATAAAATCAGAGAAATAGACCAATGGGTTGGCGAGACACTTCGTAAACTTGAAGCAGATGGGCAATTGGAAAATACCTTTGTATTTTATTTTGGAGACCATGGGGGAGTACTCCCAGGCAGCAAAGGTTATTTGTACGAAACGGGACTTCATGTGCCTTTGGTGGTGAGGATTCCTCAAAATTTCCGCCATTTGGTAGATGCCTTGCCCGGATCAGTTCAAAAGGGGTTTGTAAGTTTCATTGATTTTGCGCCCACGGTTCTTTCCTTAGCGGGTTTGGAAATCCCCTCGCAAATGGATGGCAAAGCCTTTTTAGGCCCTGGAATTAGGAGTAGCGAGGTGGCAGCACGGGATGAAGCGCTGGGGTATGCGGATCGATTTGATGAGAAATACGATATGGTGCGATCCTTACGGAAGGGGAAGTATAAATACATTAGAAGTTTTCAACCCTTCTATCCCGATGCGCTGCATAATAACTACCGCTACCAGATGCTGGCTTACGCGGAGTGGAGAAAATTATATACCGAACGAGGGCTGGATTCTCTTCAAGGCCAGTTTTTTTCCGCTAAGCCGATGGAGATGCTTTTTGATTTGGAAGAAGATCCTCTGGAAACGAATAATCTGGCTCAAAGATCCGATTTTCAGTATATAGTTCAGGATTTGCGGAATCGCTTACATGAGATGCTTTTGGAGAAAAATGACTTGGGATTCCTTCCGGAAAATTACCTGGTAAAGGCTGCGCTAAATGATCCGGTATCATATGGAAAACGATTTCATCCGGTATTGGGTAAACTATTGGAGATAAACAATCTGGGCACGAGACCATTTACTGAGGCAGAGGCATCTTTGCGGCGATTTTTGGAGTATGGTACTGAGTTGGAGCAATATTGGGCGACAACCGTCGCCTCTGGATTTGGGGCTGAGGCCAGTGCGTTAGTTCCGCTTATCAGTAAATTGAGGCATTCGGAAGACAATGCAGTATCTCTGAGAGCGATAGAGTTTTTGGGTATTGCGGCGGGAATAAATCCTGTAGATTCCCTGGTCGAGTTAATAAACCATACGGTGGATCCAGTTGAGGGGTTGATGGCGTTGAATTCATTGGTTTATTTTCTAGATCATACCTGCTTTACAGGAATGCTAGATACTGCTAAGCTGAAGCCCAAAGTAATGAATGACGAAGTGAAACGTAGGATTGCTTACCTAAACGGAACCTGGTAGCTTTTCTTAGCATAATACCAAGAATTCAGCGGCCTTCCTACCCGACAGAATTTCTGGTTTCAACGGTTTATAGCATAAAAAGGCAGGTTTCTCGATACAAAGTTACCCTGATTATCAAATGCATAAATGTATAAACGGTAAGCCCCCTCATTCTTGGGCGTTCTAAACGTCAAGGTGCTACTGTCTTGATCGAAAAGCAGGTGTTCCATATTGTAGTTATAGGAATTCATTTCATGAAAGTTTATTTCTTCCTGCCAGAGTTCCCATCGGTAGGTAACACTGTCGCTTTCTGGATCAAATGCCTCAATATGTGCTTGGAAAAGCGAGTCTGCCACCAAATACGTATTTATGTCAGGAAATTGTTGATTAATTTTTATAGGAGACAACCTCGGTGGGAAATTTGTTGGATTTTCGCCCCTCCATTTTGTTTTGAGAAATTTCACGGTTTCGGCTTCAGCCCCTTCCTTAGAAAAGTGACTAAACCACGTTGCGGTAATCTCATGCTTGTAGCCCCAATAAAATGAATAGGACCCCAATAATGAAACCGTATCCGAATCTATAAAATCCCAATATTTTTGGAGAAAGGCTAGCTTTTCGGAGATGTCCATTTCGATGGGTGCACCCCACTCTGTTTCGTTTATTTCCCAGTGCCCCGGAGGTCCGATCTCAGAGAATAAATATGCCTTTTTCCATCCTCTAGGTACATAGTTCTTATTCTCTTCAAAAAATAATGGCGTTTTGCCAAATGAATTGTACCCCATGATATCGATGTTCGAAAGGAGTATGCCACTTCTTCCAATAAGTTTTACACTGGTCGCCATCATAGTGGGATGATTGGGATCCTCCTCTTTGATCATTTTGGCAACGCGGTTCGTCATAAGATAAACTAGGTACTTATTGCCGCCCTGAAGCTCCACTTCATTGCCGACTCCCCACATTAATAGTGCGGGATGATCCTTGTATTTTCGGATGATGGGTCTCAGTTCCTCTATCTTTCGGCTTACGGCAAACCAATTCCAGTAATTGAAATCTTCTCCCCAATAGGGCCGGCCAATTTCAATACCTAAAGTCACCGTCATATCATGTTCATGCGCTTTGTCCAACAGTTCCTCCGCTTCATGCAGGCTCCAGGTTCTTACCGAATTTCCGCCGTTCTCTCCGATTTTTTCAATGTGATCCCTTCCGCTTCCGCCTTTGATGTAATACGGAGCCCCGGCTCTGTACAATGTAGCGCGTCCATTTTCGTAATTCACATATACGCTATTCGGATTAAACGTTGTGTTTTCTTGCGTGCAAGACACCGATAACGCAAAAAGTACTAATCCCTTCAAAAAAAGCAAGTTTGATTTATAAGACTTTTTCATGCCAACTTGAGTTAAAATAATTGAATAAAATCCGTTTTAGAGAATTTTACGATCTCCCCCCGCCTATGGCGACAAAGGTAGAAAATATTTAACATATAGAAATTTGTTTTTTAAAATAATTTTAATGTATTTTGGAACGTGAAATAGGTGGGTGTAGTAGACTTAAATTTTAAATGCGATGCTAAGGAATTTGCTAAATTTTGCTTCCATTTTGTCGTTGGTTGCTTTTTTGTTTGGCTTTTTTTGGATAGTGGGGGTAGGGGATGAGATTGCCTATTACTTGCTTACGGGTTCACTTATACTAAAGGTGCTCGAAGTTGGCTTTGAGTGGTATCATTTTTGGGCATTATCTGAAAGACGGGAAGATAATAAGTTGCCGGAAAAAGCTGCAAGGGTTTACTCGGTGGATATGCTGACGACGGCATGTCCTGGGGAGCCATATGACATGATTGAGGAGACTTTAACGGCGATGGTAGCGGTGACGTATCCCCATACTTCCTATTTATGTGACGAGGGCAATGATCCGAAGCTAAAGGCATTGTGTAATAGATTGGGGGCGATCCACGTAACTCGGGAGACCCATGAGAATGCCAAGGCTGGTAATATCAATAATGCGCTAAGGGGAGCTACCGGCGAGCTTTGTGTGATTCTTGACCCAGATCATGTACCCTTTCCCGACTTTTTGGATCATGTAGTGCACCATTTTGATGATTCGGAAGTTGGCTACGTACAGATTGTACAGGCCTATAAGAACCAAAGCGAATCCTTGGTCGCGCATGCTGCGGCCGAACAAACGTATATGTATTATGGCCCTTATATGGAGGCTATGGGCACCTTCGGGACGGCACAGGCGATAGGAGCTAATTGTACTTTCCGACGCACTGCGCTTGATTCAATCGGGGGACATGCTCCGGGTCTTACAGAGGACATGCACACAGCCATGTTGCTGCACGCCAAAGGATGGAAATCCGTTTATGAGCCAAAGGTTTTGTCTTTGGGATTGGTACCTAGCAGCTTAGCGGCTTATTACCAACAGCAATTGAAATGGAGCAGAGGTACGTTCGACTTATGGTTGAACAAACTACCCAAATTGTTTTCCAGTTTTACGTTTCGACAAAAGTTGCATTATTTCCTGCTTCCGATTTATTTTCTTTTTGGATTTGTAGGCTTAATCGACGTGGGTGTTCCTATTTATTCCCTGATCACTGGCGAATATCCTTGGTTGCTGAACCCTACAGTATTTTTCGCCATATTTTTGCCCTTTTTAAGTATGTCGATGCTTCAAAGGCATTATGCACAGCATTGGTTGCATAGCCGAAATGAAAAGGGGTTACATTTACTTGGCGGGATTCTACGCGTCGGTACCTGGTGGATCTATATTTTGGGATTTGTCTATACCCTTATCAATAAAAAGGTTCCCTATATACCTACTCCAAAAGAGCACTCTTCGAAAGGAGACTTTTTGCTGGGCTTACCTAATTTGATCGTATCGATTGTTTCCTTCTCGGCTGCGATGTATGGAGTTAGTGTAGACTGGCAGCCCTATAGCTGGATGATGGCAAGCTTTGCGATATCAAACAGCATCATTTTCTTTGCTGCATTTTTGATGGGGCAATACTTATGGGTTCAGAAGATTCGAGCAGCCTGGTATTGGTTAAAAACCCGGCCCGCTGTGGAGTCCTTGGAGTTGACCTATGTGAAGATCAGTCGCGTTTCGCTGCCTGTTTCGGCGACTATTCCACTCGTCCTCGGTATTTTGTTTTTATTCTCAGCATTGAATTTTAAATTCAATGAATTGCCTGTAGAGATGTCTATCAGCAAAAAGCAATACGGTAGCTTCTACACCGGCTTATATGAACCGAACTTTGACCTGTCAGAAGACCTGAGATATGTTGAGAACACAGAGGTTCAGTCAGATCATCAATGGTCCATTCTTTCCACCTACCTGAAGTGGTCAAGTCCAACATTACCGGAAGCCAAATGGCGTCAGATCATTTCGCACGGTGCCATTCCTATGATTACGTGGCAACCTTATTTGGACATTGCACAAGATTCGATCGGTCAGGACAGTGCCGGGGTATTTCAACAAATTCTTGCGGGACATTTTGACGGATACATTATTAGAATGGCGGAAACTGTTCGCGACTTGAACGCACCTGTATTCTTGCGTTTCGCTCCAGATATGGATGACCCTAAATTTCCTTGGTCCGCGGCTTTCGGAAACACTTCAGAGGAATTCAAAGAAGCTTGGAAACATGTCCACTATCTATTCGAAAGTGTAGGTGCGCAAAATGTCAGCTGGGTATTTTCACCCAACGATCCAAAAAATATAGCTGAATATTATCCTTACGGGTCGGGTGGATCTACTACGGAGTTGGTGGATTGGGTCGGATTCACTGCCTTGAATTACGGTTCAGCATCTAATGCTGGGAGATCCGGAAGCTTTGATGAACTCTACTCGCCCTTTCAGGAGGAACTGGAGTCGTTGGAAATTGAAGTACCTGTGATGCTTGCAGAGTTTGGTTCGGCATCTTTCTCCACAGATCCGGAGGCATGGAACATAAAGTCTTTGAATACCATTCGCAATTCCCATCCGGAAATCAAAGCAATTGTATGGTACTATAGCAGTAGCGACGATAGGGCGATCGCTGACTGGAAGCCATCCGGTAAAGTCAAGGCGATCGATTGGACCTTTGACCTTTCAACAATAGCAAGATCAATTGCGATTCGGGAAGTGGAGCGTTTACCCGTGCAGTTTCTTTCGACGGCATCCACTCCCTTGACTCGTCCAAAGAACCTAAGGGGCACTTCGGGTGACTTTTCCCTTCAGGTGGATGGTGAACCGTTTTATATGAAGGGTATTTGCTATAACAACGGTCACGACTGGGAAGAGGGTTTTAAACCATTATCCCGAAAGCAAGTGGCTGGAGATTTTGAAAAAATGAAGCAAGCAGGGGCGAATACCATTAGGCGGTATGAACCGGGCGTCTACGATCGCAATATCCTGAAGGAAGCCAAGGAGCAGGATATGAAAATCATGTACGGTTTTTGGTTTGATCCCAAAGTAGATTACGTAGCTGACGAAGATGAGTTGCGGGCCTATGAGAAAAAGGTACTCAAGTACGTAAAAAAGTATCAACATGAAGAATCCATCATTGCCTGGAACATCGGAAATGAAACCTGGGGTCTGCTGAAAAAGCGGTATGGTCAACCCTATTTGACGGTGGTTCGAAAGCGATACGTAACGTTTTTGGAAAATTTGGCCCAGAAGATCCATGAGATAGATCCTTCCCGGCCGGTTTTCAGTTCCGAGGAACATGATAATGTCCGCCTTATAGGAGCCATCCACGATTTTAAGCACCACGCTCCGTCATTGGATGCCATTGGAATTAACTCCTATTATGAAGAAAACATCAGCGATCTCTCCCAGATTTTTGAGACTTTTGACAATGAAAGACCTTATGCCGTAACGGAATTTGGACCCAAAGGATACTGGAACAAAGAGCTCGGTGATTTTTGGAACGACAGTATCTTGGTAGAGGTATCGTCGGTTGCCAAAGCACAGTATTACCATAAACAGTGGTCGGATTACATAGAAGCCAATAAAGGCCGCAACCTGGGAGGATTTGCATTCAGCTGGCAGGACCGGTTTGAGGGTACGGCCACATGGTTTGGCATCACGGATTTCAATGGAAATCCGAAGCCGGCCTACCATTATTTGGCCAGTGCATGGCTTGGTACAGAAGTTGAAGACGCTGCGTTTCCAGATTTAAGCATCGTTGGCAACTGGCAGGGGGTTCGGAAGGAGGATCCATTGTGGCTGACTGCTGCCGTAACGAACAACTACACGGATTCACTTACTTTCAAGTGGGAGATTTACGAGGAAGGTACATGGAAGCGTTCAAATCCAGTAATTCAAGGCCTGCTGAATGATAAGTATGTGGAAATTGCCAAACCAGCAAAGAAATCCAGGATTTACGTATATGCATACGATACTCGCGGCAATGTCATCACAGCCTCCAGACCTTTGATCGTACTGAATTAAATTTCGTCTTCATTTTTCCCCTTAAAATTTTGACTGAAAATGATGTTAATCCCGCTTAATTTTCGCATACTTGGGCATTAAAGCGGCTAGAGGTAACTTGGATTGGCTTTTATAAAGTTAAAATTAAAAATGACCGCTTAAAAGCAATCATGACACATGAAATCGAACATGACGTACCCGTCACACGCTGGGATGCCCCGATAGCTATCGGGGAAACCATGCGACCTGCCTGCCGGTAGGCAGGGATTCCATCTGATCGCTAAAGAGCAAATTATAAACACATGAAAGGGAAAATTAAACTAGCCGTATTCGATATGGCGGGTACGACTGTTGACGAAGGGAATGTGGTCTATAAGACCGTGCAGCAGGTGATAAATGAGCAAGGATTTGACGTGTCTTTAGATCAGGTATTGGAATATGGGGCGGGAAAGGAAAAGCATCAGGCGATTGTAGATGTACTGATTGGATGTACGCAAGCTACTGAGGTCAACCTGGTGGCGAATCGGGCATTTGCCAATTTTAAGCCTGCATTGAAACGCGCTTACGACAGGTTGGATGTAAAGTCTTTTCCTGGGGTGAAAGAAGCGATGGAGCTTCTCAGGGCCTCGGGAATGTTTGTGGTTCTCAATACAGGTTACGACCGTAAGACGGCTTCTTCGCTACTTGAAAAGATGGGCTGGAAATTGAAGGCTGACTTTGATGGGCTGGTCACGGCGGATGACGTAGTAAATGGCAGGCCCGCTCCAGATATGATTTTACAGGCTATGAAGCTTACAGGAATTGAAGATCCTGCCTTTGTGCTTAAGGCGGGTGACTCCTGCATAGATATTGAAGAAGGCAAGAATGCACGATGCGGGGTTACAGTGGGGGTGCTTTCCGGCGCACAAACCGAAGAACAGCTGATACAGGCCCAGCCAGATTTTGTATTGGCAAGTTTGGCAGAGCTCCCGGATAAAGTGCTCCGTGACTAACTAAATGACTATGAGAACTGCTACCTTGTTAGCGGCGTCTATCGATTGCATTACCTTCCCAGGTATCTTTTGTTAAAAGCCAATGAAGGTTAATCATGAAACTGCGGCCACGGTGGATAAAGCATTAAGACAGGATCAGTCGTTTCTTTGGTTATATCTGATTTGACTTTTCGCATGCATATTTTAAAGATAACTACGGTCCTGCCCGGCATTACTTGCCTCTTGTTACTGTGTAGTCCACAGTTCCTTTCAGCCCAAGGGTTTGTAAAGCGCTACCTGAATGGAATTCTCAATGACACCAGCGATATATCCCGGCCACAATTTTTGTTGTATCCCACGCTAGCCTTTTCTCCAGAAACCAATTGGGAGGTGGGATTTAGCACCTTGTACGTGTACTACGCGGATAGAGATACTACCAATCGACTAAGTGAAATAAACGGGTTTACTTTTTACACCTTGGAGGGTCAATATGGTGTCTGGTTTGACCATGCTTTGTACACACCACGTAATGATTGGTTTCTTTTCGGAAGGATCAGGTACCAGCGGTTTCCGTTGCTGTACTTTGGCATTGGTCCGAATGCCCCCAGTGAATATGTGGCGAGGGTGGATGCGAATCAGGTTTTAATCAAGGAACGTATACTTAGACAGGTTCGTAAAAATCTGTTTTTTGGGTTGGAAATGGACTATCAACGACTCAGTAATGTCACTTTTTTGCCTGCAAAGCCGTCGGAGTCGCTTACATTGCCTCTAGGATCCGAGGGATCGTCCAACTTGGGAGTCGGGGCAGGCTTGGTTTTTGATGATAGGCATAACGTGCTCAATGTTCGCAGAGGTTCTTTTTCGGAGGTTGCACTTCTTACTTACAATCCCTTCTCAAATACTGCCTTCAATTTCAACAACTTGTTGTTTGATACGCGAATATACCGGCCCTTATCTGCAAAAACAGTTTTTGCTTACCAACTTTATGGGCAGTTTATGTGGGGTGATATTCCGTTTAATCAATTGTCCTTGATGGGAGGGGAGAGCCTGATGAGGGGGTACTATACCGGTCGTTACAGAGATAAAAATCAGCTAGCTTCCCAAATTGAGCTTCGCTTTCTACCAATTAATCTAGGGTTTACCAAGCGCTTCGGGGCCGCAGTATTTGCTTCCACCTCGCAAGTATTTCCCACCTGGGACCACCTGAGTATTGACAAATGGGTTTGGTCTGGGGGAGCAGGGCTGAGATTTTTATTATTTCCCAAAAAAGATATTTATACCAGGTTGGACTGGGCATTTACAAAGGAAGGCTCAGGAGTCTATTTCTTCATTGGAGAAGCCTTTTAACGGTTCCCGAATTAAAAGATAAGACTAAGTTGTTTTTTTTTTGACAGCTTTTCAGGCTTCTCCATGTCTTCTGGAAGCTTGCCCACTTTCCAACCGTCAGGTTTCTTGAACTTTTCTTTCATCGCAGCGACGTCAAAAGTTTCTGGGTCATCTACCGCATGGATAAAGGACTTATAGATCAATCCGAATCCCAATGCAATGCCGGCTATTATCACAACTCCAAGTTCCATTTCACACCTCCCTTTTTTGACAGACAATAAACTTTGCTGAATCCCTCTTTGAATTTTGCGATCTTAAAAGACGGGTTTTTTATCTAATTCTGTTAAACAAATATAAACAAAACAATTATATTATAAAAGTGATTTTATTAGTGTTAAATTGTTGAAATAATTGGTAATATATAAAAAGTATTTTAGCGCTTAAAAAATGTACTTCATTCAGTTTTTCCCAATAAATATTTTTTTTGGCGTATTTTATAGTTTGTTAAATAATTGATAATCAAGTGTATATGTGTTGTTTTTCATTCCTGAATCCGAAAAGTTGTATTTCATATATCAATAATTGATTTTCAACGTCAAAGCCTATCCGGTTTTCGTGAAAATGGCGATTGGCGATTGGAATAATCTGTTCATTGTGTGACGATTACCCAATGTCTGCTATCGATTGGATAATTTGATTTTTTGTGTCAATTGCGTTACTTACCAACCTTCTTACGAGGAAATTTGCCAATTACTGCCTATTTTGCCATTAAATCAAAACAATAAACCAAGTTAAACAATGAGTGAAAATAATAAAAAGCAACTTTCTAGAAGAAACTTCATGAGCAAGGGTCTTCTTGGTGTTGCGGGGGCAGGGGTTCTGCCGAGTTTATCCGTTGCAAGGGAATCCGAAGCCCACGCACCTGCCCAACAAACGTTGCGTTTGGGTTTGATTGGGTTAGGCCGGCAGAACAATGGCATGATGGGCAGCTTTATAACGATTCCTGACGTGGAAATCGTTGCGGGCTGCGATGTCTATGATATCAAGCGGGAGCGATTCAAACGTCGAGCAGAAGCCCATTACAAAGAACAGGGTAAAAGTGTGCAGGTAGAGGTGTATGAGAACTATCACGATCTACTGGCCAGAAAGGACATAGATGCGGTGGTGATCGCTACTCCGGATCATTGGCATGCACTTATCGCTATTGATGCCTGTAAGGCGGGCAAGGATATCTATCTGGAGAAGCCGCTAACCTTTACGATTCGGGAGGGTCAGGAATTGGTAAAAGCGGTAAGACAACACAATATTGTACTGGCCACGGGGTCGATGCAGCGGTCCTATGCCAATTTCCAACATGCGGTACGTATGGTGCAGAAGGGCAGAATCGGTAAAATATCGAAGGTCTATGCTTGTTCCGGTGGGCCTCCGAAGCCTTTTGACCTTCCAGCAGAACAAGTTCCTGCCGGATTGAATTGGGAAATGTGGCTGGGCCCATTGAAGGCAGATATTCCCTATAATCATGAACTTAATCCGCCTATCAGCATTAACCCTCCAGAGAACGAGAAGCTATGGGGGGCATGGCGCTGGTACAAGGAAACCGGAGGAGGACTTACCACCGACTGGGGTGCACATATGTTTGATATTGCACAATGGGGCATCGGAATGGATCGTAACGGACCTGTAGAGATAATTCCCGCAGGCTATCATAATACAGAATTCCTTACGTTTAAATACGCTAATGGAATCGTGGTAACAGAGCAGCCGTTTGATGAAAACGCATCTCGTGGATGTAAATTTTTTGGCTCTGATGGCTGGATTGAAGTAACCCGTAGCAGTTACAAAGCGTCCGACCCCTCGCTTTATCCGGTTTTGGAAGACGAAAAGGATATGTCAGGAGGGGGAAGCAGAGCTCATCATGTCGATTTCATCGATTCGGTACGCAGAAGGAAAGATCCGATTGCCCCGGTGGAAGTAGGACACAGCACCTGCGTAACCTGCACACTGGGTAATATTGCGTATGAATTGAAGAGACCGATTAAATGGGATCCCAGTAATGAGAAGTTCGTAAACGATTCAGAGGCGGAAAGGCATATGCATCGGGAATACCGGGTTGGTTACAGCCTATAAGGTAGGCTAATTTACTCGGCGTCTTGTATATATTTAGGGGCTAGTATACTGCGGTATGCTAGCCCCTATCGCTGTATTTAACCTTAGGCCTGAGGTTAATGGAGTGCTGCGCGAATGGGCAGATTTTTGATAACCTCTCCTTCAAATTCCATCATCTCATGCAGCCGACCGTAAACAGTTTTTTCGTCAAAATACCCCAAAGCGAGTTCTACAAATATATTCCCATGCTTTGCCTCAGAAGTCCAAAGCATTTTGTAAAACCGCTTGAGTTCCTCGTCTGCCTGTGCCTCTGAGACCAACTTAAACCGCTCGCATCCCCGGCACTCGACGATTGATCCGAGTAAAAGTCGGGACAGAAATCTTGATTCAGGGGTACCACCGTGCGTCAGGGGCATCAATTGCTTTATGTAAGGGTCTTCTTTCATGTCGGCATTCAATGGAACGCCCCTTCGCTGCATCAATTCAAACACCTGTTGAAAATGTTCGAGTTCCTCGATGGCGGTCTCAATCATGTCTGGGATGATTTTTTCTCGGTCAGGGTACTTGGCAATTAGGGAGGTGGCCATGGCGGAAGCTTTGCGTTCGCAATCTGCATGGTCCTGCAAGAATGCATCGAAATCTGCCATGACAGCGGCTAACCAAGATTGGGAGGAATCAACCTTTAAATCGATAGAGTATTTCATTTATCTGTCATTGTTTTTACACGTTCAAAAAGGATCACGTATTCCAGAAAGCCATTTTCCAGCCCAAAGGGAGTCGCCTAGAGATGCCCTCTTGGTTCTGTTTGGAATTCAAAGGTATTAAAACTTTGCTTTTATGCGGCAGGAATTGTTGTTTGTGGATTTGAGCGATTTCTTGTGCTAATAGATGTAATTTAGGATCTTCGCAAGCGCTGTGATCGGAACGTTAACTTTGGGTCAGTATATGGAAAAAATGCTGTGTACCTACGAGGGTAGGTTTGAGACAAAGCCTGCTTATTTCAATCAAAAACCCCCGGATAATCTTTGTTTGGTGATTGCGATTCCTTGTTATAAAGAGCCGGATGTCATTTCCACCTTGAATTCGCTTCGGGCTTGTGTGCCCCCATCCGGTGACGTGGAGGTCATAGTGGCCGTAAATGCCCCTGAAAGTGCTTCCGAAGAGGTGCTAAAGGCCAATAAGGAATCTCTGCGGCAGCTGGAACATTGGAAAAAATTCAATTCAAGTTCACACCTCCACCTACTTATTATGGGCGAGGAAAGGTTGCCAGATAAAACGGCAGGGGCGGGGTTAGCCAGAAAACTTGCCATGGACGAAGGACTGCGTCGCTGGGTGCAGGCCGGTGAAGATGGTCCAATACTGTGCTTGGATTCCGATTGTCTCGTTTCATCCAACTATTTGGTAGCCGCGGAAAAGGTATTTTCCCAAAAACAGGTAAAACTCGCCCATTTTCAATTTAGCCATAATTGGAGGCATGAGTCAGACCCATTGTTGCAGAAGGGAATCGTTGCGTATGAGCTTCATCTTCGATGCTTTATTCAGGGATTAAAGTGGGCCGGATATCCTTTTGCGGTGCATACGGTCGGTTCCTGCATGGCGGTGCGGGCTTCTTCCTATGCCCGGTCAGGTGGGATGAACAAGCGAAAGGCCGGCGAAGACTTTTACTTTATGCATAAGCTCCTTCCCTTGGGAGGTTATGTAGATCTGCCTGCCACCGTTTTTCCTTCCTGCCGCATATCAGATCGGGTACCCTTTGGAACCGGAAGGGCCCAACTGGAATGGAAATCCGGACAGCGGGACTTGCAGACGTATTCCATGGAAGTGTTTCAGGTGCTCAAGGTTTTTTTTGATCGAGTCGAGGAGTTATTTCAACAGGACTGTGAGCAACTGCAAATTCCCGCCTCGTTACAAAACCCATTGGAGCGGCTTTCATTTGGTCAGAGAATACGCCAATTCCGAAAGGAGTCCAAGACCCACGTGGTATTTGCCAAGAAATTTTGGAGTTGGATGGATGGATTTATGGTGTTGAAATTGGTACATCACCTAAGGGATCACGGCTTTCCGAACCAACCCATTTTGAAGGTCTCTGAGGAACTGATTAGACACTATCAGGCTATTTCAGAAAGCCTTGATCCTGAAATAAAACAGCTACGAGAGGACTTGATACTAGTGAATACCCGTTCTTAACCCTATCATGTTCTCAAATTGGTTCTTAAGCGGCGGCTTTTCCTAGGTACCATTACTCTTAGAAATTATAAAGCTTTTTCGATCGCTAGTGTTGGGTTAGACGAGGTGATTCCAGCCGAACCTGTCTCCGTGGGTTCCTCTACGGATACTTTGAAGCAGGGCTTTTAGTTGAGCCATCTTGGAATCGGGCCGGGTGTTCGGGTAGGCAAGGTTACCCTGGTAAGAAATGGATTCTATGGGGGATATGATGGCTGCAGTACCTACACCAAAAACTTCCACGTCACGACCCGCTTCAATCCATTGCATCAGATCGGCAATTTCAATGGGAGCCTCATTTACTTCTAATCCAATAGACGGAGCCAATTTAAGAATGGAGTCCCTGGTGATGCCTTTTAGAACGGTTTCACCGGCGGGTGGCGTGATTAAGCTGAGCCCGTCTAAAATAACCATCAGGTTCATGGTGCCGGATTCTTCAATGAATCGGCGTTCCGTAGCGTCTAACCAAATGATTTGATCAAAACCTGCTTCCTTTGCCAACCGCTGGGGCAATAGGGTAGCTCCATAATTTCCACCGTTTTTTGCGGCTCCAGTACCTCCTTTCGCCGCACGAATAAAGTCTGTTTCGACTTTGACCTTTAGGTTTTTGCTGTAGTAGGATCGCATGGGAGAGAGCAATATCATGAATAAATACTCCTCGGACGCATCTACCCCTAGTCGGGCTTCGGTGGCAATCACGCAGGGGCGAATGTACAAGGAGTAATCGGGGTCGTTGATAATCCAGGACTCTTCTGTTCGGATAAGTGCCTCCATGCCACCCACAAAGAGATCCTTTGGCAATGCAGGCATTGCCATTCGATAGAGAGATCGGTTGATGCGATCATGATGATCTGACAAACGGAAAATATTGACGGCACCATCTTCCATGCGATACGCTTTCAGGCCCTCAAACACCGTTTGCCCATAGTGAAGGGCCATGGAAAGTGGGTTGATGCTGAGGTTTCCGAATGGCAGGATTTCGTAATCCTGCCACATTCCATTCCGATAAGCCGCTGTAAGCATGTGGTCAGTGGCCTGAATGCCAAAGGTGAAATTCTTAAAATCAAAATCGGCACGGATACTCGGAGACGCTTTCATAGGGTGATTCATTGGATAGGTTTCTGGTTTTGTAATAATTTGAGGTGAGCGAGATGATGATTTCCGTGCCATTGATACAGCAGGGTATGTTCCATCAGTGAGGTAGTTTGCCGATTTTCAGGGTGGAAAAAGGTTCGTTTCCATTGGTTTTGGTTCATAGATTCCAGCAGAGTGGTCCAATGACTATGAATTCCCTGTAATAAGACCAACGATGCTTGAGGCCCCATCTGATAGTCTGGAAGTGCTGCCCAGGCAGCCTCCAAATACGGCTTTATGGTTGGGTTCTTTTCCGTTAGCGCCAGCTTCAGCCGCATCAGTGCATTCATATGGCTGTCTGCTAAATGATGGACCACCTGCCTAACCGTCCATCCAGCCTGTCGATACGGCATATCCCATTTGGACTCCCCTAAACTCCCAAGCATATCCTCCACTCGTTGAGGAAGGGTGCGAATGTCATCTATGGCATTTTGCAAAGTCTCCGGCGTAATGAGCTCGGGAATTTGACAGTTGCCAATAGGATACCTGAACGATTCTTGTTCCATCTGTGAAATATATTTACCGCCACACAAAGGAACATTCTTTTCGTAAAGGGTTACAGATACATTTTTTACTATATTTGAAGGGTACAGTTTTCAGGGAACATGGAGCAACATTTGTATTTGAACTTGGCAGCGGCTTTTGAAAAGCAGATAACTGGTGGCTTGTTCAAGCAAGGGGAGAAGCTTCCTTCCATCCGGAAGGTCAGCGCCTTGTACGGGGTGAGTAAAAACACGGTAATACAGGCATATCTGACCTTGGAAAGCAGGTCCCTGATCATTTCCAAGCCTCAATCTGGTTTTTATGTCGGGCAGGTGACGGGTTTTGAACTGCCGGTTCCAGATAAAAGCCAACCTTCTGTGTCGCCTTCTCATAAAGAGGCGGACGGATTGATTGGAAAGGTTTTTCAACAGCTGACAAATACCCGCATTACACAGCTTTCCCTAAGTGTGCCCGCGCCGTCATTCCTTCCGGTTTCCAAATTAGGCAAATGCCTATCAAAGGCGCTGCTCAACCTACCATCGGGTGGAACCGGATACAGCGACATTCAGGGTAATATGCGACTCAGGTCTTTGATTTCCAAGCGTGCATTTACTTGGGGGGGTAATTTGGATTCGGATGAATTGGTCATCACTGCGGGAGTGATGAATGCCATATCTTTTGCCCTGATGGCCATCACAAAGCCTGGGTTTTCGGTTGCGGTTGAGAGTCCCGTGTATTATGGCATCCTACAGTTAGCCAAGCACCTTGGGCTTAGGGTCATAGAACTGCCCACCCATCCGCTGGAGGGAATTGACCTGGAAGCGTTGGAGGGTATTCTTCCAAATTTGGATGCACTTTTGTTGGTGACTAATTTCAATAACCCGTTGGGTAGCTGTATGCCCGAGGAGCGAAAGAAGAAGTTGGTGGAGATGATCACGGCCTATGAGGTTCCACTCATCGAAAATGACCTGTATGGGGACGTTTATTTCGGAGAAAAGCGTCCAAAGCCTTGTAAGGCCTTTGATCAGCACGGTTGGGTGCTTTGGTGTGGATCGTTTTCCAAGACGCTGGCTCCGGGATATCGGGTGGGTTGGATTGCGCCGGGTAAATACCTGCGGCAGGTGCTGCGACAAAAGGCCTTTCATTCGCTTTCCAGCACCACCTTGACGCAAGAAGCTGTCGCAGAATTTATCGACAATGGGGGCTACGATAAGCACTTAGTATCACTAAGAAAGCGGCTTTTTTCGAATAGGGAACAGTTTATCCGAAGTATTGGAGCGTATTTCCCGGAGGGTACCCAAGTTAGCCGGCCTCAAGGAGGTTTTGTCCTTTGGATAGCATGTCCTAAGCATATCAACACCGCCCAACTATATGAGTCAGCCATGGAACAGAAAATCAGTATTGCCCCAGGCCGGATGTTTACCCTACAGGATCAGTTTCACCATTGCATGCGTTTGAGCTTTGGGCTGGATTGGAACGAACGGCTAGAGCAAAAACTAAAACTCCTCGGAGAACTAGTCACCCAGTTTACCCTGTCTAATTAAGTAGTTCAGGTATGCTCATCGGAAAAGAGCCATTCAAATCAGGCACAATAAGAAGGTGGGATGATGGAGGTAATTACCATCAAAATACATAACCGATTCCCGCTCCTGCAAACAAGGGCCAAAAGCCATTCTGGTTGTAGATTGGCGTGAGATTGACCTTCCAGGAAATGCCTCCACCAACGGGAATGCGCCTGTAGCCTAAATTCAAAGTTCCCATGGCGTTTGGCGATCCATTTATGGGCAAGATGATTTCTGTTCTGTCTCTGTAGTACGTGCCCTCACAAGAAAATTCATCACAATTCCAGACGTAGTAATTTGACTTAAACGCCATGAAAGTGACACCCGCCCCAATCTCGAAATAGTGCGGACCCTTCCCAAACAGCCGGTTTATCTCAAGGGGAACGGAAAAAAAACCGGATTCCTGAATCCAATAGCCACCTGCACCTACCTTCATGCCCCATGTATCCAGTCGGCTCTTATCAAATCGGAAATCGTAATTGAACGTGTAGATCAACCCTGCTCCGCCGACTTCGAAATATACGGCTTGGTGGGGATCGGAGGCTTGCTGGGCATTTAGTTGGATAGATCCCAAAAGTAGCAGGCAAAAGAGGAGGCTCGATTTCATGTAAATATAGAATTAAAATGCATATCCAAAACTGATTCCAGCAAACAGGGGCCAAAATCCGTTGTGATTAAAAATAGGCGTTAGGTTGGCGCGAAAGGTAAAGCCACCGTTTTCCGGCACCTTGCGATAGCCCATATTCAAGGTACCCATAAAGGCAGGCGTGTCGCCGGAATCGAGAATAAAATTGAAATTTCGCCACTCAAAGTTTGAATTATTCCAAGTATCGCGATCCCTATAGTGGATGAATGTGGCTCCTCCACCTATTTCAAAAAAATGCTTTCTTTTTCCAAATAACCTATTGACCTGTACAGGTATGGTAAGCAGGCTTTCGGAACTAAAGTCACTTCTAGTGGCCCAGCCACCGGCACCCATGCGCATGCCCCACGACTGTTGATTTGCTTTGTCGAAGCGGAAATCGTAATTTACCGAATACGCCAACCCTGCGCCTCCCAGTTCCAAGTATATTGACTGGCGTGGAACTTGCTGTGCTTTTGAGACCTCAGCCCATATTAAAAAAACAAACGTGGATAAAATAAATCTAGTCATGTTGGTTAGACGATATAACTATAGAAATCTAACGGGAAAATATGCTGGAAGTTCAACTGCTTCTGCATTTTTCATGTGTCTATAATTGATTTTTCAAAGGTCACATGGAAAATCTCGCATGGCGGATAGTCATCCCAGTGTGTGTCGCTTGCGTCGTGCTCGATTTCATGCTATAAGATCGCAAGAGAAAAAAATCTACAATTTTTTGATTCGAAGATCCCGGAATTCTACCCCCTGACCCTCTGCCTGTAACCCTATATAGCCTTGCGTGAGCGGCGTGCCGTCTATTTTTAAGGAAGGGTCATAGCGATTTGCTACTCCTCCGCCAACCTGAGGCCGGGTATACTTGAGAACTGTCTCCCCATTTATTTGGTGAATTACAAGGGAGTCGCCGTAAACGATCAGATCAGCCCGTACCCACTCGTCCCAAGCAAAGGTCGGAGAGGAGGAGTTGATGCAGTGTCGGGGATCCAATTCTCCCTCAAAATATACGTCGGTACCGGGTGAGCACATATTTCCCGATGGGCGAGGTACGCCGGGCTTTTCTTCGGCCAGCATTTGGTATTCAACTGAGATAGGCCAGTCCTGTTCTTTTAGGATGGTTTCGGGCGCCTGCGAATGAAACATGACCCCGCTGTTTCGGAAAGTGTAGCTAGGTGCATCTTCCATCCATTGATCTGTAAATCGGTATTCAAACGTAAGGTGAAAGCTGGAAAACGGTTGTTCGTAAAAAAGGTGTCCATAGCGTTCGTCAAACGTATCGTAGTCGTCGTAGTTTACCTGAATCGCCTCGTCGACCACCCGGAAGGTATTCGCATAATTTTCTCCCACCTCGTGGTGGTGAAATTTGGGAATCCACCCCTCCAAATCTCTGCCATTAAACAAGACTTGCCATTCGTCTTGAGGGGTTTCAGTAGCCTCGTTGGAATTTGATTGGCCACATCCAGCCACGAACAAGTACAAAAGGGTAACGAATAGGTAGAAAATAGGCTTTGTCGTACGCATGGTTGCTTTCATATTAACAATGAGTGGCAAAGGTAGGAATTTGAACGGCCTTTTTTCTTAATTCATCTCATTTACCATACCTATTTACATTTACCTTCCCATGGTAAGGCGGGTCTGTGCGGCACCACTAGGTGGTTCTTGCAGCTGTATCTTAAGGCTTCCTTCTGCGTGAATTCCTCGGTCTATGGCCATCGTAATCTGATGCTTTCCCTGTGGCAGCCTGACGGTGGCAACTTGGTCTTTAATGGGTACAGACTTATTCGCCGCCCAAATGGAGAAGCCTTTTGCAAGGTTCACTTTGAAGCTAACCTCACCTTCGGTAAGTACTTCAATCTCAAATTGCACCATGCTTTGCTGCTTACCATCCCTCAATTCTATTAGTGGCACTTCATCCAAAGGCAAATCTCCGGCCACTTTACTGTAGTTGGGACTCATCCGGAATCGGAAATCACCGGAGATTAGCGCTTCCAATCCTTCAGATTCCCAACGCCGAATGAGCTCAGGCTGGCTAGAGGCAGTTCTCCAGCGCCTAACCAACCGTTCGTTAGGAACTCGGTAATTGCCGGATTCGCCGAGCTTGGAAAGGTAGCCTATTAGGTCGATAAATTCCTTCCGTTCCAAACTGGCGGTTAGCCCTGGGGGCATGAGGGATCCAGGAACGCTTTCATGGGCACTCACTAAGGTTTTTGGGATGCTTTCTTCCATGCCCGCTACGTTTCTGAGCACTATCTCACTACCTCCGTCACTTACTAGGTAACCCATCACAACCGAACCGTCACTTTTGGTGATCTTTTGCAGTTCGTAACCTTCTTTAATAGACTCTGTGGGATCCACAATTGACTTGATGATATTGTCTATCGGGGAGCTGGTTCCGAGGGAACTAAGATCGGGACCTATCAGCCCGCCGGCACCACCTATTGCATGGCAAGTCTGACATGCCAACGCGGCTTTTCGGTAAATGGCCTCGCCCACCTCAGGATCCGCAGTATTTTTTACCTGTTGAACCAATGCATAGACTTGACTGTCGCTCAGTTGCTGCGGCATTCTTTCAGGAGGCAGCACCCCGCCGGATTCCTCCAAGGCCTTTCTTAGCGCTTGACTCACGTGATTATTTTGGCGAAACCAGCTGATTTGCCTCATGGATTGCCTACCCAGTTTGGCCATTTCTGCCGGAATACGTTGTTTTTCGAGCTGTGCGGTTAAGGCAGCAACGTAGTCGTCCTCTCTCATAAACGCACGGAATAGGTCTGCGGCATCTCGGTCTGCCGGTTGGGATCCAAGCAGACCAACCGTTAATTCTGCGGCTTGGGCCGGGTTTACCTGCACCAATTGGGCGGTGGCCAGGATCCGAATCTCTGCTGTTTTGCCTTTTTCGGCCATGTCGAATAACAGGCGGTGACCCTTTGGATCACTCATCATGGCAAGTGTTCCCAGCGCTGCGGTTTTTACTTCTCGATCCCCGGATTCGATCAGGGATACCAGTCTCATGGTTAGTTCGGTTCGGTTCCATAGCCCTGCCAACTGCAAGGCGAGGGTGGAAATTTCCGGATCATCATGTTCTACCAAGGTGCCGATTCTGCCGGGTTGGTTTTCAGGGGACAGTTTTCGTTGATTGGCGGCCTGCTTTAACGCGGCGAGCCTTGCGGCTGTTTTAGCAGGAGCAGTCCGTTCTGCAAGGGTTTTTTCAAAAAGTTCGTTTAGTTCAGCCGTACCGCCATGCCGGGATATAGCGTTCAATACATCGTTTTGATAAGATTTGGGAACTTGATCGGACACATAGAGATTTGTGAGGTGGCTTATGGCTTTCGGATTTTTGACAGATTTTAAAGCATATGAAGTACGTTTCGCATCCCCCAAATATTGGCCATCTTGAGCAAACTTGGGCATCCAAGCACCTTCCAGTAGCCGTATGGTATTCCACAAAGCAAAATCCAGGTATTCGTCTACAGGTAAATCCAGTACCGAGAGGGCCAGCTGTGCGGCCTCTGGTTGGCGAATTAGTCCAAGGGCTGAAACAACTTCCAAGCGTACCCGGGGATGTGAATCCTGTACGGCCCGCTCCAATAGATTCATGACATTGGGGATTTGTCGGTTCCAGGCGCTCAGCACTCTCACAGCTGCGGACCTAGCCCCTTCCTGTTCTGCTACGAGTAAGCGGCTCAAAAGGGGCATATTGACAGTGCCTCTACTTTGGGATAACCACAACGCCTCCAATAGACAGTGTTCGTAACCTTCTTCCTTTGCATCTAGGCCATCTACCCACTTCGCCAGCGCCTCTTCCACACCTTCCCGGTTTTTAAGTACCTGTTTGGCCATGGTTCTGGTCCAAGCTTCAGGTGCTTTTAGAGCGTCTAAGAGCTGAGTAGTCGATAAAGCTGTCAGATTCATCAGTGGTAGTGTGTCCCTTCCCTTTGCGGTGATTCGCCAGATCCGGCCGTGCTGCTGATCCCGGCGTGGGTCGTGGAAATCCACTTCACCGTGCTGAATGATAGGATTGTACCAATCGGCCACATAGATCGCCCCATCAGGACCCACTAAAATATCAACCGGCCGAAATCCAATGTGGTCTGTCCATAGCAGGTCATCCACCTGCTTGGATACAAACCCGCTGCCCTGGTCCTCCAACACGAACCGATTGATCCGGTTGGCCCGGAAATCATTTGTAATCAAGCTTCCCTCCCAGGATTCTGGCAGATGCCTGCCGGATACTACGTCCAAACCACTATGCTTTGGCTGTCCGGGGTTTAGGCCTCTGACGATACGTTCAGCGCTCGGTGCGGTCACGAAGGTGGCCTCTGGAAAGGCAAAATTGATGCCTTCTCCTCCGGCACCATCCGTCAAAAAAGATTGCCCCCAACGGTCAAACTGCAATCCCCAAGGGTTAATTAGCCCCTTCGCATACACATTCAACTCCATGGTCTTGGGGTTGAACTGCCAAACCCCTCCGCCTTCCAGACGGCGTACCCCCCATGGAGTTTCCACGTGACTATAAATGTAGATAGACTGATTGAAATACATCAGTCCGTCTGGTCCCCAACGAAACGTATGAATCAGGTGGTGGGTGTCACCGGTACCGAATCCTGTCAGCACCCGTCTTCTGACGTCTGCCCTCCCGTCTCCGTTAGTGTCCTTTAGGTGGAGAATCTCTGTTGAATTGGCCACATATACCCCTCCGTCTCCGGGTAATATACCGGTTGGGGCGATCAGTCCCTCGGCAAATATCGTCGATTTGTCAGCCTGTCCATCCCCGTTGCTATCCTCCAATACATAGATTCGGTCATTGGCCGTTTCTCCTGGCTTCAAGTGCGGATACACCGTGCTGCTTACCACCCATAATCTTCCTTGCTCGTCCCAGTTCATCTGAATGGGCTTGATCACCATGGGATCCGCAGCGAATAGGTTGACTTCAAAGCCATCCGCAATCTGAAAGGACTGGAGTTGTTCCTCTACGTCCGGTGAAGGAATGTCTCTAAGGCTGTTTTGGGCATTGCCAGAAAGATAGGGCAAGCTAATCAACGCGCAGCATTGACATAAAAACCACTTCCAACGGAATACCGGAAAGTAGGTGCTGTTTGTAAAATCTTTATAGGATGAAGTAAGGTTGTTCATCTAGCTGGTGTTTATTTTTGGATAAATACCCCGGTGTTTTCAGGGATGTAACCGTGCGTTGCGAGTAAACACTTTACTTTTTAGGGTAAAGCGTTTTCCAGATGCTCGATTTCTAGGTTTATAGCAAAGGGAATTTTACCATTGATTAAGCAACTTAACCAATGGTCAACTCTTTGCTTCTTTCAGTTTCCCGACTTTAGTTCATACAGAATTTGCTTTGGCTGTTTTGCCGCTGTAATCTGACCCTGTAACCAAGTCAGTACCACGTTAAAGTCCTCTAGGTCTTTTAAGTGTCTGCCCTGTTCGTATTCTCGAAACCCAATAATGTACGTGCGGTTAAGAGGACGGTATTTGAAGAAAAAGACCTCATCTTTCTTATTCAATAACTGACGCAGCTGTTCGGATTGAGACCAGGTGACGCCTTGTACGATGGGAACACCCGCTGACCAAGTGGATGCGGATGCGGATGCCACGGTTTTACCATTTGCGGTGAGAGTATAATAGCCCTTCTTTAGACCCTTAATGCTCATAATCGGTGGAAGGATAGCTCCCGAGGTATCATCGGCAGGCATTGGTTTTTTCAAGATGGGTTCATCTACCCGCAATGCCAAATGCCCGCTTTTGGGATCCCAGCGATCCACCTGCACCTTGAATTGGCTTTCCACTTTTCCGTCTGCACCGATGTGGATATCTCCGTTGCTATGAATAAGTCCCAGCGCCTTTTCTATCACTTCACTCATGTGATAGTAGCCGGATTCATTCAAGTGAACACCATCATCTGAAAGGGAAGCACCTATGTCGGAAAGAGGCTTTAATAGATCAATGTAGATGCTGCCATGCTTTTGCGCAACCCGGGCTAGCTGCTCGGCATAACGGGTTAGTTCCTCGTTTCGTTGCTTGAGGAACTCCTCGGAAGCGCCACCGAACTGAGGGGTAGGCGAAAGAAAAATAACCTGGCTATTTAGTTCTTGGAATATGGCCATAAGTTTTTCCAGCCCATCTTCAAAGGCTTTTAGCCCGGCAATTCCTTCAAAGGCTTCCACTGAACCGTAGGCAAGGAATACATGTGTTGGATTGGCCTCCTTAATTTGGCTAATCAATAGTTCAAATGAGGTCGGCGGAGACGTGTAGTAACTCCGGGCGTCCCCATGTACATTATCCCCCGACCAACCTAGGTTGCGGAACGTAATGCTGCGTTCGGGCCAATGCCGGGAAAGGCCAAATTCAAAATAATTGTAGAATTGTTCGTTTTCCGCCAGCGCATTTCCAAGAAGGATTACCCGGTCTCCCCTTTGGAGTTCAAAGGCTAATTTTTCAGATTGTGCGGGAGCCTTTCCAGAAAAGGCTAAGAATAGGAACACAACGAAATAACTTAACAGCGGTCCCCGAGGGATGACTTTAAACATATTGAATGGTTGGTTTCTTTTGGGCTGACAGCATACTTTTGCTCAGCGCATTATGCCTCATCGGTTTAGCATGAGCTAATTCGCTGTCTTTGACCTTTGCAATATCCAAAAAGATGCGCACTTAGCATGGGAATTTTGGACAAATTATTTGATGGGTAAAACCAGCGGATAAACCTCGCTAAGGCGTCTTTTGATAAATCCTAACATAGTCTATTTCGAAATGCCGTGGAAACTCGGTATCGGAAGGATCTCCGCCGTTTTCTCCGATCGCCAAGTTGAGTAGCAGATAATGGGGCTGCCTGAATGGATTGAATCCATCCGGGTTGACTGTTTCGTTTAGATCTATTTCGTTAAGGAGTCTACCATCCAAATAAATACGGATATATTCCGCTGTCCAATCCATTTCCCAAGTGTGGTAGCGATTGGTCCAGTCTACGTCCCCGGCGATTATTTCGCTAAGCGGTAACTTCACCTCGTCCCAGGCTGCCCTTTGGTCAGGGTGCGCCCAAGCGGCATTGGCGAGCATAGTGGGTTCGCCACCTACCAAGTAATATTCCATGATGTCAATCTCGCCATTCGCCGGCCAGCTGCGGTCTTTCCCAAGTGTCCAGATCGCGGGCCACAGACCAGCGGAGGTGTCGATTTTAGCCCTCACTTCTACCCAGCCATATTGAAATTCAACCTTGGTGCGGGTATGCAAGCTTGAGGAGGTATATTCCGCATATTGGCGGCTCAGTCGCCAGTCGGAATCGGAGGGAACGTATCCCGGGTTCTTTATCCATTCCCGCTTGCCGGTGATGACCAGTTTGCCGTCCTTGATTTCTACATTGTCTTGCTGATACCACTGATGTTCCCGGTTTCGAACGAAGCCAGTTTCATAAGACCAATGGTCGGCGTCGGGTTTGCCATTGACTTCAAATTCATCGGACCAGCGTAATTTGTAACCCGCTTTTTCCGGGGTGGAGGATGATTGAAAGGGCTGTTGAGCCGCTAGATTTGAGCTGGTTAAATAAAAGAAGAGTAAAGGTATACAAATACCGATAATATGGTTTAAATAAATCATTTTAACTATTTGACAAACATATTTTTAAATCTTTTATTTTAGACAGGACTAAAACGATTTTTTTCGCTAATCTTTGCCCTAACTGGGATGATTTGAGCGAAAGTGGGGTGCTTTATAAAAACTGCAACCAATCGGTCTTGCAGGGGGGCATTGGTTGGGATGTTTCGCATTTTTTAGAATAATTTGTTTTACTTTGCTACTATGAGTGATTGGATCAACGAAAAAAGTTTTATGACTACTAACGGACTGACGAGATTTTTGTTCTTGCTGTTTGTGCTAGCAGTGTGCATAGCATCATATGGGCAACAATCCGATTTTTTATATGGGGATGCGTTGCCCGATGCACCGGAATTGGCCCATCGTGGTAACTTCTCTGTAGGCGTACGTACCTTGGAGTGGACAAATCCCGATCAAGTAGATGTACAACAAGCTACTGCCGATGGCCAACCGAAATACGACCGAAAAATTACTGTGGAAGTTTGGTATCCCAGTATGTCCGGTTCCGGTACCACTTCTTACGATGAAGTAATGGGGGTAAACGGTGATCCAAACCGGCCGTTGATTCCCTTTTCATTCCTTGGACGGGCCACCCGGGACGCACTTCCTGCGGTATCAGAGGGTCCTTACCCATTGGTTATTGTATCCCACGGGTACCTTGGGTCGAGGTATTTGATGTCTTATCTGACGGAAAACCTTGCCTCAAAAGGATACGTGGTGGTAGCCATTGACCATCCTGAATCTACTTTTCGGCAGCCAGGCAAGTTTGCCAGTACACTGTATTACCGGGCGTTGGATGATTTGTTTGTCTTGGATCAAATTACAAAGCTATCAGATCATACGGCGGATAGCTTTCTTGCTGGATTGGTAGATCCCAACACTACGGCCTTGGTCGGTTATTCGATGGGCGGCTACGGCGTTCTTAATGCCGCAGGTGCAGGATATAGTGCCACTTGGGGCCGTGCCTTTACGCAGTTAACAGAGGGAAGTAAATTGATGGACAACAGGGTTTCCGGAGCGGAGGGTTACGTTTCCCTGGCTGACCCTCGGATAAAGGCAATTGTGGCTTTTGCTCCTTGGGGCATGCAACGCGGTGCTTGGGACCAAGAAGGGCTCAAAGGGATTCATGTTCCTACATTTATAGTAGCGGGTGATCAAGACGATATATCTGGTTATGAGGATGGTGTTCGGGCGATTTACGAAAGAATAACGGGAGCTCAGAAGTACTTGTTGGTTTATCAGCAAGCACGGCACAATGTGGCTCCCAATCCACCGCCAGCTGTAGCCAATGGCGAAGGGATTAACCCGGAAGAATTCATGCGGTACGCAGAGCCGGTTTGGGATGAACGAAGGATTAACAATATCAATCAACACTTTGTTACGGCCTTTCTGGGAGTGCATTTAAAGGGAGAAAGTGAGTTGTCCGAATATTTGGATCTTACAGAAGATTCGTTGGAAGGGACTTGGAAGGGTTTTAGACCGAGAACCTCTATTGGGTTGGAGCTTTATCAGGCCAAACCGGGGGATGCCAAGCAGTAAGTAGGCGGTATGCTAGGAAGGGTGTTCGGAAGCGATTGACAAAATAACCTATAAGATGATCAAAAAATACTTTTGGATAGTGATGGGTGTCATCCAAACTGCTTGGCTGATTCCGGTACAGGCACAGGAGGCATCCGTACCACCGGCGGTTGCTACAGAGCTCATGCAGTTAATTGACCTTTATTCAAAAGCTAGAGAGAACCAGGATACGCTGCTACTCAAGTCGATTCTTACCGAAGATATTGACCAGCTCGTTTCCTCAGGAGAGTGGAGGCTGGGATTACGGGTGGCAGTAGACGGCATGCAACGAAGCTCATCGATTAACGAAGGCAAACGTACTTTATCTGTAGAGCGAATCAGGTTATTGGATGAGAAGGTGGCGTTGGTAGATGCGCGCTACACAATCGAGCCAGTCAGTGGAGGAGATCCCCGCAAAATGTGGAGCACGTTTATCGCCGTTTTCCGCGAGGGGAACTGGCGGATTTCTGGTATTCGGAATATGCTGCCAACCGGAAACTAAACTCAGGCCCAACGGGGCTATGCAGATATTGGTTTTTTTTGGTCTTTAGTAGATTTTGTTCTTTCTTTAGGTAATGAATTTGATTGTACATTCTGTCTATTGGCCATTCTTCCTTCTTTTGTCCAGTATGCTTTTGGTTATGCTGCTGATCGGAAGACTGAAGGTGCATCCTTTCTTCTCTTTGATTTTGGCGGCACTTTATGTAGGGATGTTTACGCCGGGCCTTGCCTTACTTCCTGGTCAAAGCTGGATCAATACGGCACTTGAATTGCCTATGATCGAATTTGGAGTAATGGCTGGAAAAATCGCCTGGGTAATAGCGCTTGCCGCCATCATTGGAGCTGCCATGTTGGAAAGTGGAGCAGCAGAGCGAATAGTGAATGATCTACTTCATTATTTGGGAGAATCACGGGCTGCGTTTGCGCTGCTATTGAGTGGCTTTATTCTAGCCATTCCTGTTTTTTTCGATACCGTTTTTTTTCTGCTGATTCCTTTGGGCATTGCGCTTGCCCGTAAAACCGGAAAAGACTATGTATGGTATGTTCTGGCAATAGGTGGTGGTGCGGTGATTAATCACAGCATAGTACCTCCCACTCCGGGACCACTTATCATGGCTGAAACGCTCTCCTTAGACCTAGGCTTGGTTATCTTGGTGGGCTTGGCTGCGGGTATAATACCGGCTGCCTTGGTGTGGATAGTCGGCAGGAAGATAAATGAGCACATGCCATTACCCATTCGCCTCCAAAGGTCCTATGAAACGACGCAAAATTCCCTCCCGGGCACCTTCTTTTCACTTTCCCCCATTATAATACCGGTTGGTTTGATTGCGCTTTCCTCAGTGGTTTTCGTGCTTCTAGAAAAGATTCCTGGCTGGGTGGCGTTTTTGGGGAATAAAAATACGGCCATGGCCTTGGGAGCTGCTATTGCCGTCTTGTTATGGGCAAGGCAACAGGGTTTGAGCAAATCGCAGCTTTGGCAAAAAGTCAATAAGCCTTTGGAAATAGGGGGCATGATTATTTTGATAACAAGTGCAGGAGGAGCCTACGGAGCCATGATCGGTCATACGGGCATTGGCGATGGGATCAAATTGCTTGCCGAGGATTTCCATATTCACTATATTCCGTTGGCTTGGCTGATTGCAGCGATTTTCAAGACAGCGCAGGGTTCGGGAACCGTAGCCATGATTGCTGCTTCGTCCATTATGGCCGGAATCATGCAAGTGGGTCCGGAAATGGAATTCCATCCCATCTATTTGCTTTTGGCTATGGGGTTTGGCTCGGTGTTTCTGTCCTGGATGAATGACAGTGCCTTTTGGGTGGTGGCACGGATGAGCGGTTTTTCGGAGAAGGAGACCCTTAAGACGTGGACGGTTCTCTTGGGGTTAATCGGTGTGGCGGGACTTTTGCAGGTGATGTTGATGGCCTGGCTATTTCCGTTTGCGTAATTTAAATGAACCATAAACTCAATTAACTAAACGATATGCATGCAGTAGTCATTGGAGGTGGAGGCTTTGTAGGAAGCCGATTGGCCCGAGAATTGGTAAAAGTAGGCTCCTTGGCACAGGGGGAAATTTCCAAAATCACCCTGATGGATAGAGCGTTTCCCGAGGAGTTGCTCCATGTGGAGCATTTTGACTTTGTCGTCGGGGATTTCAGCGAAGAGAGTGTCATCCGTCCAGTGCTGGAGCAAAGGCCGGAACTGGTTTTTCATTTGGCAGCCGTGGTAAGTGGGGAGGCCGAGAAAAATTTTGATCTTGGCATGAAAGTAAACCTGCATGGATCCCTTCAGCTATTGGAAATCTGTAGGCAATTGGCTCACCAACCAAGACTAATCTTTGCGAGCTCTTGTGGTGTTTTTGGCGGAGACGTAACACAGGTCGTGGCGGATACGACAGCGCCCAAGCCGAGAAGTTCTTATGGTACCCAAAAGGCCATAGTTGAATTGCTGATAAATGATTATTCCCGCCGCGGATTCGTCGACGGCCGAACGCTCCGGTTGCCGACGATCACTGTGAGGCCCGGCAAACCTAATGCGGCTACTTCCTCATTTTTGAGTGGTATCATCCGGGAGCCTTTGAATGGGGTGTCTGCCACTTATCCGGTATCGGAGGATTCAGCTTTTTGGCTTTTGTCTCCAAAAAGGGTGGTTCAGAATTTTATTCACGCAGCCAATTTATCGAGCGATTGTCTAGGGGATGACCGAATCATTACGCTTCCGGGAATTACGGCCTCTGTGGGAGATTTATTATCGAGCCTGAGAAACGTGGCCGGCACCGAGATCGCCGAACGGGCGGTTTACGAGCCGGATGCATTTTTGCAGGGGATTGTATTGACATGGCCACCCAATTTTGATCCTAAGAGAGCATTGGAGCTTGGTTTTGTAAAAGATACCTCCACGGAGGAGATCATCCGTAATTACATCGAAGAGGAGACTATTTCTGGTTTTTAAGAAGCAAAAATGATTCAAACAAAAAAAGTGGCCTTAGTGACCGGTGCTGGTTCGGGCATAGGTAGGGCTGTATGCATCGCCTTGAGTGAAGCTGGTTGGAGCCTGGTTCTTGCCGGGAGAAGGGAAGCAAATCTAATCGAAACGGCTACGCGCTGTTTGGGGGCGGAGACGTTGGTAGTGGCTTCGGATATTACGTCTCTGACAGACGTCAAGGCCCTTTTTCTGAAGGTTGAGATGACTTTTGGAAGATTGGATCTTCTTTTTAACAATGCCGGAGTAAATGCACCGTACATGCCCTTGGAGGATCTGTCATTGGCTGAATGGCAGCGGGTGGTTGATACCAATTTGACGGGAGCATTTCTTTGTACGCAAGAGGCATTTCGCCTCATGAAAAAGCAGGATCCGAAAGGGGGCCGAATTATCAATAACGGTTCCATTTCCGCGCATGTTCCCAGACCTTTGTCGGTTCCCTATACGGCTACGAAACATGCGGTAACGGGACTCACCAAAGCTACCTCTCTGGATGGTAGGCAGTTTGGGATTACCTGTGGTCAGATCGATGTGGGCAATGCAGCTACCGCAATGACGGAGAAAATGTCGGCAGGAGTGTTACAGGCCGATGGTTCGGTTAAGCCGGAAGCGACAATGGATATGGCCGATGTAGGGCGGGCGGTTGCTTATATGGCGAGTTTACCAGCAGACACAAATGTCCCCTTTATGACCATTATGGCCAATCAAATGCCTTATATGGGCAGGGGTTGAAAGGCTTGGAGCCAAACCGGTCAGGGAGTAGTTGGCTTGTCAAGTCGGCTAGCCCATTGGGCCACTCTATGTCCCAGACCTTCTGCTTTTTGTAAAAAAACCTCTTGAACCTCCGTCGCTGCATAGGGCCCTTCGCCCGTTATGGCAGAGGCACCAAAGGCCGCTTCTACCTCGGTTCCTCCCAAGATGACCATCCCATGGATCATCATCGCTCGGATAAGGCTGAACATCACGGCTTCCTCCCCGATGGAGAATCCACCACCTGTGACAAAAACAGCTCCCAGTTTATTGAAAAAGGGTCTGTTTTCAAATGGCCAAGAGTTGATGAATTCCTGTACTTTTGGGGGTACGTTGGCATTATATACGGGCGAACCTAAGATAATGGCTTGGGCACTTATTAGATCCTCATCGGTCACTGATGCGATTTCCTTTACCTGAACGGTAACCCCACCGAAATTGCTGGCTCCTTTGGCTACGGCCACGGCCATGGATTGCGTATTTCCGGTAGAAGAAAAATAGGCGATGAGGATTTTTGGCGGCTCCTGTGCCTTTACGAATAGAGGAATAACAAATATGACCAGTAACATGCGGATTGCCCTTGATAGACTGTAGTTTGTTGGATACATACGGATGCCGGATCTTTGATTTGCTTCAAATATACTTAAATTCAATTGTTAACTCTTTTTCATACCATTCAATCAATCACGTCCCTAAAAAGAGGTGATTTTCTTTATAGTCATTCCTGATGTGACTAATCATCAAAGGTGGCGGGTATTTTCGGACACAAAACTGGGAGGAAATCTACTGCCTAAAATAACCACATCGTCATTTATGCGTTTATAAAAAACGCCAATTTTTGAAACGATTTGAAGTAAACGATTAAATTTGGAGCAGATATGATAAAAAAGCAGGAAGAAAGTATAATACCGTTGGTAAATCCCGAGGAGGAGGCATTTTTTGCGGGGCCTCAAAGTAGGATTAAAGAGCTAAAGTTCAGCTTGAAAGTTTTGATTGAATTTGTGCGGGGCTTTAGGACCCTGCATTTCGTAGGACCCTGTATTACGGTGTTCGGATCCGCCCGCTTTGAAGAAAAAGATGATTACTATCAGATGGGCATCAACGTAGGGGAACGCGTGAGTCGGCTTGGGTTTACTGTAATGACAGGAGGAGGACCGGGCATTATGGAAGCCGCCAATCGTGGGGCAAAAAATGTGGGCGGAAAATCGGTCGGATGCAATATTGTGCTGCCATTTGAACAGTTTCCGAACAAATACTTAGACCGCTATATGAATTTCAAGTACTTTTTTGTCCGTAAGGTGTTATTATCCAAATACAGCTTTGGCTTTGTAGTTTTTCCGGGTGGATTCGGTACGCTGGATGAATTTTTCGAAGCCCTTACCTTAATACAGACAGAAGTCATTAAACGTTTTCCGATTGTTCTAATGGGGACTCAATTTCACCGACACATTTATCAACACATTTTGCATATGGCAGAGGTGGGTACTATCAGCAAACAGGATGTTGACCTTTTTCTATTGACCGATGAAGTGGATGAGATGGAGCAACACCTAAGAAAGTATGCGATTGAAGGATTCGGATTAAAGCGAAGGACACAACCGATTCCTTCTCCTTTATTGGGAGAAAGATCGTAAAAAGTGGCTTATCTTTCAAGATAAGCCACCAAGTCCTGAATTTCTTGTGAACTGAGGCTTTCCAATATGCCTTCAGGCATGCTCGACCACTGCACGATGCTGCTTGATTTGATTTTTGTTTCCGGCAATACAATACCCTTTCCACCGTATGTGGGTTGCAGATAAATGGTGTTTCCTTCCTGTTTGGTAATTCTTCCTTCAAGAATTCTACCATCCGTTGTTTGGAATTGATAGGTTTCATAACCCTCTCGTATATCTGCGTTAGGGTCCACTAGATGCAACAATAAGTAGTCTTTGTTGGAAAGATCATATCCGCTGAGGTCAGGTCCTATGATCCCACCCTCATCCTTGAATCGGTGGCAGGAAAGACAGTTGTTTCGGTAGACCATTTTTCCAGCGGATGGGTCTCCGCCATTTCTTGATAATACACTTCCTAGCCGATGGATCTCGGTCTTTTTCTTCTCCGCAGTCCAGGGTATACTTGTAGGCCAGTATTTTTTCACCTGTTCGGTTATTTCCTCATTTTCCAGCAGCAAAAATTTTCTTGCCAATAAATGGGGAACATCCGTAGCATGGATGGTACGGCTTTCCGCTATTTGGCTGAAAAACGCCATTGCCCATTCTATACGCACCGAAAATAAGTGAATAGCTGCCTCCCTCACGTAGGAATCAGCCCGGATGGAAGGGTATATTTCGGCCATTGTTTTTTCAATCACAGGGTTGTCGTATGATTCACATGCTTGTATCGCAGCTTGTTTGACAGCCGAAGACGGATCTTTTTGGATAATAGTTAACAATACGGGCTCCATTTCAGGCGCTTGGATTTCCCCCATCAGGCCGATATAGGAAAGACGAAGGGATAAGGGAGCTTCAGTACTTTCGAGGATGCGTTTTGCTTCCTTTAACGCGTCGGCATCCCCCTGTCTGATCGCAAGCGTGAGGGGCGCATCCCCGGCTGTGCGCATGATTTGATTGACGCGGCTCTGCAATTTTTCCGGAAGATGCAATGCGGTGTTTCCCCGTAGCCCCTCCATAATCCCATCGACTACCCGTGCTTCTGAATCCGCGTTTGCAGCGAACTGCAGGAGCTGTTCGCAGGCCTGTAGATCCGGGGGGGTACCAGACATCGTCCACCGCTGTGCCAGTCTACTGACGATCGTAGAGCTGACCAGGGGCATCTGCCAAGCAGCATTATTTCTGAAAAGCGCCAATACTCCCTCCCTGTCTTCATTGGCTTTGTCTTCGATTGCCCACCAGATCTGGAGCGGAATATCGGGATCATCTTCCAAGTCTTTACGCGCCATAAGCTGCTCAATGATGGGCAGGGCATGTTCGGGAGGAAGCCTCTTGGCAGTGGATGCTAGTTGACTTAATACCTCCGGCTCAACTTCGGAGAGCGCTATATTTGCGATCTTGCGTGCTAATACATCGCTAATGACTACCCGATCCCCCAATAAACGTACGGTCCACATTCGGACGTAAGGATCATGATGGGACAGCGCTTCAATGGCCTGAGGTTCCTGCAATCCTCCAGATAAATGAAGTGCCCACAAAGCTTCCAGCGCCAGCTGACCGCTGGAAATCTTCACAAGGTTTTGCAAGGGAATGATGGCGGCCGTGTCCTTTCGGTCTCCAAAGATGCGCAACGCCTGCTGCCGGTACCACTTATTTTTATGGGAAAGCAACTTAACGAGCGCTTCGGTACTAAGCTGACTTAGATCTCCTGTGGTGTACCCGTGTTTTTGTCCTTTCGAACTTATACGGTATATCCTTCCACTACTTTTATGCCAGGTATCTCTAGGATCCACATGGGTCAGGCGGCTGTCATACCAATCGGTAATATAAACAGCCCCATCGGGCCCGGTTTTGATATCTATGGGCCTGAACCACTTGTCCGAGGCTGCCAGGGAAATCTCTTCGTCGATCGCCTGAAAGGAAGAGCCAAAGGGCTCCAAACGGGTCAACTGAACATAATTATGCAGCGGATTCAATGCCAATAACTTGCCTTTATATCGCTCGGGAAGTAAATCCCCTTCGTACCTTATCATGCCGTGGGTAAAACGTTTCTTTTCGCCATCCAAAGGCATATTCGGTAAAAAACCAAAGGCGTAGGGATTGGTTAACGGACCGTGTTTGCCCCAGCTCTTGATGTAATATCCACCCTGCTTGTAATAGGGGCCCCTATCTGAACCATTAGAACCCGAAAATATTCTTCCCTTTGCGTCAAACTCCAAGTTAAATGGGTTGTTGCCCCCACCTTCGGCAAACAATTCAAACATGTCGCTTTCAGGATGAAATCTCCAAACAGCCTGCCCCAGAAAGCGCACATTTTTATTTCTATTGGTAGTGATATTGGCGGTTGTAGTGCTTCCCTGCACACCATAAATCCAACCATCAGGTCCCCATGTCAAGCTATTTGCAACAGCATGTGTATCCTCCAATCCAAATCCTGAAGCATGTACCGTCGGGTCACCGTCCGGAATACCGTTGTCGTCAGTATCAGGATAGGAGAGCAGATAGGGAGGTGTTAGGACCCAGATTTTTTGCCTGCCTATTAAGGCAGAGGTTGCGATATTCAACCCAGTAATGGCATCGGTAGTTTTATCAAAAATGCCGTCCCCGTCGGTATCTTCAAAAAAAGTGATTTTATCTGCACCTGTTACTCCTTTTGGGGGGGCGTCAGGAGTTTTGTCAAAGGTCACGCGCGTGTGGTTGTCGATAGAGGTCACCTTTAGTCCTTTGGGGTAGGGGTATTGGTTATATTGAACTACCCACAGTCGTCCTTTGTGGTCAAAATTCAATTCGACCGGCTGCACGATATCAGGTTCTGCCAAAACCAAAGAGATTTCCAGATCGGCGGCAGTCTTAAAAAGAGAAAGCGCATCTTCGGGAGATGAAGGCGCGGAATTGGGGTCGGTAACTGCCCCTCGTCCCTGAAATTGCAACATATAATCTGCCACTTCTTTATTGGCAGCATACTCGGATACCCAGTCTGTTTTTTCCCTTTGGCATCCTTGCGCCAACACAAGGGCAATCAACCAGAATATAAGGGGTCTTTTTGAAATCAGCATAGAAACGAAAAATAGCGAAAAAAGATAGATAAAAAAAGGCCGATACAATGATCGGCCATGATGTTTACCCTTTAGCTTCTCTCAGCCATTTCATCAGAGTCTGATAGGTGATATCGTTCTCTTTGCAAAAGTCCACTTTGCTCATATTTGCAGCATCAGCCTTGTGCCAAGCGTCCATCAATGCAGCTTTCTCCTCGTTGGAATAAGTTCTTCTAGTTCGAGTACCGCTCTTCTTACCGATATCCATTCCAAAAATGTGGCTAAGCAGTTCAAAAAACTTGGAAACATCTGCTTTAGATTCAATCCCCAATCCCTTCAAATATTCAATAGCTGAATCATTTGAGTTTTTGATAGCTACTTTTTTTCCGCTTTTATAAGCCTCTTCTACCGACTTATATCGCTTTCCATCTTCATCTTCATAAACAAAAGGTGACTCGTTGGCCAATAATTGGCTGTACTCTTTAACAAACTCTTTAATATTTCCCATAATAATAACGTAAATTAAGATTGATTATACAAATTTATAAAATTGATTTTAACAAACAATAGCGTTTTCAAAATTAGATCCTTTTCCTAGTCGATAGCCATATGTTTTACTATTACATATTCGGATATATTGTGTGATTGATCTGAAAATTTATTTTTTTGTTAAACTCCGTTCTACCTTATATCGGTGGCACTATATCGATTTGAATAGTGTGATGGCGAAAGTGGAAAAAAATAGATTTTTAAATTAGTTTCTCTTTGATGGTGAAGAAGCGTCATTTTTTTTAAATTTAAACGCTAGAAAGCGAAAATGTGGGCGATTGGTAGCGCAAATTTTAAATGAGATCGTTTATGACCCAAAGCAAAAAAACCGTAAGAATTTTAGTAGTTGGCTGTGGAAATATGGGTTCTTCCCATGCATTAGCCTATCATCAACTTCCTGATTTTGAGATTATTGGATTGGTTTCAGGGGGTAAGTCAAAGCAGGTATTAAATGAGAAGCTAGGAGGTGCTTACCCACTCTTCGACGATTATTACCAAGCAATGGAGATTACCAAACCCGATGCAGTGAGTATATCTACTTACCCTGATACTCATGAGGCTTATGCTGTTTATGCCATAGAACATGGATGTGATGTTTTCGTTGAAAAGCCATTGGCGGATACAGTGGAAGGAGCACAGCGAGTGGTAGATGCTGCAAATAGGCATGGAAAAAAACTGGTAGTGGGCTATATACTAAGACATCACCCTTCTTGGGAGCGATTTATTGCTGAGAGCCACAAATTGGGCAAACCTTTGGTTATGCGGATGAACCTTAACCAACAAAGCGAGGGAAGCATGTGGACCCTCCACCGTAATCTCATGAAGTCGCTTAGTCCTATTGTGGATTGTGGTGTACACTACATCGATGTTATGTGTCAGATGACGCGCTCCAAACCCATGCAGGTGTATGCCATAGGTGCTCGTTTAACGGAAGAGATCCCCGCTGGTAATTATAATTATGGAAATCTGCAGATCCGATTTGAGGACGGTTCAGTAGGTTGGTATGAGGCCGGATGGGGCCCCATGGTAAGTGAGACGGCGTTTTTTATCAAAGACGTATTCGGGCCTTTGGGGTCAGTTTCCATTGTAGCCAAGGATGCCGGGGGATCAGGTAAATCCGACAGTATTGAGGCACATACCAAGACAGAGTCGCTGCTGGTTCATAGTGGGGATCTGAACTCAGATGAAAAGTTTGCGAAAGAAGACCAGTGGATTGACCTCACAGATGAACCCGATCACAACGAACTTTGTAAGCGTGAACAGGAATATTTTTTACGGGCTATCCGGGAAAATATCGATCTTTCCGATCATATGACGGATGCGGTTAACAGTCTTCGTATTGCTTTTGCTTGCGACGAATCGGTTAGATCAGGTCAAGTAGTTAAGTTGGACTAGTTTTTTGTCTGGAGCTAGAGGTTGGAAAAAATAATGGATTTATAAATGAACTATTCGATGGAGCCCGGAGAGATACCGGTAGGTATGGTGGGTCTTGGGCTAATGGGGAGCAGTATTACAGTATGCATGCTCATCTCGGGCCATCCGGTGATCGGAGTAGAGCCAGTATCTGAAAATGTAGTAATCAGCTTCCAACGTATCCGCGAGTACTTGGATATTGCTTGGCAGAAGGGATTGGTATCGGAAAAGCCCGAGGCCTATCTTGCCCGGCTGACGTTAAGCGACGATTTTGACACCCTAGGTCCGGCTAAGATCGTGATTGAATCGGTGAAGGAGGACTTGGATATAAAACGGCAGGTATTTAACAAAATAGATAAAGTGGTTGGTACCGATACCATAATTTCTTCCAACACTTCTGCAATTCCTATTTCTGATCTTCAGCGATTTGTATCCTTCCCGCAGCGTTTTTTTGGGCTCCATTGGATGCAGCCAGCCCATACTACTCGGTTTTTAGAGATCATTTGTGGTGAACAAAGTGACCGGTCAATTGCGGATTATCTGTACAAACTGGCTGAGAAGTGGGACAAAGAGCCCGTACTTGTCAAAAAGGATATTCGAGGTTTTATCGGGAACCGACTCATGTATGCGATGTACCGGGAGGCGCTTCACTTGGTCCAGGAAGATTATGCGACGGTAGAAGATGTGGATCGGGCCTGTAGAAATGTAGCCGGATATTTTATTCCCATGGTTGGCGTATTTCGGTGGATGGATTTTACCGGAATTGGTGCATACTACACGGTGATGAAGGAGCTTTTTCCGACTTTGAGTAACGCTCAGGCGCCCAATGCGCTGATCAGTAAAATAGTGGAAGAGGGAGGAAATGGGGTTTTTAACGGCAAGGGATTTTATGACTATACTGAAGAAGAGCGAAGACTCTGGGAGGAAGCTTACAGTCGGTTTACGTACGATATAAGGGAACTCGCACTTAAATACCCGCATGACGTCGTGAAAAAAGCGTTGCAGCAAGACGAAGGTTCTGATTTACCGGAACAATCTACGCTCTTATGAACTATTGGGATATCCATTGCGGGATAAAGATGTTACTTTTCCAGGTGATGGGTATCCCATTTTTTGGAGTTTTTAATAGAAACCAACTCGGTCGATTTGATGAGCTCGAATGGAGCGGTTATTGGTCTCACAGGGTTGGAGGGGTTTGCAGTTTTGTAAGCGATTTTCCACGTAAAATCATTTCTTTTGATAATGTGAAAGTTTTGAGAGGTGGATCGGAAGGGAAAACGGAGGGAAAAAGAAAGGCAGTGCCTCAGGTGAACTATCGAAATAGGAATAAATCCAAGGATCTTTGTTGTTTAAGAGGGAAGCTTCTGGCATTATGAAAGGCATTTCTATGCGCTTTTTAGCCACCTCTTTAGTGTTTTTGGGGTGTATTGGGGTATTGGGTTACGGAATACAGAGAGATCAGACGTTGCATCTTTTGTTTCTTTATGGCCTTAGCTTCGGTTCTTTTTTGATTTTATACCGCCTGGCACAATCCGACATCGGATCGATTCGGTATTTTGTCGCCCTTGGTTTTTTGGCCAGAGTTCTATTGTTGGGGTCTTGGCCGGCACTTTCGGAAGATTTTGCTCGTTTTCTTTGGGATGGATACCTTGCTTTGCATGGCATCAGTCCTTATGAATTTACCCCAGAGACACTTATTGCCCAAGAGGAATTTAGTGATATCCACTTTTTAACCACCTTATTTCCCTTATTAAATTCACCGGATTACTTCAGTATTTACCCTCCTGTAAATCAGTTGATTTTTGCTTTTTCGGTTCTTGTTGGGAATTCGAGTGTATTTGAAGCTTTGATATGTTTACGGGTCATGTTAATACTTTCGGAGGGATTGATAGCATGGATGATGTCAAGACTTCTTGGTCAACTTGGGCTTTCCCCCAAGAGGTTACTGCTCTATTTACTGAACCCATTGGTTATTTTAGAGATAGCCGGAAACCTGCACTTCGAGGGTCTGATGTTGCTTAGTCTCCTAATTTCTTTGTGGTTTTTTAATCGAAGACCCTTCTTGTCAGGTAGCTGGTTTGGGTTTGCGATATCGATAAAGCTGACGCCTTTGCTGCTTGCCCCAATGCTTCTTGCCAAGAATAGCTCCTATGCAGGACTATTCAGTTATGTGTTCGGATTATTGTTGATATTGGGGTGTTGTATGTTTCCTATTTATCCATTTCAAGAATCTTTTTTTTCAAGCTTTAGGCTTTATTATGGAAAATTTGAATTCAACGCTTCGATCTATTATCTGATTAGAGATTTTTCTATATACTGGTTAGGTTATAACCCGATTCGATACGTTACTCCCGCACTGTCAGCCGTAGCGGGATTGATTATTCTTTTTTTAGGGGTTTCGTTTCGTATTAAACTGAATATCTATAAGTTAACTGTTATTAGTTACCTGATTTACCTTTTACTGCATGCGGTGGTACACCCTTGGTATATCATTCTTCCCTTAGGGATAAGTGTATTTACGAACTATAAAGTCATGCATGTATGGTCAGCTTGTATATTTCTTTCCTATGCCGCCTACCAAAGCGTACCCGTGACGGAATTATCCTGGGTGATCATAGTCCAATATTTGGCTGTTTTGTTTTTCTTTTACAAGGATATCCGAAATTTTAATATCGCGAAAACAATCCCGTAATGCGGTGGTTATGTTACTGATTTACCTTAATGAGCAACCATATGAAAATCAACGAAACACTGAAGGTTATTGCGACTAATGGTACCAACGGCATGCATCTCAACACCAAGGATCTCTTGATAAAAAATGCGATATTTATCAGAGACAAGGGTTGCCTTACCAAAGTTGCTTATCCCGATATCGTGTACCTCAAGGGAGATGGCAACTACACCACTTTAGTGACCGCTAAAAAAACGTACTCTTTGCGTAATATTCTCAAAGAATTTGAAGAAATCTTGCCTGAGGAACTGTTTATTCGAATCCATAAGTCTTACATCGTTAACTTGGAGCAGATAGCCACTATATCTCCCAAGGAATTATGTGTGGCAAATGAAAAAGTTCCAGTCGGAAGGACGTATTACCAAGCATTGATTAACGGCATTCAAAAACTTGGCAGCGGCGACTAATACCGGAACGATTATTCACTTCCGCCAAAATTAGCTATCCACAATAAGCTACTGTCTCCATAGCTTAGAAATCGGTAATCGTTTTCCATTGCTTGTCTGTAGATATTTTTCCAATCGCCACCGGTAAATGCGGCTACTAGTAAAATAAGGGTAGATCCGGGCTGATGAAAGTTTGTTATCAGTCCGGACACTACTCTGAACTGGTAGTCGGGATAGATATACAGGGAAGTTTCGCCCTCAAGTCGTTGAATCTTGTGTGTATACATCCAGTCTTGGACAAACTCAAATACCTCTTTATACGATGGTAGCTCATCTTGATGTTCATATGGGTAGGTTTGGGGAATGACGAAAGATGTATCTCCTTCCTTCATCAACTTCACACCAAACCAGTATAGGCTTTCCAGAGACCGGATAGAGGTAGTTCCCACGGCGATGATTTTTCCCTTAGCTTTTACCAAAGTGTCGAGATTCTCACGGGAAAAGACCATTTGTTCGCCATGCATGGCGTGTTCTTTTAGGTTTTCCGCTGCGATGGGCTGAAATGTGCCAGCACTTACATGCAGGGTCAGATATTCCAACGTAACTCCTTGATTTTTTAGTTTATCTAGGATTTGAGGCGTAAAATGAAGTCCAGCTGTCGGAGCAGCGACTGCTCCTTTCACCTCAGAGTACACGGTTTGATATCTTTCCCTGTCCTCTTCCGTAGGTTCTCTATTTAAATAGGGCGGAAGCGGTAATTTCCCGATAGCCTCTACCAAGGTGGCAAATGGAACACCCTGATCCCAGTCAAGCTTTACGCGACGATTTTCTCTATCCACTAAGGTGGCGGTTAGATTAATGATACGTCCCGCCAAATTGACCTCGCTTTTCAATACCTCTCCCGGCTTCCAGCGCTTCAGATTGCCCACCATGGTTTCCCAAGTCGTTGATTTGGTCGCTTCCATTACCGGCTGAATTACCGTGCAGGGTGCAATGGGATTAAGGAGGAATATTTCAATCCATGCCCCCGTTTCACGTTGAAAAAACAGCCTAGCAGGTATGACTCTGGTATTATTAAACACCAATAGGGAATCTGCCGGAATCAAAGATGGGAGGTCGTGGAACCGATAGTGTCGAGTTTCTTTGTCTTTATACCATAGTAACTTGGAAGTGTCTCGCTGGGGAAGAGGAAATTTAGCGATCCGACTCTCCGGAAGTTCATACCAGAAATCTGACTTTTTCAAATTGGATTCGTTGGACATGGTAAGGGCTTGGGTAAACAATGGGAATAAATCCTTAGTTTTGATAAATAGATGGCAAATATACAGGTTTTATCGGTTTGGGTTTTGCCTGTATTTGAGAAATAGCTGCCGGATAGTTTTTCAATAGATAAATGAATCATAAGATCGAAAGAATACAGGTTTCTGCGGCATGTACGCCCTTGACCCTGAAGTTTAAATTTGATGCAGGCACTTCCAGAGGGGTATTGAGGGAAAAACACAACTACCTTTTGCACGTTCGGTCCCTTAGCTACCCAAATTGGGTTGGGATAGGAGAGGCCGGGCCTTTGGTAGGACTTAGTTTGGATGATCGGATGGATTTTAAGGAATGCCTTCGGCAAGTATGTGATAGTTTGGGGCAGGTGACTTTTTCCACCGATCCGGAAACGCTGATGGCCGAAGTGGCTGATTTGGTAGACGAGCGGCTTCCAAGTATCCGGTTTGCGTTGGAGACGGCCCTTTTGGATCTGATTCACGGTGGAAAGCGTCGAATTCTTCCCAATAGCTTTTATGACGAACATATCCCCATACCCATCAATGGGTTGGTTTGGATGGGTACGGAGGATTTTATGCAACGGCAAATAGACGAAAAGATCGCTGCCGGATTTTCATGTATCAAGATGAAGATTGGGGCAATAGATTTTGATACCGAGTACGCCTTGCTCAAAAAAGTGCGGCAGCGATACGGCAGCAAGGAAATTACGCTGCGTGTCGATGCGAACGGGGCGTTCTCTCCCGCTGAGGCTCCGGCAAAGCTGGAAAAATTGTCAAAATTGGCTATTCACAGTATCGAGCAGCCGATTCAGGCGGGGCAATGGAGTGAGTTGGAGCGCCTTTGCACAATCTCGCCCGTTCCCATTGCACTGGATGAGGAGCTGATCGGAATAGGGGATTCCGGCGAAAGAAAAGCTCTCTTGAACCTTATAAAGCCTGCCTACATAATTCTGAAGCCAACCCTTCTTGGGGGTATACGGGCAACAGCAGATTGGATACGTTTGGCAGGAGAAGCAGGGATTGGTTGGTGGATGACCTCCGCATTGGAAAGTAGCATCGGCTTAAACGCCATTGCACAATTTGCTGCCACGTACGCCTCATCGATGCCACAGGGTCTAGGTACGGGACAATTGTATCACAACAATATTGAGTCACCCCTAACGGTCAAAGACGGCTATCTTTGGTACCTATCCGAAAAAGGTTGGGCTAGTATCTATGGTGAAGATTTAGATTGAAAACCGCATATCCCATAATCAGTGGAAAATAGAAGATAAATGTTTATCTTTAAAATCTTGTGATTGATGTGACATATACATGCTAATGGAAGTTTTAAGGGTTTTTCCAGCTGCCGTTTTTGGTAGTTTGCTCGTCCTTTCCGGCTGTGGGAAAGAAGCACCTTACCGTTCAGAAGGGGATGTACCCGAGATTATCAGCTATAATCTCCATATTCGCCCTATCTTGTCCGAGAACTGCTTTGCCTGCCATGGTCCGGATGCCAATAAGCGAGAAGCTGGTTTGCGTCTGGACTCTGAGGAGGAGGCTTTTTGGGCGCTTAAGGATAGTCCCGGGAGTCACGCTTGGGTGCCGGGTGATCCTAGGTCCTCTATAGCTTTTCAGCGGATTATTGATACAGATCCGCAAGAAGTAATGCCCCCACCTGCTACCAACTTAACCTTGACAGAACGGGAAATAAAGTTGATTGAAAGGTGGATACAGCAGGGAGCGAAATACGAACCACATTGGGCGTTCATTCCACCAGTTAAAGCTGAATTGCCAAAGGTATCCGCCTCCTCATGGCCAAAGCTTCCAATTGACTACTTTATTCTGGAAAGACAGGAGCGAGAAGGACTTAATCCAAACCCGGAATCCGATCCGGCGCAGCTATTACGTCGGATTACACTGGATTTGACAGGGTTGCCACCTACAGTTGAAGAATTGAGCGCATTTATAGCAGATCCATCCCCGGAGCATTACGAAAGGGTAGTAGACCGTTTGCTCGCCCAAAAAGCCTACGGTGAACGGATGGCCGTTCAATGGATGGATTTGGCCCGGTATGCAGATTCACATGGTTACCAAGATGATTATTACCGCACACAGTGGCCTTGGAGAGATTGGGTAATTCATGCTTTTAATAACAACCTATCCTATGAAGCCTTTGTCACTTGGCAGTTGGCTGGTGATTTATTACCTAACGCAAATAAAGAAACGCTTTTAGCGTCAGCTTTTAATCGAAATCATAAAATCACCGAGGAATCTGGCGCCATTGACGAAGAATACCGTGTGGAATATGTGGTCGATAGGGCAAATACGGTCGGAAAGGCATTTTTAGGCCTTACCTTGGAATGTGCCCAGTGCCATGACCACAAATACGATCCCATATCCCAAAAGGAGTACTTTCAGCTCTACGCCTTTTTCAATCAGGTGGCCGAATACGGCATCGAGGAGTCCAGTCCGGGATTTTCCAGAAAAAGTCCTGCCAAACATCCCATGATGGAAATAACGGAAGAGGATATATCGGACATACTTTCCTTTGTCAACAGACCAGACTCCACCACGTTGGCAGTATCCCTGATAGGGGATGTAAAATCAGGGGCCAATTTCCGAGCCCTAGAGTCAGAGACGGGTTTTTTACGCGTTTCCGTTATGGGCGATTTGGATACTTTGAGAGAAACGTTTGTATTGGAAAGGGGTGACTACGAAGCGCATGGAGAGCGCGTGGAGCCTGGTACACCGTCCGCTGTTTTATCTTTTGGAGAAACCTATCCGGCCAATCGATTGGGATTGGCAAAGTGGTTATTCGACAGACAAAATCCACTAACTGCCAGGGTATTTGTAAACCGGTTATGGATGCAGTTTTTTGGCGAAGGAATCGTGGATACCCCGGGTGATTTTGGCATGCAAGGGTCTTTGCCCACACATCCTGAGCTATTGGATTGGCTGGCTGTAGATTTTATGGAGTCCGGGTGGGATATTAAGGCATTGGTGAAGACATTGGTGACGTCGGCTACCTATCGTCAAAGCTCTTACGTTACAGAAGAAAAGTTGCGTAGGGATCCCGACAATAAACTCGTATCCCGATTTCCGAGAATGCGTCTTCCTGCCGAGCACATTCGGGATGTGGTATTGGCAAGTAGTGGCTTGTTGGTACCGGAAATTGGTGGCCCAAGTGTGAAACCCTACCAACCGCCGGGGTTATGGGAACTTGCTACTTCGGGTAGGGGTAATTTGGCATCCTATAGACAAGACTCCTTAAAAAGTTTATATCGAAGAGGGTTGTATACCTTCATCAAGAGAACCGTTCCCCCACCTTCAATGATCCTGTTTGATGCCAGCAATCGAGATGTATGTGAAGTAGAACGCACGCGAACCAATACGCCCCTACAGGCTTTGTTGATGTTAAACGACCCGACGGTACTGGAGGCTTCTAGGGTACTTGCAGCAACACTTCTCAGGGAAGGGATGGAAACCGAAAGGGCTCTTAGAGAGGCCTATGCCCGGATTGTAGGGCGATTTCCCGATGATCGTGAATTAGGGATATTGGTCGATTTTCACAGGGAACTGTTACATGCCTACGAAGAAGATAACACAATGGCTTCCAAGATGCTTGAGGTAGGGGATTCACCTGTTCCCACCGATCTGCCTGTGCAGGATATGGCTGCGCTCATGCAGGTAATACATACCCTGTACAATATGGAGGAAACCATTACAAAATCGTAATTGATGATTTGTCCTATCAGTCGTTTGCCGAATTATTTCCGTAAAAGCAGGTTGCTGTATGCTAGCGCTGCTTTTGCCGTATTTTCCTTTATTTTGGCGCAAGGCTGCGGAAGGCCGGAAAATGCGGAAAGCGGAATGCCCGATCAGGTGAGCTATAACCTACATATCCGACCGATCCTGTCAGACAATTGCTTCGCTTGCCATGGTCCAGATGCGAACAAGCGGGAGGCTGGCCTTAGGCTGGATACCGAAGACGATGCTTTCAAGGTGCTTAAGGACAATCCCTCCCGTTATGCGATTGTGGCGGGCAACCCCGATGATTCGGAACTGTTCCATCGGATTGTCTCGACAGATCCCCTCGAGAAGATGCCCCCGCCAACGTCGAATCTGGCACTATCCGATAGAGAAGTGGCACTTATTGAAAAGTGGATCAAGCAGGGGGCAAGGTACGAGCCACATTGGGCTTTTGTATCTCCTGCCAAAGCAGCGCTTCCCACCGTGAAGGAAAGCAGTTGGCCGTACAATGAAATTGATTTTTTCATACAGGAAGCCCAAGAGCAACGTGGTTTAAAGCCCAATGCACAAGCCTCAAAAGAGATGATTCTTCGCCGATTGTCGTTTGATCTGACGGGGTTGCCACCTTCCGTGGAGCTGCAGGATCGATTTTTGGCTGATGACCGTCCGGAGGCCTATACACGGTTGGTTGAAGAGTTGTTGGCAAGCGATCGGTTTGGAGAACGCATGGCGGTTCATTGGATGGATATCGCCCGGTATGCTGATTCCCATGGCTATCAGGACGATAATTATCGCAGTCAGTGGCCGTGGAGAGATTGGGTAATACATGCGTTTAATAAAAACCTGCCTTATGATGAGTTTTTGACTTGGCAGCTTGCCGGAGATTTGCTCCCCAATCCGACCAAGGAACAAATTCTGGCAACAGGATTCAATCGGAACCACAAAATTACAGAGGAAGGTGGTGTGATAGATGAGGAATACCGGGTGGAGTATGTGGTAGACCGGACCAATACGTTTGGCAAAGCGATGATAGGCATAACGATGGAATGCGCCCAATGTCATGACCACAAGTATGATCCCATTTCGCAAAAGGAGTATTTTCAACTATATGCCTTTTTCAATAATATTCGGGAGGTGGGCCATGAATCCAATATTGGGGGGCCGGATACTTACGCAAAGCACCCCAAAATCGACATCACCGATGAGGATATTGACGGAATCTTATCTTTTGTGAACAAAAAAAATACCCTCGGACTTATTGTGTCGGTCATGGGGGAGAGGGATAGCGTTAGGAATACGCATGTATTGGAACGAGGAGTTTACGATGCGCCCGGTGAGCGGGTGGAACCCGGGACGCCTGCTGCAATTTTGGCGTTTTCGGATCGGTATCCCCGTAATCGTCTCGGACTTGCCAAATGGCTTACTGACCCTAATAATCCGCTGACCGCACGGGTATTTGTCAATCGCATTTGGGCGGAGATTTTTGGGAAAGGCTTGGTAGAAACAGTGGGGGATTTTGGAATGCAGGGAAAATTACCTACGCATCCCGAATTGCTAGATTGGCTCGCCGCAGACTTTGTGGAAAATGGATGGGATATCAAACGTTTGGTCACGCAGTTGGTTCATACCGCCACCTATCGGCAGTCTTCCGAGGTAAATGAAAGTGACTTATATGCCGATCCCGCCAATCGATGGTATACCCGTGCTCCGAGAGAACGGATCAAGGCCGAGTTTGTCAAAGATTTGGTGATGGCCAGCAGCGGTTTACTGAATGGGGAAATCGGTGGTCCCAGTGTAAAGCCTTATCAACCGGAGGGACTTTGGGAAGCGGCAGCTTCTACGGGTGCAAAGGTTGGTCTCTTGGGTACCTATATTCAAGATAAGGGAGATAAGCTTTACCGCAGGGGGTTGTATACCTTTATCAAACGAACCTTGCCTCCCCCAAGTATGATCATTTTTGATGCTAGCAACAGGGACGTATGCGAACCCGAGCGAACCACAACCAATACGCCACTGCAAGCATTGGTGATGATGAATGATCCCATGGTATTGGAAGGTGCAAGGGTACTGGCGGCAAACCTACTGGGCGACTCCACAGTTGGTAGTACCGATAAGCTCGCAATGGCGTTTCGGCTAATTGTAAACCGACATCCATCCGATAGTGAGCGTAAGGTTTTGGAAGCTTACCACGAAGAGCAGCTTACCTATTTTCGCGATCATTCAGAGGTAGCCCAAAAAATACTGAATGTGGGAGAATTTCCCCAAAACGGCTCCCTAGATCACGTAGATCAAGCGGCGCTGATGCAGGTGATTTGCTTAATTTATAATTTAGAAGAAGCGATTACAAAATCATGACTAAGGAAAAAGAAATTATTGAACATGGCTTGAATACCAACCGAAGGCATTTTCTTTCCAAGTTAAGCCTTGGCCTTGGCTCGGTTGCTTTGGGTTCACTGCTGATTCCAGACCTTTTAAACGGCAGTTCGGAAAGGCAACAAGAGGATCTCCTTGCCGGGATTCCCCATTTTGCACCCAAGGCCAAGCGGGTGATCTACCTTTTTCAGAACGGAGCGCCTTCCCAGTTGGAGAGCTTTGACTTTAAGCCAAAGCTTCGGGAAATGTGGGGAGAGGAACTGCCGGATTCCATTCGTCAAGGCCAACGGCTTACTGGAATGACCTCCAGTCAGACTTCGTTTCCCTTGGTCGGTTCGTTATTTGATTTTCAACAATACGGCCAGGCTAGGGCTTGGGTCAGCGAGCTATTCCCCCATACGGCCAAAATCGTGGATGACCTTTGCATCGTTAAATCTATGCATACGGAGGCAATCAACCATGACCCCGCACTGACGTTTTTTCAGACAGGTGCCCAACAGGGCAATCGTCCCAGCATAGGGGCTTGGCTTAGTTATGGTTTGGGGAGTGAAAACAGCAACCTTCCTGCATTTACCGTATTGCTTTCCAAAGGGAGCGGAAATGGTCAGGGCGTTTATTCCAAGTTATGGAGCAATGGCTTTCTAGAGTCCATCCATCAAGGTGTGCAGTTTAGCAGTGGTGAAGATCCCGTTTTATACCTTAGCAATCAAGAGGGGATGACGGGTGCGCAAAGGCGTAAGATGCTGGATCGTCTAGCGGAATTGAATCACCTTTCTTTCGAACGCTTGGGGGACCCGGAAATCCACGCGAAAATCGCACAGTATGAAATGGCCTACCGTATGCAAACCGCTGTACCAGAAGCCACAGACCTATCCACGGAGCCGGATATGATTTTTGACTTATATGGCGAAGATAGCCGTAAGCCGGGAACCTATGCCGCAAACTGCCTACTTGCCAGAAAGCTTTCGGAGAACGGAGTCCGTTTTGTACAGCTTTATCATCAAGGATGGGATCAGCATGGTAACCTGCCTAAGGAAATGAAGGCACAGGCCAAAGACACCGATCAAGCAACCGCCGCGCTGGTTACAGATTTAAAGCAGCGTGGTTTATTGGATGAGACCTTGGTGATCTGGGGGGGGGAGTTTGGTAGGACCAATTACTCGCAGGGGAAATTAACCAAAGAAAATTATGGAAGAGATCATCACCCTAGGTGTTTTTCCATCTGGATGGCAGGTGGAGGCGTCAAGCCTGGATTTGTCTTTGGCGAAACGGATGACTTCGGTTATAATATCGTGAAAGACCCGGTTCATGTCCACGATTTTCAGGCTACGGTATTGCATCAGCTGGGTCTAGATCATGAAAAGCTTGTCTATAAGCACCTAGGCAGACGATTTAGATTGACAGATGTCGCGGGAAGGGTCGTAAAGGAGCTTTTGGTTTAAGCGATGCATGCGCTTCAAGAAAAAAAGGCCATCGATCACGACGGCCTTTTTTGTTCGATTATCTTCCTAGACTAACATACTATCTGATAAAAGATGTGGATGATAGGTTACTTTTCACTTTCTAAAACTTCTCCTTTGACTTCCTTTAGAAGCCGCTCCATCTCGAGCGAATCCATGTTGCCATCTTTGGCAAAAAAGGATGCCAGCTTGGCAAACGAGCCGTTGAAATAGCCTGAAAGTAAATTTTCAATAGAAAACCGCCGATATTCATCTTTCGATACAATTGGAAAGTATTCGTGCGACTTACCGTAAGCGGTATGGCTTACAAAGCCTTTTTTTTCCAGAATGCGGATAATGGTGGAAACCGTGTTGTAGGCTGGTTTTGGTTCCTTCATTTTGGCAAGCAAATCTTTGACAAATCCTTTTTCGACTTCCCATAGGATCTGCATCACCTGTTCTTCTGCTCTAGTTAGCTCTTTCATCTTTGTTTGTGGTTTAGGTGTTTTTCAGTGGTTACAAGTTGGGAACTCTACCGATAGGCGGTGAGTACAAAACAACGACAGCGTACTTTATCGAAGGTTACATACCGGACTTTTGTTGGTTCAAAAATAGACTATATTTATCAATAAATACAGTGAAATGCTAAAAAGTGAGTGATTTTTAAATCAATAATCCCTATAAATAAATAAACCACCGATTTGGTGGTTTATTTTGTCGGCCTAGATGTTAGGCTGTCTTTAATTTTATGATACCAGAAGCATGCAGCAGCTTGACAATCGGATAGGTTGGGTCAAATTCATACCACTTAACCGCAAAGTTTGGTCTTTTGGGAAGTTTGTGGTGATTGTTTTGAAATAATTCACCGAGCATTAGAAAATCGAGAAACAGGGAATTTTTGGATTTGTCGTTGTTGTCAAAGTTCGCATAGCCGTACTTGTGCCCGCTCCAATTAACTATCGCACCGTGGACAGGCCCCATCATAAAATGCAATGGGAGCAAGAAATACATCCACCAGTGAGTGCCTGCAAGCTCAAATACGCTAATGCTCAGCACATAAATAAGCACATAGACTAGTGCCCATCCTACACGAACCACCATGGTATCGGCAAAGAGATCAAACTTATTCCAGTCCGGAACATCTTTTGAAAACCGTTCTTCTGGCTTGACGCGGAAAGTAAAGTGGTCGTTGTATATTTTCTTTGTCTTCCACATCATCGTAAATAAATTTTCGGTGTGATGCGGGCTGTGAGGGTCTTTGGGTGTATCGCTGTAGGCGTGGTGCATACGGTGGAGTATGGCATATGCGCGAGGCGAAAGGTACGAAGAACCTTGGCAGATCCAGGTAAATACGTAAAAAAATCGCTCCCAGTATTTGTTCATCAGAAACATCTGATGGGCGGCGTATCGGTGGAGAAAGAAACTTTGACAAAAGAGAGAGAAATACCAATGAAGGAGAAATAGAACGACTAGAATCACTTTACTAAATTATTACGGTTATTAATAAACTCTGTAAAGTTAAGCCCTTTGAGCATTCCAGAAGAAAAAACTCAAGGTTTTTTTCGTATAAAGTGATATATCTCATATTTTAGAGGTTGAGGGGAGCCATTGCTCCCACAACCAAAGAAAATTATCTACATCCAAAATCTGTCAATCGTATGGGTAAGCCAAAGGAAATACTTGGGATTCTCTTTCAGCTGGTAGTGGCCGGTCTCGCCGTCATTTTTACCGCTTATATTTTACCGGGGATAGAGGTGGATGATTTTTTGACCGGCATAATCATTGCGGCTTTGTTGGCTTTGTTGAACATGACGATTAAGCCGATTCTGATTTTCCTGACCATTCCGATTACCTTGGTTACTCTGGGGCTGTTTTTGCTGGTGATTAATGCCGTTTTGGTATTGATTGCGGCCTCCATTGTCAGGGGGTTTACGGTAGACAGTTTTTGGTGGGCCCTGCTATTCAGTTTGATTCTTTCCTTGGTAAATTCAATACTTGGTATCTCCTTGGGTGAGGGTCGCTTAAGACGTTGAGCCTAAAAGGCAGGTTTTGGGTGTTTTTTTGGGGATTGTTAGATTGCGTTGCGCTTACAAAAACTATTACTTAGCTTTAGCTGATCGATTTTCTGCTACTAATTTCACCCTAACCAATGGCCAACTCATCCAAATTGAAGTCCAAAAATTCTGCAACAAACCGAAAGAAGAAAAGGCCGTCCATTCCCTATCACCGCAAGCCTGAGGATCTCACCCTAGAACAGTGGCAGATAGGGTTGCGAAAGCAGTATGCCGGCATGCAATCCTTTGAGATTGCCAATCTAGGTTCGGATCCGGTCTTTTCGGATTATGAGGTAAAAAACCTCGATTCAGGTACCAGTTACAAAGTTGCAATCCGCAGCAATCCCGATCAGGTGAACGCTGGCCAAAACAATAATTTCTGTGCCTGTTATGATTTTAAAACCAATGGATTGGGTACGTGCAAACATATAGAGGCAGTTATCCTGCAGATATCCAAGAAGAAAGATCTCAAAAGACGTTATAAAACAGCGCAATTTGAGCCACCCTATAGCTCCGTTTTTCTGAAATACGGCACTGAGGGAAGGACCGTCATGCTTCGGATTGGGTCATTTAATTTTCAAAAAATCAACGCCTTAAGCAAAGCGTATTTTTACCCGGACGGACGTGTAAAATTGGCAAGGCTGCATGCACTTGATGTATTTCTTCAGGAGGTCAAACGATTGGATCCAGACTTTCGCTGCTACGAGGATGCCATGTCGCATATCATTGCGTTGCGGGAAAGGGCCAGAAGAAAGGCTTGGCTGGCCAGCCAAAAGGAGGCGATTGATCAAGGTATGCTTGCTAAATACATCAAGGCCACACTGCATCCCTATCAACGGGAAGGGGTTTGCTTTGCGTTAGAAGCTGGTAGGGTGTTGATCGCCGATGAGATGGGACTCGGTAAAACGATACAGGCCATTGCTGCGGCCGAGGTATTTCATAAGGAGTTTCATGTTCAGAACGTATTGATAGTTTGTCCTACTTCGCTGAAGTACCAATGGAAGTCTGAAATTGAAAAGTTCACCGATAGTGCAGTACAGGTCATAGAAGGGAATAGGCTTAAACGCTTGGAACAGTACACAAACGAAAATGCCCTGTATCATATCGTAAGCCACCACCTTGTCGGCTATGATTTAGAGGAGCTCAATGCCGCTGGTTTTGATCTGATTATTCTCGATGAAGCCCAACGGATAAAGAATTGGAAGACTAAAATTTCACAAAATATCAAGAGGTTATCTTCTGAGTACGCCATAGTCCTCACGGGCACCCCCCTTGAAAACAAACTGGAAGAGCTCTATTCCATTGTGCAATTTATTGATCCTTTTCGATTGGGTGCGCTATTTCGATTTCTATACAACCACCAGGTTACTGATACGGTGACTACGAAGGTAATTGGATACAAGGATCTGAATAAAGTCGGTGAGATCTTGGGGGATTTGATGATACGGAGAACGAAGAAAAAGGTACTTAGCCAATTACCCCTTCGGCAGGACAAAAACCTCTTCGTACCGATGACCGACGAACAGCAAGCCGTCCACAACGAATGTTATGATACCGTTTGCCGGTTGGTGAATAGGTGGCGAAAGATTGGGTTTCTTCCGGAAAAGGATCGGCAAATGCTGATGATCAATCTCAACATGATGCGTATGGTTTGTGATAGCACCTTCGTCTTGGATCAAAAGACCCGGCACGATACCAAGATTTCGGAACTCATGGGGATTTTGGATGAAATATTTGAAATGCCCGGAGAGAAGGTTGTCATCTTTAGTCAGTGGGAGCGGATGACGAGGCTGGTTGCCAAGGAACTGGAGGGTTTGGGTGTCCGGTTTGAAAATCTTCACGGTGGTATTCCTTCCCAAGATCGAAAAAGCCTTTTGGACAATTTTATAAAAGATCCCGAATCCAGGGTGTTTCTCAGTACTGATGCCGGAGGGGTTGGCCTGAACCTTCAATCTGCCGCTTACTTGATTAACCTGGATATTCCGTGGAATCCGGCCGTTTTGGAACAGCGGATAGCACGAATTTTCCGCCTGGGGCAAAAAAGGAAAGTCAATATCATCAACCTTGTCTCAAATGGCACAATAGAGCACCGCATGTTGGATGTGTTGAAGTTTAAATCCACAATGGCCGAAGGGGTACTAGATGGGGGAGACGATGCGATTATGATGCAGGAGGACAGGTTCCGCCAGTTCATGAATAGTGTGGAATCTGTGGTAGATGAGATCCCTAAGGAGACTTTTTCACCGGAACTGAATGACTCCGAGGAAATAAAGGAAACCTACCAGAAATCGCAGGATACTCCCGGTGATCTTGGGTTTGATGGCAGACAAATGGGGCTGTTTGATGAGGAAAAACCAAGGACTTCGAAAAAAAGTGCTCCTGAGGAAATACCAGTGCAGGGAAGTGGCGCACCTGACTGGATGACGCAGTTGGCAAAGGCATTTGCAGACCCTGCTACGACAAAAAAACTTGCCCAGACGTTTACCGAAAGGAATGAAGAAACGGGTCAAACCTTTTTCAAATTACCGGTAGAAAATGAGGAAGTGGTTGAAAACGTCTTGAATAGTTTGGGTCAGCTATTCAAGGCGATGGACTCGCAGCACTTCGGCAGATAGCGGCAAGAACCGTCCCTTCGACCAGGCTCAAGGCCCCAATTCCGAAGGCTGAGCGGAGCCTAATCCCACTAAATCAAGTTCATTTCCCTTAGCCTTCTGGCGTTACCGGCACACTTCGGTCTTCCTTTCGCAGGTAATAGGTACGCTTGCCTTCGGCGTCCACCACGTAATGTGGCTTGGCTAAGCTTTCGGGAATGTGCAACAGCAGAATGTACTTTTCCTCCTCCAGCATTTCATCCCCCCACTGGGAGATTTCATAGGTTTGGAAGTGGTAGTTGATAGGCGGCGTGCAGTAATGCGCAATCGCAGCGTCGAGCATAAACTTTTCTTCCTCCGGGTCTATGCCGGTAATTTTTCGTTGATCAGAGACGCCTACCACGATTGTCCCTCCGATGGTATTGGCAAAGGCGACGATGGTCTTGGCAATTTTTAGCTGATTACTAATGCTTTGTTTAAAATCCAGATTTATTCCTTCGCATCTCGAAATTATTTTTTTTATTAATTCGTTGTCTTTTTTCGGCGATTCCATTTCATCAAATGATAAAAGTTACTAAATTATACACCCATAGGGCTGAATAAACTAGATGATTTGTGTTTTCAACCTTTCAGTCCCTTTTTCTTTTAGCTAAACGAAGGCCCCAGCATGCAAGCAGTAAACAAAGGATTTGACCCAGAAACCATTGCAGTCCTTAAAGAAGAACTAACGTCCGCAGGTAAGACGTTCAAGATAGTACCAAGTGAAGATAACTCAGAAGAGTTTGTAAATTTTTATTTCCTGGGCGTATACGAAGGCAAGGAAGTAATTTACGATGCAGCGCTCTATACGCTTAGGCTTCATCACGCAAGCGAATTGTACGAAATAGCCGAGCACGAGGCCGCCAAAAAATTCCCCAACTTCAAAGGTATTCATTACGAAGAGGATGAAAATGGGAACCTCAAGCCCCTAAAGAACGAGGAGGAAGAGATTGGCTGGTTCATCACAGAAATGATCATGGAGATGGAAGAGGACGAGACTGTCAAAGTACAGGAATTTGTCGACTTGGATACGCACCATGATTTTGGGATAGGGTTGGATGCAGCTCTCAACATAGAGGCTATCGATGAGACGGTTATTGCTGATTTTGTCCGAGATTTTAATAACGATACGATTACTTTAGACGAAACCTTTTATTCATTCCAGTCGGAAGAGGAAGAAGAGGCCGAGGAGGATTGATTTGCCCTTTTTTTCCAACAAATGCGGGCATCCTAGGTTTGTTTGTCAAAAGGTATCCTCATGTTGAAAATAGCTTGGTCAGATTGTTATGCGCATCCCTTACCGAAAGGACACCGCTTCCCGATGGAAAAATATGAGTTGCTTCCAGAGCAGCTTGTTTACGAGGGTACGGTCACTTCCTCGAATTTTTTTCAACCGGGAAGATTGGGCATGGAGTGGGTATTGGCTTCCCATCGTAGTGACTACGTAGAGCGACTTTTTGCCCTTGAGCTTTCCAAGGCAGAGATACGTAGGACCGGATTTCCAATGAGCAAAGCCCTCGTGGATCGCGAAATTCATATCATGGATGGTTCTGTGCAAGCTGCAGTCTATGCATTGGAACATGGGATCGCAATGAACGTCGCCGGGGGCACCCATCACGCATTTTCGGACAGGGGAGAGGGCTTTTGCTTGTTAAACGATATAGCCATTACAGCCAACTACCTGCTGCAATCAAAGTCGGTTTCGAGGGTTTTGATCGTAGATTTAGATGTGCATCAGGGAAACGGTACCGCCGAAATCTTCACGGATGTGAAGGAGGTGTTTACATTTAGCATGCATGGCGAATCCAATTACCCGATGCACAAAGAAGTCTCAGACTTGGATGTTGGTTTGCCGGATGGTATAGAAGATGCCCAATACCTCAAAAGGCTAAGGAAGTATATGTTGCCGTTAATAGATAGTTTTCAGCCTGAATTTATGATCTATCAGAGTGGTGTAGACGTGCTGAAGACGGATAAATTGGGCCGATTGGGCCTTTCATTGCAGGGCTGTATGGAAAGAGACCGGATGGTACTGCAACTGGCAAAAACAAACCATATCCCCATTATGTGCTGCATGGGTGGAGGTTATTCAGAACGTATTCGGGATATCGTAGAAGCGCATGCAAACACCTTTCGCTTGGCGCAGGAAATTTTTTTCTAGTGATACTAACGGTAATAGAATGAATCCTTTTTTTTTGGTTTAAAGGTCGGTTTCAAGACAAGCTTGGAAGCATTTTAACAGTTTATCCCGAATTTTAAATTTGTAGATAGCCAAGATTGTTTATATTTGCCCCGAATCGTAAAAAAGTAAAAACAAGTGAAAAGAATCATCAACGCAGTAGGGATCCTATCCCTTGCAGGCCTTTTAATGGGAGGCTGCAATTCAAGTGCTCCTTCCGGCGACTCCGGAGAAGGGTCAACAGGAGAAATAAATATGACGGATTTGAACGTCGCCTACGTTCATACGGACAGTGTGATCAATAAATTTGATTTTTTTATAAACAAGTCCAAGGAGATTTCCGATAAGGGCAAAAAATTTGAGGAGGAACTGGCATCCAGGGCGAGAGGGTTTGAGCGTGAGGTAACCAACTTTCAGCAATCTGCCAATACAATGACCATTAACCAAGCGAGGGCGAAGGAAGAGGAGTTGGTAACCAAAGAAAGAAACTTGGTTACTTTTAGGGATAACTTGATGCAGGAACTGTCTGCAGACGAAACACGTCTTTACAATGAGGTGTACGACATGATACAGGAGTATTTGGCAAAATACGCCAAGGAGAATGATTTGGAGATGATCCTTTCTTATACGCGTGGAGGGGGTGTCTGGTACGCGGATAAAGCATTGGATGTGACCGAATCGGTAATCAAAGGAATAAACGACGACTTCAAAAGCAAATCTGACGCAGCTACTGCCACTCCTGCCCCAGCTGCCACCGAGGCAGCGCCTGCGGAGCCGGAAGCTAATTAATTGCCTTGTTACTAGGAAAGAGCCCGGGAACGCCGGGCTTTTTTGTTAGTGCCTGCCTGAGTATTTTTGTGACAACAATTGAAACAACTAAAGAGACCATGGAGATTACAACGTTTTTAAAGCACCATTACAGACATTTTAATGCGGCGGCGCTCATTGACGCGGCAGAAGGATACCGCGCTCACCTAGACGGAAACGGAAAAATGATGATCACCCTAGCCGGTGCCATGTCTACCGCAGAGCTTGGCATTTCTTTGGCAGAAATGATCCGCGAGGACAAGGTGCAGATTATCACTTGTACGGGTGCCAATTTGGAAGAAGACGTGTTTAATCTTGTAGCGCATGATTATTACGAACGAATTCCAGGATACCGGGATTTGTCTCCGGAACAAGAGCAAGCGCTTCTCGAACGCCACATGAACCGGGTGACCGATACTTGTATTCCAGAGATGGAGGCCATGCGACGCATTGAGCATGTAATTTTAGAGGAATGGCAAAAGGCGGATAAGGCCGGAGAACGCTATTTTCCGCATGAATTTTTTTATAAGATCCTTCTTTCAGGAAAACTCGATGCTTCTTTCCAGATTGATCCAAAAAACAGCTGGCTACTGGAAGCGGCTAAAAAGAACCTGCCTATCATTGTACCCGGATGGGAGGATTCCACCTTGGGAAACATGTATGCGGGCCACTGTATCTCCAAGGATATCCATCATGTGCATACCGTTCGGAGTGGTATTGAATACATGATGTTTCTGGCAGAATGGTATACGGAAAATGCGCAAGAGGATAGCACGGTTGGCTTCTTTCAGATTGGAGGAGGTATAGCGGGAGATTTCCCCATCTGCGTGGTGCCCATGCTGCATCAGGATCTTCAGCGGGATAATGTGCCTCTTTGGGGATATTTCTGCCAGATTTCGGATTCTACCACTTCCTATGGTTCCTACTCAGGTGCCGTACCCAATGAAAAGATTACCTGGGGAAAACTAGGATTGGATACACCCAAATATATCATCGAATCAGATGCCACCATTGTGGCCCCTTTGATTTTTGCGATAATTTTAGGAAAGTAAATGAGTTTATCCAGAATACAGCATTTAAAAAAAGCAAAACTAGCGATAGTCTTTGCTTTTTTTGTCTTCACCAATATCCTGGCGCAAAAAATGACTCCAATAACCGGCGCCAACTCACCCTACGACGAAATTCACCCTGTTCTTTCTCCGTCCGGTGATTTGTATTTTACCCGGGCATTTCACCCGGAAAATACGCCGGGTTCTGCAAACTTAGGGGATATTTGGGTAAGCAAAATGCGTGCTTCTGGGGAATACCAAGTGGCCAGTCGTAACCAGGAATTATCCTTGGATGGGATGGATGCAGTGCTTGGGTTTTCACAATCAGATGAACTTTACGTTTATCACGGTATACACCGCTATTCCCCAGGCATTTACCTGTACCGGTGGGTAGATGGTAGCTGGGGAGACTCCAAAAGGGTGGAAATTCCGGGTTTCAGACCTACCGGACAGCAAGTAACAGGACGCTTAAGTACGGACGGAAGTACCCTCGTGCTGTCCATGGAGTCCTTTGATTCCTATGGAAACGAAGACTTGTACATCACCCGAAAAACCAAATCAGGAGCATGGTCTCGGCTTCTGCACTTGGGTCCAGAGGTCAATACGGCTTATCAGGAGCTTACACCGTTTTTGAGTGCCGATCAGCGTGTGCTGTATTTTTCATCTAACGGGCACGGTGAAAAAAGCCTTCAAAAGATTTATTTTTCCATTCGCCTAGACGACTCATTTGTGAGATGGACCGATCCCTCGCCGGTAGCTCAGCTGCAAACCTTCGGGGTTACCCTTTCCTATTTTACCGATTCTGGGAATGGTACGTCTTACCTGACCAGTACCAGCAGTAGTGAGGGATACGGCGACATTTTTCAAATCGGCGATGGGCTACAGGCTTTAATTGACGAACAATTGGAGGCCAATCTCTTGTTGGCGATCGGGCAGGCTACAGAAGTGGGTTCACAGCCCGTCCAACAACAGCTTTTTGAGAAGGATACGATGGTGGTAGCAAATGAAGAAGAGCCCATAAATAAGGAGCAAAGGGATGTCATGCCCAAAAACTTGCCCGACGGGGTATCTTTGAAGCAGCGAATAGGCCAGGTCTACCCAAATTTCCAATTGCTTGTTATGGGTGGTGGTCGAATAGCAAATCTTGGTATCGATAGTCCGTCCTCGCAATTCCAAGGGGACCTTAGCCAGGCCGTTCTATTGGTAGAGGGCTACTTGCCCGGAAAACTGAAGAACACAGGAAGTGAATGGGATATGCCAAATTTGATTCCTGCGCAAACAGGAAATCGGCTGATTCTGGATAATATTCAGTTTCAACGTGGCGGAGTACGTTTTTTGGATTCCGAGTCAGCCGAAGCGGTAGAAGTGATTACGATCTTTCTTACGCAAAATCCGACGTTGAAGATTTCCCTGGAGGGGCATACGGATAGCTTTGGCAATGTGGAACTCAACAAAAAGCTGTCTTTGGATAGGGCTAGTAGTATCAGAGATCAACTTGTTGCAAATGGGATCGCCTTTGACCGGATCCGTGTGGCCGGTTATGGAGGTAGCAAGCCCCTTGCCGACAATCAAAGTGAGGAAGGTCGCACTTTGAATAGAAGGGTGGAAATGGTAATTTTGGAAGATTAGCCTTTGCTTACAAGCCTTGTTTCCTATGATATACCGCAATCTCTCCGCCTATTTTAGATTCTCTAGGGCCCATTACCCACCTTTGGTCTTCTTTATTGCGGTAGCCGTTATCGGTTGTTCCGGGTCAAAGCAAGTAGAATCCCATATTGATCCAGGTGAATGGCAACTTGGACCGTTTGTCAAAATTGACAGTCTCAACCCCATATTATTACCGGGTAAGCTGACTTTCGTCTGTCCGGTTTTGGATGAGGAAGTAGCGTGGGAAGAGAAGGACGTTTTCAATCCGGCAGCGGTAGTGATGGACGGTAAGGTAATTTTGCTGTTTCGTGCAGAGGATTTGATTGGGTCAAACAATGGGACTTCCCGTATCGGTCTGGCAACGAGCGGTGACGGTTTACGATTTGAGAAATTTCCCGAGCCGGTATTTTATCCCGAAAATGATAGTTTAAAACAGTTGGAGTGGGACGGGGGTGTGGAAGATCCTCGTATCGTAAAGGGGCCGGACGGTCAATATTTCATGACGTACACCTCCTATGATGGAACGACGGCGAGATTGATGTTGGCCATGTCTGCTGACCTGCATAAGTGGGACAAATATGGGCGTGTACTTATCGGTGATTTTGCCGATACCTGGAGTAAGTCCGGTGCGATTGTGGCTAGACAGGTGGGGGAAGAGATCATTGCCGAAAAAATCAATGGGTATTACTGGATGTACTTTGGGGATACGGATCTCTTTCTGGCCAAATCGCTGGATTTGGTCAATTGGGAGCCTTTATTAGAAGATGGGGAGCTGAAGTCCGTTTTAAAACCCCGTCCAGGCTATTTTGACAGTCGTTTGGTGGAACCTGGTCCCTATGCATTGATTCGTGATGCCGGTATTTTACTTCTGTACAACGGGATGAATCTAGACGAGGGTGGCGATCCAAATCTATCCCCAGGCACCTATTCGGCAGGGCAGGCCTTGTTTGATTTGACAGCACCTGATAAGGTGATAGACCGTAGCGAAGCGTATTTTCTCACCCCTGAGGAAGACTATGAAATCAATGGTCAGATCAACAGGGTGTGTTTTATCGAGGGCATGGTACCCTATCAGGGTCGCTGGTATCTCTACTATGGCACGGCCGATTCGAAAATAGCGGTAGCGGTGACGGAGGATTTACAATAGTAGCAAACAAAAAGTGCGATCCAGCTGGAATAGGCTTTTCTGATTATTTGGTATTTATAGATTTTTATTATTAATTAAATAGACTATTCCTAGTAATTTCATATGATGTTGACAATTATGAATATATATTTAAAGGTATGCTTGTATCAATTTGGAAGACCAATGAAGCTGGTCTTTCTTCGTTTCTATAACGATGTATAGAAAGATGGTATAGGCAGATAACAACCTCAATGAACCTTACTCCAACTTCTTTCTCCGATTTCATTATTCAAAAAAACAGGGATTCCATAGACTAATTGAGATGAGTTATTTAAATTCGAAACAAAAACTGAAATACTATTCCATGCGAATGAATGTCAACCGTGGTTTCCTTTGCTGCTTTATCTGTTGGATATGGGTAGCCTGTGGAAGCGAGAAAAATGAATCTAATCAAGTAATTGGGGAGGATTTAACCTCCTGCCACGATAATATACCGGGCAGATTTTCTGTCCCCAATACTGCTTCCGCAGCTAGTGCCCCAGACTCCCCCGGGGACGTAAGTCACGAGGGTATGATATGGATAGAAGGGGGAGAATACCTAATGGGTGCTCATGACGGACGAGGCAGGAAGGACGAACTGCCTGCGCATAAGGTTAAAGTAGATGGTTTTTGGATGGACTTAACCGAGGTCACGAACCGGCAATTTGCTGAATTCGTGGAAGCCACCGGCTACGTGACAGTTGCGGAGAAAAAGCCAGATTGGGAAGAAATTAAAAAGCAATTACCTCCGGGTACACCAAAACCACCTGAGGAAGTCCTAGTGGCTGCTTCATTGACTTTCAACCCACCTAGTCAGCGAGTATCCATGAACAATGCAGCCCAATGGTGGTCATGGACAGAAGGGGCCAATTGGCGACACCCTCAAGGGCCAGGGAGTACCATTGTTGGAAAAGAAGACTATCCAGTGGTACATATCGCATGGGACGATGCAGTGGCTTACGCCGAATGGGCTGGAAAACGGCTCCCCACGGAAGCCGAATGGGAATTTGCCGCAAGAGGTGGACTGTCAAAGGAGTCCTTTCCATGGGGGGCTGCTCCTGTGGAAAGCAATGGGTTCAGGGCAAATATCTGGCAGGGTGAATTTCCATTAAAGGATACCGGAGCCGACGGTTTTTTGGGTTTGGCGCCTGTGAAGTCTTTTGAACCAAATCCGTACGGACTATATGATATGGCAGGTAATGTTTGGGAATGGACGGCCGATTGGTACCACGAAGATTACTATGGGAGTATTTCGGATCCTTTATTGGTTAATCCTCAAGGTCCCAAGAGCAGCTTTGACCCGATGGAACCTACCGTGCCCAAGCGGGTGGTCAAAGGAGGCTCTTTTCTCTGCAACGTATCCTATTGTGAAGGGTATCGGGTGAGTGCCAAGATGAAATCCTCGCCTGATACAGGCTTGGAGCATACCGGTTTTCGCTGCGTCTCCAGTCTTTAGTTCGCTAAAAAAACCAATGTAACCTACGTATGCATAAGCCCCATCCTTATTCCCTGCTTCTTGCCGTCTTGGGTGCGGCTTTTTTTCTTGCTTGTTCTGGAACGACGGAGCAGGAGGCGGAATTGGCTCCTAACTTTGTATTTGCCATCGCAGATGACGCTTCCTTCCCTCATATGGGGGCTTATGGTACTGAATGGGTGGTCACTCCAGCTTTTGACAGGGTGGCAAGGGAAGGGATTTTATTTACAAGGGCCTACACTCCGAATGCGAAGTGCGCACCTTCCAGGTCCTCTATTCTTACCGGTAGAAATTCCTGGCAGCTGGAAGAAGCAGCCAACCATGTACCGTTTTTTCCCCAGAAGTTCGGCTCCTTCATCGAGGCTCTCGGTGACCATGGGTATCATACAGGGTTTACCGGCAAAGGTTGGGCTCCGGGCAATCCTGGTATGCGGGATGGAGTGCCCCGGCTTTTGACGGGTAAAGGGTATCAACGTAGAAAATTGGAATCACCAACCGCTTTCATTAGTAAGAATGATTATACAGCCAATTTCGAGGATTTCCTAAAAGAAATAGAGCCAGGCAAGCCATTCTTTTTCTGGTATGGATCCACAGAGCCCCATCGGGCCTACGCCTATCAGTCGGGCGTGGAAAAAGGGGGGAAGCAGCTCTCAGATTTGGACCAGGTGCCGTCCTTTTGGCCGGATATCGATACCGTTCGGCATGACATGCTGGATTACGCTTTTGAGATAGAGTATTTTGACAAGCACCTAGAACAAATCATTGCTATACTGGAAGAGCGTGGAGAGCTGGATCGGACGGTCATTATCATCACCTCTGACAATGGGATGCCTTTTCCTAGAGTAAAGGGGAATCCCTATGAAATGTCGCATCACATGCCTTTTGCGGTCATGTGGCCAAAAGGCATTAGGAACCCTGGTCGGGTGGTAGATGATTTTATCAGCTTTATAGACATCGCACCAACGATATTGGAACTGGCCGGTGTCGATCACGCAGACGGAATGGAGCCGATTACTGGGAGGAGTTTCACAGATATCCTTTTTTCTGAGAAAGAAGGATTGGTTTCGACAGACCGGGACAGGGTAATCATTGGTCAGGAACGCCATGATGTGGGTAGACCCCGCGATCAGGGCTATCCGGTGCGCGGCATTGTGACCGAGCAATACCTGTATTTGCACAACTTTGAAACAGACCGTTGGCCGGCCGGAAATCCGGAAACGGGCTACCTGAATACGGATGGAAGTCCGACTAAAACGGTCATCTTGGAGCGTATGCGGGCCAATCAAAGTAAAGAGTATTGGTACCAATCTTTTGGCAAACGGCCGCAGGAGGAGCTGTATCTTCGCGCTTCTGATCCGCAATGTGTCAACAATCTTGCAGAAAACCCAGCATATCAATCCCTGAAGGAAACGTTGAAAGCGCAACTTTTTGATCAATTGAGGGCGGAAAACGACCCAAGAATGTTTGGAAAGGGCCATGTTTTTGATGAATACCCCTATGCCGAGTCAGCCACAGCTAACTTTTATGAAAGGTTTCGTCAGGGCGAAAAATTACGCGCAGGATGGGTGAATGAAACTGATTTTGAACCCAACCCAATTAGTGAGTAAAATGGGTAGCTACCTTTTTTCGGTCCTATTTTTACTGTTGGAAAACATCAGTGCACCTGCAATTCCTGTAACGGTTGCGGATAGGCCGAATTTTGTGTTGATTATTGCGGATGATATAGGCTGGGATGACCTGGGCTGCTATGGGCATCCATTGGTTAAAAGCCCTACGATAGACCGGTTAGCTAAGGAGGGGCTGGTATTTGATCACTTTTATCTAACCACAAGTTCCTGTAGTCCCAGTAGAGCGAGCATTATTTCCGGTAGGTATCCACACAACACCGGCGCGGCAGAACTTCATACACCATTGCCTGAGCAAATTGTCACTTTTGTGCGGCGTTTAGATAGTGCTGGTTATTATACGGCCCAAGCGGGAAAATGGCATTTGGGTGATGGGATTAGAAAGGACTTTGATGCAATTTATGACAAAGGAACTGAAATGGGCGATGGGGGAGAGGGTCGGTGGGTAGCCACCTTACGCGAACGCCCAGCTGATCAGCCCTTTTTTATGTGGTTTGCCGCACTAGATGCCCACCGTCCCTGGGGACCGAACCCTTTTTCTGGAACCCACAATCCGGAAGAAGTTGTTCCGCCGGTTTATTTGGCAGACACGCTACCTACAAAGCTTGACTTGGCCCGGTATTATGACGAGATCACTCGTTTTGACCATGCCATCGGCGAAGTGGAGCAAGAACTAAAGCGACAGGGTGTGTTGGATCAAACGGTCATAATTGTCATTTCGGATAATGGACGTCCCTTCCCAAGGAGTAAAACCAGGATGTACGATAGTGGTATCAAGTCACCAATGATCATCAAATGGCCGGGAGGAATTCAGGAAGCAGGGAAGCGTTCCGAAGCGTTGATCAGTTCGATTGATATTGCGCCCACCATTTTGGACATCGCAGGATTGGAAATTGGCGATACCTTCCAAGGAAAAAGCTTTTTACCGGTTCTAGCTTTGCCGGAAAGCGAATTTAGAAACTATGTCTTTGCAGAGCACAATTGGCACGATCACGAGGCATTGGAACGAATGGTTCGCACGAAGGAATACACCTATATCTTAAACCTTCGTCCACAACATAGTCAAAACGGGCCGGCAGATTCCAATGCAAGTGTTTCGTATGAAGATCTAAAATCACTCAGGGCGAGCGGCAAACTTAATGCCGCCCAAGCCGATGTGTTCTCCGCACCCAGACCCCATGAGGAGCTATATATGTCCACAGACAGGGACCAATTACACAATGTAGCTGCTGATCCTGAAAATGCCGAAATTCTTCGGGTTCTTCGGTTAACTTTATCTCGGTGGATGGCTGAAACAGCGGATAGCCATCCCGAAAATCTAACACCTGATTGGTACAATAAGGAAACAGGTAAGGCATTGGATATTATCAGAATTCGGGGAGATATGCCCGGAGGGATGGATGCCATCACCATAAATGCAAAGGGCCCCTTTTAACAGTATGTCGTCTATTGGTCAATATCAACATGCCGCTAGCGGCTGTACATCAAACACCGCACAGTGGAAACCTAGGTTTTTTCGCCGTTGGATCATATGGGTAATGCCGTTTTTTCTTCTTGCCTGTGGAACGGAGGGAGAGTCCTATGAGAGACCAATGGATCCTTGGGCGTTTCGGTCGGTATTGGATAAAAAGCCCCGAATGCTGACGCTTGCCCTGCATCCGGACTGCTATGTGGCTTATGATTTGGAAAAAAGTGAGCTGTATAAAGTATGGAAAGGAGGGGTTAGATTAGAGGGAACTGTCTTTACGAATAAGAAAAACATCCAACCCACCAGTTGGGGAAACAGTTATTTTGAAGATGGCGAACTGCCTCGGGTATGGAAGCTTTATTCATCAAGTAACGAACCTATTGATTTTTCCATCGTCCAAAAGGGATACACCTTCGCCAAGGGACAGATCACGCTTCACTTTGAGCTTAACACGTCCGAAGGAGTACAAATTCGCATCGACGAAACGCCAGAGTTTATTCCAGGGCAAGGAATGCCCCCTGTATTTGAGCGAATATTTACCGTGCAGGGGCTAAAACCTGGCATGAAGCTGTCATTGTCAGAGGGGGCTGATTCGTTTGAGCTGTCAGCAGATGGTAGGCACCCGCTACGTACCGAGCTTCCGGTTTTGCCTTTTGTGGAAATGCCCCCTTTAAAAGCGCAGTACGATCACTTGGGAATTCTTCGTATGGAAGGCAGCGATTGTTTTACGTGCCACGAAGAACACAATCGCATGGTGGGCCCATCCTTTGAAGAAATTGCCCATAAATACGAAGGAGATAAATCCGTATATCCCTATCTGTCTCAGAAGATAAGAGAAGGTGGATCCGGCGTTTGGGGGGATACACCGATGAATCCGCATCCTCAGCTTTCAGATGCGGACATCAAGCCCATGTTGGACTACATCATGACATTTGCGCCAAAGGAATCCAAGCCTGCTTCTGCTCCTGTGCGTGTAGTTGCCCCAAAAGCACCCGTGGAATCAGTGACTCAGCCAGGCTTTGGAGCTCCCCTAGAAGGGGTTCATCCCAGTTTTGACCTCGTCACCCTGCATCGGGATGATTTTCAGCCAAGAGTGGCAGGCTTGGCGATCGCACCGGATGGCGGATTGTTGGTATCCACGTGGGACAGCGTTGGGGGAGTGTATCATCTAACCTGGCCAGAAAATGTGGGTCCCGCCGATTATTCCATTAAGAGGATTGCTGAGGGACTAGCTGAACCATTGGGCTTGGAGGTAGTAGGCGGGGATCTTTATGTGTTACAAAAGCATGAATTGACCCGGTTGAGGGATTTGGATGGGGATGGAGTGATGGATGAATACTTTCCCATTTGCAACAGTTGGGGAGTTACCGATGATTTTCATGAATTTGCTTTTGGGTTGGTCTTTAAAGAGGGGTACTTTTATGCTACGCTTTCGATGGCCATGCGATTGGCAACAGGCGTACAGCAGGCCAAAGACAGGGGTAAAACCCTAAAAATTGCCTTAGATGGGACGTACGAAACCTTGGACTATGGGCTTAGAACTCCCAATGGGATTGGTATTGGGCCCGACGGAGAGTTGTTCGTCGCAGACAATCAGGGACAGTGGTTACCGGCAAACAAACTCATCCATGTACAGCCTGGAGCCTTCAATGGAATGGCTTGGGGATTGTCTCCGGATTTGGCCACCGTACCGGAGATGGTGCCGCCTGCCATTTGGTTGCCGGATAAGGAAATCGGAAATTCGCCGACTGAGCCGATTTTGATGAAACACGGGCCGTATGCGGGTCAGATGATTCATGGAGATGTCACGCACGGAGGAATTAAACGCGACTTTCTTGAAAAGATCAACGGATCTTATCAGGGTGCGGTATTTCGATTTTCGCAAGGGTTTCATGCGGGGGTAAACCGGCTCGTATGGGGTCCGGGTGAAGCACTGTATGTGGGGGAAGTGGGTATGGTTGGTGGCTGGAGCTGGAAGGAGCGTCAGTTTGGATTGGAAAAGCTAACCTACAACGGAAAACCGACCTTTGAGATGCTCGCCATAAGGGCAAAGCCAGAAGGATTTGAAATTGAATTTACAGAACCTTTAAAGGATTCTCCGGTTGAGATCGGTCAAATTAAGTTGGCGCATTGGTGGTATCTGCCAACGGAATCCTATGGAGGTCCAAAAATGGACCTACAAACATTGAGGCCCAGTAGGATAGACCTATCTCCAGATCGGAGACGAGCATACCTTGAAGTCCCCGATTTGATCCCCGGAAGAGTCGTTTACTTTTCCCTAGACCCCGATTTGAAAAGTGAATCTGGGAGAACCCTCTGGTCAGGAGAGGCCTGGTATACCTTGAATGCTATTCCAGTAAACTGATTTCCTAAAAAGAAATAACCTAACATGTATGAATAGAAGAACATTTATTGGAAAATCCGGAGCAGCGCTGGCACTTGGTGTTACAGGTATGTCTGCTTTTTCAATTACACCTGAAACAACCATGAAGCAACCCTTAAAAAATATTCAGATCGCTGAGGTAAATTCCAACTTTGAACGGGAATTGCTAACCCCCTATCGATTTAAAGGCAGTGCTATTTCAGAGGCATGGCAAGTACTATCATATATTAAATCCGGTAGCGGGTTGTATAAAATTGGTGTAGGTACTCAAGGAACCCTTTGGTCTGACCAACGGGTATTTTTCTCCCATTCTGTAAATGGCGGAAATGCGTTAATGTACGCGATGACGGAACGGGCACTACAGATATTAAAAGGAAATAGCTTTACCGATCCGGTCAGTGTGCTAGACTGGCTTTTACCAGAGGTATATGCCTATGGACAGAAAATTACAGGCATGGAGGATTTGAAGAAGACGTTTGCCCTAAACGCCCTGGTAGGAGTGGATAATGCACTGTGGATGCTTTATGCCGCTGAAAACGGCATGCGCAATTTTGACGAGATGATACCTGACGCATACCGGCCTGGACTTTCGCATAAGCATGACAAGGTGGCAAGTATTCCTTCTTTTAGTGTGGGTGCCAGTATACAGGACGTCAAAGCTGCTGCTGATCGAGGGCATTTTATCATGAAATTGAAGACCGGATCAGCGGGAACTCAAAAGGAGATGCTGGAAAAGGATATGGAATTTCTGACCGCAGTTCATAAAGCGCTTGGCCACTTGGAAACACCGTATACGAGCAACGGCAAAATACCCTATTATTTTGATGCCAATGAGCGATACGAGACCAAGGATACCTTGGAGCGATTTTTGGATCATGCGAAAAAAATTGGGGCCTTCGACCAGATAGCAGTGATAGAAGAGCCCTTTGGTGAAAAAAACACGACTTATGTCGGGGATTTGGGCGTACGTGTAGCTGCGGATGAGAGTGCTCATACGGTAGAGGATGCATTGGCAAGAATCGAGCAGGGATATACCGCGATAGCAGTAAAGGCTATCGCCAAAACCTTGAGTATGACAATGAAAATAGCCCAGGCAGCCTACGAAAAGGGGATCCCTTGCTTTTGTGCAGATTTGACGGTAAATCCAATTCTGGTAGATTGGAATAAGAATGTTGCCGCAAGGCTTGCGCCTTTTCCGGAGATGAATCTGGGTCTTCAGGAAACCAACGGGCATCAGTACTACAAAGGCTGGGAAAGGATGCTTACCTATCATCCGATGAACAATGGCTCTTGGGTAAAAACCCATCAAGGTGTGTACTCAACCGATGCTTCCTTTTACGAGCACAGTGGGGGAATATTGATTAATTCTCCCCATTATGAAGCCGTTTTTATGGATAATGTTTGAGCCAAATTTTCGGCTGGTTTTCTTAAAATGGCAGGGACAATTCTTTCGGTATCGTTGGGGTCGGTTAATTGTATTGCCAATCAAATAAGAAATTTGACATAAGAAAGAATTTTAACATGTTAGCTAAAAAAAATTCAACGTTCGTTTTTTTATTTGGAAAGTTGATTTACATTTGAAAAAATGTATTTTGAATATATAAAAATGTTGGTCAAATACTTACAGGCACGAACGTTGAAAAAAATACATGTAGCATGAACAGTTGATTTTCTTCTTAAAAAAACCGACAAAACTGTGAAAATATTATTGATTGATGACGATCCTATTGTGATTCTGTTGCAACGGAAGCTGATGGAAAAAGCGGGGTATATAGGGGAGATTCAGGCTTTCGGTGAAGGGGAGAAGGCACTTAGCTATTTGAAGCAAAATAGTAAGGGTGACCAACGATATCTTATCTTTTTAGATATCAATATGCCGGGCATGTCGGGGTGGGAGTTTTTGGATCAGCTAATTGCGTCGAATATTGAAAGCAGCTTTTCAGTGGTGATCATTACTTCCTCCATAGAACAAGCCGAACAACTCAAGTCTGAGGAATACGAACAAATCATTGATTTCTGGATCAAGCCCTTCAGTGTAGAAAGTTTTCAAAAATTGAAGCAGAAGAGCCAGCTGGAAGGTTTTTACAGCTAATTTTTATTGGGCTTAATAAGTGTTTTTGAGTAATTTTAAGTCGATTTCTTAATAAGGTGGGTAGGTGAAATCTCCCTAGCCTATAGTGACAGGCGTCCTGAAAAACAGAGACATATTCGGTCCGCTAAAAAATATATTACAAACAGATAAAAATGTATAAGTTTCTCAAGCGGGTATGTGTATTTTTTTGGCTTTTGGTATCTCTCTCGGTTACCTCTTATGGGCAGTATGTCAGTACCAAAGCAAGGGTGGAATCCGGTTACAAGGGGATCTGGTTTACGCTTGGCCAGTTTTCAGAATTTGGCGATAAATACTCAGGTGGTTTAGGTACCTATACTGCCAAACACATTCCTCTCTCGATCTATTCCCCGGAAGTCAAAAAGACATTTTTTGTTTATGGAGGAACACGATCTGAAGGCGAAAAGCACCTCCTTTGTATGATTGGGAGTTACGACCATCGTACTGGGAAGGTTTCTCGTCCTGTTGTGGTCCATGATAAGGAAGGAGTGGATGATCCACACGACAACCCCAGTTTGGCCATAGATGACCAGGGACACCTATGGGTGTTTGTCAGCGGTCGGGGCCGAAAGAGAATGGGCTATAAATACCGGAGTACCGAGCCTTACCATATCGATTCGTTTGAGCGGATCACCGAAGAGGAAATGACTTATCCGCAACCTAAGTTTATTCCGGGAACTGGTTTTTTGAACCTGTTTACAAAATATACTGGGATGAGGGAATTGTATTTTGAAACCAGTAGGGATGGCGTGACCTGGACTGAAGACCAAAAATTGGCAGGTATCAAGCGAGCTGAGGACAAGTTGAGCGGTCATTACCAAATTTCGGGTCAGGTAGGGGAGAAAATAGTGTTTTTTTTCAATTGGCATCCGGATGGGAACGTGGATAGGCGTACCAATATTTATTATTTGCAGACCACAGATTTTGGGGAAACCTGGAGTTCCGTCGACGGTAAACCATTGGAAATTCCGATTGTTGATATTAGTACACCAGCCTTGGCTGCTGAATTTTACAGCAAAGGGATAAACGTGTACATCAAGGATGTTAATTTCGATCAAAACGGCAATCCAGTGGCTTTGTTTGTTTCAGGGCCTGGCCATCAACCTGGGCCGGAAAGTGGGCCAAGATCTTGGAGTGTAATACATTGGACAGGAGATAGCTGGGAAATTCATAAGATCACGGAGTCCGATCAAAATTACGATACGGGTAGTCTTTGGATAGAAGGTAAGGAATGGACGGTTGTAGGTCCGACAGAAAATAGTCCCCAGGTATGGGGTGCAGGTGGCGAATTGGTGATCTGGAAATCACTGGATAATGGTAAAACATGGAACCGTGTCAAGCAGGTAACCCAAAATAGCGTTCATAATCACAATTATGCCAGAAGAGTGGTAAATGGGACCAACCCGTTTCTGTATTTTTGGGCTGACGGAAACCCTGATAGGTTTAGCAGGTCAAAAATGTACTTCGGAGATAGTAAGGGAAGGGTCTGGGGTCTTCCTTATGACATGAAGAAGGATGCGCAAAGGCCAAAACGAATCAGAAACTTCAGCAACTAGCTTTTTACTGCCAAATGATGCGTTGATTGGGGCTGCTTTCATAGGAAAGCCATCGGAAATCATAGCCGGATTTTTAACTGAATATTTGGCAAAAGATAGGAATAAACCGGAAAAATCAGCTAATTTGTAAGATATTTCCTGAATGAAGCCTGTAGACACTTTTATAGCCCTGTGTCCGGTTCGCTTGTATTTCAGTATTTATGGCTTTTTCCACAGCCGTTCAGCAGTTGGGTAAGAAGGCCTGTCATAGTTCCAAAAATCAATTAGAAACAAAATCACATTAATGGCAAAATCCAGAGAGACTTTTAACAAAAAGGAAAAAGAAAAGAAAAGACTTAAAAAAAAGCAGGACAAGGAGGAAAAGAAAGAAGCTAGGAAAACCCACTCAAGTAAAGGAGGAGGATTTTCTGACATGATAGCTTACGTCGATGCTGAAGGCAATATTACAGACACTCCGCCCGATCCACAAAGTAAAATGGAGGAAGTGGAGTTAGAGAGTATCGAAATCAGTGTTTCAAGAAAATCCGAATTAGAAGAAGAACAAGATACGGTCCGAAAGGGCAAGGTGTCTTTTTTCAACACCTCCAAGGGATACGGATTTATCCGGGATCAGATCACACAGGAAAGTATATTTTTTCATGTGAATGGGTTAGTAGACCAAGTTGCGGAGGGTGACACGGTGGTTTTTGATACAGAAAAGACACCAAAGGGTCTGAGTGCTGTTGAGGTAAAATTGGCGCCCAAGACTTAATCAAATGCTCAATGATTGAATCAAACTAATCTGTCAATTTTGGCAGCTTAGTTTTTTTTGGTCTTTTTTTGGTAAATTTACGCAGTCTTATATCAAAATTATCGAATATGTTATTCAGGCTGGTGTTTTTCATATTTGTATCGATTGTTTTAGCCGGATGTAGTTCTGTTAAAATTCAGGTAACTGAGCGTGAGACAGATTTTCATCTCGATGCGTATCGTTCCTTTGATTTTTATGAAATCGACGCATCAGGTGACTTGGGAGAGTCCTACGAAGGAAATCTAGCTTTTTTAAAGGAGGAAATTGCCAAACATTTCGTTTATAGGGGGCTTTTGCGGAAATCGGATAATCCTGAAATCCTGGTAAATATCGGTGTATGGGTAGAAGAAAAGACGCAGACCAGGGAAACCAGTTTGGTGTCAGACCCTGGTACTTTTAACTACATTGGGCAACGTAGGTATACGTGGAAATCTGAGACAATAGAGGTGGAAACCTATAAAAAGGGGACGGTCACAGTTCATTTGGTAGATGCTTCAAAGAATGCGGCCCTTTGGGTGGCCACGGCAGACGAAGTGCTCTTGAAAAATCCTGATAGAATGAGAGACCGCATTGTCAAGGGCGTCGAAAAGTTATTTGAATTGATTCCATAAAAAGTCAACTACGGAGAGAAAAACGTACCCATTAGATCCTGTACTTCCTTAAGGTGCTGCTTTTCATTGATGTATTTGGAAATTACCTGTCTCAGTTCGGCATTTGGTAAGTGACCTTGAATGATGGCTGCATAGGAAAAGGGATGCAGCGGATCCTCCTCGCTGCCAACAACCATTGCCGGCATGGAGAGCTGCTCAAGCTGCAATAGATTTTCCAATGGCCTATCTTCCGGTAGGTATTTTAATAATCCATAAGAAGTGTCTGCCTGAGGACGGGAAAAATGTCCCAGTAGGGAAGCGGCATAGTGAGGGAAATCCTTTTTGGTCTTCAAAAAGTCGATTGATTCTGCAAAGTATTCCCTTCCGGTAGCTATTCCGTATTTTTGAATTAGATCATGAGCAGTTTTTAGCAACTTAAAATGATCCGGGTCCGGTTGATCGATCCATGCAGGTCTGATCAAGGCAAGCTTTTTGACTTTTTCGGGATGGTTTAATGCATATTTTAGGGCAATGGCGGCTCCGAGAGATAATCCACCGAGCATGCACTCTTCTATCTTCAAAAACTGCATTAGATTATGAATATCCTCTGCAAAAACCTCCATTTGCGCATCGGAGGCAGTTATAAAACGTTTGGTCTTTCCATGGCCCCGAAAATCCATCGTAATGATTCTATGACCTTTTACACTCGCAGTAAGTTCTTTAGCCTGCGCTAGTGACGCCCCTAGGCCATGTAAAAATAGCAGTGGGCTACCCTTACCTCTGTCAGAGTAGTGGAAATGGATTTGGTTGTGTTCAAATATTTTTTCCATGAATCGTAGTATTTCGGATTTGCTCCAAAAGGGGGCGGATAAAGTTCAGTGATTCAGGTACCTGTGCTTCCGTAATTCCATGGATAATGAATGGGCCCGAGAAATTGATTTCATCTAACTTTTTCAAAAACAAAGAGAAATCTATGGCCCCCATTCCAAGCGGGGCATACATCCCATTCAGCCCTTTGTCTTTTAGATGGGCTACACTTATCGAGGACCCAAGTAACTCAACCCCATGGCTAATTATTTCTGAGACTTCTTCCGATGAATCGGCGGTAGCGAACAAGTTTGCCGGATCAAAAATTACCTCCACCACAGGGCTCCTAAGCTCATTCAAAAGTTTCTTTGCGGTTACTGCATTGTGTACAACATTCCCAAATTCAGGTTCTACCCCCAACTTGACTCCATACTTTTCAGCCACTTGGATGCACCGTTCCATCATAGAGATTAGATCCAACCAAGCCCCACGAGATTTATTTTCCGGGTGCCATTTCCACATGTCTGTTGGGTCATGAGTACCTGTACAAAGGGTAATCATCGGGATTTTAAGTTCAAACGCGACCGCTGAGAGCACCTCTAACGCAGTAAACCCAGCTTCTCGTACCGAATGATCCGGATGAATCAGGTTGAATGTCGCTGAGAGGCCACATAGATCCAAGTGGTACCTGGATTTGGCCATAGAAATTTCATCAACTTTGAAAGGCGGTATTGATATAGGGAGGGAGGGAAGGCCAGAACTGACCATATTGTAATGCAATCCGTCAAACCCCAATAACTTTGCTTTCTGAAAAATACGGTCCGGACTTCCTGAAAAAGTCTTCGAAAATATCCCTAGTTTGCCTGTCCTTTCACTGCTCATGCCATTCAAAGATACCCTTTTTTCTATTTTGATAAAAGAGCGTTTTCGTTATCTTTGGCAAAAACGAATTGAATGTTTTTTTGATATGAATTTACCTACGTTAGCTGAGTTGAAAAAAGAGCTCCTTTTTCTCGATCAAAAGGAATTAGTGGGACTACTTACGGATTTGGCCAAACTCAACAAGGATAATAAGACCTTCCTTTACTTTAAAGTTTTCGAAAGGGATGATCCGGGATTATTCGTAAAAGAGGGGATCAGGGAGTTGGAAGCAGAGTTTTTAAAGGGGTATTACAGCAATAGCTATCATACAGCGAAGAAATCTGCACAACGAATTCGAAAGGTGCTAAATAAGTTGCTTGCTCTCAATAAAGACAAAGGCGTTCATACCGATCTTTTGATCGCTTTTTGTAACTTCTTGCACCAGTATGGTTACTTGGGATTTAGACATCCGGTTATTGATAATTTGTATGCGCAACAAGTGCGTAAGCTTGAAAAAGCCATCAGCGCACTGCATGAAGATTTCCAATACGATTACCAAGCTGAGTTGGCAAAGTTGAAGGCTCTCGTAAGGAATTATTGATTGCTCGTGCGGAACGGTGAGTGCTTTTTTATCCGGTGTCGGTCTTCTGTGTGGATAGGGCCTTCTTTGTCACGGAGAAACGAGCCATCCCCCCCGCTAAGTACGGCCTTAATCTCGCTGATAATAGAAAGGGCAATCTCCTCGGGAGCTTCTGCGTGGATGTTTAATCCAACTGGGCCAAAAATCTTCCTTTTATCCTCTACCGCTACAAAAAGGGAGTTTGCAGCCAGGCTTTCATACATCTTTTCCAATTTCTTTTTGGGGCCTAATACGCCCAGATAGGCAATTTTTAGCGGGAGAATCCCCTTCATTACGGCTAGGTCATAATTGAAATTATGGGTCATCAGAACTACGGCGGTACGGGAATCTTTCGGTATCAACGGGGGGGCATCTGCAGCAGTAACTACATGTATATGGTCAACGGATGGAAATCTTCCCCTGGTAGCCTGCGTAGCTCGTCCGTCAATCAAGGTGATTTCCCATCCCAAAACATGGGCTAGTCTCGAAAGTGGGATCGCATCGTTGCCCGCGCCTACGATGACTAGAGAAAGATGCGCAGGAACCCACTCAATAAAAGCGGTTATTGGTGCCTCTGCTCCATACTCGACGATCAGTGAATGTCGGTCCTTCCATACAGACTGAATATCCTCTTCCAATGCTTCCCGGTGAGGGATTTTAATGCCAGTTACATAGCCATCTTGGTTATTGTACGCTAGACAGGTACCTATTTGTGGCTCACGCTTATTGTTCAGGTCAAAAAAAGTAACCAAGACGTGGTCTTGTCTGCCTCCTGTTAGCTTTTTGAGAAGGTTTATGGGGTGTTGTTCAGACAATGGATCAATAGGTTCAATTAAAATGTGAATAATTCCATTACAACCTAAGCCTACTCCAAACTTGGCGTCATCATCGTCCGTGGTATCGTAGGTGACTACCATAGACTGCTTTTTGAACATCACAAATTGGGCCTTTTTCAGCGCATCTCCTTCTAAGCATCCTCCGCTAATGGCACCGGTTAGCATCCCATTTTCTGTTACAAGCATGCGGGCACCCGGCCTTCGATAAGAAGAACCGTCCACTTTTACCACTGTTGCCAATGCAGTTTGTTCCCCAATCCTCTGGGCCTCTTCAAATGCGTTGATGATTTCTTTGATTTCCTTCATTGTAAGTAGGTTGATTCCATCGGAGTGGATGTTCACAAAAGCGCACGCCAATTCGTTATCGGGTACCTCGATCCTTTGTTAAACGTATCGGATTCTGGGGGAAGACTGAGGAATCCATCTGCCTTACCCAGATGTATCAGGTCACCGGAACCTGAATTTGCGATGGGACTGGCGATAGCACGGGAACCTTCATAGCGGATAGAGACTAAGAGATGATAAGTGAGCGACTTCTTGAATACAATTTCGCTGTCTAGTTCCCCCATTGCAGATTGTGCTTCCAATCCTTGTTGGCTTAACAACCAAGGAACAAAAAACGTATGAAAACAAATCAATGTAGAGGCTGGGTTTCCGGGAAATCCAAAAACCAAGGATCGGTCAAATCTACCAAATAAAAATGGTTTTCCAGGTCGCTGGGCAACTCCATGAATCAAAGATTCCATCCCCAATTCCCTCAACACCTCGGGAAGGTAGTCAAATTTGCCTTTGGATACAGCTCCTGAAAACATCAAAATATCAAAGGAATCTTTGAGTTTTTCCAGTTCTGCGGTTAATGTTTTCTTTTCATCCCGCAGGTGCTTTGTATCTGCTTGTATGCCCACTTGCCTTAAGGCGGCCTGTAGCATAGAAGCATTGGAGTTTCTGATTTGATGGGGAAGAGGTTCTTGTTCAATGGGAATCAGTTCATCTCCCGTAGAGCATACTATCACCCTAGGCATAGTAGCGACACCAACATTACCGACACCTGCCGCGGCTATCACGCCAATCGTGGCGGCATGGAGGCGCGTACCCTTTGGTATAAGGACTTGTCCCTTTTTGGCATCCGTTCCCCTTAGATGGATGTTCATATAAGGCTCTACCGAGCCTAATTTAGGCGTAGCCAGGCCGTCTTTAATAGTAATCTGTTCATAAGGGATTATGCCATTGGTTCCCTTAGGCATCATCGCTCCTGTCATGACTTCCAAGCAATCGTTGGGATCAAGAAGGGATCCTTGCGGCATGCCTGCTGCCTGCATTCCCGTTATTCGGTAGACAATTCCCGGATTAAAATGGTTGGTATCTATGGCTATTCCATCCATAGTTGCCCGGTCAAACGGCGGGGCATCCCGATCCGCCAAAATATCTGCTGCCAAGACCCTGCCGGAAGCAGCGTGAATCGGAATTTTTTCAATCCCCAATGATAACTTTTGTTTAAGGATAATCTCCTGCGCTTCCTGTACTGTTATCATGCTATTTTTCAAGGTGTAAATTTCCCATTTCCTGACACCATTGTGCAAAGCCGCCTTCTAAATTTATCAGCTTGGCATCTGGAAACTGATTCTTTAATAGTTGTATTGCCTTTTTGCTTCGACTGCCCACTTCGCACATGACCACCCAAGGCAACTCCGTGGACAATGAAATGGTTCTGGTCTGGATTTCAGAAAGAGGAATAGACTCCGCCCGATCTAAATGGGCTTCGTGGTATTCATAAGGTTCCCGAACGTCCAGCAAGTTAAATTGCCTTCCTGTTATCATCCATTGGGACAGTTCATCTACACTGATGGATGCTTCCCATTCACAAGATGCCAAAGCGTAGGAGTGCTGGAGCTTTTTAAGGTGCTGGTTCAATGGATTAGTTCGTATGCGAATGATATATTGGGAATGGGTCTTCAGATCCAGAACCAATAATTTACCGGCTAGCGGCTCCCCACAGTCTGTCAGGACTTTAACGGCCTCCAAGGCTTGATAAGAACCGATAATTCCCGGCACAATTCCGAGAACACCTGACTGGTTGCAATCAGGTATTTGGCCTGCATCAGGAGGGTTAGGGTACAGGCATCGGTAGGTGGGTCCTTGTTGGTAATTGAACACACTTACCTGTCCTTCAAAGCCTTGTAGAGCCCCATAAACGAAAGATTTGTTGAGCATTACACAGGCGTCATTGATTAAATAGCGCGCTTCAAAATTATCTGTGGCATCGATCACCAGGTCGTACGTCGAGATCGTTTCAAGCGCATTCGAGATCGTCAAGAATTGATCATACACCTGTAAACCTATGGAGGGGTTTTGTCTTTGTACCCATTCCTTGCAGGCGGCTACCTTCGGCATACCCACTTGGCTACTTTGATAAATGACCTGCCGATGAAGATTACTCAAGTCAACCGTATCACCATCCATGATCCCCAAGGTACCCACACCCATAGCAGATAGGTATTGTATCACCGGAACGCCCAAGCCTCCTGCGCCAATTACCAACACCCGGGATTGATGCAATTTATCTTGTCCGGTTTTCCCGAAGTCAAGCAATTGTGTTTGCCGGATATACCGTTTGCTGTCAAGCATTGATTAACCTCCTAAAAATGACATGGATTTTTTCGGCGTTTGTGCCACTATCGATTCGGCCTCAAACCCGTCCTTTTCTTTTTTGCACACTGCCCGTTGAAGTTCTTGTATGACTTCGTCCCTATTGGCACCCGATCTTAATAGATCCCGAAGATTTAGTGCAGGTGCACCGTAGAGGCACGTTCGGAGTTCTCCGGTCGCGGATAAACGCAACCGGTTGCACGTACCACAAAAAGTTCTGCTGTATGAGGCTATGATTCCGAAGGTTCCTTTATAGCCCGGAATTTGATAGTTTACCGAGGTACTGTTCGCTTCATCAGGGAGTCTCCGCATGGTTGGGTAGTGACTCAATACATGTTTTTTGATGACCACGTGGTTCCAAGTGGGGACCTCGAATGTGCCGGTACCATTAAAAGGCATTTCCTCCAAAAACCTAACCGACACGCAATGATGTTTGGTGAGTTCGACGAATGGAAGAATATCTTGCGTGTTTTTGTTATCCGCGATGACCGCATTTAACTTAACCTCAAATCCCCTGTCTATCATGTAAAGGATTGCCGAAAACACCTCATCAAACTTGTCTCTTCGGGTTATTTCAAAAAAGCGCTTTTTGTCCAAAGAGTCCAGGCTTATGTTGATACTCCGGATACCCATATCCGCAAGTGCATCAATCTGAGAGAATGACAGGGAACCATTGGTCGTGATCGCCATTTCCGATAGCCCATCCAATTGGCTGATTCTGCCCAAAAACTCCACGAGTCCTCGCCTTACAAATGGTTCTCCACCCGTGATTCGAAGTTTATTTACGCCGTATTCGGTGAATATTTCCAGTAGAAATTGTAACTCTTCATAAGATAAGAGTTGCTTGCGATCCACAAAGTCGATCCCCTCCTCGGGCATACAATAGTAGCACCTAAAATTGCACCTATCAGTGACGGAAAGTCGCAGGTAATTTAGGATGCGACCGTATTGATCGATAAACTGTTTTGGCATAGGGTTTACGTTAAGGGTGTGCGTTTACCCAAACTGTTTGATCTTGAAAATATTCCTTTTTCCAGATTGGAACTGACTTTTTAAGTTCATCGATTAGAAACCTGCATGAATCGAAAGCGGCGTCCCTATGAGCGGTTGCTGTTCCTACTACAACGACAGGCTCGCCGATATTTTTCATCCCAAGGGCATGGATCATCACCAGCTTCTTGATAGGCCACTGTCGTTTAGCTCGATCTGCAATTGCTTCCATTTCTTTGATGGCCATGGGTTCATAGCCTTCAAAGTCCAACTGGACAACGCCTTTTCCATGTGCATGGTTTCTTACGGAACCCACAAACAAAGCTATTCCGCCGGCCTCCGGGTGGTGCAATGAGCTATAGGCTTCGTTTAGGTCTATGTGTGTTACAAGCTTGATCATAGGTTCATCCTCCACTCACCGGAGGGATAAGTGCGATTTCGGCATTTTGATCCAATAATTCATGGTCTTCAGCATATTCCTGATTGACCGCCACCGCCAAGGATTTAAGATGGGAAAATTTTGGGTAATTTTTGAAAAGCCATTCTTTAAACTCCTTTACGTCTTTCACTTCAATCTCCTCCGGGAGTGACAATTCAGCGCTTCCTACAATTTCTCGCGCGATACCGAATAGTTTGACTCTCATACTACAGCATTGTTCAGAAAATTAAAATTACTAAATATCCTTTGCAAGGCCATAACTCAACCGGGATTTTATGTGTTGCGATCCGTTGAACGCGTGAATTGTTCAGTAACTGGGACTTCGAATTATCAATGCGAGAAAAAATTAAAAAAAAGTTTTGTAAAACTGGTATCATTTGAAACAAAAGACTCTTTGTTATTATGTATGAGAATGATTAAGTTGTGATAAGCCCGGATAACCCTATTTTTACTCAATTGATCTCTGATGAAGAGTTTGTACGTTGGGTCCTCGATCCCAGTCCAGAAACCACGTTTTTCTGGGAGAACTGGCGCAAAAATCATGCAAAAAATCAGCAGGAATTTGAAAGGGCAGTAGAGTTTATTCAGCGGTTGGATTTTGGAAATCAGCGGCTGAGCGAATCGGAATGCGATGAACTGCTGCTTGCCATTCTGAATGTAGATCCAAGCCGACAAAACAGTGCCGTATTTTTTGGTGGTAACCTGGGCAATTGGTTTGCCAAACAGTGGGTAAGGGTAGCAGCGATCTTGTTGCTCAGCTTTATGGGGGCCTTTATCGCAAATCAGTTTCTTCCAACAGTAATAGAATCACCTACCGTGCAAGTCCCTACCATGATCTCCGTGGACAATCCAAAGGGACAAAAATCATTGTTGAAATTGCCGGACGGAACAATGGTGCATCTCAGTCACGCATCCTCTTTGGTCTTTCCCGAGTATTTCAGCGGCGATGCCCGAAGGGTTGAGCTGATCGGCGAAGCATTTTTTGATGTGGTTCATATCGATTCGATACCGTTCATGGTCGTTGCCGAGGGAGTAGAGCTAGAAGTATTGGGGACAAGTTTCAATGTGAACGCAAGTGCGCACGAGTTCAATACACGGGTTTCTTTGGTCACAGGCAGTCTTCGGGTAAATCTATTGGACACCCGATTGGAAAGTAAAAACCATTTACTCGTACCGGGAGAAGAGCTTTCGTTGGACAGGAAGTCAGGAACCTACTCTGTAGGGTCGTTTAACGTGGATGCTACGATCGCTTGGAAAGAGGGTGTGCTGTTGTTTAAGGATGCCGGTATGTCGGAATTTTTTGACGAATTGGAAAAATGGTACGGTGTCAATATTCAACTTTTTGGGTCTCCCCAAAAGGAGTGGCAAATGAACGGACGCTATGACAATGAGAAATTAGAGGACATACTGCTGGGATTGCAATTTGTGTATCCTATTGAATATCAAATAAAAGGAAATAACGTAACCATAAAATTTACCTATTGACCATAAGCCTAAATAAAAACACTAGTCCAATTCAAAAAAACAACCGAAAATAACCATGGAAGATCATTTACCACCCAAACTAAACTACGTGCGGACAGTCCTATTTGGCATTATCCTCGGGCTGTCCATGCCAGTCGTAGTCCATTCGCAAGGAATAGCCGCCTTGGCTATAGCGAGGAACAGTACTCAAGAGACCGTTGACATTCCAGTAATGGATCAGCAGGTGTCCGTAGAGCTCAGCGACGTCACTGCTCGGGAACTGTTTAGAGACCTTGAGGCAAAAACGAACTTACGGTTCGTATTCGACCGAGGTGTTATGCAATCAGAAGATCGCATATCTGTCGCAGGCGTGGGCGTTTCATTGTACGATTTGTTGCATGAAATTTCGCTTCAATCAAGACTACGCTTCAAACTGGTGAACCAAAACATTCATGTACGCTTGGAACCTAGCCTACCTGTGTCTGATCCTCAGGTAGAGGATATTACCGTAAATGGAAAAGTTACCGATGGAAACGGCGTTCCGTTGCCCGGGGTTTCCGTATTGGTAGAGGGCACTACGCAGGGAACGGTAACCGACTTGGATGGAAATTATACCATTACTGCCCCTGACGCAGGAGTGTTGGTCTTTTCGTTTATTGGGTTTAGAAGTCAGCGTGTAGTGATTGGTACCCAAACGCGGGTGAATGTGACCATGTTGGAAGACCTCACCGGACTAGAAGAAGTAGTGGTCACCGCATTAGGTATCAAACGCGAAGCCAAAAGCCTCGGTTATGCTACCAGCACGGTGAGTCAGGACGAGATGACCATCAACAGAACACCGAACTTTATGAATGCCCTGCAGGGCAAAATGGCAGGAGTAAATATCACCTCGCTGGGTACCGGACCATCGGGCACCAGTAAGATTCGGATTAGGGGCCAATCATCCTTTGGAGGGAACAACTCTCCACTGATCGTCGTGGATGGCATACCGCTGGACAATACGAATTTTGGTGCGAGAGGGGATTTTTCGGACAGGGGCAGCAACCGAACCTCAGATGGAGGAGATGGATTGAACAGTATCAACCCTGATAATATCGAATCAATGACGGTATTGAAAGGAGGCGCGGCTTCGGCTTTGTATGGTTCTCGGGCCAAGGATGGGGTCATTATGATTACGACCAAAAATCGCGGAACGGGTCGTGGTGTTTCGGTGGAGTTTAACTCCAACTTTACCCACGACACCCCACTGGATTTCAGAGACTATCAGTTTGAATATGGTCAGGGAGAAAATGGCGTTCGGCCAACTTCACCGTTTCCAACTTCTGGTGTATGGAGTTTTGGAGAGCGATTTCAGCCTGGTATGACGCATATTTTATTCGATAATTTGGAAGTACCATACGAGCCACAGCGAAATCAATTTAAAGAGTTTTACCGAAACGGGTATACCTGGACCAACTCATTCTCCGTCGCATCGTCCGGTGATAATGGAGGATTTAACCTGATGGTTTCCAACATGGATAATCAGCTTGTTATGCCCAATTCTGATTTTAATCGGAAAACAGCAAATTTTGGCTTTACCCAAACAGTCGGCAAAAAGTTGACTATTTCTGGAAACATCAACTACTCAAAGGAACATCGGAAAAACCCACCCAATATTGCAGAGCAAGACTATAGCCCGGTAATTATCTACACCTTGGCTACCTCCATGCCCATGGATGTACTCCGAGACAATGCGGAAGATCCAAATGGTAACGAAAATGTTTGGTCTCGCTTCACCAACCGGACCAATCCCTATTTCGCATTAAAGCGCTTTGATTTAATAGACCGTGACCGGGTTTTCGGAAATATCACCGCAAAGTACGATCTTGCGGACTGGCTATTTGTGCAGGGTCGAGTAGGGCAGGATTTTTTTGCAAGGGAACAAGAATACAACCTGCCCCATGGCACCCAACGACAAGTACCGGCACCTGCTGGATTCGTAAACGGACAATACGTACAGGATGCGACCAACGTGCGGGAGGTGAATGCGGATTTCTTGATCAGTGCAAACAAAACCTTGGGTGATTTCGGCTTTTTGGTCAACGCCGGTGGCAATCAAATGTATCGAAGGTTTAGTAGGCACAACGTATATGTGCAGGATTTCTTTTCCAGGGATTTATATACCATCGGCAATAGCAGATTGAGAGATCCGATCTATCAGTTTTCAGAGCGGCAGGTAAATTCGTTATATGGTTCCGCAGAAATTTCCTATAAGGAATTTCTTTACATCAATGGAACAGTCCGGAACGATTGGTTTTCAACGCTTTCACCTGCTAATCGCTCTATCTTATATCCATCCATTACAGGTAGCTTTGTGTTCTCCCAAGCTTTTGGCTCTACACTTCCCGAGTGGATTACCTTCGGCAAGATTCGGGCAGGTTATTCAGAAGTAGGGAGTGACACAGACGTTCAGCCTTATTCCAATAATCTTTTTTTTAACATCAATGCGCAGCAGTTTCCAAATTCGAACGGTGTTCCGCAGCCACTGGGCAGCATAGCCGGTTCGGTGGTTCCAAACCCAAACTTACGGCCAATGACGGTTCAGGAAAGGGAGTTTGGCTTAGAAATGCAATTGTTTGATAGCCGGGTGGGCTTTGAGGTAACCTATTACCACAAGTTATCTAGGGATCAGATTTTGCAGGCCCAGCTTTCTGACGCGACTGGATTTTTGAGTCAGTTGATCAACGTAGGAAGAAGCCAAAACGAAGGGGTGGAGATGCTGTTGAACGTCAATCCCATCTCGAGCCAAAGCTTTCGATGGAACGCCAGCTTTAACGCAGCCTATAATATCACGGAAGTTTTGGATTTGGGTCCGGATGTTAGTGATAACAGTATCACAGTTGGAACAGCTGATTTTCACGGAGAACTTCGGCACGTGGTGGGAAGGCCAATGGCACAGTTGTATGGTTTTGGCCTGTTGAGAGACGCTCAGGGCCGAATCGTTCACGACCCGGGAAACGGTCGCCCACTTCGTAACCCTCAACAGATGGAGTTTGGAAGCGCCATTCCAACTTGGGTAGGGGGGATTACGAATGGGTTTGATTACAAGGGGGTCAATATGTCGTTTTTGATTGACTTTAAGCTTGGGCATAAGATGATTTCCGGAACACACATCAATGCATACCGTCATGGTTTGGATAAGGCGACACTTCCAGGAAGGGATGTTGGGTATGTCGTGGGAGATGGAGTCAACCCAAATGGGGAAATCAACACCACCCAAACACCTGTACAATTGTACTATGAATCTATAAGAAGCTTGCAGCTTTCGGAGCTTTCTGTTTTTAATGCCGGTTCTTGGCAGCTAAGACAGATCAGCCTCGGATACGACTTCAGCAAGCTGCTACCATCCAACTTTCCGGTGAAGGGAGTTAGATTAAATGCTGTAGCCAACAACGTTGCTGTTATCAAGCAGTGGGTGCCCCATATTCACCCGGATCAATTTGGATTTCCTTCCGATAATATGATGGGGCTAGAAGCCACCGGTCTGCCAGTCAGTCGCAGCATAGGATTCAACTTAAACTTGAAATTTTAACCAGCTAAAATTCAGCTCATATGAAAGCGATTTATTTATATATCTTAATCGGCGGTCTCTTGTTGGGGGCCTCCTGCGACAGCGGGTTTGACGAGATGAACGTTAATCCCAACGCCCTGACTTCGGTAGAACCGGTATTTATGCTGAACACTGCGATAGTTGCTTCTGCACCCCAGTATGGAAACCTTAGCTACGAGACCACCATCGTAAAACAAATGATTACCCCTTTCAGTGGGGTAGGCGCTGCAGCTAACTTCAATCAGGACAACCGAAATGTAGCTGCCGGAAACTGGCAGCGCGGCTATAGGGAAGGCATCAAGAACCTGGTTACGGCATTGGAAGCAACAGAAGGGAGGCCGCAGTACGATAATTTACGACATCTGATTCGCATTTGGAAGGCCTACACGTTTATGGTGATTACCGACACCTATGGGGATGTTCCCTATTTCGAAGCCGGAAGGGTTTTTTTGAATGGTATCACCAGTCCGCTTTACGACCCGCAGGAGGAAATATACGATGACATCCTGAGGGAATTGGACGACGCATCTGCCTCTATCAACCCTTCCGGTCCTGCTGTTGCATCCGAGATTCTCTATTCCGGTGATTTGGCCAAATGGAAGCGGTTCGGTTACTCGTTATTGCTCCGAGCAGCCATGAGGCACTCAAAAGTCAACCCCACCAAAGCAGCGGAATATGTCACCAAAGCCGTAAATGGTGGATTAATGCAGTCAAATGCCGATAATGCGATCATCAGGCATACGGCAAATTTCACCAATAATATTGGCGCGCAGCTTAATGGCGGGCAGTCAGCATTCTTCTACCTTGCGGAGGATTTTGTTTCCTTTCTTAAAGAGAACAACGACCCTAGGCTTTCCTCTATCGCGGTGCGATACGTGGGCGCAGCGAGTGGCGCGGGGCAAATAGCAGCTAATGCAAACCGAGATCCTAATTTGCAAATAGGAATGCCGTTGGGTTTTGACAATACTACAATCAATACTGCAGTACAGGAGAGCGGTTTGGTGAGTTTGTGGGACTACTCCCAGCTAGATCGTACCCGAATGGCGGGTATTCAGGCACCCAGTTTCCTGCTTACTTACAGTCAAACGCAACTCCTCTTGGCAGAAGCAGCGCACCGGGGCTGGACAGGAGGCAGTGCGGCGGATTTTTATACAAGAGGGATAGAAGCCCACATGCAGCAATTGGGTACTTATGGCGCAAACACGGCGGTGGCCCCCGCTGATGTTCAACAATATCTTCAAACACACCCGTTAGAGTCGGGCAAGGAACTGGAACAGATTAACACACAATATTGGGTATCCACCTTTCTGCTAGGGCCAGAGTCTTGGGCGAATTTCAGAAGGTCCGGGTATCCCCAGTTAACGCCCAACCCTTTTCCGGGAAGTGACCTTCAGACAGAGCCCTTTATACGACGGTTGAGTTATACGGATGCAGAACTTAACGTAAATGCCACCAACGTAGAAGCAGCAATCGCCCGTCAGGGGCCTAATATCATGGATACGAGGGTTTGGTGGGATGTAGAGTAGCTTTTTATATCAATTATGGCTACTTTATCCAACAAATGACCAAATACCATAAACCCAAACTATGAAAGGATTAAAAAAGAGATTGAAAGCGGGAGAAACGCTGAGTGGATGCTGGCTAAATCTGGGAAGTGCCGTCACGGCCGAGATTGTCGGTCTGGCAGGATTTGATTGGGTATTGATAGACCTGGAGCATGGGGCAGGAGAACCAAAAGACCTGCTCCATCAGCTCCAAGCGCTGGAGCATACCGCCACCGCACCGATAGTAAGGGTAGAGAGTGTCGCAAAGCAGCGAATTCACAGGGTGTTGGATGTGGGAGCGGAAGGAGTGATGTGCCCTATGATCAAGTCGGTGGAAGATGCAGAGACAGCCGTAAAAGGCATGCATTATCCGCCGATGGGGCATAGGGGAGTTGCCAAAATGGTTAGAGCAACCGCTTTTGGGAAAGCGTTTGATGCATATCGTCTCCATACCGAGGACAACTTGGTGGGAATCATTCAAATAGAGACACGGGAAGCGGTTGAGCAAGTAGAGGAGATTGCGGGCATTGATGGGGTGGATGTACTTTTTATTGGTCCGGCTGACCTGTCCATGTCTCTGGGGATTTTTGGACAACTGGACCACCCGACGTTTATAGCTGCCGTGGATCGGATTGTTCTCGCGGCAAAGCGTGCCGGTAAAGCAACGGGGATACTCTTGTTTGATCCGGCAGAATTCACCAAATACCAGCAAATGGGAATTCAATTGATCGCCTGCGGATCCGACGCCACCTTTGTTGCCAATGGCGCTGCGGAGTTGGCTAAAAAATTAAACCAACTGAAAAAGGGTACCACCTCTACTTGACGGATATGTTACAGGATCCTTTGGTTATATTGTTGGTAGGCATGGTGTTGGTGGTGGGAGGAATCATCGCCTTTCGCCTCAATCCATTTCTGGCACTGCTACTTGCGGCCTTGGTGGTAGCTTGGATGACACCAGCTGCATCCATTGTTGGGTACGGCTTGAGCAGGGGTATGAGTCAGGCGGCTGCGGAAGCCCTGGCAGCAAAGCCCATCGGCGACCGTATTGCTACGGCATTTGGCACGACTACAGGGCAAATCGGCATTCTGATTGCCATGGCAGCCATTATTGGAAAATGTATGTTGGTCAGTGGTGCTGCGGAACGAATCGTTCGATCTATTCTGGGTGTGACAGGAGAGAAAAAAGCACCAGTAGCCTTTATCTCCGGTAGTTTCTTCTTGGGTATTCCGGTGTTTTTTGACACCGTTTTTTACTTGATGATTCCGTTGGCGAAAGCCATGGCCATGAAGTTGAAAGGGAATTATTTACTGCTGGTACTCTGTGTGACGGCTGGGGCTGCGATGGCCAATTCACTGGTACCACCTACACCTGGCCCATTGTTTTTAATAGCAGAGATGAACATTCCCATTGGAATGATGATGGTGGGTGGGTTTTTGGTTGGATTGGTGACCATTGCCGTCGGTTACGTATTTGCCGTCTGGGCAAACAGGAGGTGGGAAATTCCGTTACGGGATTCACTGGAGGCACCCTTGGCTGAAATCAAAGCACTTTCCGAAAAAAACTCCTCTAATTTGCCCGGCATCCTGAGTTCGCTGGGGCCGATCATTATCCCGCTTGGGTTGATCAGTGCAAAGGCAGGTGTGGAAACCTTCTTTGCCCCTGAGGCAATTGCACAAGGTGCAGGAGTGGGACAATGGATCATTGGGGCTGTACTCTTTTTTGGAGAGAAAAACCTGGCATTGATATTAGGGGCACTGGCGGCGTTGATCACCGTGATACGTGTAAAAAAGGGTGAGCGTGATCAGGTAATTAACTCGGTACAGACGGCATTGACGAGTGCCGGGGTAATCATTCTTATCACGGCTGCCGGGGGTGCCTTTGGCGCTATGCTTCAGCAAACAGGGATCAGCGGCCGCATTGCCGGACTGACTGCGAATTATCAGATGGCATTGATTCCACTGGCATTCTTTATAACGGCGCTGGTCAGAACTGCCCAAGGGTCGGCCACAGTGGCCATGATCACCGCTTCTGGAATCCTGTCGGGGATGGCTACTACCTCCTTGGAATATCATCAACTTTATCTGGGGCTTTCCATCGCTTGTGGTTCCAAATTGGTCCCCTGGATGAACGATAGCGGGTTCTGGATTGTCTGCAAAATGAGTAACCTAACCGAAAAAGAAGCACTTAAGACCTTTTCACCATTACTTACTATCATGGGGTTTGCGGGACTTGCGGTAATTATGCTGGCCGCAAAGCTCTTTCCCTTAATTTAAGAACAAACATTTAACCCAAACACATATGAAAACCGAAAATTCATCCGAAAAGAAATCCGGATCCGTGCAACGGAGGGATTTTGTTAAACTCCTGTCCGCAGGTTCTGTGGGTGCTATTACCCTTGGTCAGAGCCTCTCGAGCTGTGCGCCTTCAGAGGAGACTGGTTTGGCTGGCACCCAGCCTAGCAAACCAAAGAAGGTGTTGATGAAACTTGGATGCCAATCGGGCGGTACCAGCGAAGAAAACTTGGCCTTTAAGGCACGCCATGGCGTGTTCCACCTTGATGGAGGAATGCCCGCTTTTGTAGAAGGGAAAGGGTGGGACTTGGATGATTCTCTTAGAAAGCGGGAAGCCTGTGAGAAGTACGGTATTAATTTAGATGCTTATCACCTTCCACTTACTTCCGCAGGGATTGACCGTGTCATGATTCCTAACATCATGCTGGGAAAGAACCCTGAGCGGGACAAGGAAATCGAGATGGTGCAGCAAATGATAGAAGTTTCTGCAAAGACAGGAATTAAGGTATTGAATTACAATACCACGATCTTACCGGTTTTGCGTACCGAACGCACCATCGACCCCAAGAGAGGTTTTGCGAGCTATAGTACATGGAATTACGAGGAGGCACTAAAAACGGAACAGCCGCTGACGGTGGCTGGCAACGTGGATATTGACGAGATTTTTGAACGGATTACCTATTTTCTGGATAGGGTACTGCCGGTAGCCGAAGAGTATAAAGTGAAACTGGCCAACCATATTGCAGACCCTCCGGTAGCCGCCGGGTTTAGGGGGATTACCCGTTGGAACAGCCCTGACGTATTTGAAGGAATCAAGCGCTTTGCACAGCTTTACGACAGTCCATACCATGGATTTAACTTCTGCATAGGATCCATTGCAGAAGGCTTGAAAGACCCTGCCACGGAAATCTTCCCCATCATCGAGTGGGTTGGCAAGCGAAAGCAGATCTTTAACGTGCACCTCAGGAATATAAAGGGCGGGTGGAATAACTTTCAGGAAGTGTACCCTGACAACGGCGACATGAATTTCTTCCATGTAGTCAGGGCACTACGCGATGTGGAATTTGATGGCATGGTCATGCCCGATCATGTTCCGTACTCCGATGCACCCGGAGCTAATCTACAGGCATTCTCCTTTGCCTACGGCCATATTAGTGCCCTACTGCTGGCAGCAGACACTGAAGCATAGCTAAAAGACCGCAAAGCTGTGACTAAGTTTTGCCGTTTACGCTGGGATTAGTAACTTGTTTGGCATACGGGGTGTTAAAAGTCCCAGAAGGTATTTTGTAATGTGTAATGGATAATGAAAAAATGAAGAAAATAGGATTTATTGGTTTGGGAATCATGGGTAAGCCCATGGCATTGAATTTAATCAAGGCAGGGTATGCGCTGAATATACTTAAAAAAAGCCACGCCTCGGGAGATTTGGCAAAAGAGGGTGCTACAACGTTTACTAGTAGCAAGGAACTCGCCCGAAATTCGGACGTTGTTATTACGATGTTGCCGGATTCCCCCGAAGTAAAAGAGGTCGTTTTTGGTGCCGATGGGGTGGTTGACGGTATTGAACGCGGAAGCATCTTTGTAGATATGTCTACCATAGCGCCTTCTACCGCTCGGGAGATCTATGCCAAGTTGCAGGAGAAAGGGGTCGAAGCCTTGGATGCACCAGTGTCCGGTGGACAGGTGGGTGCCGAGACGGGGAATCTTTCTATCATGTGCGGGGGTAGTCAATCGGCTTTTGATTCCGTGCTGCCGCTATTTCAAGTGATGGGGAAAAGTGCCGTTTTAATCGGTGATGCCGGTGCCGGTCAAATGACCAAAGCCTGTAATCAGATGATTGTGGGTATGACCATCCAAGCGGTCTCTGAATCATTTACCTTGGCCAAGAAAGCCGGTGTAGACCTAGCCAAAATGCGGGAAGCCCTATTGGGAGGATTTGCGCAGAGCCGTATATTGGATTTACATGGTCAGCGGATAATCGACCGGAATTTCGATCCTGGATTTAAGATTAAGCTGCACCGCAAGGATATGAATATCGCATTGGAGGCAGGAAAGGAATTTTCTGTTCCGTTGTATGGATCTGCTTTGGTAGCCAGTCATATGGATGCTATTTTGGCGCTTGGAAATGGCGAAAAAGACCACAGTTCCATTGCTTTACTAATGGAACAGCTAGCCGGAATTAAATAATATTAAAGAAATTTGACCAAAATTTAACAATCATTCTAAGGTGGTAAATTCCTCAGGCGCAAAAATCTGTGACATGGTGATCACGCCGATTGCCATCACCGATCCGCCGCTGTTAAATGCAGCAGGTATACACGCACCATTCGCGTTGCGCACGATACTCGAATTGGTGACCGAAAGCGGAATAATCGGTATCAGTGAAATTCCGGGAAACATCCAAACCAATCAGGCGTTGGAAGCGGCAAAATCGTTGGTACTTGGCATGGATCCTTTTCATCTAAATGTACTTCAGCATCGCCTTTCTGGGTTTTTTGGCAAAGAAAGCGTTGCGTCCAGAGGGCATACACCTTGGGACCAACGAAAGCTCGTGCATGTGTTTAGTGCATTGGAGGTTGCCTGCTTGGACATTCAGGGAAAAATGTTGGGAAGACCGGTAGTGGATCTGTTGGGGGGAAAGATGCGTGACTCGGTACCTTTTGCCGCATACTTATTTTTCAAATACGAAGGGGCGGGCGGACATCTTGGAAAATCCCTTGATCCCGATGCCAGCGGTTGGGCCGCAGCCCGGCAGCTGGAGGCGGTAGATCCAGCGGGAATTGTGTCCCAAGCCAAAGCGATGTGTGAGGAATTTGGTTTTCAATCCATCAAGCTGAAAGGAGGGGCATTTGAGCCCCGTGTAGAGACCGATTCCATGTTGGCACTATACGAGGCCTTCGGAAAAGAGGTGCCACTTCGGTTCGATCCCAATGCCATTTGGAAGCCAGAGACGGCCTTGACCTATGGAAAGGAGCTGGAACCGATTTTGGAATATTTGGAAGACCCCGTAAGAAGTCAGAAACACATGGCCGAATTGAGAAAGCAACTCAAGACTCCGCTTGCCACGAATATGTGTACTACATCCTTTGAAGATATCCCTACAAGTGTGCAACTTGGGTCAGAGGATATTATTCTGAGTGACCACCATTTTTGGGGAGGGCTCAAAGCTTCGATGGAACTTGCTCGGGTGTGTAAGACCTTTGGCAGGGGCCTGTCCATGCATTCAAATAGCCATTTGGGCATTTCCATGGCCGCAATGACGCACTTGGGAGCAGCACTTCCGGAAGTAACCTATGCGTTGGACACCCACTATCCTTGGCAATCGGAAGATGTGATTGTGGGAGGAAAACTTCCCATAGTTGATGGCGCCGTGGCCGTGCCCGCCGGTCCGGGGCTGGGCGTGGAGTTGGACCGGGAAAGATTGACGAAGTTACACAACGATTACTTGGCTTGTGGACTCACCCATAGGGACGATGAAGTAGAGATGCAGAAATATCACCCGGGCTGGAAATTCGAAATCGTCAGGTGGTAAATTCCGCTTTGTTTTTTCGGGGAGGTCATTTGCTAGTGAAATGGCTTCCCCAGATTATTGTAGTACTTGATTTTTTCGTTTAACTGTTTAAAATCCAGGTTTCCCTTCGCCTCTACTAAGTGGCTGCTGATAGCCAACGCCTTATTTAGCCTACTTTGGGTATTTTTTACGTTGGATACCAGGTATATCAGGCTGCGCTGCTTTCCCATAGTCAAAGCATGAAAATAGTCATGGGCTGCTTCGTCTTGATTTAGTATTTCTTCCAGCTCTACCGGCATTTCATGCCCGTAGGTAGATCGGTCCTTTTCCATACGCACCTGTAGCGTCTGTGCTTCATGTATGGAAAGCGATGCGACCAACGCTTTGTTTATTAGTACAAACCAATAGTCGCGGTGCTTCATCAATGCCAAGTGTAATTTCGGTGAGTTTTCCACCCACACCAGTACCCGACGGTTATCTCCTTCTATAAACTTATTAGCGATGGAGTCAGGTACGGGTAGATGGTATCTCCAGAGCGATGAGTGAAAATCCAATAGGGGAGAAGCAAAGGATAGGGTGTCCATATGGCTAGTAATCGATTGTGTTACTGGGTTTACACTTTTGCACCGTTTCCACACATTTTCAATACAGGACTTCTTTGCTAAATGCCTGTTTTTCTACCTGCGATTTGGCAAAAGGCACCTGGAAAAACTGGTCCTGCCACCAAAGCGCAAATAAGTTCTTGTAAAACGGGCTTTCGTGGCGGCCTGATTGCCCTGGGTTATTTACGCCCAGCGTTTGTTCAAAGTCTCCGGTATCTACTATAATACGGAAAGATGCTCCCGTGGTATTGTTGTCGCCGTAGGCATTGGCCCCGGGAGTGAAACTGTACCCGCCTCGGGGCACCGGGCCCACCTCTAATTTTTCGCGCCATTCCTCTGAAACCACATTTCCTAATGGATGGCGAATCAACGCATGCTTGTAGTTATTTTGTCCATAATGCCATGTCTCCCAATTCTGTCCAAAACGCCTCTCCAGCTCTTCCAAGGCTTCTGTCAGGGAACCTGTAAGTAAGTCGGAAATATTAATTTTATCAGTCAGTATAGGGTTTTCTTCTTTGATCCAAGCCAAGGTTTTTGTCATTGGGAGCTCGGATAGATAGGGTTTAATTTCCATTGGTATTAGTAAATCCGCTACGTTAACCCGAATTTTTCGCTCCCACATTACATACACTCCGGCGGCAACAGATTGCGGGGATAGCACGTAGTCCCAATCCGCCAATAGCTGTTTTGCCCGAAGCAATGAATCATCCGCTAAGTCTAGTTTGGCAAGGATGGGAACCAGTTCTCGGGCAGGTAGCGAAAGGTAATCATTTTGTAAAGCTCCCATGTCTTCTGGGGCGAATTTCTTTCCACTGCCTAAGACTTCCCGGATGCGCGCTCCTCGGAATGCGTCGGCCCATGTATACCCAAGGGCTTCTGGATACGGATAGGTGTCATCGACTTGGTTTTCATTTGCCGTAGCAATGAATCCGCTTGGTGGATTCTCTTGGTGGGGTCTTGCCAGCATGGGTAGGAAACCCTCCCAGTCAGCGGCTCCATTTCCGAGACTGACCACTAATCCCGAATGTGTGGTTCGAATTGGCGCAATCCCCGTTGCCTGCCAGCCTATATGGCCGTTTTTGTCTGCCCATACCATGTTTTCAGCCGGTACGTGGTTATAGCTGCAGGCTTCTCTGAACTCCTCCCAAGTTTGGGCTTGGGCCATTCTGAGACTGGCCAGGTAGGGGGCACCTCCGATATGGAGCCATGCGCATTCCACCGCCACGGCCTTTTTAAGTTCTTCATCGATAAAGGTCACTGGCCCATGAATGGTGTAGTAATGGTACACGACCGTATCTTTTTTGTCTTTGATCCGAAGCGTATCCGCTACCTTTTCCATTTTCATCCATTGGTTTTTGTAGCGGTAGTTGAACGGGTTTTTGGGATCAATATCGTATACACGCAGGTCTTCCATATCAGTCTGAAAGATCGTAAGTCCCCAAGCACCCACGTCATTGTGTCCGATCGATACGCCGGGGATTTCGGGCTCGCCACCTCCCACCACATTCCATCCCGGAGCATGAAGCCCCACCCAATAACGGAGTGAGGGGATAGCTTGGGCCCGATGGGGGTCATTTGCCATGACCGGAAATCCACTCTTCGATAAGGTGCCGTCAATCACCCAGTTATTGCTTCCAATGGAAGCTGCGTCGGCAGACTCCCGCACCAATTTTTCCAGTTCGAAAGCAGAACCAGCCAGCGTATCTTCAGTTCGATCCAATCGGTAGGCAGGAGAGATGTCCTCCAGATCGAACTTGACGGGCTTTCTGAACGCATTGTATGGCGCAATGAGGTCTTTGAACAGCAGCTCTCGTGGAATGGAAGACGGGATACCGAGGTCGGGTTCAAAAGGGTGGAAATGAAGTAATTCCTTGGTTTTTTCAGGCCCGACGAGGCTCACGATTCTGGAATAGTTAAGCTCCTGCTGCACATTCTGCAAAAGACCCTGATGCCTGGAAACGACAACCTCCCAATTCCATTTTTCTGGTTGGATACCCAACATGGCAAATTCCACTGGAAGGTCTGCTGGATGTTGAAGGGCCTCCTCGATATAGGTATTTATCCCGTTTACAAATGCATCTACAATCCCTTCTCCCCGGGGATGATAGTGGCTTAATTCCAGCTGTTTATCCCCTCGAAATCGAAATAGCCTCACACCGATGTCGCGTGCGAGCTCCCTTTCCCCGAACACCTCCGCGAGTGTACCGGTTGCCTGCCGCCTCCAAAGTTCAAACTGAAACAGTCGGTCTTTGGCCGCCATATAGCCCTGCGCAAAGAAAAGGTCCCTTTCATTTTCCGCGAAGATGTGGTTTATGCCCTGCCTGTTCCGTATGACCGTGACTTTCTCCTGTAGCTCCGGATACTTTCGTTCCTTCACACAAGATGAAGTAGTAAGTAAGGTGACGCCAAGTAATACAACGCGTACTAAATGCAGTCTCGTGTAGTTTTTGACCATATTGAAAGGTTGTTTTTGGATGGATGCGATGCCTGGTTAACGCCGTCGGATTGGTTAATACCCTCAATTTATTTTAAAAACCCGTAAATTCCTTTTTCTTTGTACAAAAAACCATTCACTATCGAACCCTGGATCAAGCAAATCAAGGCATCAGGTACGGCTTGCCTACGTACAATTGATGGCAATCACCTGTTTTTTAGCAAATTGAGCGCACTTACGGCACCTGTTTCAGATAGTGCCGTGTTTTTATTGCATGACCTCTTTCAATTGAGGACAATTGCCAAACCTTTTTCAGACGTTTCTTTGGACATTGTAGATTGGGCGGAAGACCCGGTGATTTTTCATACCGATGTAAACCGCCCAATGATGAAAGACTCCTTTTCAGGTGAAATCATTAAATTTGCCTTATTGAAGGATCCCTTTTGGAAGCATCATTTACATTCCATCGGTGAAATTGTGGTATGTTTGCCCCACCATAGGGAGGGAGCGGTTTGGGAGGTAGCCCACTCACTTCCGCTGTTCGGCAAGGTGGTGAAACAACTTTACCTTTCTGCGGAGGGGCAGGTAAAAATGATTTGAGCTAAATGAATTATAAAGATACACTCTACAGGTTGGAGATTTTTAACCGTGTAAGCCAATGTGCTGATTCACTGGGATTAGAGACCTATGTGGTTGGGGGCTATGTGCGGGATTTGATACTTGGGAGGCCCTGTAAGGATATTGATTTTGTGTGCATTGGTGATGGTATATCCCTTGCCAAAAAGGTAGCGAAAACCTACGGAGATCAGGTGCCTGTCACTGTTTTCAAGAACTTTGGAACGGCTATGATCAAAGTGGAGGATTGGGAGGTGGAATTTGTCGGTGCCCGAAAGGAATCCTACCGATCTGACTCACGCAAGCCGGTGGTAGAAGCAGGTACCCTCCAGGAAGATCAGGCGAGGCGGGATTTGACTATCAATGCGTTGGCTATCAGTGTGAACGCGGAGACGTTTGGGACGCTGATTGATCCCTTTGATGGATTGAGGGACATGAAGCGAAAAATTATCCGAACCCCGACGGATCCGAACCTTACGTTTTCGGACGATCCACTTCGCATGATGCGGGCGGTGCGATTTGCTGCCCAGCTTTCTTATGACATAGAGCCAGATACCTTTGATGGAATTATGCATAATGCTCATAGGCTGGCGATCATTTCGGGAGAGCGGATTATCGATGAGTTGAATAAAATTATTTTGACTCCAAAGCCATCCTATGGATTTAAATTGCTGTTTGTAAGTGGACTCCTACAGGAATTTTTTCCAGAAATGGTGGAACTTCAGGGAGTGGATTCCGTGGGTGATAAATCCCATAAGGATAACTTTTACCATACGTTGCAGGTGTTGGATAATGTGGCCGCCGTGTCGGATGATCTTTGGTTGCGTTGGGCTGCGATAATGCATGACATTGCCAAGCCTGCTACCAAGCGCTTTAACAAAAAGGTTGGCTGGACGTTTCATGGGCACGAAGACAAGGGGGCGAGAATGACCCCTGGCATCTTCCGCAGGTTGAAGCTACCCATGGACGATCGGATGAAGTACGTTCAAAAGCTTGTCCGGCTTCATCTGCGGCCTATCGCCTTGGTAAAGGATGAGGTAACGGATTCGGCGCTTCGCCGGGTGCTGTTTGAGGCAGGGGAGGACATAGACGATCTGATGAAGCTTTGCAGGGCGGATGTCACGTCCAAAAACAACGTTAAGGTAAAGCGTTTTCTCACCAATTTTGACAAGGTGGAAGCGAAACTTGCTGAGGTAGAGGAAAAGGATCAATTAAGAAATTTTCAGCCACCTGTTTCAGGTGATGAAATTATGTCTATTTTTGATCTGCGACCTTCCAAAGTTGTTGGAGAAATCAAAGAGGAGATCAAAGAAGCCATCTTAGACGGGAAAATTCAAAACAATAAAAACCAAGCGTTGGAGTTAATGTACCAATTGGCGGAAGCCAAGGGATTAAAACGAGCTGAAAATAACTAATCGTAATCATGAGAAAAAGCGTTCTGATTTTAGTTGCACATTTATTCTTCTTCATCGGCGGAGCACGGGCTCAGGAAACCTCGGCGACACCCCCTGCGGAGGTATCTGAAAATAACCGGCTAAAAAACCAAACAGATGAGAAAATCTACCAAATGGCACTAAGGTATAATGACATCAATGTAGCCAAAGCCAAGCTTTACGACCTAATGGAACGTAACCCTAGGAACCTTAGGTACGCTGAATTACTTGCGTCCCTTTATTTCGAGATGGAGCAGTATACTTCCTCTGCGTTGGTTGCCATGGATATGCTGGAGATCGATGACAAGAATATATCCGCATTGGAGATCGCTGCTTATTCGCTAGAGCAAGTGGGTGCTTTGGAGCGTGCTTTGCCCCATTTTGAAAGCCTTCACCTGCTTTCAGGCGACCTCTTCAGCCTGTATAAGACCTCCTACCTGCAGTACACGTTGAAAAAGTACGACGAAGCGATGAATTCTGTCAATATGCTTATCAAGAATAATAAGGTCGGAGAGCAAAACCTGACCTTTCCCACAGAAAGCAATCAGTCTCAGGAGGTAAGTATGTTGGCGGCTGCGCTTAACCTGAAAGGATTGATTTACAAGGATCAGGGAAGTAACAACGAAGCGAAGGCGGCTTTTGAGGAGGCATTGCAGAAAAGTCCAGACTTTGAGTTGGCTAAGACGAATTTGGCTTCCTTATAATAATGCGATTGTTTCCCGTTCTTCAGAGGAGGCTGTTTCAGGGGATGAAACAGCCTCTTTTAGTTAAAAATCAGACTGTAGGGTAATAATAGTATGGTTGGATTCCATTAATCAACTATTACTGGGTCTGTTTTACCCTCCCTTCTTCCCGGCCCAAGCCTAAATCAGTCCACAAGACTGATTTAGGCTTGTCTACCCCCAGCTGGGTGTAGTTTGCAACAACTCCCTTCTATCGTTTCCAAACAGAAATCATTTCTTGTCTTTCCAGACCCTGGGATTCCTACTAGTATGCGTGACCGCAAAAACAATGATCGATTTTTCCAATTCCTCTATCCGGTAATGAACCTGGTATGGAAACTTGTCTACCAATATGTTTCTTACATCCCGATAGCCAACCTGGCAGTGCAGTGGATACTTTCGGATATAATTAAGCCTTGATTTTAAAGATTCATAAAACCGTTTGCCCAATTCTGGCTTTTCTTCGTTGTACCATGCTATGATTTCCTTGATATCCAAACGGGCTTCTTGGAGCAGCTTTATCTTGTAGCTCATAGATCCTTTTCGAGATCTTTCATTACATCATCCCAGTCCATTACTTTATCCGGATCTTTTTGATAGGAAGCTATCCGCTCATCCAACAATGCTTTGTGGGCATCGCTTAAACCTTCTTCTTGTCGATGTTTGAAAGCTTGCAACTGTTCGAGTATTGTTTGATCCTGTAGCTCCGTTAGCCAATGGATAAGGTCGACTTTGATTGATTGGATATCCATTCTGATTTTTTATTTTTTTCCTAAAGTTAACGATTTTTATCTTTAGTAAAGTTTCGTTTACCCTAGCGGATGGTGTTTCTGTACCACAGGCATCAGTTCCTCCAATCTTATCTGCCTTTACCTCTCCCTCAAGCTGGTGTTGGGAAAGCGTCTGTATTACCCCAATCTTTTTCGTCGTAGAAGATGGCGGTTGTTTGGAGATTTGAGCCGAATAGGGTTAAAATTTCGCCATTTGTTTCCTAAAAGGTCAACTGGTAATCCATTGCAAAAGGCATATTTGGGATTACGAAAGCAAAGCAGGTTAGGAATAGTAGGGTGTAGCCGATTCTACACCCGGTTGGGGGAAGGTGTAACCAAGTGTCTTTTCGGAACGGCTACCCATTCCTGCAAAAAAATGATCAGGCTGGTTCTTTGTCCACCCTGTACCGAATCGCTTCGGCTACAAAGTTATTCAGGGAAGTTTTGGCCTCCATGGCCAATATAGCGGCACTTTGATGCAATGTGGCCGGTATCCTTACATTGAAACTTCCTTTAAATGGCATTTCAGGACGTTTCCCTTCTTTTTTACAATCATCCAGATACGCATCAATAGCTTCTCTAAAACCCTCTTCCAGAAGTTTTCCGGTCTCCCCTTCGTAGGAGATCAGTCCCCTGATACCCAAAACCCGACCATAGAGCAAACTGTCCTCAGGGCTGTACTCAATGCTACCCGTATAACCTTTGTATTCCAGATATTTCATAACTCCAATAGTTCTCTGTTTGGTATTGCTTCATAATCCCGCTCGGGTGGGGCTTATGGAGCATGAAAGTGACACCTTTACCATTATCAAATCTCACCTTCGACCCGGAGGTCTTGCCTTTCTTTACTTCTTCAAAACCAACGTATCCCAGCAGTTTTACCATCTCGTCATAATGAAAGTCGGACGGCATGCCCAAAAAACTGGCAATCAGTTTTTGCTTTTTAGACACGAACTCCAAGTAACTATATTTAGTTGCATTTTCCAAACATTTTAATCCTAACCCCGAGATTGATGTCTCAAAACTGGTCACAGGGAAAACAGGCCATAGAAAGCGGTATATCTCGGGAGGTGATTGGAAAGTACGAGCGTGGGGATGTCGTACCCTCCATCGAGTAGGCAAAAAAAAGCGGATACCTTTGGCGTGTCGCTCGACTATCTGGCCGATGCTTTCCAATTTGCAATTGGATTGGAAGGAATTACCAATAGACCACGGCTATAAAACCACCTAATCCCGCAAATTTACTGCGCTTGAAGCCACATGTAGTCTCCCATAGCTAAAAATAGGGTATCCGCATAGAAATAATGACAGCTAGTGGGGAGTACAGTTTCAAGATTGGCAATTTTGGATTTGAAACTAAGCTTAATGGGACATCATATCAGGCCCACCGGGCTGCCATCATATTAGCCAGGGGTGCAGCGCAGCGAAGCCCCTGGTTAAAAACGCACATTTCCGTTGGGTTTTGGCCGCAAGGACGATTGAAGAAGCCAGTCTCTTCCGCCAAAACCCGATTCAGGCTGAATCTGCCTTGTCTCCAAGTTCGGGTAGTTTCTTGGCCAAGGCACGGATGTCTGCCCAAGCTGCAGGATTTTTGGCGGGAACTGATGAGCGGTATTGTCAGGGTAGCTGCTGCAACAGGTTCCCGGTACATCGTTGTCAAGTCACGGGTTGAAACCCGTAGTTACCAAAAATCAAACGCTATCAAACCTCCTATAAAGCCCAATCTTGGCCTATCTGGAATTTGGTCGTTTTTGAGTCTAACAGCCTTCCATTTTCACATTTGAGAATGCGATAGGGATATTTTTTAAGCAACTCGTAATTATGGGTCGCCATTAGGATTGCGGTACCCCGTTTATTGATCTCCTGAAAAAGTTTAAATATCCCATCCGACACTTCCGGATCCAAATTGCCGGTAGGTTCATCGGCCAGTAGGATAGATGGTTCGTTTAGCAATGCCCTAGCTATTACCACACGCTGTTGTTCCCCGCCCGATAGCTGATGGGGGAATTTGGAGGAAGCACCACCCAAGCCAACGCCCATAAGCACTTCAATCATGCGGCTTTTCATCTTGGTTTTGTCTTTCCAGCCCGTGGCACGCATCACAAAGTGTAGGTTGTCGGAGACTGTTCTGTCCGGGAAAAGTTGGAAATCCTGAAACACGATCCCCAATTTTCGGCGGAGAAAGGGAATATTCTTGGATTTGATACCGTTGAGTTGGTAGCCTGATACCGTTCCTTCCCCCATGATAAGGGGTAGGTCGGCATAGAGGGTTTTAAGCAGGGAGCTCTTCCCGCTTCCGGTACGGCCGATCAAAAATACAAATTCTCCTTTTTCAATCGAAAAGTTCAAGTCACTAAGCACCGTGTTGATTCCCTGAAATACACTGGCGTTGGAGATAGCTACAATAGGTTCACTGGAGAAAACCATCGGATCTACAGGGCTAGTTTTTGAAGTTTGCCGAAAGGGAGTTCTTTGATAAGTGCTTCCAGCGCTTCTTCCTTTCCTTCCCATCCGAATTTTTCAATGTTTTTAAGCGGTCGGTCTGCCCGAAAATATGCGACTAACACGAAGTTTTCGTCCCGTATCTGAATGTAATCAGGTATTTTCGCCTTTCCCTTCACTTTTATGATATACATACCCCTTTGCTGCTTATGACTATGTTGCAAATAACGAAATTTGAACCAAAAAGATCCGAATTGTCCATCGGTTTTCCCGTGGCAACACAAAAAAAGGGTAAAGTTGCTTACTTTACCCTTTTTGTTGATCTTATTTTTTGTTTACCTTGGCGTGATCTGCCAGGAATTGGGCCAGGCCTTTGTCGGTCAATGGGTGGTTTAGCAATCCGGTAATTACCTTAAGCGGACAGGTAACCACGTCGGCGCCTATTTCGGCACATTTTATCAGGTGCATGGTATGCCTAACGGATGCGGCTAGAATTTGTGTCTCAAAGTCGTAGTTTTGATAGATATGGGCGATTTGCTCGATCAACTCCAGCCCGTCAAAAGATATGTCATCCAACCTGCCTATAAAAGGGGAGAGGTAAGTAGCCCCTGCCTTGGCCGCCAAGATGGCCTGTCCGGCAGAAAAGACCAATGTGCAGTTTGTGCGAATTCCTTCGCTATGAAAATACTTGATTGCTTTGATTCCGTCTTTGATCATAGGAATCTTTACGACGATCTTATCATCGATTTTGGCCAATTCCTTCCCTTCTTTGATCATGCCCTCAAATTCAGTGGCTATTACCTCGGCACTAACCTTATCATCGACGATATCGCAGATGGCCTTATAGTGGGCCGTGACATTTTCGTCTCCACTGATGCCTTCTTTGGCCATGAGGGAAGGGTTGGTGGTAACGCCATCCAATACACCAAGATCATAGGCTTCCCTAATTTCGTCTAGGTTAGCCGTGTCAATAAAGAATTTCATGCTAGTTATGGTTTATTTGGTTGATAATTCTACGGATCGAACGCCTCGGATAATTACGAATCTGGAAAAAAGAAAAAAAATAAGCGGCATCGCACCGCTACAACCGCCTACCCTTGCTTCCTTCCGGACCTGGGGGATTCAGCAGGAGCTGGTCGTGCCGCTCGTTACAAAGGTACATAATTTGCCCTTCACCGCAAGACCATTCAATGGATTTCGCTGCAAAAAGGCGTAAAAAACTCATTTTCAAATCCAAAACTTTTTGATCGGGGCTTTAGAGCACTTTACAGCCCGGCTGACTAAGGTGAACGCTCACTTCCTGTTTCCGGTATTTTGTCACACAGGTTCGATTACGGCACCATAATTGATATCAGCTTTGCTCGGAGAGCGTTTTTTCTGTTCCCAAATAGGCTGTTTTGAAACGGCTTCGGACCAGATAAAACGGTCGATACCCCCGAAATCAAAATTAAGAGTAGTTGGTTCATAAACAGATAAAAATGATGCGTTTAGTAAGAGGGATTTTTGTGTTGACCATTGTAGTATTGATGGGGGCCTGTACGGTTTTTCAGCCCCGGGTTCCTTACCAACTGGGGATGTCGGAATCCAAGTTTCTCCGACAAAACCGGAACGCAGTGATCAGTCAACTTGGGGAGGGGAAAAAAGTATATCGTTTAACGAGTGATGATCGCTTTTACCTCTTGGTCACCTTTGAGGAAGGGGTTCTCACGGAGTTGCAGGAAAAGGAGCTATTGCCTCTGTGGCAGCAACAGCGAATGATGGAGCAAAACCTGTCTCCCCAGCCCCACCGATAAATGAGAAGTTGGGATAAATAAAAAATGACATTTGTTTTTTTAATTAATCGGCGTTTCTATATTTGTCACAGATTATGAAAAAGACATTCGACGTTCAAAATTGGTGGTGGTTTAGCTTCACGTGACGGGAGTTCAGCTACCTATTGCCCTTTTTGATACACAAAATACAAAGGCTCGCTGAACTATCAGTGGGCCTTTTTTAATGCAATTTGCCGTTGCACCAACGAATTTTAGGCTCTCTGCGGTAGACCTGTGGAAATGTAACAGGATAAACTGAGAGCGTGGTAAGCGAATTATGTGACATCAGGTATGAACATCCACAAATAATGCTCAGCAAATGAAGACATTCAAGATCAAAACCCGATTTAAGCGACTTTTGGCGGACACGTTGACACCTGTCAGCGTTTACCTTCAGATAAGGGACCGATACGCCAATCCCATTTTATTGGAAAGCTCGGACTATCACGGCAGCGAGAATAGCTATTCGTACATTTGTTGCGATCCCATAGCGACCTTTTCTTTGGTTAATGGGCAGATACGGGAAACCCTTCCCGATACTTCTTCAACTACCTATACCCTGCAAACGGGAGACCGGTTGATGGATGCCCTTCAAGCCTTTTCCCGGCGTTTTCACGAAGAGAAATTGGATTTCAAATTTATCACTTCCGGTCTGTTTGGCTATACACAGTATGATACGGTTTCTTACTTTGAAGACATCGTGCTGAAAATGCCGCATGACTCCAAGGTCCCGATGATGCATTATGCCCTCTACAGAAACATGATTGTGGTGGATCATTTCAAAAATGAGCTTTACATTATAGAACACTACCTGGATGGGGAAACGCAGGAATCGGGCATACCCAAAATTGAAATGATACTGAATAACAAGAATATCCCCAGTTATTCTTTTCAAATGGATGGAGAGGAAACTTCCAATTACAGTGATTTGGAGTTTTTGGATATCTTGAGCAAAGGTAGGGACCATTGCTTTAAGGGAGATGTATTTCAGATCGTTCTCTCTAGGTCCTTCTCGTCAGGCTTCAAAGGAGATGAATTCAATGTATACAGGGCCCTTCGATCTATTAATCCGTCCCCTTATCTTTTCTATTTTGACTACGGTTCCTATAAGGTATTTGGGAGTTCTCCCGAAGCTCAGATTGTCATCAAAGGGAACAAGGCTACCATTTACCCCATTGCGGGGACCTTCAAGCGAACGGGCAATGACCAGGCAGATGCCGAGCTCGCCCGTAAGCTCTATGACGATCCAAAGGAAAATTCAGAGCATGTGATGTTGGTGGATTTGGCTAGAAATGACTTAAGCAGATCTTCTGAAAAGGTTGAAGTTGAGGTGTTTAAGGAGATTCAGTATTATTCCCATGTGATCCATTTGGTCTCGAAAGTGACAGGTGTGCTTCCTGAAGGCTCCAATCCACTACAGCTCGTGGCAGATACATTTCCAGCAGGTACGCTGTCCGGTGCGCCCAAATACCGGGCCATGGAGTTGATAGACAACCTGGAAAACACCGCGCGGGGCTTTTACGGGGGGGCAATCGGCTACTTGGGTTTTAACGGAGATTTTAACCATGCTATCCTGATTCGGTCCTTTGTGTCTGAAAACAATCAACTAAGGTTTCAGGCAGGTGCAGGAGTGGTCGCCAAGTCATCGATCGAATCCGAATTGCAGGAGGTAAGTAATAAGTTGGCGGCATTACGGGCTGCGTTGCTACGGGCAGAAGAGATTTAAAAGACACAACAAAACATATGAAAATACTTGTTCTGGACAATTACGATTCCTTTACATACAACCTCGTCTATATTATTCGTGACCTTGGCTATGGCAAGCAGTTGGATATATTCCGAAACGATAAACTGTCGTTGGAGGAGGTCGCAAAATACGATAAGATTCTATTATCTCCGGGGCCGGGAGTTCCATCAGACGCTGGAATAATGCCGCAATTGCTCCAGAAATATGGAAGCTCCAAGGATATTTTGGGCGTATGCCTTGGCCATCAGGCGATCGGAGAGGCCTATGGTTCCGGGTTGATTAATCTGACGGAGGTTGTGCACGGTGTGGCATCGAAGATTAAAGTAAGGCCGGATCTTCTTTTTGAAGGAATTCCGGAAACGTTTACCGTAGGTAGGTACCACAGTTGGGTAATTGATGAGAGTACGCTCCCAAACGAACTGAAGGTGATCGCTAAAACGCCGGATGGGCAGATTATGGCAATTCGCCACAAAGAACACTTGGTACGGGGTGTGCAGTTTCATCCGGAAAGTATTCTCACCGAATATGGCGTGACCATGATGCAAAATTGGCTGAATGCTTAACCCAATTTTTTGCTTGAAAATAAAAAATGATACGATGAAGGAGATATTAAACCACCTAATAGAACATAAGACACTATCCAAAGAGCAGGCTAAGGAAGTACTTAAGGGCGTAACTTCAGGCGCCTATAATCAAAGTCAGATGGCGGCGTTTATGACGGTGTTTTTGATGCGAAGCGTGCGTGTGGAAGAGCTAATGGGGTTTCGGGAGGCCATGCTGGAGATGTGTATCCCTGTGGAAATTTCGGAATACGATGCAATCGACCTCTGTGGTACAGGTGGAGATGGGAAGGATACCTTCAACATATCCACGCTGGCGTCTTTTATCGTCGCCGGAGCGGGTCAACATGTGGCAAAGCATGGAAATGTAGGAGTATCCTCCGTATGCGGATCTTCGAACTTGCTAGCTCATTTTGGCTACGAGTTTACGAATGATCTGGATAAGATCCGTAGGAGCCTGGATGAAGCAAAAATATGTTTTCTTCATGCGCCCCTTTTTCATCCGGCAATGAAAAATGTCGGTCCCATCCGTAGGGAGCTGGGCGTCAAGACGTTTTTTAATATGCTTGGACCTATGGTAAATCCCAGTTTCCCGCGCAAGCAGCTTGTAGGAGTCTTTAGCTTGGAATTGGCCCGGATGTATGCGTACCTTTATCAAAATAGTGAAACCCAATTTAGCATCATCCATTCGGTGGATGGCTATGACGAGATTTCCCTGACTGGAAATTTCAAAATGATCTCCAACCGCGGTGAGAAGCTTCTCTCTCCCGAAAGCCTGGGATTAAGCCAATTGGCTCCTGAGGAGATCAAAGGGGGGGGTACGGTAGCAGAATCGGCGGATTTGTTTTTGTCGATTCTGAAAGGAAGGGGTACCTTGCAGCAGGAGGCTGTGGTCATCGCCAATGCCGCCGCCGCCCTTGCGACTGCTGATTTGGCGTTGGGAATGGAAGAAGCGGTTTCAAAGGCAAGTGAATCGCTAAAAAGTGGTCAGGCCCTGAAGGTTTTTAATGCATTGATTGACCCTAAGAAAAAAATTGCGGTAAGTTGATAATTGAAATGAATATACTGGATAGAATAGTCGCCCATAAGTTAAAAGAAGTTGCTGAAAGTAAGGCTTTGGTGCCACTGAAAAAGCTGGAGAAAAGCCCCTTTTACGATGGGCAGACAGTATCGATGCGGAAGTATCTCCTGAATCCAGAGAAAACCGGCATTATTGCGGAATTCAAACGAAAGTCCCCTTCAAAGGGTTGGATAAACGCCAATGCCAAAGTGGAAAAAACCACCATCGGATACATGCAGGCCGGTGCATCAGCGCTGTCGGTATTGACTGATTGGGAGTTTTTCGGTGGCAATAACGAGGATTTGATCACCGCCAGGAAATTTAATTTCTGCCCCATTCTCCGAAAGGATTTTATGATAGACGAATACCAATTCGTAGAAGCGAAATCGATTGGAGCGGATTGCATTCTGTTGATCGCCGCCATCCTGGAGCCAAAGAGACTGGAGGAATTGGCAAAATTCGCCAAAAGCCTGGGAATGGAAGTCTTGATGGAGGTACACGACGAAGTAGAACTGGAGCGGTCTTTAAACCCCTATTTGGATGTAGTGGGGGTCAATAACCGAAACCTAAAGACCTTTGATGTGAGTGTGGACACTTCGTTGGCCTTGGTCGATAAAATCCCGAAAGAATTTATAAAGATTTCCGAAAGCGGCATTTCCGATCCGTCTACCCTTGTAACGTTGCGGGAGGCGGGTTATCAAGGGTTTTTGATCGGTGAGAATTTCATGAAAAGTATTCGACCTCATCAGGCTGCATACAACTTCATGAATACCTACCGGGAGCTGCTAGCACTGAAATCTACCGAATCTTTGCGATGATTATCAAGGTCTGCGGCATGCGGGATCCCGAAAATATCCTGCAACTGGTAGCATTTGCTAAGCCTGATTTGATGGGACTTATCTTTTACGCTAAGTCTTCCCGAAATGTAGGGGCAAGCTCCGAAGGCGCGATGTTTTACCGGTCTTTGGATATACCAAAAGTTGGGGTTTTTGTGAATGCTGAAATTGCCCAAGTAGTGGATTCGGTGCGGGAATACGGGTTGGAATATGTGCAGCTGCACGGCGATGAGGATATGGACTATATCTCATCTTTGCGTACGTTCCTACCGGTAAAGATCATCAAGGTATTCCGGATCGGGCCCAACTGGAAATGGGGAAGCGTGGAACCATTTACAGATAAGGTAGATTGGTTCCTATTTGACACTGACACGCCCCAATACGGAGGTTCCGGACACAGCTTCTCTTGGGATATCCTATACAGCTATCCCTTCGATCAGCCCTTTCTGCTAAGTGGGGGGATCACGGAAGACCATTCGGGGAAAATAATCGAGCTGATGGAAGCTATTCCGGCTATGCGTGGGATTGATATCAATTCTAAGTTTGAGCTATCTCCGGCAGTGAAGGACATTGCAAAGGTCAAAACATTTATGCAAAAACTAAGATTAACCTAATGCCCCCTTTTTGGGTGCGAATCAAATACGATATGATCAAAGTTGACGAAAACGGTTTTTATGGAAGGTTCGGTGGGGCCTTTATCCCTGAGATGTTGTATCCAAACATCGAGGAGCTAAGAGAAAACTTCCTCACGATTATTGAGACCGAGGAATTTCAGCGTGAGTTTCGCTATTTGCTTCGGGATTATGTGGGTAGACCCACTCCCTTGTTTTTGGCGGAGCGTCTTTCAGAAAAATACAAGGCAAAAATTTACCTCAAAAGAGAAGATCTATGCCATACTGGTGCGCACAAGGTGAACAACACCATTGGACAGATTATATTGGCGCGGAAGCTCGGCAAAAAGCGCATCATCGCCGAAACGGGTGCTGGGCAGCACGGCGTGGCTACAGCCACGGTCTGTGCCCTCATGGGCATGGATTGTACGGTATATATGGGATCGGTGGATATGGAGCGGCAGAAGCCAAACGTAGAACGCATGCGGATTCTGGGAGCTAAGGTGGTACCGGCCACATCGGGAAGCAAAACGCTAAAAGATGCCACCAACGAGGCCATGCGGCAATGGATCAATAATCCAGTGGACACCCACTACATCATCGGTTCGGTGGTCGGTCCCCACCCATATCCAGAGATGGTGGCCCGATTTCAGTCGGTAATCAGCGAAGAAATGCGGGTACAACTTTTGGAAAAGGAGGGCCGGGAAACCCCCGATATGGTTATCGCCTGCGTGGGCGGCGGAAGCAATGCCGCGGGGGCATTTTATCATTATTACAATGAGCCTTCGGTTCGCTTGGTTGCCGCTGAGGCAGCAGGACTTGGGGTCTCCTCTGGAAAATCTGCTGCTACTACCGCTTTGGGTAAAATTGGTATTCTTCATGGCAGTCAGACGTTGCTCATGCAAACCGAGGATGGGCAGGTGGTAGAGCCCCATTCCATTTCTGCTGGATTGGACTATCCAGGAATAGGGCCGGTTCATGCGCATCTCTTCGAAAGCGGAAGGGGTGAGTTTGTAGCCGTAGAAGACGAGGACGCCATGGTGGCCGGCATTGAGTTAAGCCGACTTGAAGGTATTATTCCTGCGATCGAAAGCGCTCACGCCCTTTCTGCGCTTAATCAACTAACCTATAACCCTGACGATGTGATTGTCATCAATCTATCTGGAAGGGGAGACAAAGATTTGGAAACCTACATCAAATGGGGCAATTATTAAGCACGCATCAAATGAACCGCATCGATAAACTTTTTCGGGATAAATCCGAAAACATTCTCTCTATTTATTTCACTGCAGGGTATCCTTCCTTGGAAGATACCCTGCCCATTATGAAAGCAATTGAAGCAGCCGGGGCCGACATCATCGAAGTAGGGATTCCTTATTCAGATCCCATAGCCGATGGACCAACCATTCAGGAGAGCAACATGGTTGCGTTGGCCAATGGGATGAGCATGAAAAAACTCTTCAGCCAACTCGAACACATGCGGAATGAAGTCAGTATTCCGGTAATACTGATGGGCTACTTGAATCCGGTGGTACAATACGGCGTGGAAAGATTCTGTCAAAAATGCCATGAAGTTGGCGTGGATGGGGTGATTCTGCCGGATCTTCCTATGCAGCAATATATACGTGAGTACAAAGCTATCTTTGACCAATACGGTCTTCGAAATACCTTTTTGATCTCGCCCCAAACCAGCGAAGCCCGCATACGTGAAATCGACGAGCATTCGGATGGATTTATCTATATGGTTTCATCGGCGAGCATAACCGGTGCCAAAAAGGGCATTACGGAGGAACAGATTGCATATTTCGAACGAATCCGCAACATGGGCCTTTCCAATCCCCGATTAATCGGTTTTGGGATTTCAGACCGAGTAGGTTTTCAGACGGCATCAGCCTATGCCCATGGGGCAATTATCGGAAGTGCCTTTATCCGTATCCTGAGCGATTCCGAACATTTGGAGCAAGGCATCAAGGATTATATTCAGCGTGTAATAAACGATTAAACATGATCATTCAACTCTCCAAACATATCGATGATTCAGAGCGGGAAATTCTGAAAGAAAAAATTGGCTCATTCGGCATTAAAGTAACCGAGGTGAGCACCCAAATGGGAGATTACCTCATAGGAATCGGCAATAAGGATTTTGACATTCGGAAAATAGGCCACCTGAAAGGAATACAGGATATTCACCTTGTCTCTGATGACTACAAGCTGGTTTCCAAAAAATGGAAAGTGAAGCCTACCAGTATCGATTTGGGTGACGGCATCCGGGTAGAAGACGGTGCCATGGCGGTAATTGCCGGGCCCTGTTCCATCGAATCGGAAGAACAAATTTCCGGTGTCATTGAACACCTGAAATCCTGCAATATATCCATGATGCGTGGAGGGGTCTTTAAGCCCCGTAGCAGCCCTTACGCTTTCCGTGGATTGGGATTGGAAGGATTGAAACTTTGGTATGGTCAGGCCAAAGCTGCGGGAATTAAGATTGTGACCGAGGTCATGCAGGTTTCCCAAATCGAAGAGATGATCGACTACGTGGATGTGTTTCAAGTAGGTGCCAGAAATACACAGAACTTTAACTTACTTGATGAGCTCGGTAAAGTGGACAAGGCAGTGATGATTAAACGGGGGATTTCCGGAACGATCGAAGAGTTGCTGCAATCGGCGGAATATGTGTTTTCCGGAGGTAATGAAAAAATCATCCTTTGCGAAAGAGGAATCCGTACCTACGAACGTGCCAGTAGAAACACCTTGGATTTGAACGCAGTACCCATTTTGAAATCCAAATCACACCTTCCGGTCGTAGTAGATCCGTCCCATGGTATTGGTATTCGGGAGTTCGTACCACAGATGGCTTTGGCAGGAGTAATGTCCGGCGCAGACGGAATTATTTACGAAGCTCATGAAAATCCGGACAAAGCCTACTCCGATGGGCAACAAACACTCAATTTTCAGCAAAGTGCCCTTTTAGCGGATCAGATCCGCAAAACTTTTGCCCTTCGAAAAACCTTTCAGTTGTTGTAATTTAGGAGCGGGTTTTCTACCCGCTCTCAGTTTTCCACGGGCTCTACGATCAGGTAGTATCCCACGTTTTCAACCAATTCAACCGGGATTCCTTCCAATATTTCCGTACCGGTCATCCTTCGGGTCTTGCCTTCGTTTACAAAGTGAACGAGGTAGGAGGATGCTGCCGAAATGACAAACCATTCTGGAAACTGATTGATTCTTGGATAGTCCAAAGGAAGGTTAAAATTGGCACGATGCCGCGGATAATCAAATTTGAGCATACCGGAATAAGGCTCCTCAGAGAGCATAGAAACTTCTAACTCCTTACCATCCAACTTGGCTCCCAGAAACGCCTTCTCATGCCAGGGGGATAGCGATGTTCCCTGTGTCTTCCACAGGGAATGCATGATCGTGGTTCTGGCGAAGTTTCCGTCCCCATGCCATCCTTCGATGATTCCAGTTCCCCTGAATAGCTCGGTTTGTCCCCGGTAGGCAGAATCCTGCATGGACCACATCACTTGGATTTGAGAGTTTATCCAAGATTCAGCATCCTGGCTAGGCTCACGATTTAGAAGGTTGAGCGCACTTTCAATAGCATCCGCATACCCATCTGCACTGCCGTTTTCCCAATCAAAAAATTCATAATGACGAAGGTTTTGGAAAACTTTATACACGGGCTCCCGATATGCTTGATGACCATCTACCAGAAAAATCGAATAGTAGGCGTTCAATGTATAACCCCAAGTATCGGCAATGGACGGATCCAATACCTCGCCGCTGATTGGGTTAACCTGATTGTAAAAAAACCCGTGCTCATTTCTTCCTACTTCGAGGATGCGATCAAGCATCTCGTACAAATGGGGCCTATAAAGCTCCCTTTTAGCAGGATCGCTATAGGCAAGAGTCACGTATAATTCACTCAGGCCGGATACGATTTCACAGCCATGATCCCGGAGCCGTATCACCGGCAAATCCCTTGTCGGATGTTGATCTCCCATCAAGTAATAGTCGCCCAAGCGGATAGCCCATTCGAGGTATTTTGAGTTGCCGGTCATCCAATACACCCTTGAAAGCGTTTGAAGCAACTCTCCGTTTACCTCTACATTGGTAGAGGGTATCTTACCAAACGGCGTATCGTAGGAGGCATGCTTCCAAATATCATCGAGCATACCAATCATTCGGTCAGACCATGGGCTTTCCCCCAGGTATTCGGTTAGGGGAAGTAACCCGTCTTTAATGTACTCGGAACTTCCGAAAACAATACCGTCCATATTTACCGTTTCTGTCCGAAAACCTCGCTGACTGAAAGAATAATCGTCTGGAAGCCGGTCTACCCAGTTGGTCAATTCCTGTTCTTTGGATAAAATAGATCTCATTTTTCCTTCAAATAATTCCTTGTCCAATAGATAGGCGGTCAGAACCATAAAGGGATAGTTATCGGCAGCCGCATCCTGGGCATTCCAAAAGTCTTTGGATGCCATCAGGTTTCGCGGAATAAGTCCCGTGGTGGGATCGGCATGTTCCAACCACGCTTCCACAAATCGAAGCGAACGAACGAACCCTTCATGAGCTAAATACCCATTGTCCAAGGCCTCCTGAAATCTAGGATCGGCAGGCTGCTTGGAGTGGCATGAAATCAGTATAGAAAATAACAGGACTACGCATCGAAAATTTCGCATCACAACTGGCTAAGTTAGAGTAGGGAAGGTGTTTGCCAGCTAAAAGTATTTATTTATATTTACAATAACGAAGGATTCATCAATATTTTAACGGTTTGGTAATAGATCGTTTTTTTGCTACCGAACTCCTCGGAGAGCCGCCGAAAATACCCGGAAAAGGTTTTCGGATTTTTTAGGATTATTGTCGTATCTTGGCTTACCTGAAATAACTAATGGATGAAGAAAGGGAAAAGGTTGGAGTGCCTAGATGAAAAAGGACGTATGACGTTCGTCGCGGCCGTATTGGTTTCAACGTTATGGTTATTTTTATCGGTGCAGGGGTGTACACCTGTCATGGACTCCAATGCTGACCATTATCCAAATGTCCTCATAATTTACACGGATGATCTGGGATATGGCGATGTTGGTTGTTACAACCCGGAATCAAAAATAGCAACCCCTCATATCGACCGTTTGGCTTCCAACGGCATGCTGTTTACGGATGCACATAGCCCCGCATCAATCTGCACACCCAGCAGGTATTCCTTGATGACCGGACGATATCCTTGGCGCCGTATTGATCGCATTGTATTTCCGTTTGGGCCTTCCCTGATAGGGGAAGACGAACTAACAGTTCCCAAGGTGCTGAAGGAAAAAGGATACCATACAGCACTGATAGGAAAATGGCACCTTGGCTGGGATTGGAATTGGCGAGGTGGCGTTCGACCACCCGAGGATCAGATCACATCGGGAGGACATAGTCTGGTTACCGCTGATCTCCTTGATTTCGGTCAGCCGGTTACGGGAGGTGCCATGGGGGCAGGTTTTGATTATTACTTTGGGCAGGATGTCCCAAATTTTCCGCCCTATGCCTGGATGGAAAACGGAAAATTTCTAAGTAAGAAACTGGTTCAACTGAAAGCGGAAGAGATTGAATCCATTGCTTTCCGGGGGAGCATTCATGGCGATGGTCCCGGAGAACCGGGGTGGCGGTTCGACGAAGTCATGCCAACACTATTGGGGCGGGCGGTGAGTTATCTACGGGAAATGAAATATGTGAAAGAACCTTTCTTTCTTTTGTTTGCTACTACCTCACCACATACGCCGGTGGTTCCGGTCAGCGAATTCCATGGCAAAAGTGAAGCCGGTTTTTATGGTGACTACATACAGCAGCTTGACAAGGAAGTGGGCGAGATCATGAGGGTGCTGGAGGAAACCGACCAGTTACGGAAAACGCTGATCATTCTCACCAGTGACAATGGACCTGAAGCTATCGTAAAGGATGTAGTAGCCAATTATGGCCATCGCAGTATGGGGCCCTTTCGTGGTGTAAAATGGGATGTCTATGAAGGCGGTCATCGGGTGCCTTTCATTGTTCATTGGCCTGGCGTGGTGAAGCCCAACACCAAAAGTGATGCGTTGATCAGTCAGTTGGACATCATGGCAACCCTCGCATCGTTTGTAGGTGTTCAATTGCCTGCGGATGTGGCGGGAGACAGCTACGATTTTCTACCGTTACTTAGACAAGAGAGTACGGCTGCGCCACGGGAAAATTTATTGCAAAGTACCGGAAGCGGGATGGACAGGGTTTTTGCACTTCGGCACAAAAACTGGGTGTATATAAATGCCAATTCCGGAAGGCTCCCATGGGGAGCCAAGCTTTGGTTTAATGAATATGAACGGAATAGAGGAGTGGTACCCCATGATGAGCCCGATGAATTATTTGACCTCAGCAAGGATCCTGAACAACGGTACAACTTGGTAAGAGAGGAACGCAAATTGGCAGATGAAATGAGAATTCTGCTAAATACACTGCTAGGTTCATAGGTCATCAGGTAACCATTTAACCAAATAGGTTCGAATACCCATCGGTAAGGAGGTCAGAGTCAGCATGGATAGATAAAAGCACATATTCAATAGATATTATCTATCGAATTTTTAGTTAGTTGTTGATTTTAATTAGGTATCTTAGCATTGCAAAAGGTGAACAAAAACCCGTTAATTTATGGAACAATACACGAATGGAAATGCAAAAATAGGCGACCTGAATGGGTCTGCCGGTAAGTGTCCTTTTTTGAATGGAGCGTTGAATCAGGTTGCCGGTGGTGGAACCGGAAACAGCGATTGGTGGCCAAACCAATTAAAGCTGAATATTTTGCGTCAGCATTCTTCGCTGTCCAACCCCATGGATAAGGATTTTAATTATGCGGAAGCATTCAAATCACTGGATTTGGCGGAGGTAAAGAAGGATATCGAAGAGGTGTTGACCACCTCCCAAGAATGGTGGCCGGCCGATTACGGACACTATGGACCTTTCATGATCCGTATGGCTTGGCATAGCGCTGGTACTTACCGTATCCATGACGGCCGGGGAGGTGCAGGGACCGGTACACAACGTTTCGCACCACTAAACAGCTGGCCGGATAACGTAAACTTGGACAAGGCAAGGCTGTTATTGTGGCCTGTAAAAAAGAAATACGGGAAAGCACTTTCTTGGGCTGATTTGATGGTGTTGACCGGGAATGTCGCTCTTGAGTCAATGGGTCTTAAAACCTTCGGATTCGGAGGCGGTAGAGAAGATGTGTGGGAACCGGAGCAAGATGTGTATTGGGGTTCAGAAACCGAGTGGTTGGGAGATAAACGGTACACAGGAGACCGTGAATTAGAGAACCCGCTAGGAGCGGTACAGATGGGCTTGATTTACGTCAATCCGGAAGGACCAAACGGAAACCCCGACCCAATTGCCGCCGCTAGAGACATCCGAGAGACTTTCGGCCGCATGGCGATGAACGACTATGAAACCGTTGCGTTGATTGCAGGTGGCCATACTTTTGGTAAGGCCCATGGTGCCGCAGACCCAGGTGAATACGTAGGTAGGGAACCTGCCGCAGCGGGTATCGAAGAGCAAAGTATGGGCTGGATGAATTCCTTTGGAACCGGAAATGCCGAATATACCATTACCAGTGGACTTGAAGGCGCTTGGACCACTACTCCGACCAAATGGAGCAACAATTACCTTTGGAATCTATTTGGTTATGATTGGGAATTGACCAAGAGTCCTGCCGGCGCAAATCAGTGGATTCCAAAACATGGCATGGGTGCAAATACGGTACCAGATGCACATGATAAATCCAAGCGTCACACGCCAATTATGTTTACTACCGACATTGCGCTGAAAATGGATCCGGAGTATGAGAAAGTTGCCCGGCATTTCTTGGACAATCCTGATGAGTTTGCAGATGCTTTTGCAAAAGCTTGGTTTAAGCTTACTCACCGGGATATGGGCCCGAAATCCAGGTATTTGGGGCCAGAAGTTCCGGAAGAGGACTTGATCTGGCAGGACCCCGTGCCAGCAGTGACCTATGAGTTGGTAAATGAGGCGGAGATTGAAAGCCTAAAGGGAAAAATTTTGGCTTCGGGGCTTTCTGTTTCCGAACTAGTGTATACGGCTTGGTCTTCTGCTTCTACCTTTAGAGGATCTGACAAGCGTGGTGGAGCGGATGGTGCGCGAATTCGTTTGGCACCTCAGAAGGATTGGGAAGTCAACCAGCCCGCACAACTAGGTAAAGTACTCGATGTGCTGGAGGGTATCCAAAAGGAATTCAATGCGCAGGGTGCTAAGCAGGTTTCTATGGCAGACCTTATCGTATTGGGAGGTTGTGCTGCCATCGAAAAAGCGGCAAAGGATGCAGGACATTCCATCTCAGTTCCGTTTACTCCTGGAAGGGGAGACACTACGCAAGAGCTTACCGATGTAGAATCGTTTGCGGTATTGGAGCCAATTGCGGATGCATTCCGTAATTACACCAAATCGGGCCTTTCTGTCAAGCCTGAGGAGTTGATGATTGATAAGGCACAATTGATGACGTTGACGGCACCTGAAATGACCGTGTTGGTAGGAGGCTTGCGTTCATTGAATGCGAATTTTGATCAATCCGCTCACGGAGTATTTACGGAAAAGCCCGGTGTGTTGAGCAACGATTTCTTTGTGAATTTGTTGGATTTGGGTATTACCTGGAAAGCAACTTCCGGTGCACAGGATGTGTTCGAGGGCAAGGACCGTAAGACCGGAGAGGTAAAGTGGACAGGTACCCGAGTAGACTTAATCTTTGGATCAAATTCCGAACTGCGTGCCATTGCGGAGGTTTATGCCACTGACGATGCAAAAGAAAAATTCCTGCATGACTTCGTGGCAGCATGGACAAAGGTGATGAACCTAGACCGGTTCTAATCCCGATTAGCAACTAATTCGCTAGATAAATGAAAAAGGGTGGCCACAAAAAGCCACCCTTTTTTTCGTTCCATTAGCGGTTTCACCGCTAATTCCTTTGTTATTTTTGAAACAGCTTATCCGCAAAATCCAAAAAGTACGACCAATCCAATGCGGTGAGATTGTGTGTTCCCCCGCGCATATGATACCCTAGGGACCCCATGTGAATGGGTTCTCCAACCTTTGGCTGTTCCTGGGGAAGCTTGGTATCCATTTGATAAATGGTTTGGTGGGCCCGAGAACCAAGTTTCAACGATAAGTATTCGCCTTTTGGATCGGCCCATTGATCCTCTTCAGCACTCGCCACATACACCGCCCTAGGAGCAATCGCCGCAATCAACATGTGCTGATCTACTGGCAGGGCGTCTTCGTTGTCGTTATACCGATTAAAATTGTCTGTAAACCAGTAGGGGAAATTGGTATTTATTCGCGCTACGGTTTCGCCGAATCGACGTCGCGAAAGGGCGGCACCACCACAACCTGACTCATTAGAGATGGTAATGGCCCAGCGGGTATCCTGTGCACCCGTCCAGAGAGCGGCCTTTCCACCTCTGGAGTGGCCTACTACTCCAGCACGGGTGGCATCTATATCGGGGTCACTTTCAAAGTAATCCATGGCCCTCATGGCTCCCCAAGCCCAAGCGCCCAAGCCACGCATGCCATTAGACATCGTTAATTGCTCGGGATAGAGCTTAGTCAGGATATCCTCCTTAAAAGTTTCCTTGTTGTCGTCTGACACGTCCTGTACATGAATGGCCGCAACTGCATATCCCCGGCTAATGAGCATTTCAGCAGGCCAGAAATCGGATTTTTCTTTGCGGGTGGGATCGATATTTTCCGGCCCTCGGTGGGTAATCAACAGAAAAACGGGCGCTGCATCCCCCTGATGATGCTTGGGCACAAATACCGTGAGCGGCATGGTAATGGATTTTCCATTCCGTTGAACGGTAACATTTACTTCTTTCAAGATGGCTAGACCATCCATGGCTTGCTCATCCCCGTTTACAAGCGTGAAGGTGATCCCATCTAAATCACGAGGAAGCTTTCCGTACACATGATCCTCAAAAAGCGATATGATTTCCGGCCGGCGAACAAAATTCCAATCAGTGATAGTATTAATTTCCTGTCCCTTTGTGCTGACAAATAGATCGGGCAAGGAATAGGAGGGAACCTTGGATTCATCGTAATTAAAGCCAGCCTGCTGGGCTGTCGATAGGCGCGTTGCTCCCAAAAGGAGTAGGATGCTGAAAAAGTACGGCGAAAATCGATTGTTCATCTTCTTATGGTTGAATTTATACGTGAATAATCTGGGATTTACATTAATTAAGCGGAAATAGTCTCAAAGTAGCCGGGTCCCGCTTGATTACATAAAACATGTTTTATGCTGTCTGCTTAAAGCGATAGGGGACTTAAGTTAACAGGTTTTGATGGAATGCCAAAGGGAATAAATGAAGGCTATTTTTTGGAGGTAATGATGATTGCTCCGTTTTTAGCCGCATCTCCGTATAGGTTGATGGCCTTTGCATCCTTTAAGACGCTGATCGATTCGATAGATACTGGGTCTATGACATCAATAGAACCTATGATTTTTCCATCCAAAATATACAGCGGTTGATTGGAAGGGGGATTGGGTAATTTATTGATTGGCTCACGGTCCTGATGACGCGAAAATGTGTAGAGAACACGGTTGATATCATTTTTTCTCAAGGCTGCCTGAACGTCCTGAATGGTTCCCATCTTCACCTCAGGTTCGGCCTCAAAACGCGCCGTAATCTGCATTGGATCCAGATTGTACTGCTTTAGCAACGAGGCGATTGAGTTGGATAAATCACGGTCAATGGTTAGGATCTCCCCACCTATATTGACGATTTTTTCGTTCACTACGCGAATGGTCATCACTTCTCCTTCGGCTACTTTCCCTGATTTTAGGCTGGAAACAGCACCATATCCAACAACTACGACGCCGGTACCGAGAAGTTTTTCGTAGGGTTGATCAAGGGATTCCACTCCGGCTAATTTGAATTTCACTGGATATATAGCCTGATAGCGATCTCTTGAATCTTTCACCTCCCAGTTTGGTGCGTTCTTGAGGTACCGAATAGCCTCTTCGTTCAACTCTTCCGAGGCTCCTTTTACCACCTCATAATCGGTGATTTTGCCGTTTTTGTCAAATACCAGCCTCGTCAATACAGTTCCGGTAGTGTTGGTTTGCCTAGCTGCGGCGGGGTATTTGAGGTTTTTCTGAAGGTGTTTGTTGAATTCATCGCTAGGAGCTATTCGATCCAGTTGCCTGTCTTGATTTTGGGTTACCAGATCGTCAAACGATGAATTCATACCTAGGTTTTCTGGAAGTTTAAAACGGATGGGTATCCGAATCTGTACATTAGCAAGTTGACCGCTCTGAATCCCTGGCGTCCATCTGGGCGAATTTTGGACAAGCCGGAGTGCCTCTTCGTCACATCCAGCACCGATGCCCCGTAAGATTTCTGGATTGGTGACATTTCCCTCTCGGTCTACGACGAATACCACGTAGACAGTACCTTGCACATTGCCTAACATTGCCCGTTCTGGATATTTTAGGTTCTCGCTTACATAGTTGTTCCAGCCCTCCATTCCTCCGGCGGGCACCGGCATGGATTCCACTACTTCATAAACTTCTCCGTCTGCGATTTCGTTATGCACGGGGAGACGCATTGGTGTATTGGGTTTAGGGAAAAAGGATGCTGCCTGATGGTTTGGTTTAGCGTAATTAAATCCGATTGGAAAATTCATGATAACGGAAACTGATTTGCCCTCCATTTGGCCAGCTTGCCATTTAGGGGCATCTGATCGGGTCAATGCCTGTAAAACCTGATCGTCAATGCCTGCACCAAAGCTTCTACGAATAACCGGATAGAGGATTTCACCATCCTCTTTTACCAAAAACTCCAATTCTACTACACCGCTTAATCCCAGTTCCTCTACGTGCTCCGGAACACTGACATGGGATCGAATGAATTCATCCAGTTCCTTCCATCCATTCTCTGGCTTTGGCTCCTTTTCTACCGCGGTTCGTTGATAGGCGTTTTCATAGGTTTTTTGCGTTTGGGAGTTGGCGCGTAGAATTTGAATCAACTCCCGCACTTTCAGGTATTCATCATCAGAGGCGATGCCGGAAAATACATACTCCAGTTCTCCAAGTTGTGCTTTTAAAGTGCCATTTTCCAACGTACTTATTTTTTCGTAATGCACCGGCTGCTTCAATGTGCGAACGCTTATGCCTATGTCCAATGAGTCCTTCAGGCCCAACACCTGTTGCTTAATGGCATGGGGTGCCAGCGTATGGTATTTGGTGAGGAACACCAAACCTTTCTCTGTTTTCATACTGACCAGCCCAAACAGCATGGCAGTCAATGGTATAACCATCAGTAACTTAAACCAATTAATTTTAGCGGACTTTTTCATCATGATAATTCGTTTTAAGGTAGTAGATCGGATAAAGTAATTACCGATAGGAAGATCCAGTCCCTTAAAAGCCATTTTGGCGATCAGTTTGGGGTAACTAGACTTGTCGCCCACTTTTCCCATAACTTTTTCATCTGCTAAATACTCGTGCAGGTCTACCAATGCCAACCGCATCAGGTGGATGACCGGGTTAAACCAAAATAGTATGCTTAGTACTTGATAATACATTACGTCCCACGAATGCTTCTGGTGGATATGCTCCAGTTCATGGGCAATGATCTGTGATTCCTCCTGAGGGGTCAGCTGCTGAGTGTCGTCCCAGAAAAGCTTGTTGAAGTAAGAAAACACGGGGGCAAGCCCGAAGGTGGGTATCATAAAATAAGCACCTTTAAGCTTGTATTTTGTCTGATACCATCCCTTCATTTCGAGCTGTCTCAGTAGGAGGTACTGCCAAAATAGCTTAAATCCTAGAAAAACAACGATCGTCAGGTAACCCGCGAGGAGATAATCTCTTATTTCCCACAGAAGGGGGAGTTTGGTGTCGGTCACGGTCACCTCTGGAAGTCCAAATGTGCCAATGGTCTCGATGTCTGTCTGTTCCCGCAGAGACTTGATTAGGAGGGTGTTTTCTAGGGATATGCTGGGTTTATCAAAACTTACCGGAATCTCCACCAAGGGGAATAGCAGCGCGAGTGCAGGAGTTAATAACAAATAGAATCGATTAAACCGAAAGGTCTTCTCATTTCGTAAAAACACCCAATACACTCCAAAAAAGAAGCATAAACAAAAAAAGCTTTGCCAGAAGTAATTGATAAATTCCGCCATCATCCTGTCATTTGACGTCCTTTTTCACTTCCTCCATGATGCGCTCTATTTCATTTACATCCAAATTTTCCTCCTTTGCAAAAAAGCTTGCCATCTTGGTAAAGGATCCTCCAAAATACCCCGACAGCAATCGACGTATCGAAAAGCTTCGATATTCATCCTTGGTCACAATGGGATAATACTGGTGCGACTTGCCGATGGGTCGGTGCTTTACGAAGCCCTTAGTCTCCAGTATTCGTATAAAGGTGGATACGGTATTATAGGCAGGCTTGGGGTCATCCATGCGCTCCAATACATCCTTTACGTATGCCTCCTTAAGATCCCAAAGGATCTGCATGATCTGTTCTTCTGCTTTGGTTAATGCTTTCATCTGTTTATAATTTGTTCTTTAGCGGTCAGATGGAATCTCGCACGAATTACAATCGTCCCTCCGTGTGTCGCTTGCGTCGTGCTCGATTTCATGTGTTATAATCTTTTTTTCTACAACTTAATCACTTAGTTTTTAGGATGCAACTTTTTTGGGAACTAAATCTTTCTATCGGTCGATAAATATACTATTAAATAATTAGTAAAACCTAATTTATTAGGATTAATTTTTTAGGATGTACGAAATTTATGAAAGCCAAACAGCAGGATAAACGTTAAGCCTCTTAGTGCGTATTATCAGCGTCAGGAAAGCACGCAACATAATTTTACCATCCCGTCCATTAAACCAAGGATTATTGCTATCTTACTGTGATCAATGAATTTAAAGCAAAAACAGGGGAGAACGTATTGTGCTGAAATGCCTCATTAGAAGAACCACTAGGACCTATGCATGGATGCTTTATGAATTTCGTATTACCGTTTAGAAACAGTGCCGGAGTCATTCCGTCAAAGGATCAGGCCCGGACAATCTTGGCTAAAGTGAAGGAAGTGTTAGAGCTTGGCTATGCCGGAGTGGCAATAACCTACTCAGCAAACTTTCAGCAGCGGAACAAAATCCGGGATACCTATGCCAGTGGTCAATGGCAGACATATACGCAAGGAGCAAACCAAGCCGATGTGATGCGGGAACTGGAGGTTTTTTTGGATACAATGGAATTTGAACCCATACGATACAAGGTACGTATGGCTCCTATTACGACACTTACCTACAGCGATTTTGGAGGCAAAGCGCAGCGCGAAGTGGTTGAAGAAGACTTTGCGTACCTCGCAGGCCTTTTGACCGCAGGATGGGCTGTTTTAGGATGGATCAATGATTTGTCCTCTGGAAGATATGCGGTAGGAGGTGGTGTGGTTAAATTGTCCGATGAGATGGAAGAAAGAATACAGCGGGGCTTAGCCGATTTTGCCAAGCAATACCCTAAAAAGTAATGTAACATGTAAATTAACGAATACACCATGAAGATCGCGATCATTGGTACGGGCAACGTAGGAGGAGCGTTGGCCACCGCTTGGGCTCATAAGGGGCATGAAATCAATTTGGGAGTAAGGGATATGGAGCGTTTTAAAGGTACGGAACTGCTCAGCAATCCTAACACCACTGTTTATTCCATTGCGGATGCTGTAGCGAAGAGCGAAGTGATATTGATGGCGACACCCGCTACCAATGCAGTGGAAATCGCACAATCGCTAGGAGATACCACAGGCAAGATCATTTTGGATGCAGGCAATATTATTCTGGGAAGGGGGCCGATCGGATTTGATACCGTATCAGAGGCGATCTTGGCCAATACTCAGACGCGCGATGTGGTAAAGTGCTTTAATACCACCGGCTACAATAATATGAGCAACCCATCGTATGGATCGCTGGCTTTGGATATGTTCATGGCGGGGGATAGCCTAGAGGGAAAGCTCGTTGCCCGGCAGTTATCGGAACATGCGGGTTTTGCCGAGTGTTACGATATTGGAGGCAACGATCGGTTTGCCTTGTTAGAGCAGTTGGCCTGGTTTTGGATCAATTTGGCGATGGTACAGGGCCACGGAAGAGATATCGGAATGAAGATTTTAAAAAGATAGTAACCAAAGGAGTCGGAAAATAAAAAAAGCACACCTGCTTTCGCTTTGTGTGCCTTTTTATAAATGTACACCCGGAAGGATTCGAACCCTCAACCCTCGGAGCCGAAATCCGATATTCTATCCAGTTGAACTACGGGTGCAATTCGAGCGCAAAGATAGTGTTTTCTTTGCGCTTTCAAAACTGTGTGTTAAACATTTTGTAATACCTGTTGCACTTTTTCCGCAGCTTCTTTCAGCGTGATTGCAGAGGTCACCTTTAAGCCAGATTCGTCGATGATTTTGGCACCCGCTTCGGCGTTTGTTCCCTGAAGCCTCACGATGATGGGAACCCGAATATCTCCGATCGACTTATAGGCTTCAACCACCCCGCTTGCAATTCGGTCGCAGCGAACGATGCCGCCAAATACGTTTATCAAAATAGCCTTAACCTTGGGATCTTTCAAGATGATGCGGAATCCCGCTTCAACGGTCTGTGCATTCGCTCCACCACCTACATCCAGGAAGTTAGCAGGCTCACCGCCCGAAAGTTTGATCATATCCATTGTCGCCATGGCCAATCCTGCACCATTGACCATACAACCGACATTACCGTCCAGCTTTACGTAGTTCAATCCTGATTCACCAGCTTCTACTTCTAGCGGGTCTTCTTCGTCCAAATCCCTCATTGCTGCGAGATTTTTATTCCTGTAAAGGGCATTGTCATCTAAGTTGACTTTGGCATCTACGGCCAAAATCTGGTTATCAGACGTCTTTAGAACCGGATTGATTTCTACTTGGGAGGCATCTGTGTTTTCGTAGGCTTTGTAAAGGGATAGGATAAATTTCACCATCTCCTTGAAAGCATTGCCTTCGAGACCTAACTTAAAGGCTACCTTTCGAGCCTGATATCCTTGGATACCTATTTGAGGGTCTATCCACTCTTTGATTATTTTTTCAGGGGAATGCTCAGCAACCTCTTCTATATCCATCCCACCCTCTACGGATGCCATGATTACATTACTTCCCGTCGCACGGTCAAGCAATATGGAGAGGTAATATTCCTTGGGATCTGATTCACCAGGATAATATACATCTTGCGCCACGAGAATTTTCTTCACTTTTTTACCTTCTTCACCGGTTTGGATCGTCACTAAGGTTCCTCCCAGGATGTTTTTGGCAATTTCTGGAACCTGATCCAGCGATTTGGCTAATACCACACCCCTTGATCCGGTTTCTTTGATAGTTCCTTTGCCTCGTCCACCTGCATGAATCTGCGCTTTCAGAACATACCAAGAAGTACCGGTTTCCGCATTTAGCTTCTTTGCTGCTGCTACTGCCTCTTCGGCACTGGAGGCCACAATGCCCTCTTGAATTTTAACACCGTATGATTTGAGAACTTCCTTCGCCTGATATTCGTGTATGTTCATCTCGTTATAATTGTATCTAAGTGGTTACTATTCTTCTCATAATTTCGGGATGGAAGCCCTTAAAACAGCCCGACCTTCATTGAACCCGACTAAATCCGAATTGCTTTAATTCCAATAAAATTTTGCCCGAAGTTAATGGCTAAACTTCGATAATTCAAGGTTTCCTTTCCTGTTTTTGTGATTTGTTGGATAATTCAGACGGCTTGGTTTCACAGTCATTTCCTTATCTATTTATCAATCAAGCCAATATCATTAAAAAAACCGATTTGATTGCATGAATTGAGAATTTAGACGAAAAACTGTTACTTTTAAACGCTAAGTTCAAACCGCTGTGAGACGGCATTTTAAAATCAAGTTAATTTCCGACATGTTAGTAATTGCGAAAGACATACATAAATATTACGGAGATCTTCACGTATTGAAAGGGGTGGATGTGGAGATAAAGAAAGGAGAAATCGTATCGATTGTCGGGGCCTCTGGTGCAGGAAAGAGCACCCTGCTTCATATTTTAGGCACCTTAGATGAGGCGGACCAAGGATCACTCATTCTAGATGAAGTAGATCTGTCCGGCTTGAAAGGGGACAAGCTTGCCGGGTTTAGAAACGCAAAGATTGGTTTCATCTTTCAGTTTCATAATTTGCTTCCGGAATTCACAGCGGAAGAAAACATCATCATACCGGGATTGATCGCAGGAGGTAAAGAAAGTCCGCTTAAGGCTCGCGCATCCGAATTGGCGGATTTGCTTGGAATAGGTCCAAGATTGCACCACAAGCCTTCGGAACTCTCCGGAGGTGAACAACAGCGTGTAGCCGTGGCACGTGCCCTGATAAACAACCCCACGGTCATCTTTGCAGATGAACCGAGTGGAAACCTCGATACGCACTCTTCGCAATCGCTACATGAACTTTTTTTTAAACTCCGGGATGAGTTTGGCCAATCCTTTGTCATTGTGACACATAACCAAAGTCTGGCTCAAATGTCAGACCGGATGTTGACCATGAAGGATGGAAAGATCCTCGTCGCTTAAACGATAGATATGCTTTTTGCTCCTACTTGAGCGTTTCAGGTACGGGAAGGTAATAGAAGTAGCCATCTTCCGCGCCAATAATCAAATAGCGGTTTCCAGCCCATTGTGCAATGGTAGGCGTGGTGGAATGGGCGGCAAGTAATTTATGGTGCACCGGGCCACTGTCCTTGAATCGCCAGCGCCCAGATGAATCTTTTCCGAGTCCCTTGAGCACATTTACATTGGTGGCGCTATTCACCAGAATGTCCAAAACGCCATCGTGGTCCCAATCAAAAAAGGTAAAGGTTCTTCTGCCACTTCCTCCGGCTTGGCGCTGATTCATCCGTAATAGGCCGGAATCTTCATTTTGGGGTCGGCCGCTTCCATCGTAGGCTGATACTCCTTCTCCCCAAAAAACCCGTTGGGGCGGTGCTAACCCCAGCGAACCATCGGATTTTCGTTTTCTTTCAAAAAATGCCAAATACCCTTCTTGATCTAGCATCACCAGGTCCATTAGACTGTCTCCATTCCAATCGATGAGGTGGGGAGTGGTGCGCCACTGTGTCACCAATTCTTTTCCCTCGGGCTTCCACCAAGTCCAGTCAGGGGTAGGGGTGGGGCCGTTGTAATCGACTTCTACTGGCACACCCGAAGCGAGCTTTGGGGCTGTCCGGGTGCCTATATTTTTGTAAAAGAGCACCTTTCCCCAAATTCCATTTGTAACGATGTCTGGCAATCCATCTCCGTCCCAATCTCCTACCGAAGGATTGGTATAACCCCATTTTGCTTCCGCCGGGCCTTGAATGGATCCATTAGAACCTGCTTGCTCCCGGATGACGCCGTGTTGATCCGCCAAGTATACAGGAGTTGCCCAAAGAGGTGGATCTCCTCCCATATTTTTGATAAACCCCACATAACCTGCTGTATTTCCGACGATCAGGTCCTCAAGCCCGTCTCCGTCCCAATCCACACTGACCGGGGCGGCCAAGGCTCCGAACTTCACCTTGTCGGCCCGTTGTTTGAAGTACCGAGGAGGTAAAAACTGAGGCACACCATTTAAAACGGCACCTGTTCCCTCAAGGAGGGCTACACGTCCATCTTCGTCTCCAACGACCAGGTCTAAGATGCCGTTGCCTATAAAATCTACCACTGTGGGCGTAATCATACAAAGTTCCATCCGAAGTGGTACGCCGGCAATCGTAAGCTTTTTTCCGGGTGCATACAGGGGATTGTTTCGATTCCCCACATTTTCAAAATACGTGAAGCCATCCAGAAATTCACCACATAATAAATCCAAATCCCCATCCAAATCAAAATCCGCAAAATTTGGAGAGGGCATTCCATACACGTCTATAGGTTCTCCGGATGTAGTGTGGATTCTTCTTGGTGCGGCATAGTCCGGTTGGGCGTCGGTACCGTGGTTTTCCAAAAGATAGGTGTAGCCGCGCAATGGTCCGTTTTTCCAATTACCTTCCGAATCCCAAGCATCATCCCATCCGTATTCGCCCCAGAAACCGGTACCCACGATCAGATCGAGTACGCCGTTGCCGTTGAAGTCGACAAATTTCCATTGATTTGCTCGGATTCTTCCCTCTTCGGGATGAATGCTCTCAGGGTTTCCCAGCATTTGGGGATGGTCGAAGCCTGAGTTTTTGAAATCAGGGTAGTAAGCGCCGGAAGTAGTGACCCGATAGCCCTCGTCGTGGTAGGAGATCTGAGGGGACCTCCCCGCGGCCCCAATACGAAAACTGGGTTCAAAGATAGGCAAAAGCGTAGTAGGGTCGGTTTCACCACTTTGTAAAAACACATGGATTCCATTTGAAGGACGATCGGTACATACCACTACAAGGTCCATCAATCCATCTTCGTTCCAATCCATGGGAAGCGGCCAGGCCCATAGTCCTACGCCAAGGTCTACCAATAGCGAGGGATTTTGATAAGAAAGCGGGGAAATTTGCCTTGTCGTATCGGGTACGACCGTCGAAAAAATGTCGTTTGGACTGCTCTGCTGCATGCCAAACACGTCAACTCCAACTAGGAAGTAGGCGAAGTAAAGGAGGTTGGCTGTTCTAATCGAAAAAAAGTGACGCTTCATAAAACATTCGGTTTGGTTGATGTAAAGTATTACTTGTCAGTTATTAGTATACTTCCTAATTGACAATCATACCATCCGAAAGACTGCCAATCAACACACATTTTGGTTTAGCTGGCGTTTTCTTAGGTAGTCCGTTTTTCTTTCAAATTAGGGAGCAGCCAAGTCACCAGTCCTAACAACGGAAGGAAGGAGCAAACCAAAAACACAAATTGGATATCGGTCTGATCTGCCAGCTTTCCGAGCAATGCAGAGCCCAGCCCTCCCATGCCAAAAGCAAATCCGAAAAACAGCCCGGAAATCATGCCTACCCTACCAGGAAGAAGTTCCTGAGCATAGACTAATATTGCCGAAAATGCAGAAGCCAATATTACGCCAATCAAAATCGCAAGGAGGATCACCCAGCCCAGCCCGACATGAGGCAGGAGTAGCGTGAACGGTGCCGATCCCAAGATGGAAACCCAAATGATGTACTTTCTCCCGTATTTGTCTCCCATGGGCCCACCCAGATAAGTTCCTGCGGCAATTGCAGCTAGAAACACAAACAGGTATATTTGGGAGGTGGCCACGCTGACCTGAAACTTTTCGATAAGGAAAAAGGTAAAATAGCTAGTCATACAGGCCATGTAAAAATATTTGGAAAAGATCAGCACCAATAGAATGGCAACCGAGGCTTTCACTTTTCCCATCGAAAGTCCATGACTGGCTATGGTAAAAGATTTTCCGACCGAGGACTTTCTTTCGGCAATGTTAGCTCTATACCAATGGCCCACTTTATAAAGCGCTATTATCGCCATGAGGGTCCCGACGGCAAACCATCGGACATTTCCTTGCCCATAGGGCATTACGACCAATGCAACCAGCAAGGGGCCGATGGCTGAACCGGCGTTACCGCCAATCTGAAATACTGACTGTGCAAAACCCCTCCTGCCACCAGAAGCCAAATAGGCTACCCGCGAGGATTCCGGATGAAAAACCGACGATCCCATCCCTACCAATCCGACAGCCGCTAGAATCCCCCAATAGGATCCCGCAGCCGCCAAAAGAAGGAGGCCGAGTAGGGAAAAACCCATCCCGATCGGTAGAGAGAAAGGCTGCGGCTTTTTGTCAGTAAAGTACCCTACAAAGGGTTGAAGCAGCGAAGCAGTGGCCTGAAACGTGAAGGTGATCAACCCTATTTGCGTAAAGGTTAACGCGTAGTTGTCTTTCAGCAATGGATAGACTGCTGGAATTACGGACTGCACCAAATCGTTTAGAAAGTGTGCAAAGCTGATGGTGAACAGAATGGAGTAGACGGTACCTTCGCCTTTTACCACGTTTTGTACATTCCTTGATCCTGCCGGATTAGTCATTTCCCACTAGTTCTGCAGAAGCTTCTATTTTTTTCGAAAGTAGCTGAATAGCCTCGGAATAATTGATGTCCCATTTTTCCATGGCAGTAAGGTCTTTTAGCTCAATGTAGTATTGAATGGCCGGTAACACCCATGAAGCATATCCGCTAAAAGGATCAGTAGACCCATATAATGACTTATACCAACTTCCGAATGGCATACCTTCTTTAGCAAGAAAGCTCTTTTCCCACTCCAGTAATTGTTGGTTAAGGCGCTTTAGCTGCCTATTGGATAGTTTGTCTTTTGCAAGGGCAACCTCCACCGCCTGTTCAAATTTTTCTGCTTGGCTAGCCAACGTTGCAATCGCCGTTTTTGAGCGGGTAAAGCCGGGGAAATCATCGGAAAATGTGGAAATCTGTGACTCTGCCTGATCAAAATGGGCTTTTAAATCTTCTGCATATTGCGTTGGCTTGTAGGGTATTACATCTGCGTTTGCTGCACGAAGGGCCATGATCCCTACCCATTGTTCTACGGTACCACCCATTTTGAAGCTGGAATCGGCAAATTTTTCGTAAAAGTGCAGATTATCGTAATTGGTATGGTAGAGGGTAGGGCCTCCAGCGCCTCCACTAAGTGAAGGGATACCAGCAAACATATAAAAGGCGATGTGATCTGAGCCACCCCCCAAAGGCCTGATCGGTGGTTCGGCATTCTCTCCTGCCCATGTGTCGAAGATAGTTTGATCCGAATCTGGAAGCTTCACGGATTTGGTAGCTCCTCCCATCAGGTATTTGAGGGTGGGAGAGGACGCCCCTCCGACATTTTTACCTGACACCGCGCCATCAAAATTCAGGTAGGCAACGGCTTTGGCTTGTAGCTCGTCCTTCAATTGCTCTACCCATTCCGCAGATCCGATCACTCCATGTTCCTCTCCATCCCAGTGGGCAATAAGGATGGATCGTTTAGGTCTTTTACCTGCTTTGGCCATTTTCCCCAGTGTTTCGCTTAGGGATAGAAGCATGGATGTACCACTGTTCGGGTCCGTGGCACCAAAAGACCATGCATCATAGTGACAGCCAAGGATAACCCACTCATCTGCATAAGTACTACCCTCCAACATACCGACTACGTTGTTTATCCTTACAAAGTCCCGCTTTTGCTCGACCTTTATCCGGACTGTAAGGGCTTCCCCGCCCTCAACCCTGTAAGTAAAGGGTAGGCCACCCTGCCAGCCCGCCGGCACCGGCTGTCCTTTCATGGCACCGATGATTTCCCTTGCAGACGCGTAGGGAATTGGGGAAACCGGGATGTTGGGAAGCCCCGCTTCTTTTGGACTATTTCTGGCTACCTGCTTATTTCCATCTAGGGGTAAAGCAGGCTGAAAGGGTGTCAAGGGGTCACCGGTAAATGGTACGGTCAATAGGGAACCCCGCTGCACGGAGCTCTCGTTATAGTAAATGCCTTCAGGGTACACCAATCCTTTTGCGTACCCACTATCGGCTGGGTCTGTGAATATAAGTAAACCAACAGCTCCATATTCTTCGGCAAACTTGGCCTTGTAGCCCCTAAAGTTGCCACCATACCGGGCAATCACAATTTTTCCCTCTACCGAAATACCGAGTGCCTTTAGCTTTTCGAAATCCGCCTTCGTTCCGTAATTGGCATATACTATCTCTGCGGTGACATCCCCACTACCGGAGTAGGCATTCCATCCTTTCTCCAATGCTGGATGATTGGAATAGGGGTCTTCCGACAGGATGTATTCCTGCTGATTAAGCGGCTTTCTCTGTGGCGTGACGATCTCTACGAATGACTCTCCAGGTTCCGCCGCCAGGTACACGTCGTATGGGTAGCTCTTGACCTCCCATCCCGCGGCTTCCATGGTTTCGACCAAATACCTTCCTACTTTGTGGTTGGCTTCGCTGCCAGCCACATGCGGTTCAGAAGCGGTAACCTCTAAGTGAACACGGAAGCGGGAAAAGTCGACCAGTTCCAAGAACTGCTCCTCCAATTGTTTTTGCGTAGCCAAATTTGAATTGGAAAATCCATAATGGAGCTCCTGCGCTTCTAGGTATGAGCTGGTCAGGATAAATAGCAGAAGAGTAAGAAGGTTTTTCATGTTTTAATCGTAGTATTTATCGGTCAAATGGCCACTTACTGGCAAAAGACCGCTGATATGATAGTCATTCGATCACGAGTTGCTTGCATCGTGACGGTATCCCTTGGGTGCGGCATCGAATTTTCGAGCTTAATCTAATGGAGACAATAACCGGTCCTTCACTAAAGATAAAGACGGAATCACGGAATCAATATTTTAGGTTATTCACTCTTTCTTTTATCACCCCAAACCACTGATTCGTTTATTGGAGGCAACTAGTGAATCAGACTATTTACCTTCCAAAGTTTATCACCTGTACTATGGCGAATTCTTTTGGTTCGCAGATATCGGTTTAATTCATACTCGTCATAGTTTTCATCATTGGGATCAAAGCTACTGATACGTACCCTTCCCCTGGAGTGGATGAACGATTGGTCACCTATCCACATGCCCACATGTACCACACGTTCTGGCTTGTCCTCGGCGGCCGGTACGCCAAAAAACAGCAGATCTCCAACCTCCAGATTTTCCCAGTTTTTAGTGGTGTCCACTTCCTGTCCTTCGTTTACCTGCTGCGAAGCGTCACGAGGGATAATCATTCCATTGAGAAAAAAAACAGTCTTGGTGAATCCACTACAGTCCACTCCTTTGGGAGAAGTACCGCCCCATAGGTAGGGCACACCCATCATGCGCTTGGCCGTCGCGATCAGGTTTTCATCCGACAACTCCCGAGAGGCTAGCCAGGAAACATAGGGCAAGGTCTCATCCTGTGACACATATCCTTTTCTACCGTCCGGAAGCTCTACCAAATAGAAGTTTCCTTCCTCACCCAGGTGTTTCAGCATATTTCCAGCCGTCAGGTCTGAAACGGGCAACTGCGTCAGGTCTGGCTTAGAAAATAGAACCCCCAACATTTCGGTGTATACCAGTTTCTCTGCTTCTGTCCACGCAGCCATCTCCTCGGTAGACTTTAGGGCAATTCCGGCTGCATCTACCCAAGAAATATATCCCTCTGGTGTTTGAACCAGATACCAACTGCCTTCCTGCTTAAGCACGTTTAATGGCGTTCCAAGGAGGGCTTGGGTGGCCAACTCAGCAGAATGCTTGGGTTGGCTTCGGATATTGGCTACGGATATGGTGACCAATGCGAGGGTTTTGTCACCTAACTCCTTATCTGGAAGGATGTTCACCTGATTTTGGTAAGGTATTCCATTCGCTTCCATTTGGCCAACGAGCTCCTTTAGTGCATCTGGGAGGTTGGTTTCGCCCTTTAGTAAACCATTTTCAAAAGTAATCTCCCAAAGGGCTATCCGCTTATCGGGAGCATGAGTTGCTTTTACGGTAGAAATAATCTCAGCCACTTTCGCTTCTTTATTGGGATCACTACAGGAAAACCAAATGGTCGAAAGTGCAAACAGAAAGAGGTAGGTAGTCTTTTTCATCAAAAGGCGAGTTGTTACTGGTTAAGACACCCTGTTTAACTCCTTGGATGTAAGAAAGGCTTAAGCAGGATTACAGGGAACAAATATACCGACCATTCAGATAAAATGAATGCCTTGTACAAAGTTATAAAGGGGATCATTTCGCTAAGCCGGGGCTTCTTTCCAAAAATTCCTGATAAAGTCTGATTTGACGATTGGTCAGCGGGATTTTGTATCCTTGGATAAAAACCTGTACAATTTGACTTCTGGGTTCAAATGGGTCACCGTCTGACACAAATAGGTTCGCAATTTTTCCCTCTTCAAGCGAACCGATTTCCATTTCAAGCCCAAATATTTCAGCAGGATGAATCGTGACCGCCTTTAGTGCCTCTTCTTGTCCCATTCCATAGGTTGCTGCAAATCCAGCATGAAAAGGGAGGTTTCTTACATTTTCAGCTTCATTTGTGCGAAGGGCCACTTTTACGCCAGCCTTTGCCATCAGCCCTGGATTGGCATAAGCGATGTCATATCGGTCGGATTGTCGGGGAGGAAGTGCTAAAATGGGTCCGGCTATTACCGGTATACCTGATTTCGCGAGCTGTTCCGCCACCCGCCAACCTTCAGACACTCCACTGAATACCACCCGAATATCTTTGTCTTTGATCCATTCAATAGCACTTAGGATATCACCTGCTACATTTACTTCGATTATGAGGGGCAATTCCTTATTCAGAACTTTTGCCAGCTGGGCCATTTCCGGATAGTATCCTAATGAAGCACCCGCGTTATGTAGTTTATGGTATTCAGCTGCGTTTTCCCATACTTCATCGAGCCGCTGAATGGCCTCTTCGGCCTCCTTTTTTACAGTCTCTTCGTTCCGAGTATCGTTGGGACCCATTCTGCCTGTGTTGGGAAATGCCAGAACGATTCCTTTAAATCCCGCATACATTTGATCGGGGGTGTACCCATTTAGGTGGATCAAAGCGGAAGTCCCCGGGAAAAGCCCTCCGGATGGAAGTGAAAGCACGGTGGTAACCCCGCTAACGCGGGTTACCGGTATGGCAACCGCATTGGGATTAACAGCCACCAGGGCCTGCATATTCGGAGTTACCTGACCGATTTCCTGGTAATCGCGCGTTTCTTCCAGAGAATTTACCTCTACCAAGCCTAATCGGGTACCGGAATCAATGAACCCCGGGTATACAAATTTTGCCTTGCAATCAATGACCTGAGCATCAGCTTCTGGCAGCATTTTCCCAATCCGTTTGATCTTTCCGTCTTCAATTAGCAGATCGGTGTCCGCAAGGATCCCCTGAGTAACGGTAACCAAGGTGCCCGATTTTAATAAAAATTTTCCTTTTTCAGCCTTTAGCACGGAGCCCTCTTCCTGTCCGAACAGGTTGGAGGCTGAGGCTAAGATATAGACAAGGGCAAGGAAGTGTTTTGTGGAAAATCTCATAAGTATTTTAATGTTTTTCAACGATTGCGATTTGTTCCTGTTTACCACAAAGCAGCCTTTGGATAGACCGGGAATACCTCACTGCCGACACGCATCACTTTAACCAAGCATTTACGCCTTTTCGTTTAGGTCAGGGCCTAACTGTTGGATTCAGCTTTGCGTAACCGGCGTAATGATCTTTTTTCTGGTTACTTTATATCGTTATTTTAATCAATGTCGGTGTTCGAAGAGATTACGTCCGAAATTGCTAAAATAAAATGCTACATCCTGCATACAACTGTGCTCTTGAGAATACAGGTAAATGGGTTCTACGATTTCAGATGGACTGATTTTCAGGCGTTGATCCGGATTGTCAAGAGACCGGTCAAAATATTTGATACCATCCACGAAGGTCATCTGGGGTACCGCATATATAGAAAGTGGATGCCCATCAAACAGTACTAAATCTGCTTGCTTGCCCACTTCTATGGATCCAACCAGGTCTTCTATTCCCAATTGTTTGGCCGGATTTATGGTAATCATGGCCAAGGCCTGTGCATCACTGAGTCCGCCATAGCGCTGGGTTTTGGCAGCTTCGTGATAAAGGTGGCGAATAACTTCCCCTGAGTCTGAGTTGATAGACGTAATGACACCGTTTTTTTCCAGAACCGCTGCGTTGTATGCCGTGGAATAGTAAACTTCAAATTTATACGCCCACCAATCTGAAAAGATAGAAGCCCCCATGGTGTATTTGGCCAGTTCTGGGGCTACTTTGAAACCTTCGTTAACATGCGAGAAGACAATCTTGTCGATATTGTACTCTTTACAGAGTTCGATAAGCATGTAAATCTCATCTGCACGATAGGAATGGCAATGGATAATAATCTTTCCATCTAAAATATCGCTTATAGTCTGTAGTCGAGCATTGTATTTTGGCGGTGCGAGGGTGTTGTTTTTCTGCACGCTCGCACTGCGGTAAGCTTCCCACGCATTTTTGTACTGGATTGCTTCCTCAAATCCATTTCGAATGACTGCTTCCACCCCCATACGGCTCCTAGGCTGTAACCCTTTGCCCCTGCCATGTACCCTAGTGGGGTTTTCTCCTAGTGCAAACTTAATGGTTCTAGGGGCATCCTCCATGACCAACGCATAGGGATCCTTTTTTCCATATCGATGTTTTAAAGTGACATTTTGTCCGCCAATCGCATTTGCAGAGCCATGCATGGCATGGGAAATGGTCACCCCTCCGGCCAATGCCCGGTAGATTCCCACATCAAAGGGATTGATGACATCTCGCATACTGACCTCTGCTGTGATGGGGCTAGTAGGCTCGTTGATGGATTCCAAGCCAATATGGGAGTGGGCATCAATGATTCCCGGCATTAAAAACCGGCCGCTGCCGTCGATTTCCACCGTATTGCTAGATCCGCGCAGTCCCTTACCGATCTGACGAATTCGACCGTCTGCCATCCATACATCAGTCTCTTCCAAGATACCGTTGGTGATGGTGATTACTGTTGCGTTTTTGATCAAATAGTCGTTGTGGTCGGCTTCCTGAGCGAATAGGAAACTACAAAAAAAGGTAAAAGCGAAGAATAGGATGGAAAATTGAACAGAACGCATGTATTTATGATTTCTTTTTATACTTAACTACCATTGGTCAGCGCTAATGGGTTGATATTTCTCAGCAATTTCCCCAAATTGGAACGATCGTTTTGGATTACAGACACCTCCGGAAAGGCGTTAGCTGGTCGGCATGTTTTTCTTTACGGCTTTAAAGGGAAATTGCTCCGTACCCATTACATCCAAAGTCCCATGAAAGGTGGTGCCTGAAATCTCGCCCTGAACGTTCAGCTTAATCTTCCTGTCGTTGGAATCCAAGCTAAACCCAAAGCCCAGCATGGTAGCTGATTTATCTATATCTTCCAATGGCAAGGTTAGCTGCCCGGGTTTCACTGGATCGTCGATGGTGATTTCTCCCACCCATTTCCCTGACTCTCTCCATATTACCAGCTCTCCGGATGACTCTCCTGCAGGGGTACTAGCCTGGTAGTTCCAATGCTCCACGCCATTCGAAGCGGCCTTCACAGAGCCTTTATTAATTTCATATTCGTACACATGGCCATTGACAATTACAAATTTGATCTGAGCCTCTTTATCGAATAACGGATCAGTAGAAATGACGAAGTTTGCCTGCTTACCCACTTGAATATCACCTGCTACCCGACTGATTCCCAGTATATTGGCTGGATTGATGGTCAGCGCGGCAAGTGCGGCATCTTCTGATAGGCCATGATCGATAAGAAGGTGCAGGTTATCAAAAAATTTATCCTTTGCCAAATGTTTGGTAGTAAAGGCAAAGGGAATTCCTGCTTCCGCGTATTTGGCCGGTAAGGATACTCTATTTGTATAAGCTGCTGATACTCGTTCGAAACGCTTTCTTTCTATTTCCTCCAAATCGGGCCCCACACTATCGGTAGGTGCTGCCGGAAGGTTTAAGCTAAGAGATACGGCTACTTGACGGGCCTTAATGGTGGGGATATATTGCTCGCCTTCGGATATGCCCCCCAAGATCAGCTTGAACCCGATTTCTTCCTGTAATCGTAGCGCTCTCCCTATATCCAACTGATCTTCTATCTCGAAATAAACCGGTTGCATTTGATTTACCACAGGAACCAAACTTTCCAATACGGGGTTTTTTTCCGGAATGCGTACCCCGGTTGTGGAGTTATATTGGGCTAGGTGTATGTCCAGGAGTTTGGCGTTTTGGAAAAGGTCTCTGAATTTAGCCATCACTCCGAGATTATTGGCCGGATACATTCCCCCAACCGTATTAAACCGGGCGTAAACCGCTACATCTTCTGCCAGTACAACCTGTTCATGGGGATGACTGTATCCGATTACGGCCGTCTTCCCAGGCAATAAGCCCATGCCCATAGGGACCTTTTGTACCAAGGTAAATCCAAGCCTACGCCATTCTCCGCGCTGTGTGTTGAGGTGATCTAGTACGTTGACCTGCGGATGAATGCCGGCTAGGTAGTCGTCCGGATTGGAACTGTCGAAATCATCCGGTTTCTCCATCTCTGGGGGACTGGCGACATCTAACTTGTTGGCTACGTCGATAAAACCAGGATAAACGTACAATGAGTCCCCAGGTATAATTACAGCTTCCGGTGGCGCAGTTAGATTTCTTCCCACGGATTTGATAATCCCGTCCTTAAAAAGTACGTCCTGACCTGATTGAATTACACCGGGCCTAGGGATTACTGTTGCGCTACGAATTAAATACGTTTGGGTAACAGGCCTGTTTCCAGTAAGATCACTTTGCGCAATCCCATTTGAAAAGGGCACAAAAATGCCTAAAAATAAAAGGAGGCCAATCAGTTTGGTAAACCACATACACGTGCATCAACAATGAGCCGTCAAATATACTCGCTCATCCAACTTTAAAAAACAGTTTTACGCATATATTATCATCTTTAGGAGGAATGGTTGGATGCTTTTGTAAAAGTACTTCTAAATCCTACAAGGCAGGTGCCTATTTTGACCTATTAGCCGGTAATATTCCATTTCCATATTTATTGTCAGACTTCCTTTACCTATATTTGCCCCTATTCTTAAAATAACCAGACTAATCATATGGGAAGAGGATCTCTTTTTAAAGAGCTTTTTGTTAACATTAAAACTACCGGAGCGGTGACTTTTAGTTCCAAATCATTGGTTAATAAAATGCTTTCATTTGCTGATTTCAAGGATGCCAGAGTGATTGTGGAATTGGGCGGGGGAGATGGAAGCATCACGCAAGGAATCATAGAAAGGATGCACCCCGAAGCAAAACTGTATGTTTTTGAGATCAGTGAACATTTTTGTAAAAATCTGGAGAAGGAATTCAGACAGCCAAATGTGAAGGTAATCTGTGATTCGGCAGAGCATATCGATAACTACCTTGATGGACAGATGGCCGATTTGATATTGTCTTCACTTCCGTTTTCGTTGATTCCCAAAGACTCCAGAACTGCGATCTACGAGAAATCAAGCTCCGGGTTAAAGAGCAATGGCACTTTTATTCAAATTTGCTATTCTTATTTACTTAAATTCCAATTTGCACCCTATTTTAAGAGTATAAAAACAACCTTTACGCTACGGAACTTTCCTCCGACGCTTATTATGATTTGTAAACCCTAATCATAGGCAGAAGATTGTAGCTTTGGCACAAAAGTGCTAACTTCCCCATATGAACCGTCACCTAGCCAAAGGTCGGGGGGCAGGATATTCCCCACCTAATAAATTCCAGCGTGAAGAAGTAGTCCAAAAATTTTTAGAGGGACTAGATGAGGAAATCCGGACGGAGAAACCTACCACTAACTACCTAGAGGTAGGGGTGAAAAATCCGCTCAGTAAAAACGATAGCCCGGATCTCAGTGTAAACTATTCCGTAAATCCCTATCAAGGGTGTGAACATGGCTGTATCTATTGCTATGCCAGAAATAGCCACCAGTATTGGGGATACGATTCAGGGTTAGGCTTCGAAACTACCATTTTGGTGAAAAAGGATATCGTAAAAGCATTGAGTTCCAGCTTTCAGTCAAAATCCTACCAGCCACAGGTAATTCTCTTATCTGGAAATACAGACTGTTATCAACCTGCAGAACGGAAGTATCGGCTTACAAGAGGTTTACTTGAGACCTGTCTTTCCTATATGCATCCGGTAAGCATCATCACCAAAAATGTGTTGATCAAACGAGACATGGATTTGCTTATTGAATTGGCAAAAAAAAGGTTGGTACATGTATACTTTTCCATTAATCACCTAGACTCCTCCTTAAGATCAATTTTGGAGCCAAGAACCGCCACAGCGGCCAAAAAGCTTGAGTTGATTGCGGACTTTTCGGAGAAGGGAATTCCCTGTGGGGTGATGGTAGCTCCGCTAATTCCGGGGATTAACCTACAAGATATGGCCACAATCATCAAGTACAGTGCAGATGCCGGTGCGGTGAAGGCCGGTTATACGGTTGTTCGCCTGAACGGTCAATTGGGAGACCTTTTTAAGGAATGGCTGGACCGACATTTTCCTGACCGATCGTCCAAGGTGTTAAATCAAATTCAATCCCTACATGGCGGTACCTTAAGCGACACAGATTGGGGCAGAAGGATAAAAGGGGAGGGAGCAATCGCCGAACTTATTCGGCAGATGTTTCAAAAGGCGGCGGCGAGATACCTCTCGGGCCGCAATATGCCGGAGTACGATTTTTCCCTGTTTAAAGGAAATGGCCAACTAACGTTATTTCCGTCATGAGTACAGCAATTTTGGAAATTGCTATCTTGGAGATGTGCAGGATGCGAGGTACGGCGAGCTTTTGTCCCTCAGAGGTGGTAAGGTGGATGTACCCTAGTTCCTGGCGGCACTTTATGCCGGCTGTGCGGGATGCGATGATGAAATTATACCGGCAAAATCTTATTTCCGTCACACAGAAAGGAATTGAGGTTGATAAAAACTTTTTACCCAAAGGCCCTGTTAGAATTCAACCAATCAAAAAAACGTATCAATCATGACAACATTACCCACAACAGCGGTGGATACACCGGAAGGTATGGAAATAGCTACATTGGGCGGCGGATGTTTTTGGTGCACCGAAGCGGTTTTTCAAAAGCTAAACGGCGTAAACAAGGTGATGTCCGGATTTTCCGGGGGCCATGTGGCGGATCCCAGCTACAAACAGGTAGTTACCGGAACTACCGGACACGCCGAGGTCATACAGGTAGCGTTTGACCCGAGTATAGTTACTTTTGAGGAGCTTTTAGCTGTCTTTTTTTCCATTCACGACCCTACCACCCTTAACAGACAGGGGGCGGACGTAGGTCCCCAATATAGGTCAGCGATTTTTTATCATAGCATGGAGCAGGCGCAAATAGCGCGAGAATTCATTGCCAAGCTGCCAAAAGAGGGTGGGTTTACCCAGCCAATAGTGACCGAAGTGACTCCTTTCGCAAATTTTTATCCTGCCGAGGACTACCACACGAATTACTTTGAATTGAACGGGACGCAACCCTATTGTCAGTTTGTGGTCCGGCCAAAGGTAGAGAAGTTCAAGAAATTGTTTGGCGATAAACTCAAGGCGTAAGCTCCCTGGGAGATTTAGGCTATCTTTGTGGAAGGAAGGACTTTTGATAGATTTACCTGTCCGCCTAAACACCATCGTTTTAAAAGTCTAATTCCAGAAGGCCAACATCTTCGGGTGACGTCAGAATCTCACGTATTCATTGCGACCATTGATATCCCTAAAGACAACGTTTAAAATACATGAAGAGAACCAAAGCCCAACAATCCAGATCAGCCATTGAGCGATTGTATATTACCATGAGGCACCTTTTTACAAGAGGCACCTACAAGCCAACCGGGGTCTCTGGAGAATCCTTGGTGGATTCGCTGTTGATTTTGAGCCCGGAAATCTACGGCTTGGTGGCTGACCCTGAGAAGATCGAATTGGATGGATTGCTTTATGTGATGGAGCGGCTTCCGAGAGGGATAGAGGAATGCCGGTATATTCGGCTTATCAGTAGAGAGGGATATGAAAAGTCAGGTTTTAATCCCATCATTCCCGCAAAACGGCGCAGGAATTGCTATCGCGTGGACGAGGATCAGATGTACGTGGAGATGACCCGAGGTAAAAGTGATATTTATGATATCCTGACACATCTTACGTTTTTGTTTATCGAATCAAAAAAAATTGCCCGAAACAGCATGGATCCAAAAGGTGTGATCAATCTGAATTGGGAGATGCTCGCCAAGATTGTAGGCAAAGAGGAAAGAGACGAAGAATTCAGCAGAGAGGCTGCTTGTTCATACCTGAGCCACATCACTGGTAGAACCTTTGAAGAAACCCATCAGGCGGTCGAAAAATTTGAATCCTCCAGCCATACCAATAGCCTTTTCTCCATTGTGTACCACTTGGGCAGGCTTTCGATGATGGAGTTGTCAGACGAGAAAGACCGTCAGATTAGTTTTTCCGCTACGCTGAGAGAGCGGGTAGGGCACCATGTATACGGCGAACTTTGGGCTGAAAGGATCAAGCAGGTTCTCGACGAGGAAGCGCTTACCAATAGGCCCATTCACATCATCAGTGCAAACCTTCATAGTTTTTTAAACACTATCTATGGTCATCAGGCTCTCGGTCTTGATTCTTTCGAGGCGATTGAAAAGGAGGCAATGGAAATAGGGACAGCGGGAAAAAATAGCAAAGCAAGAGAGATTGAAGCCTACGCGAAGCATCATGGACTGATCGAGCTTCCCGATCTAAGTGGCACAAATATCGGAGTTCAGCTTATTGATACCAGTAAAATGAATTCCAAGACGCTCATCCCTCATGTGCAGCTTCCCACAGACGAAAAGCGTAAGCCCGTATTGATTGTAATGGATTATGCATTTGGAGAGCAGGCATACGAATGCTTTGACGAACTTCTCAAGCCCTACGAAAAAAATGGCAGGAGAGTCCCATTAGATGTAATCTCCGCTTCCATTATGGGGAAGGCAGGTATCTTGAAAGGAAATAAAGGAGACATCATGATACCGAGCAGTCATGTTTTTGAAGGAACGGCGGATAATTATCCCTTTAAAAACGAACTTAAAACCAAGGATTTTGAAGGATACGGGTTGCAGGTATTTGAAGGGCCTATGATTTCGGTACTGGGTACTTCCCTTCAAAACAGAGACGTGCTTCAGTATTTTATGGAGTCATCTTGGAAGGCTATCGGACTAGAGATGGAAGGGGCACATTATCAGAAGGCGATACAATCCGCTAGCAAAATCCGAAACAGTATCCGCAAAAATGTCAAAGTTCACTATGCGTATTATGCATCGGATAACCCGCTGGAGACCGGTGGTACCCTTGCCTCAGGTGCGTTGGGAATGGAGGGCATCCGGCCTACCTACCTGATTACTTACAAGATTTTGGAGAAATTAGGAGAGATTTTTTAGAGTTGTAGACTTTTTGAATTAGGTGTCTCTTGACAATCAATGAATTGTCCTCAAACCCTATTGTCTTGAAAAAAAGCCTATTATGAAGAAGATGGCTCTTCGGTTTCTAAAACTGGCTAGTTTTGGAAAATAATTTATATGATTTTTTTATGGATATATAATATTTTTAATAAACCACTATCTCATTTATAAAGCTTTTTTGTTTGAAAAGAAAAATTTTTAAAAGTCTGAAAATATCTTTATTCCAATTAGGATTTCTGAATTAATAGTCCCAAATTTGATCAGTTCGGGAATTAATTTTGCATTTTTGGATAAAGTCAAAAGTTCATTTGACTTCATAGATCGTTGGTGAATTTAATTAATTACCGTTTATAGGGATGGATCAAAGATTTAACGTAATAAACAGCCATTTTTAGAATTTAAAGGGTCAATGGCTGCAATTTCGGTGGAAGAAAAAAGATTTGGTAATTGGTATGATCTTCGAAATTTTCCAAATATTGTCCGAGCAGGTTAATCGCTACTTTAAGGAAGTAGGATTAGAGGATTCCGAAGTTATCCTAAATAATATAGCCTTTGTAGAAGGATCTACGGAGGTAGCGGAGGTTATGCGGGACAAAGTAGTAATGACCTTGGTTAATTTTCAGGAAGAACCTGCACTTAAAAACTTTCCCAATCATACCAGAAGCGATACGCAGACAGTTTATAGAAACCCCATTGTAAACATTCACGCATTTGCACTTTTCAGCGCAAATCGTACCCAATATGCGCAGGCACTGAAGGATATTTCTGTAATCATGGAATATTTCCAATCCAAAAAAGTGTTCACGCAGGCCAATACAACTTATGACCGTGAGGTCAACTCCATGGCTGCTGTTGGGCCGTTCAGGTTCACAGTAGACCTTTTCAGCCCTTCGTTTGAGGAGTTAAATTTTATATGGGGTACACTTGGCGGCAGGCAGCTGCCCGCAGTTCTTTATAAAGTTTGCCTGCTTCCTATACATGCGGGAAAAGTTTCAGGTACAGGTCCGTTAATCGAGACTGTGGAAAATTCACTTAAACACCGCACGTCATGACGTTACTTGCTTATCAAACCCTATTCTCTATCAGAATTTTTCACCGGTTCTTTTTGAATTTGGGTACTAGCAGGTTTGAAGAATTAGATGAGTTTACCAGGCAAAAACAGCTGGATCTATATGATTGGCGTGACCTAATATCTTGGATGCCATTGGGAGAAACCGGTCGCGTATTAAGAGGTCATCAAATTGTACTGAAATCCACCAACACCCACCTAAAGGCAATAATCCGCCAAAATCCGACTGAGATGCAGGTTCCATTTATCCCATTGGCCCAGGAGACCTTTTTTGTCTTTGGTATGTTTTACAAAGATTCATTTTTCGAGCATTATACGGAAATGCCCTTTCTCTCCGAAGGAGGCATGGTGTGGTGCAATAATTTGGTGCGTTTTCCACTTGGAAATGGGCAACTCCCCATTGCTACAAATGAATATACGGATTTGAATGAGGGGATATTTGCCGATCCCTCCACCATACGCAACCTTTGCGCGCAGTTGAGAATAGTTCTGCCCACAGGTTGCAAGGGCTTGTTGGTGCTGACCATGGAAGGACAAAGCGGTGACTTCAATATCTTGAATGCAAACGGAACCCTGAAGCAACATCCAACAACCTTTTATTTAAACTTCAATAACAGATCCACCTATTGGAGGTATCTACAGGCAGAGACAGCATTTTCAGCGGAGACGTTGGCTGTCAAGCCGTTGACCCGGGATGGGTTTGTTTCCATTGATCTGGAGTCGGATTTTGCCGGTAACCCGCAATGGCCGGTCGATCCCCCCGTTCCCAATCCCGATATTCGCCTCCTAAAGTGGGAGGGAGAAAAAGTCGTATCAGAAATCTATTTATAATTCTATGACCCATGGCAACTAATTACAGAACCCCCGGCGTGTACATAGAGGAGATCTCTAAATTTCCTCCTTCTGTTGCACAAGTAGAAACAGCGATCCCGGCCTTTATCGGCTACACCGATAAGGCCAAGGCTCAGGAGGAGGACGCATCCCACACCCTGATAAACATTCCGACTCGAATCGTCTCCATGCTCGAATACGAGCGGTTTTTCGGAGGCCCGGAGGCTGAAATTGGTATACAAGTGACGGTGCGTGAAGCGGACGGTGAACGCAGCATTTTGGTAGAGGCCCCTGTTTCTGAAGATAAATCCCCTTTTCTAATGTATTATGCGATGCAGGCCTATTTCGCCAATGGTGGAGGGCCCTGCTATATTGTCTCGGTAGGTGTGTACGAGGACGCCCCAGATGTGGACCCGGTCACCCGCACCGCCCTGACAGCCGGATTGGACGCATTGGAAAAGGAAGACGAGCCCACTTTGATTGTATTTCCAGACGCTACCTCCTTGCCAGACTCCGCAGATTTTTACGCGGTATACAATAGTGCACTGACTCAGTGTCGCAAACTGGGTGACCGATTTACGATCATAGATACTTATACAGATGACCTTGCTACAGAGATTGGGGCTCCGGAAGGGGTGAGGGATCTGATAACCTCGGAAATCGAATACCGGAAGTATGGGGCGGTATATTACCCCTATTTGGAAACCATCCTCAATTATGCCTATGACCCGGAAGAAATTCCGATCAATCATACCGTGGTAGATTCCTCGCCGGTTACCGATATCCTCGATGAAGTTGATGAAATCATGTCGGAGGCAGATTCGATCATTGCAGGTATTACCGCTCAAGTGACGGCTTTTTCAGATGCCAACGCGGACATACAGGGGCAAAATGACGCGGACGCACTCACTAACCGAAACTCCGTGGTAGATCCCTTAGGAACCTTAGTTACTTCCCTGTCCCAGTACAGTGATCTGTGCCAGGAAATTGTAGAAAATGCCAACAACGTGTCCGCAATGGCGGTTGCTGACGCGGACCTAGCGGAAGCAGCTGCTGATGCCGCTGCTGCTGTGGCCGCAGAGCTGGAATCGGATGCCGACTTGGGTACCCTTATCCAAGCCCTCACAGACCTACAATCCGCCCTAACCGGCGCCGCTGACGGTTCGGCAGTAAAAACAGCCGCAGCCGATGCCCTTGCGGCCATAAATACTGCAAATATACCTGCTTTACTCCAAGGCATCATGGGCTTGGTCGATCCTACATTAATCGACGCGCTATTGGAAATTGAAGGCATGGACATGGAGTCGGATGGTGTTTTGGACGGCATGTTGATGAGCGAAATTGAAGAAGTGGACAGTGCTACCTACAACAAAATAAAATCAGGCATCAATAAATTGAAAGTCGTGCTGCCTCCGTCAGCGATCGTCGCCGGAGTGTATGCAAGAGTAGATGCTAATCGAGGGGTTTGGCAAGCTCCAGCGAATGTCTCGTTGAACTACGTAGTCAAACCTACTGTAAAAGTAACCAATGAGATGCAAGACCGGCTCAATGTAGATACCACTTCAGGTAAATCCATCAATGCAATCAGAGCATTTACCGGAAAAGGCACGCTTATCTGGGGTGCACGTACCCTGGCTGGAAATGATAACGAATGGCGGTATGTGCCGGTGAGGAGGTTCTTTAACATGGTAGAGGAATCCGTAAAGAAGGCTACCGAGCAATTTGTATTTGAACCCAATGACGCCAATACTTGGGTCAAAGTCCGCGCGATGATTGAAAACTTCTTGGTATTGCAGTGGAGGGCCGGTGCGCTTGCCGGTGCCAAGCCGGACCATGCCTTTTACGTACGCGTGGGCTTGGGACAAACGATGACGGCACTGGATATTTTGGAAGGGAAGATGAATGTTGAAATAGGTATGGCTGTTGTCAGGCCGGCTGAATTCATCATTCTGAAATTTTCGCATAAAATGCAAGAGTCATAACAGGTTAAACCAAATAACATTTCAATCATGAGTTATCCATTGTCAAAGTTTCATTTCTCAGTTGATTGGGGAGGAACAAAAATAGGTTTTACGGAAGTGTCCGGGCTGGATGTGGAGACCGAAGTAATCGAATACCGTCATGGGGCAAGTCCCGAGTATAGCAAAACCAAAATGCCGGGACTTCAAAAATACAGTAATATTACCCTGAAGCGGGGTACGTTTAAGAGCGATAATGAATTCTATGCCTGGTGGAATTCGGTGTCGCTAAACCAAATCGAAAGACGGGATATCACCATCAAGCTACTCAATGAGGAGCATGAACCTGTGGTCAGTTGGAAGGTAAAAAATGCCTGGCCGACGAAGGTTCAATCCACGGACTTGAAAGCAGATGGGAACGAGGTTGCGATCGAGTCAATGGAGTTGGTACACGAAGGCTTGAGCATTCAAAACGACTGATCATGGCAATGAGCTATCCTCCTGTTGGCTTTCATTTCAGCGTAGAATTTACTGGTTTGGAAGGAGAAACAGCTGATTCTCAATTTCAGTCTGTGTCTGGTCTTTCGGTGAGCATCGATACGGAGGAGATGGCTGAAGGAGGAGAAAACCGGTTTAAGTACAAATTGCCAGTACGTACAAAGCACGCAAACCTCGTACTCAAAAGAGGGCTGCAGGTCGACTCCAAACTTATCGATTGGTGCATGGATAGCTTTGAGAATTTTGAGTTTGAACTACGTGATTTGACAATCAAGCTATTGAACGAAGAACATGAACCGTTGATTACCTGGAATGTGGTTCATGCATTTCCGGTCAAGTGGGAAGTCGGAGAGTTTAATGCCCAAGAGAGCAAGCTGGTGGTGGAAACCATTGAATTGGCTTACCAATACTGTAACACATTATCCTAATGCCCATAGAGATTAAAGAACTTAACATCCGAATCCATGTTGGAGAGGGAACCGGAAGTCAGCAGACAGACGTATCTGGCGGTAAACCAAGTGGCGCAGATACGAAAGGGGCTGAATTGATGGAAGACATCATGGAGGCTTTGAGGCTACAAAAAGAACGATAAGGATATGTCGGAAGGCAAGCTGGAAAAATTAAAAGTGGTTGCATATAGTGATCCGAAGTTCAACAATAAAGTGGGAGACGGTGAGTTTTCTACCTTGATGAACCCGGAAAAGTACGTGTATACCTACAAAATCGAGCAAGATACCCAACAGGCTACGGGCACCAGTGCTGCTTCGCCGCGCTTCAACAAAAAGCTTCCTGAGGAGCTTCAGTTGGATTTTGTATTTGATCGCACAGGTATTATCCCGGAGCGTCCCCGAACAGAAGATGGCATCATCGATGACTTGGAGAAGTTTAAGAAGGTGGTGCTGGATTACAACGGAGAGCAGCATAAGCCTAATTACGTAATGATATCCTGGGGCAGTCTGCTCTTCAAAGGCTCTCTCACCGAAATGAATGTGGAGTTTAAACTCTTTCGTTCCGACGGCACGCCGCTTCGCGCCGTGGCCAAGGCAAAATTCAAAGGTTTTGTTGAAGATGACCTCAGAGTTGCGAAGGAAAATAATCAGTCTCCCGATCTCACGCATTACCGGGTGGTTAGAGCTGGGCAAACCCTGCCTTTGATGGCGTATGAGATTTATGGTGACGCGTCATATTACCTGGAAGTGGCCAAAGCTAATAAATTGGTAGATTTTAGAAACCTACAGCCTGGGCAGGAAATTTACTTTCCGCCCATTCACAAATAATGCGTATGAGTCCCGGAAGACTATTGTCGGCAGTACAAAGCATGGATCTAGTATCCCACACGATCAAAGTAGACGGTACTGAACTGCCCGCCTCCATACAAATTTTGAGTGTCGTAGTTCACAGAGAACTAAACAGGATCCCTTATGCTAAGCTGACAGTGGTGGATGGGGACCCTGCCTCCGCTGATTTTCCGGTGAGTAATGAGTCGCTGTTTCTGCCCGGAAGAGAAATCGAGATTTCATTTGGATATCACGGTTCTTCAGAACCTGTTTTCAAGGGACTGGTAATCGCCCAGCGGATTCGTATCCGGCAGGGGGGTAGTCAATTAGTGGTAGAGTGTCGTGATGCCGCAACCAAGATGACTTCCATTCGTCAAAGCGGGTATTATTATGAGAACAGCGATAGTGAAATAATAGAAGCGCTGATAACCCGAAATGGATTAGCAGCTGATGTAGAAACAATCGCACATACCCACGCTGAATTGGTTCAATACGATACTTCTGATTGGGATTTTATGATCACCCGTGCCCAGGCCAACGGCATGGTATGTGCCGTGGATGGAGGGAAGATTACTATCAAAAAGCCTGATTTAAGTCAGGAAAGTTCCGGAACTGCAAGTTTTGGAAGTAATCTATTGGAGTTTGATGCTGAGATGGATGGTAGAAATCAATACCCCGAGGTAATTGCGCAAGGGTGGAACCTATCCGATCAAAAAATAATCAAAGTTGCCGGTTCAGACCCGAGTGTGACACTGGCTGGCAATCTTTCACCTTCGGAGCTATCTGATGCCATGCGGCAGGATGCGCTAGAATTAAAGCATGGTGGAAGACTCAGCGATGTGCAGCTTCAAGAATGGGCGGATGCAAAGTGGCTTTTTCAGCAGCTTGCAAAAATACGGGGACGGGTAAGGGTACAAGGCGTTTCCCAAGTAGTTCCAGGAGGCATAATTACCTTGGAAGGCGTGGGAGACCGATTTAGCGGTGATGTCTTTGTGAGTGGTGTATATCATCATTTTGCTGAGGGTAACTGGACGGTGGATATTCAGTTTGGAATGAGTCCGGAGTGGTTTTCGACTACCCACCATATTCATGCGCCTCCGGCAGCGGGGCTTTATGCATCAGTCAGGGGTTTACAGAGTGGTATTGTCACGCAACTACAGGATGATCCTGAATCGGAAGATCGGATTTTGGTACGAATACCTATAATCAATGAAGAGGAGCAGGGTATTTGGTGTAGGTGTAGCAGTCTAGATGCAGGACAGGAGAGGGGCATGGTTTTCAGGCCGGAGATAGGGGATGAGGTAATTGTGGGCTTTATCAATGAAGACCCCAATCAGGCAGTCGTGCTCGGAATGCTGCATAGTAGCGCCAAACCAGCGCCTATCCAAGCCCAAGATGACAATCATGAAAAAGGCTATGTAAGTAGAAGTGGGTTGAAACTCTTATTTGACGACGAAAAGAAATCCGTTGTACTAGAAACTCCAATCGGTAAGTGTCTGACTATTAATGAGGAGGATGATATACTCACCCTTTACGATGATCATGAGAATCAAGTGACCCTTTCACCGGACGGCATTTTGTTGGAAAGTGGTAAGGACATTACCCTGAAAAGCACAGGGGATATCGTGCTGGAAGGAAACAATGTGACGCTTTCAGCACAGGCACAATTTAAAGCCGAGGGAAGCGGCGGTGCGGAAGTAATCACATCGGGGACTGCCGTGTTAAAAGGTGCCATTGTTCAGATAAATTAATCTTAAAGACTTACCGCCATGGGAAGCCCTGCTGCCAGAATTACCGATATGCATGTTTGCCCCTTGACAACGGGTACCGTCCCACACGTGGGTGGTCCCATAATGCCGCCGTGCGAACCTACTGTCCTGATTGGGGGCCTACCTGCCGCACGGGTTGGAGACATGGCTACCTGTACCGGTCCCCCTGACAGCATCCTTGCGGGATCGGCAACAGTCCTGATTGGAGGCATGCCAGCCGCCCGCATGGGAGACAGCACGACCCATGGTGGCTCAATTATGGGAGGAGAGCCCAGCGTGCTAATCGGATAAGAATACCGCTATGGAAAACGATCAGGAATTTCTTGGAAAAGGGTGGAGTTTCCCACCTTCCTTTGACCACCAAGCCGGAGAGGTAAACATGCTCAGTGGGGAGGCAGATATCAAAAGCAGTTTAGCCATTTTACTTTCTACTAAGCTGGGAGAGCGTATCATGCAACCCACATTTGGTTGCCAACTGGATGAGCTTCAGTTTAGCCCCTTAAATCGGACCACTGTCACCTACCTGGCTGATCTGATCGAGACTGCCATTCTTTACCATGAACCACGCATTGGTGTAGAGAAGATCAACATGTCGGAATCCCCGGGGGATTTGGGAGTCATACATATTGAAATTGATTACATTATTCGGGCAACAAATTCCCGCAAGAATATGGTATTTCCTTTTTATAAAGTAGAGGCAAACGCAAGGTGATTCGGTTATGGGTACTGAAAAACTGGAAAAAATAAAGCTATTTTGGAGATCAGGCACCACACAAAACGGCCGATTTCTTTCTGAACTGGATCCTTCCAACCTTCGGTTGCTGGATTTGGATCTGGAAGATTGGCTTATGTTTGCCCGTAACTTTGCTAAATACATCCCTTTTTTCCATTCGAAATATCCTGAGCAAGTAATCGGTGATTGGGTCGTTTTTTTTGATTCCCTCGTTCAATGGCAAACCCTGCCTGCAAAGGGAACAAACGCTTATCAACAGGCGATCACGCAAATCAAATCCCGGATTCGATCAATGGAGTCAAAGGGAAGTCTTTCGCCGCATTTAGCGTTATTTTACGCATTTCTTCGATTGATGGATTGGCCCACCAAGTCAATGAACCAGCTGATTAGGCGACACCTGGATTTTTACTACCGGGAAATATTGAATCTGGAAAAAAAACCTGCTGCAGGTGACCGGACATTTTTGGTTTTGGAGCTGGCTAAAGTCAATCAAGTGCACATTTCGGAAGGCACGTTATTTGACGGCGGAAAGGATTCGTTGGGAAAGAAACGACTCTATCGCGCATTAAGTGATTTTGGTGCCAATCAGGCTAAGTTGGCAGCTATTAAAAACCGCTACAATGACCCCGAAAGAAAGCGCGTATTTGTAAGTCAAGTGGGCAATTCATTCGATGGGAAGGGAGGTGGGTTTCCCGATAAATTTCCGAAATGGTGGCCCTTTGGTCACCCTGGTTTGGAAATGGGGAGATTCGGATTTACTTTGGCAGACGAGCACTTTCGCAGTCCGGAGGGTGCTAACCGGCAATTCTCGATCGCTTTTACATTCAGAGATCCATTGGCCTCTCCATTACAGGGCGGGGAAATCACTTCACTCATAAACACTGATTGGACAACATCCAAAGGTTGGATACGCTCAAACCCGGTCGCTATTACCGGAGACTTTCAGAGTAGTTGTGAGGGAAATACCTTTCGCCTTGCCTTCTTGCTAGGGGAAACGGTACCTAGTGTAGTTAACGCTGACTTAAAACTTCACGAAAGGGCGGAGGTTAGTGGGAATCCGTTGGTTCGGATATCCTTTTCATTGACGACAGGAAGAATGTATGATTTTCTGAGAGGGATTTCCGCCAATCCCTGTACCTCTATTCAGATAAAGTCTTCCATTCAAGGAATCCACCTACCCCAAGTAGAGAATGATATGGGTGTGCTTCAGTCGGCAAAGCCCTTTATGCCGTTTTCTTCCTATCCCAAACAGGGAAGTAATTTTTACATCCAAGAACCCTCGTGGGAAAATAAAACGGTTAATAAGGTCTCCTTGGAAATCAGATGGGACAATACACCGGAGGATTTCAAGATGCTGTATTTTGGATATAGAAGCCTTTCCGACCCAAACTTTAGCAAAGAGGCCTATGTAGCACAGCATTTTGTAGCCAAGGATTCGTCCATTACCAATTTGAAGCACCTAATAATGACACCTTTGGCACTTAGTACCGCCCTCAAGGAATCTAAAGTCCAGGTGAATTCAGATCCGACTAATTTGATTGTTCAGGGAGATGGGTATTTCACCTATGATTTGTTTACGCGAGAGGGGGTCAACTGGATCAAAACCGAGCCAAGCCAACGGAGCTTATTTACCAAGGAATCGGGTGTTTATAAGACGAAGCTACAACTAGCAGCTACCGGAAAGCTGCCGGTAGGAAAGGGCATAAGACTATCGTTAAATAGATCTTTTTTGCACGAATTGTTTCCCCGCCTTTATGCAATGGCCATGGCCAGTGAACATCCGGAGACCTTGATTCCCAATGAACCTTATACTCCCTTGGCAGAGGAAATCTTAGTCGGATACGAGACCTCCCACCTATATCAAATGAATAACCCAAACGGGCTGAAGGTCTTTCTTTTCGACGATTTTGGGTATTTTGAAGAAAATATTGCTCAGAAATCGGTTCTCCCTCAGGCGGAACAACATGTGTATTTGACCTCGTTTCCCCGGCAATCCGTCGGCGAACTATTTCTTCAGATCCAGGATTTGGTGCCTAATCAGCAGCTTTCCCTGCTTTTTCAAGTGATTGATGGAAGTGAAAACCCGTTGAATGCGCCCCTTGCTGGACAAAGGAATGTCACTTGGCAGGTGCTCATCCAAAATCACTGGGTTCCACTCAACAGCCAGCAAATTATATCGGATGGAACAGATAATTTCCTCAAATCCGGCATCATCCGATTTCAGCTACCCGAAGCTGCTTTTGAGAAAAGCAGTAGAATGACCCACGAGGATATATGGATAAAGGCTATTTCCAGTAGTGCGTTTGACGCCTCTTGCCAGTTGATGGACATACTCCCTCAAGCGTTTGAGGTACAATTTGAAAACGAGTCCAATAGCCTGGAGCATTTAGAACAAGGACTACCTGCAGGAAGCATTTCTAAAATGGTAGAACGATTAGCGGGTGTAAAATCCGTATCTCAGCCTTTCAATTCGTACGGAAGTAGGCCCGAGGAGAAGGATGCTGCCTTTTACGTTCGCGTAAGTGAAAGGCTACGGCATAAAAATCGGGCTGTGAGTTTGTGGGATTATGAACACCTTCTACTAGAGGCCTTTCCAAGTGCGTATAGGGTGAAATGTTTAAATCACACAAGTCCAACAAGCTTCTTTGCTCCGGGGGAAATAACACTCTTGGTGATCCCGGACACGGTCGATAAGAACGTATTCGATAGATTTCAACCCCGATTTAGCACTGACCGGTTGAACGAAATGCACGATTTTTTGCGAACCAAATCTTCTCCTTCAATCCTCCTTCACGTCGAAAATCCAGTCTACGAAGAGGTTAGAGTACAGTTGACCGTACAATTCCGGCTAGGGTTAGACCCTGCAATGCACCGGAACCTGCTTGAGGATGCCATCATTGGATACCTATCACCTTGGGCTATTCGGCGAGAAAATTCAATGGATTTTGGCGTTTCCCTTCAGGAGAGTCTCTTCATTCATTTTTTGGAAAACCTTCCCTATGTGTCCTATGTAAGTGAGTTGGTTCTTCTGAAAAACGGATTACCGGTACAAAAACAGGTGATTCCATCCAGCCCCAAGCATATTTTGGTTTCTTCAAAGTCCCACACCTTAACGACCATTCCCTAGCTAACGGCCATGGCAGGAAAGCCAACACATATCGCCCTTCCCAAAAATATCCGCCGAAATGATGGGCAGGATTTTCAATTCTTAAGAGAGCAGGGGATCCGCTACATTGAGTCGGTAGCAGCTGCCCTATGGACAGATTATAATACCCACGACCCAGGCATCACTATTCTGGAAGCCGTATGCTATGCCATAACCGATCTGGAATACCGTCTCTCACTTCCCATGGAGCAGCTGTTGGCCGGAGATAGAAAAAAAGGATGGGGGCATCAATTTCACCTAGCAGAAAGCATTTTGCCTATAAAGGCTCTGAACGAATTGGATTACCGCATGCTTTTCATTGATTGCAAAGGGGTACGAAACGCGTGGATAGCGCCATTTTCCAAACGGGTTTTTGTAGACTGTAAGAACCGCAAGATGGGCTACGAAGATACCGTTTGGGAGGGTCTGGAAAAACGACACCAAAAGTTCTTTGACTTAAAAGGACTTCACAGAGTTCTCTTGGATCTGGATGGAAGTGTGCCCATCGAACAAGTACAGAAGGAAGTCCTTCAGCGCTATCACAAAAACCGAAACCTTTGTGAGGATCTGATTGAGGTTACGGAAGTAGGACGCCATCCCATACGTGTCTGTGCCCTTATTGAAGTTCAGCCCACGGCCGATGAAGAATTGGTGCAGGCGCAGATTGAAAATGTCCTTTCCCGTTATTTTTCAGCCCCTGTCAATAGGTACCGTTTCGCCGAAATGATCGAAAAAGGATTTTCGACCGATCAGATTTATGAGGGACCCAGTCTGCGACACGGATTTTTGGATCCGAATGAAGTGATGGCTGCAGGGCTTCGCACAGAGGTGAGGCTCTCGGACATCATCAAGCGAATCATGGACATTCCTGGGGTCAAATTGATCAAAGATATTCAGCTCGGAGATTGCGATCAGCCTGCTGATGATCACAGATGGGTCGTGCCACTTAAACCAGGATGTAAACCCTATCTGTGCAACAAGAGTAAATTCAACTTCAGCAAAGGCTTACTGCCGCTAAATGTCGATACTGCCAAGGTCAATACCTACAAGGAACAAATGGCGCTTGCCGCGCTGGACGAAAAAAACAACATGCATGCGGGCACTTTGCCACTGCCTCAAGTTTCAACTTTGGCTGTAGACCGGTATTTCAGTATCCGGAGTGCCTTTCCTGAAAATTACGGCATTGGAAAAACTGGCCTTTCCGAAAATGCCAGCCCTTTGCGCAAGGCTCAGTCTAAGCAATTAAAGGGCTATTTACATTTTTTTGATCAGGTGTTGGCGAGCTATTTCAAACATCTTTCCCAAATAAGGGAACTCCTATCAGTCAGAGGCAATCAGGCCAAAACCCTGTTTACCCAAGCTGTGCTGGACATGGCCGATACCAAGGAATACTTGGGGGAATGGTATGAAAGCGCAGATCTATCCGATTTGTTTATGGGCTTTCTGGATCAACCATTGGAAAAGCGGAGAAAATTGCTTGATCACCTCATCGCCCGGTTCGGAGAACGCTTCAGTGAATATGCCTTTGTGATGAAAAAGAGATACGGAGATGTCGCACAGGAGCAGGTGTTGGAAGCACAAGGTTACTTTTTGAGGGAGTATGGAGCTATTAGTAGCGAGTCTGGAAATGCATTTGATTATTTTCGAAAGCGTCCGGAACAGCTTTGGAACAGCTCGAATGTTTCCGGATTTGAAAAGCGTCTTTCCTTGCTGGCAGGGTTTAAATCCTACGTAAGAAGACACCTATTCAATTCCTTCGTACAGCTCTATCCATTTACAAGTTCTAAGGGTGAATCCGTATTCCGTTGGCGTATGTTGGATACCAATAGGAGTATACTGCTGTCTGCCACCGAAAACTATCGAAATAGTAGCCATGCCTACGAAGAAATCTATCTCGTAATGCAGCTTGTGGGGCGGATCACAGAGGCACAGATAGAGAACCATTTCCTGCAAACAGAGGATTCCGGCTATGAAACCCAAGATGTGGGATGCTTTCGGATTACCAAATCTCCTTCGGACAGGTACTCCTTTAGTATTATCAACCCGGCAGTAACCGAACCTAACGACTCCAAAAGAATTATTGCGAGTCAGTACCGGTATTATTCGAAGCAAAATATCAAAGCAGCAATTTTGCGATTTGTGAAGTTTGTGTCAGAACAGGCACTGGATGAAGGTGTCTTTCTAGTGGAACATATCCTTCTCAGACCTTCCTTTGAGCCCTCCGAATCGGATAATCAAACATTTATGCCATTTTGTAGAGAAGATTGCCAGGCGGATGGTGTCTTGGATCCCTATTCCTTCCGAGTGACCGTAGTTCTTCCAGGTAATAGTTTCCGACTGGCTGATTTGGTATTCCGGGACTATTTGGAAAATTTGATCAGGGAAGAACTGCCTAGCCATATTTTGGCTAAAATCTGCTGGATTGGCTCGTCCAATCCCGAAATCCCTGATGATCAACATCCCTTGGTTCTCTTCGAGAATTCGTTTAGAAATTTCCTTGAACACTTAGGCAAGGGCAGCAAAGCAGCAGACAAAGCGTTTATTGAAGTGCTTTCCAACCTGAAGTCAGTCTATCCACAGGGAAGTCTGTTTGACTGTGCATCAGAAGACGAGCAGGGTTGGGAAGAAAAGATCATATTAGGTAGAACGAATTTAGGTACCCTTTAAAATCAAATGGCCATGGCTAACAAGTTATCCAGTATACTTACCCATTATCGGCAATACCAAGCCGATCAGGTATTGACACATACTCAGCTAAATGAAAGCATAGCTTTTTTTGAGGATCAGGATAGGCTTACCCGTATTGGATTGATAGGCGTAGGCATTGTTAATGGTTTGAAGGTATCAGTGGTAGAAGAGGTAGGTGCGAGGCGTATTCAAATTGGGCAGGGATATGGCATTACTACCGATGGGGACCTTATCACGCTTAAGTCGGGTATTCCAGAAAGTCCACGAAATCAGCAGTCTATTGATATTGATCAGTTATCGTTCACGCACTACAAGCCTTTTGAAGATGATAAAGCAGCATACCCTTTGTTCCACGAAGAGGGATCTCAAGTGGTATCCCTATGGGAGCTTTGTAATGAGGAGGAAGAAGGAGCAATATCCCTTTCAGGGCTTTCCAATCTGGATCAATGGGTTTTAGTCCTCTACCTGGAAAGTTATTCACGCGATCAGGATATCTGTGGGGATATAAACTGTGATAATCAGGGTTTGGAGCAGGTTGCAGCGCTCAGGTGCCTTTTAGTTGAGACGGCTGCCATGGAGCGTTTGATAGCATCGGATACCATTTATCAACGTTTTGAACAACTTCGAATCGGTATTTCGGAACTGACGTATCTGCATCCATTGAAAGTAGTGATAAATGATACCAATGCATATACACCATTATTGCTAGACCGCTTATACCGAGACGCAATCGTACAAGGAAACAGTGTAGAAGAGCTTATTGAGGAGCTTTCAATTATGTTGACCAGTGTTCAGTTTCTTTGGGAGGGAGATGCTACGATAGCAACGTTTAGCGAGCAGGTTGATTCGCTTATAAGGCAGCATTTCAATTTTCCCACGAATGGACCTTTTCAATATAATCAATACAGATACCGCTTTTTGAGTGATTTGATGGAGGTTTATCGAGGGTTACTCTCCGAGGTGGCTTCTTTTTCGGGATTGGAAAATCCTTCTATCCAGGCTTTTCCAAAACACCTCCTTTTAGGCAGGCTAGTAGGTGCAGGCTATCGACATGCTTTCTATCCCTCTCCAGCTGTGTCAGATTACCATCAAAAACAGCATCGTATCCGCTTTTACCTGAAGAAAATCTATTTGATGCTGAATGCATTCAATTTGCAGGATGAGACGGAGGTTCGGTTAATTCCTAGTGCCGGGCAGCCGAATAGCAACGTTGAACACAGTATTCCCTTTTATTACCGCAATTTGACCGGTTTGCTTGAAAATTGGTCCATCCAACAGAAGGTTAATCCCATTCACCACCGGTATAACCTGGGGGAAAATCCGTTGTTAAACGAGAATGAATACAGTACTTTTTACTATTTAGGAGGTCATTTGCGTGGTAATGCAGAAAATGTTTTCCAGGCAGTCACCAATATTCAACGTCAGTTTGGACTGGATTTTGGCCTTTTTCGATTCGATTACCAAAATTATGCAGAACTGCGGACATTTTTGCAAGCCCACGGATCTTGCCGTCATTTGGCGGGCGTTCGCCGATCGGGTACCTTGATTTTATTAAGCCACAACAACGAGGTGATTGGAGACCTTGCGTTGGATTATCGGGTGGCTGTGACAGACCAATCCACAGGGCCGACACATGTCAAGGTGGCCCAATCGACCTATCCATGGATAAGCACACTAAATTACCTGAATAATTTGGCAAGGAGCCTACGAGGCACGCCTCGCCGAGTAGGTGTTACGCCAAAGGTGTACCGTTTGGTGATACGGGAATACAGTATAAATGGCGTATCCCAAATTGCAGGAACTACCGAAATACTCGTGCCTTTGGAACAGATCCTGATGCGCCGCATGCATGCCATCACAGAAGCGCTGAATCGACGTTTTCCTGCAGGGTTAGTATTTGATTTCAACGAGGATCTGAAGCGTTTTGTAATCATTCGGGCATACGATGATCAGTTTCGAGTCACCTTTGCGGACACAACGCTTTCCTTAAGTGCACCTGCATTTACCTACACCCAAGACGGCATGTTCCGTTCGGATAGACAATTCAGGCTAAATGCGCTACGCAGTGAAGAAATCAGGAGGTATCGGGATACTACCTATAGGCAACTGCAAATGGAATTTGCCCCCGAAAATAAGGACGACGATTACGGCAAATACCAAGGAAAATGGGCGGAGTGGTACCGCTTGATCGATCAGTTGTCCCGATCCGGCAACGCCTTGGTGAACCCAAGATTCATTACCCGCCAAGATCAGTTGCCACAATCAGTATTAAACATCATAATGGGTGTGTTCAACCGCTTAAATGCCACCGGAAGACCCTTTGAACTCTATTTAACGGGAGACTGGTTGGATGGAAGTTGGGTCAGTATTGAAATGATCAACCGATATGGGGCAAGTTCCAATACGAACGACCCCATTGTAAGGTTTCTGCGACTACGGCAGGGTCTTCACCATAAAACCCAAGCAACGAAAGCATCGCTGTTTCTGGTTTTGGGCCGGGAGTCCGATAGGGCATTCTTTGAAAATCTGATTGCCACACTTGGTGAAGCTGTGGATATCTACTTTGATGGACCTAGGGTAGCACGTAGGGTTTTGATGATTGATGGGATGGAGCGTATGCGTATAACTGCGACAGGGGGAACGATTGCGGGGCCTTCTAACTTACCTGACAGATGAAAGGGGTCATTCAGCTAATTTCCGGATAGTGAATGACCCCTCATGGGCGTGCTTCCTTGTACTTCTGCCTGTTATCGTCACTTTGTTATCTGAAGTCAAAAGCTTAACGATTGAAACTCTGCTCAACGTATGTGCCAAAACCCAGATTGTGAACGTACTGACCTTTTCCAATTTCGCTTTACATTGCCAGTAAAATCGACTGTCGTCGTGGTATAAATGTAGGAAAAAAAGGGAACAATACAAATATTATGCCCACGAATAACGAGGAAATATTTATCCAAAAAGTAACTGTCGAAGTGATAACGGCATCTACTGACAACGCCAAGGCGGTGGAACGAAATATTCATGACTTTTTGGAAAAGCGCATACTTCCCGAAATTGAAAAATGGCTTAGCGAACGGTTTCCTCTTTCCTCAGAGAACCACTTGCTGCTTTCCGACCTTTCCCTCACCGTTGACATCGACCTGCATCAAATCGATTCTATAGACCTACAACCCGCACTGATACGGCAAATTTCCAATCAGCTAATCCGACAACTGGAAGTACAAGACCAAGCGTCACATGGCGTTGTTGAGGAGGCTGATTTACCGCCATTTACCATTGATGAATGGAAAAGATGGAGTAATCCGGAGGTGTTTACATACTTTAAGAAAGAGCTTTTAAAAAGCCACGAATCAAGCAAATATACATTTTTAAGTGAGGAACAGAAAGGTTTTTACGCTTGGCTTTATTTCCTGCAGCACGGTATAAAACCGTGGTTTGCTGCAAGCCTGATTCCCCGGCAAATGTCGTATACCGATCAAGGGAGCAATTGGGTTGAACTTCAGGAGTTCAGTGCCTTGGCTAGCGCCGTGTTACGAATGCCACAGGCCAAAATCAGGTTGTATTTGCAGTATGGAGTGAAGGAGATTGTCCACCTGATGAACCACCTAGTGAATCGGCCTATCTCTTTGGACAGGTTTAACGAATTGAACCAGCAATTCAATCAAAACATCCAACAATTTAATCATATCCTATTTCTGACTTACTGGTTGGAAAGCCAATCGAGCAATGATTTTTCAGGTGGGCAGGTAGATTCATTGGAAAGAATTTGGCCGCTGATTAGTCCTTCCGCTCTTCCAAAAAAGAAGTGGACTCGGTTTTGGCAGCAAGTAGCAAGGATATATGGCTTTGAGTCGCACATCGAAGCGATACTGTCAAAAACAAGGTTGAACCATTTTTTTGACGATAGCGAGTTGTTGGAAGGAATGCCTATAAAAACCAGCCTAGATACATCATTGCCATCGGAGGTCGCTTTAGGTGAACAAGAATTCATTACCGAACAGTTGGATTACAGTCTTCCGGTAATTCATGCTGGCTTAATTTTACTTCATCCCTTTCTTTTAGCTTTTTTTCAAGACGTCGATGTAATTGGGAAAGATAAAAAAATGACCCATTCGGTTTTGGGGCTGCACCTGCTGCATTATGTAGCTACAGGTAATTTGAAGCCGTTTGAATTTGAGCTTGGATTTGAAAAGTTTTTGGTTGGTTGGAATGGGTTATTTCCCTACAAAAAGGGATTGGTGCTCACCAATGACCAACTCAGAAAATGTGATCTTCTACTGGAGTCGCTGATGGCAAACTGGCAGAAGCTGAAGAATACCGGTAAAGAAACCGTAAGAACTGGTTTTTTACAGCGGGAGGGCAAGATCATTGAGGAACCCGATCGGTACCGACTGGTCCTTGAGCGAAAGGCGCAAGATGTCCTCTTAAAAGGTCTTCCCTTTAACCTAGGGGTGGTTAAGCTGCCTTGGCAGAAAAAGCTTGTATTTGTAGAATGGTGAAAATACTGTAATGATATGGAAAAGGCCAATCCCCAATCCAAACCAAAAGGACATAGCTACTTCAGAAAAGGAGGGGCTTCCGATTTTTTTCTTCCGCAGGCTAAGATGGAGGTGAATCAACCCGAAGACGCGTTTGAAAAGGAGGCAGACCAGGCAGCTGATCAAGTGGTGGTACGTAAACCAGTTGACGGTTCTTTTTTTACCGGGGGTGCGTTGATGCGGTCGGGGGAGGAAGAAGAACCGGTTCAGACCAAAGAGGACGAAGAACCGATTCAAATGAAAGAGGAAGAAGAATTGGTTCAGACAAAAGAGGAAGAAGATACGGTGAATAAGCGGGGATACGAGCCTGAGGAGGACCCATCGGTTCAGGCTGCGCTTGAGGAAGAAAGCTCCGATTCGGTGATTAATCGAGAACCCCTAGAGGCGGAAGATGCAGTTCAAGCCAAGGAGGAAGAAATGGCCCAAAAGTCCACCGATGAGGAAGCACAAAGACAAGAGGATGATGAAGTGCAGGCCAGTGGTTCTTCTGGTGGGCGGGTTCATCCCTCCGTTGAGCACAGTATCCGATCCACAAAAGGTATAGGCTCTCCGATGGGGTCCAGCGAAAGGAAGCACATGGAAAGCGGTTTTGGGGCCGATTTCAGTGGGGTAACTATCCATACCGACAGCCATGCGGTGCAATTAAGTCGCGAATTGGGGGCACAAGCCTTTACCCATGGCAACGACATTTACTTTAACGAAGGCAAATACAACCCCGGATCCAAGGAGGGTCAGCATCTACTTGCCCATGAACTGACCCATACGCTACAGCAAGGGTCTAGCAAACCGAATGTGCAGCGACAGACTACCAGTCCAACACCGACAGTAAGTGTGGATGATATCCCGGTTTCCCCTCACGGAAAGATTTCTCAGGAAGGAGGGAGCTATAAGATGGAGTTAAATAACTTTAAAGTGAAGCGCAACCTGAGCGGGATGTGGGAGGGTCCTGATTACAAATTGCCGAAATCCGGAGAACGCAGCACACGCCAAATAGCTATTTGGAATCAAAGTGTGAGAGAGGGAGTAAGACAGATTTTGGAGAGTAAAGTAACCGGTATATCCACCCCTGACAATAAGTATACGCTGGTATTAAAGAATAATCCTACGGTCACTTTCGGAGGGACACTAACTCAGCTGGTAAACGAAGTCCTAATTCCAAAGTGGGATAATGGAGGAAATCCGACAACCTACCAAGTGGAGCATATTGTAGATTGGCAAGTTGCAGGTGGCAACAAGAACGTTGATAACATTCATAACCTAATACTGCTCGAAGGAGGAGTCAACAACGACCTTGGTCAAAGGGTAAGAAGTCTTAAAAACCAGCATATTGAACGTGTACTAAACCACTATAGAAATGCCGGTGTCACCCAAGATCCCAATCAGGCGGTGCAGGATTACAATATCTACGTGAAATCGGTCTCTCCGGAAATAGATGTAGCGGGTTCTACCATTGTTCAATCCCAGATTACCAACCCAACGGCAGTCCAGAACCCGTTAAAGGATTCTCTGATTGACATTCGTAACTTTGAAGTGCCTGAGGGGCATTTTTTTCTAAAAACCTCCCAACGCGGTGGGGGATTTGTAGTACCCTACAATGCAAATGGTTATAGAACCGGTAGTTTTTCCATCTATGTTGATGGAGATGTCGCCAACCATCAGGTAAATACTATCATTTTAGACCCGATTGTTGATGAGGATAATGTCCGGAAATCAGAAACCTCAACCTATGAGGTAGAGCAGCAGGAAACAGACGTATTTTTGGTTCGTGGCTTGAGAAGCCGTCTGCGAAACTTTTTTGAATTGAAAAAAATGAGCCCGGTGGAGTTGGATGAGGAGTCAATTGACGTGGTAGGAGGGATGAATCTGTATGCCATCGGCAAAGTGCATCCCTCTATTCCCCTTATCAGCAATGCAGACATTGATGTTGTTTTTGAAGGCCAGCAGGTACGACTACGTAAACTGTTTAATTTCGGAGAGCTAAATGTTCCTACTCCGTTTGAAATTAGTTCGTCGACATTGGAGGTGTTTTTGGGTAGCTCAGGCTTCGGTGTAACGGGAAACATTGATTTTGGTATTCAGCAGGTTGGCGAGGGATCCATTGGTGCCTCGGCATCTACCTCTGGAGGGTTTGAACTTGCTGGTAAATTCAATTTTGACTCACAACTCTTCGATCCCGCGGAGATAAACGTGGAGTATAAAAACAATGTGTGGACCATTGGCGGAACTATCGGGATACCGGCCGGGAAGGTGAAGGGAGTAAAAAATGCTACCATCACCGCAAGTTACAGTGAAAATACCTTTAGCGCCGAGGGTGAGGCCGAGCTGGATATTCCCGGTATCGAAAAGGGGTCTATGAATGTCACCTATGGAGCGGACGGGTTTTCGATCGGAGGCAACTTTGCTATCTCAAGTGATGTCCCAGGCATAAGAGGCGGTAATGTAGAGGCCCGGGTATCCCGGGGTGAGGGAGAGGGGGGGTACCGGATAATCGTCTCCGGAACTGCGCAGCCGGATATCCCGGGTATCAATTCAAGTCTAGGCGTTACCTATGAAGACGGGGCCCTGACCATCGTAGGTACAGCCGCTTATAACAGGGGAATGCTCAGTGGCTCCCTGGAGCTAGGCGCCACCAACCGCATTGTTGGGGAAGATGGACAGCCATCGGGAGATCCGGACGACACCATCCGGGTGTTTGGAGGAGGTACGCTAACGCTCCAATTAACTCCCTGGCTGGCTGCGACCGCAGGGGTTAAATTCCTTCCTAATGGAGAAATGGAGGTGACAGCACGCCTTGCGACAGACACCTATGATGTATTTCCACGAAAGGAGTATACCAAAAACCTGTTTCGAGTACCCACCATAGAAATACCTTTGTTTGCGATCCCGCTAGGACCACGCAGTCTGGGATTGGTCGCTCAGATTGGCGGAGGATTAGACTTTAAGGCTGGATTTGGCCCGGGCCAACTTCGAAACCTTTCGGCCGAGATTACCTATAATCCGGATCACGAAGAAGAAACCAGTGTAAGGGGTGGCGGAAGCTTCGTGATCCCCGCAGATGCAGGCCTCACACTTCGTGGAGATATGGGGCTAGGCTTAAGCGTGGCCATCGCCAGTCTTTCTGGTGGCATTGAGATAGCCGGTACGTTAGGACTGGAGGGAGAGGCAGCCGCGGGAGTAGATATCAACTGGACTCCGCAGACGGGATTGATATTGGATGCCAGAGGCAGTATCACGGTTAATCCCAAGTTTACATTTGATATCAATGCATTTGCCCGTGCATCACTCGGTGTTGGCTGGCTATCCGTATCGGAGACTTGGCGGCACAACTTGGCTTCATTCAATTGGGGACCGGATATTCAGTTTGGCATTATCTTTCCCATACATTATCAGGAAGGGGAAGCCTTCGATATGTCTCTAGATGACATAGAGGTAATATACCCCGACATCCAAGTAGTGGATACTGCAGTGGGACTTGCTAGATCCATTAAAAATGATTTATTTGGGTAAATGGAAGAAGACGCGATCAACTGGAACAATCAAGGGGTAGGGCATTTCTTCAAACAGGAGTGGGATAAGGCTGGCGAATGCTATCAAAGGGCGCTTGAATTGGATAATGAAAACCCGGCTGTGTGGAATAACCTGGGACTCCTCGCTCACCAGCAAAAAAACTTTCTGCAGGCCTGTAAGTACTTTCAGCAGGCTTTTGAGTTAGAACCTAAATCCAACTACCTGGTAAACGAAGCCAATGCGCTTGCCATGCAAGGTGATTTGGGCGGTGCAGAAGCCAACTACCTGCGGGCCTTGAACCTTGAGGAGAATTACCTTCCTGCGTTTGCATCCCTTGCAAAGCTATATACCCACCAAGGCAGATTAAATGAGGCCATCGCTTTATACGAAAAACTGACCGAAGTCTCCCAAGAACATACTTACCCCTATCAACTTGCATTATTGCATATTCAACTCGAAGAATTTGATACAGCGTTGCAGCTACTTTACAAGCTAGCAAAGAGTAAGGATTCCACAGAGATTTGGTTTCAGGTGGGTAGAGCAGAATTTTTAGCCAAGAATTATGGAAGGGCTGATCGTGCCTTTAAAAGAGCCCTAGCCGAAAATCCCGATGATAAAGCTTCCCGCAATTTTTTTGCCGTAAACTTGCTGGCACTTGGAAAACACGAGGAAGCACTAAAACAGTACCGCTTCCTGTTAAAGCTCTTTTCTAATGATACGGATTTACTCACGGATACCGCCGTCGTCTTGTGCGGGATGGAACGGTATGCAGAAGCAGAAACCTACCTTGATCGGGCGTTGAACCTTCAATCCGACCATCCTAAGGCATTACTTTACAAAAACCGAATCCGGGAGATCCAAAAAGACTAGGATGGAGGCGATATTGAATTATTTGGACGCTGTGTTAACGGCACGATTAGATCGGGAATTTGGAAGGACAGATACGCTGGTTAGGCCACAGATTAATGTGATCCTAGACGAAATGGATCCCATTGCCATCCTGATTAAGAGCCTAGCGCTCGAAAAAAAAGACCTTTTGGTATTGTTCTTGACGCTTTTGCCTTATTTGTCGCCTCAATTTTTGTCTCAAAAGATAGCAGGATATATTCCAAAGGGTGGAGAGTTTCCCGAGTTTGGAGGAGTGAGGAGCAAGCATCACAGGGGCATCATTCCCACTGGCGAAACGTTATTATACTTGTTGGCAGGTTCAGATGTAGATGTTCGGAGAAAATACCTTCCTTTGTTCAAAGATTCCATTCTTTTCAAAATGGAGATCGTAAGGCTGGGTTCAACAGGGGAGGAAGAACCCTTTTTTTCTGGCCCCCTGCTGTTGGAAGATGAATACCTGGAAAAGTTACTTTTCGGAGGGCCGCGCAGGCCTACCTTTAACAGCCAATTCCCTGCAGAACACATAGAAACCCAGATGGAATGGAAAGATCTGGTTCTTCCGACAAAAACCCTGGATCAGATCCGGGAGATCGAACATTGGCTCCAATACCATGAGCGATTAACGGATGAGTGGGGACTAGGGCGGATTATTAAGCCGGGATATCGTGTCATGTTTTTTGGACCGCCAGGCACGGGCAAAACGCTGACGGCAGGTCTATTGGGAAAGCATACCAATAGAGATGTCTTTCGAATAGATCTATCGCTGGTGGTTTCCAAATATATAGGAGAGACGGAAAAGCAATTGTCCCAGTTGTTTGATAAAGCAGCGAATAAAAATTGGATTCTCTTTTTCGATGAGGCAGATGCATTATTTGGAAAGCGTACAACTGTGCGGGATGCCCATGACAAGTATGCCAACCAAGAGGTGTCCTATCTTCTACAACGCGTAGAAAGCCATCCCGGTCTCGTAATTTTAGCATCAAATTTCAGATCCAATATTGATAATGCCTTCTTGCGCCGGTTTCAAACTGTGGTGGATTTTGATATGCCCAGCTATAAGGAGCGGGTTACCCTTTGGAAAAATAGCCTGCCCGAAAATGTCCCTTTGGAAGATGGCATAGACATTGACGAACTGGCTCGGAGATTTACCCTTACCGGTGCGAATATTGTAAACATCATACAGCAGGTGGGGCTAAGAACGATGGCCACTTGCGGGGCAGCGATTCAAAAGGAGCTCCTTTTTCAAGCGATTAAAAATGAGCTTAGTAAAGAAGGCAAGATGCACTAATCCGTTCTATCCCTTTGGTTCAAATTATTTATCCGCACTGAAATTTTTTTCACTGGCAAGGTGTATTTTCCCTAGTCAACTAATAACCCCAGTTTTGCGTCAATTGGTGCAGTAAGGGGATATACTTAGGTATAGTTGGAAATATTTTAAACCGCTACTAGCGGCGATTCATTTTTTGAGAAACAGAAATCAGAAATAATGAACTCATCAGCTCCTTGGGTAGATAAGGCGGTGGCAGATCTCACTAGCTTACCTTATTTCTCCAACTTCGCTTTATTTTCCAATACCGTCGGGTATAGGTCGTAAGTAGGATAAAACTCGGTAGAAAATGCTCCCCAGACACTTCGTTCTACCGATATATTCAGATTTCGAAGCTCCGATGCCGGGATTTTTACAGTGACTACCTGTCCGATACCCATCATGACATACCAGGACATGACCCTTGCCGAGGCCGGTGGAAAGTTTTCGGTAAATCCATTTCGCTCCCGTATTTCGATTAGCTCATCGATATTTTTATCCTGGTGGTGCTTTAAAAAGATGGTGATCATTATCGAGTCATTTTTTACCTGCTCTTGGGCATGTAGCTGATGAAAAGCAAAAAATATAATGAAAGAGGTAATCAATCTATAATTCATAGGTAGATAAGGTTAAATAGAACAAGCGTACCTGGGCGTTTGGTTTGGAAGTTACTTCATCCATCGCAAATGACTAAAATTTATAATTTCTGACCATTGGTTAGAGCCACTAATCAATGGTCAGAAAACAATCGTCCCTTACCTTGCAAACAAGGTCAGTTTTTTCATCATCCAGGGCTGATCGGCGTCCTGCGTACAATGAATCCGGATTGCTCTTATCGGATCTTGTTGACTCCAAGCTAGTGTGTTCAATCCTTTAGTGCCTGATCCCCCGGCTACTTCCTTCCAAGTCTGTCCATCTGAAGAAACAGATACGCCATAGGATACTGGAAATTGGTCACCGTCCGATTCAAATTGAATTTCGGTGACCGTTGCGGGAGTTGGGAGCCTGATCTGATACCAGCCTCCGCTTCGCTGTGGACCTTCCGTCTTCCATCCTTTGTATGAAAATGCATACGAAGGATCCCGTGTAGAACCTACTCCTTGCAGGGCCGTACTACTTGCGGTCACCATCCAGTTTTCCTGAGGAAACATGCTTTTGGGAACCTCTTGAATCAATTCATCATACCGATAGTTCTCTTTCCTGCCGGCGGTTTGAGTTCGAATCGCTGTGACATAGTCGGGAGAGACAAAAGAAGCCTTATTTCCAAAATCATTGCGTATATAAGAAACCACGGCAGCTATCCAACGATCATCATTCACTGCCATAGGAATCATTACACCCTCGTATTCCTTTCCTTCTATTGAACCGGTAAGGCCGTGCAGCAATGCTTTAACAGCATATTCCGGGTGCCCCATGATACGGGGAGAACCCGAAAATCCCGGAGCGATCAGTTCTCCTCCGGCACCGCCTGTTGGCGTGCCAAGTCCCTTCGGTCCGTGGCAGGTGGCGCAGTAGCTGTCAAAGATGGACTTTCCATGGTCAAACAAAGAACGTTCCTCAGCCGTAAATTGTGTTTCCGCAACCTTTTTGGCCTCTTCCATGCGATCTACTAATTGGGTTACAACCAACTGAGGACCTTTTGCCTTTACGGTCTGATGGCTGGATTTCAGCAGGTCTTCCAGCCCATCTATAGCAAGTACATAGGCACTCTGAATGGCCTGAATGGCTACTTCCGAATCGCTGTCACGGGCTAACTCTTTAAAGGATTGCTCCAGGCTTTTGTCACCAAATTTATAGAGCGTTTCCGCGGCCCGAAGCGCCTGAATCCGCATTTTGGTACTTGTGTCTTTAAACAGCGATTTCACGAGTTGTATGTCCAAAATACTCAGGCCTTCCAGGGTCCATAGCGCATGGATTCGTGCCAACTCGTTGTCAGATGTCTTCACCAGTTCTTCCAACTCCTTAGCAACCGATTTATCTTGGTTTAGGATTATGGTCTGTTGGGCCATGTCACGCCACCAGCCATTTGGGTGGGAGAGGTGTCTTATCAGTTGGGCCGAGGTTTCCTCGTACATTCGGGGTTTTTCCTTGCTTCGGGGCATTCCATCGTAAGTAATCCGCCATATACGACCGTTTTCTATGATGTCATCCATTTGGTATTGAAGCAGTTTAGTTCGTAGGTAGCTGCCTTCCTGCGTCCAGTTTCCTTCTTGAATGATCCCTCTATACATGTCTACAATGTACATGGTCCCATCCGGTGCGGTTGCAATATCTACCGGACGGAACAAGGGATCGGTAGATTGGATAAACTCACTTTCTGAATCTATGTATTCATTCTGAATGTAGGTAAGTCCTTCTTTCTTGTCCGAGCGAACCTGACGAATAATCCGTCCAACCGGCTCGCCATAAAAATATTGGTTAACCAATTCCTTGGGCAAGCGGTCTCCCCGGAATACGTCGTTTCCGGCAGCTCCGGTTACGTTGTTTAGTGAGCCGTCGGGCTTGGTTTCCCGCATGCCTGGTTCGAAGTCTGCAAGCTTTACGAGACTGTACGGGACGCGGAAACCCTCTTGAAATTGGCCTTCGACACGGTAATTTCCATAAACAAGCGGAAACTGGAAGTTTTGAGGAACCCCGCCAGCTCCGTCCTGAAACCACACTTGCCCGTAGTTGTCCTGGGTTACTCCCCATTGGCCCCAAGGGTTACCGGTAGGTTCCTGCAGTACGCCGTCAGGGGTCCAGCGGATTCGTTTGGCATTGTACGTGCTGTACATCCAGTTGTCCATCGCCCAGGTCAGGAAGCTGGTTTGGTGTTCTACATTCCCTGATCTTCCCAAACCGGTGGCAAACAGCTCCTTCTTATCAGCACGTCCGTCATTATTCGTATCGGTGTATTTATATACATGGTCTTCATTGGATTCCATGGACAGAATGGTGTTCGGACCAAACGGAACTACGAAACGCGGAAAGACCAGACTATCCAAAAAGACTACGCCGGTTTCATAGTACCCGTCGTTGTCTTTATCCTCCCAGCGGGAAATTCGAGAGGTAGGTAACAGCTCCCCGGTAGCATCGATGTCCTGCATATAGCTGCGCAGCTCCAGCACGTACATGCGTCCATTACCGTCAAATTGTATGGCTGCGGGTTCCTTTATCTGCGGTTCGGTAAGGATTGGGTCGATCCGGTAGCCAGGCTTAAGAATAAAGGTTTCTTTTTGCTGGGAGGCTGAAAGCGGCATCACCGGTGGCACGGGCGAGAGGTCAATTCCCTGCCATCTGGGTGATTCCAAATCTACACCTTCTGGAATCTGGACTTTTGGAAAAGGAGCTTCCGCACGCTTTGGGTCCAATCGATCCAAGGGAGATATTTCCGGTGGGCGGGTAGTTTGATTGCATCCTACGCTGATACATAGGGTAAAAAAGACACCATACAGCGCAATTCTCGCGTATTTCATTAAATTTGAAGAGAGTTTACGATTAAATCTTGTTTCAACATGGCAAAGCTGATTTGTAGCTATACCCTTTGCTGGCCAAATTAACGTAATTTTAGGAATAATTTCACCCCGTTCAGATAAAATCCAATAGACCTCTCAGCCCTTCCCTCGTGATGCCAAAGATATCGATAACTCTTGCCACCTGCTTCATCGCTTTGTCGACGCTTCTAGTTTCTTGTCAACATGCTCCGGAAAAGTACACGTTGGCGGATTATCAAAATGTACCGAAACTGGATGTTCACGTACATTTGGAAACCGAGCGACCTCTTTTTGTTGACCTGGCCAAAGAACATAATGTTCGGTTGGTAAATGTATCCTTGGAGTACACCAAGGGTTGGGAAGATGTATTTCGAAAATTTGCTTTTGGGCTAAATCAACATCAGGCAGCACCGGGATGGGTTGATATGGTTACTGCTTTTGCGGTGTCGGATTGGGATGACCCTGCTTGGGAGTCGAAAACCTTGGCTTGGCTGGATTCCTGCTTTGACGCGGGTGCGGTAGGGGTGAAGGTGTGGAAAAATATCGGCATGGTATCCCGAGACACAGCGGGAAACCTCATTCAGATCGACGACCCGAAATTTGATCCAATCTTTGCGCATATAAAAAGCCGGGGCAAAGTGCTGATGGGGCACTTGGCCGAACCCAAAAACTGTTGGTTGCCACTGGAGGAAATGACTACCAATAACGACCGCCGGTATTATGGACGGCATCCCGAATACCACATGTACCTGCAACCAGATATGCCTTCCCATGAGGAGTTAATAGGACGAAGGGACCGGGTATTGGAGAAAAACCCTGACCTGAAGTTTGTAGGTGCCCACATGGGCAGTTTGGAATACGACGTGGATGAGTTGGCCAAGCGCCTGGATCGCTTCCCCAATATGGCAGTGGACCTTGCCGCTCGAATGGGGCAGGTGTTTTACCAAACCGCGGAGAATAGGGAAAAGGTGCGTAATTTTTTTATCCAGTACCAGGACCGCATCCTGTACGGAACGGACTTGGCAGACAACGGCGAACGAACCCGGGAACAACTCAATCAGGCCATGGAAGATAACTGGAAAAGGGATTGGGAGTTTTTTGTCACTTCGAACACGATGGAGAGTTCGCTGATAGATACGTCTTTTCAAGGGCTGGATTTGCCCAGGGAAGTGGTAGATAAGGTTTTCTACCAGAATGCGGTGAAGTGGTTTGGGCTTGTGGATTAAAATGAGAAATGCTTTGCAGACTATGTGGAAATATCAGTATTGGCTACACCCAATAACCCGAATTGCCCATATCAGGAGGGAACGACCTGCCGGGTGGTTGTTCGTTTGGGTTTGAAGGAATTGGAAAGACTCGCGTTCTTCCCAATTCCCAGATCCCCTTTGGCACCAAGTTAATGGGATGATTTTTGGCTATTAGTAATTTGAGCTCAACCACAATTCTATGGTTCCCTCTTTCGCAGTACTTTTAAAGGCTGGTATGAATTTAACAACAGTTGTGATATCATCTTCGTCCAGTAAAGATTTTAGCATGTTAGCATAGATCGCATCGGGCTCCCAGAAATACCGAATTTCATGTATCGCTAACCCCTTGGCACTTTCCACAACTTCCACCCCAGGTGCCTGCATTCCAGTTGTGGTGATCTTTGCTCTTAGCATATTAGCCTTACTTCGACCGGCATTATCCCCAATTTGAATGTAGACAATTGGCTGTACTTTTGGCTTATCGGGTAGAATCAGCGGTTGCGCTATTATTCTATTGCTTTCACTAACTCGTTCTTCCAATTCCTGTAGTTCATTCTTTGTCGTTGGATCAAGTAAAGCTACCGAGTCGCCCCTTAGCTGCGCAATTCTAACTCTATCAAGGGAATCCTGATACATAAATGCTTGATATTCCTTATCCACTTGGTTATAGTAGTCCAGCCAACCCTGCTTCAGCTTTTTAGAGGGAGTGACCGAGGAGAAATATTGCGCCAACATCCGTTTTTTGACGGGGTCGTGGTTTAGGATTATGAGTTCCGTTGCATATTTATCGTATTCCTTTATTTCACTTAATCCAGCCGCACGATCCCGAAATCCCCATTCGATGACCATGGAAACGATAACCAACGTAACGCTGCCAATGAACCATTTTACCAACTCAACCTTGTATTTGAATTTTTCAAATTCCAATCCCTGGTTATTTTCGGGATAAACGCTTTTATGTGGATCTTCTTTCATGGGACAATATGCTAGATGAACTTAAAAACATAGGATATATATAAGGGGCTTGGTATATCTGATAGGGTTGTGTCTAATCAAATATAGCTAGATATTGCTATAAAAACTTTAGTATTTTTTGCAAAAAATAGTCGATCGATTAGCAATATCCAATTTCCATTACCGGACATTAATTCAGATTTTTAACAACGTTTAAGACAGGGATGGGGCAACAACGGAGATGTCCTAATCCGAGTAGATCAATGTGCTGACTCAGTGTATTATGGAAAATAACCTGGAAATTGACTTCGTACGTAAACTTGTCGGCGTATTTCCGAGACATCCTTTGCAGGTAAATGGTCTGATGGAAGCTGATGCGGAGATCATTCGGTGTCACGGGGAGTATCTGGTGCTAAAGACGGATGGCATACACGAGGAGATTACCCTCGGGCTGTATACGGATCCTTTTCTGATCGGCTGGATGACAGTTATCGCCCCCCTAAGTGATATGGCTGCCGTGGGTGCAGTCCCATGGGGACTGTTACTTTCATTGCATGTAACCAAGCACCGGCAGGAGTGCTGGGAGACGGCGCTTCAAGAGGGAATCAGCGCGGCCTGCAGCTTTTATGGCGTCTACGTGCTGGGTGGAGACACAAGCTTTGCCGATGGATTTTCGATCAGCGCAACGGCAATTGGCCATATCAAAACGGGCAGGCCTTTGATGCGCAGTGGATCGGCTCCCGGTGACCATGTCTATACCACATCGCTTGCAGGGGCGGGCAATGCATTTGCGTATGCCCGTTTTTTTGATGCATCTGTCGATTTGCGCTATCAGCCGTTTGCCAGACTAAAGGAAAGCAAGACCATTCGGGGTTTTGCAAGTGCCTGCATGGACAGCAGCGATGGGTTGCTTCCTGCGCTGGCAGTATTATGTGAAATTAACCACATCGGTTGCCGCTTGGAGGTGCCGGTGACCGATTTGCTGATAGATGAGGCATTGACTATACATAGGCATGCCAACCTTCCCGAATGGATCTTGTTGGCTGGACCCCACGGAGACTATGAATTGGTATTTACCGTCTCGGAAGCTTTGAATGCGCCGTTTTTGAAGGCCTGTGTGATTGATGAATGGGCCCCGGTATATCTGGGACGGATAACTGCGGAGCCATACCTTTCATTTGATACAGACGGCTTACGGGTGCAATGCCAGCCGGCCACTATTCCCAACTTATATGCTGGAGCAGACGGCAATCTTTCCAATTACCTGGAACGATTGTACGCGCAGCATACCTCCTGGTGCTCACAAAAATGAACTTAGCCATGACAAACACCACGATTGCCAACCTAAGAACCATGCATCTACAGACAAGGCGAAAAAAACTACCGGAAAGGGTGGATGAATTTTCACGGTTTATGTCTGACCTGCAACATACCTATAGGCGAACCGTCTACAGTGCGTCAGAAAGGGAGGTAGAGGTGGTTGACCCACTGACCCATTTGCCACGTAGGATGCTCATGTTTGCATCCAACAATTACCTCGGACTCGCCAACCATCCCTACGTCATTCAACAAGTGAAGAAAGCGATGGACAGGTATGGCGCTGGAATTGGCGGGCCTCCGTTGCTCAATGGTTACGTTAAGTTAATAGAAGAAACAGAGGACCGCATGGCCGCATTCAAGCAGCAAGAATCTGCTATGCTGTTTTCGTCTGGATTTATGACCAATTTGGGCATTTTGGGAGCCTTGGCCGAGCATAGGGACTCCATAATCTACGATGAATTAAGTCACGCTTCTTTCTACGATGGCCTAATGACTACCAGAGCGAAATCACATATTTTAAGGCACAACGATGTAAGCCACCTAAGCCAACTACTGGAGAGCTACGGCGCCGACACGGAAGGCTCGGTTTACGTTTGCGTAGAGGGCGTTTACTCCATGGATGGAGACATGGCCCCGCTAGATGAAATCGCAGCGTTATGCTTGCAATATGGCGCTGCATTGATCGTCGATGATGCCCATGGTACAGGGGTTTTGGGTGAAGGTGGGAGAGGTACAGCTTCCCATTTGAACTGCGAAAAAGAAATAGCCCTTTCTATGGGGACTTTCAGCAAAGTTTTCGCTACCTGTGGTGGATTCGTCGCAGCATCCAAACCTCTGGTGGAATATATGCGGTACTACGCCCGACCGTACATGTTTTCGGCCTCTATTCCGCCACCCGTTGCAGCCACTGTACTGGCTGGATTGGAAGTGATGGAGCGAGAACCGTGGCTACGTATTGAGTTATTTCAGAATATGGCCTATGCGGTGGGCAAACTAAGGCACTTGGGATTGTATGCAGAACCACAGGCTGCGATTCTAACCTTAGCTATACCGGCCGGAATGGATATTCGAAAAGCAGCTTGGTTGTTGCATCAAAAGGGAATATTTGTCAACTCCGTTGAATATCCCGCCGTGCCGGCTAATAAGCAACGCTTCCGGGTCAGTCTGATGGCCACGCATACCAAAGAAGATATCGATCGGCTCGCTACCGCGCTTGATGAAGTCTGGAACGACCCAAGCGCGTACCCATTATGAGGAGGTTGTTTTATACCCACGTAAATGAGGATAATCGGGTGGAAAAGGCCTTGCTTAAGGAGACATCCTGCAAAACCCTGGTCGCTGTAACCGGTAGCGGGGAACGGGTCATTGCCTTGTTGGACAAGAAGGGGCTTCAGACCGTCCATGCTGTAGATGTAAATACGGCAGCGCTTTTCCTGTTGGAATTAAAAATTTGCGCACTGAAGATGCTAAGCGTTGACGATTATCTACGTTTTTGTGGGCACAAGCCCGCGGTAGCCTCCATCCGAATAAATTGGTTTGAAGAACTGAAAGCGGGTCTTTCCCTTTCATGTATAGCCTACTGGGAAGAAGAAAAAAGGCTGATTAAAGGAGGAGTTATCCATGCGGGACATTTTGAACGGTTCTTGGGCCGCCTGAGGCCCTGGGTGATCAAATACCTTGGAAAGGACTTTCAGGATGCATTTCACCGGGGAACGTCATTCGAAGGATTACTTAGGATAAGATGGAACCTGTTGCTCAACCTGTTTTCCCTCAGGGCCATTTACCGCATAGCCGGCAACAAAGACATGGCATTTGTCAGCAAAGATGCACAAGTGAATTATATCGCCGAAGGGCTGAAGCAACTGAGCAACCCCAATAAGATGCAGCGCTGCTTTATGGCTCATCTGATTTTCAAGGGAAACCTACATGACATGGACGATACGGATCTGCCTCCTTCTGTGCGTCAAGCCGTGCTTTCCGAGGTTAAATCCAACCTATTACGAACATCAATCACCATCCAATACCACCACGTGGATGTATTACGATTTGTAACCCAAAACACCTGGGGGCTTACTGAACCGGTGTTTTATTCCCTGTCAGATATCTTGAGTTTTGAGGACACGGATTACCTGTATCACTTGATCGATAAATTAACCAACCAAGAACATGTTTTGGTGTGGCGCACCTTTCTACGTAACCGAATGGTTGGTGGTTGGCAGGGCAGGCTTCCAGGCAATAACTCCGTAAGGGATCATACCTCTGATGAAAGTACAGGGATGTATCAGGTGTTTTCTTATGTTAATAGTCTATGAGCCCGTCTAACTACGAAATAATTTCCTATCGGGAAGATTATGACGAGGAACTTTTGAAGTTTGAAAGCTCCATCGTCCAAGGCAAAAACATCCAATTGCAAATGGTAAAAGCGCATTTTCTGAGTAGAGCGTTGCTTTTTGAAGAGCATTATGCCGGAATGGCTATTGATGTGCATGGCGACATCCTGGGAACGGCCATCGCTGCAAGGACCACGATTCAGATTAACGGCACTACGATACCTGTCGGGTTTGGTTTGGATGCAAAGGTTGCTACTAGCGCCAGGAATAGGGGGGTGGGTAAACATATGGCAAGAGAAATGTACAGGCGTTTTTTTTCTCCCCATGGATTGACAAAAAATTTCATTACAGCCAAATTGTCCAATGCCCCTGTCATCCGGATGACGGCAGGAATTCTTTCTCGTATCTTCTTGTATGATTTTGTCTACCTGACCATTCCCACGAATGCCAGAATCAATGGAATACCCCATGTGAAGGCGGGAAAGGAGCTTTTTGGCGTACGCTTATTCGATGCGGAAAAGATACCTGACAGGTACTACACTGCCTATAGGAGTGGCCTGGGGTGCTTTCATATGCATCATGTTTATACATTGAAAATCAGAAAGATACAGAGTATAATCAAATGGGGTATGGGAATTCTTAAAAGGCTCCATCCGAGCAAATACAAGGATGTCCCAAACGAAGGAGATATCCTGTCCTTTTCCATCCTTTACAATCAGTCGGCAAGCAACATAGCTCACTTGAATCCTGTATTGGAGGATCTTGAACAATCCGGAATTGCCCATCTGCTCGTATGCTGCCGCAAAGGGGACATGGTCTATCGGTCAATCCGCCACCTAGCAATCAATCGGTACGGGTATTACTTGGTAACTGATTTTCCGCTGCGGTCGAGCGACGCTGTGCAACTTGATGTACGATGTCTTTAGTTTAAAACAGCATTTAACCTCAGATATGCAAAAGCCCGTATTTGTGTTCGTCAATCCTTACTGTCACGGCGGAGCGGGATGGAAAAGATGGCAAGCCATTCGTAATGAGGTGGGAAAGCGACTTCCCGGCGCAGCGGAAATAATTACGGAAAGTGTAAGTGAAATGGCCAATCGGGCAGGGGAGATCCTTGCCACGATTCATCAGGGCACGTTCGTTTCTGCCGGTGGCGATGGTAGCATGCACCAACTCGCCAATGTGCTTTTGCGATCAGGCCGGGCCAGCGACATAGGTTTGGGCGCTGTCGGCCTCGGATCAAGCAATGATTTTCTAAAACCTTTTCAAGCATGTATAGGAAAAGTTCCGGTCCGTATTAATGTAGTGAAGGATACCCTTCAAGATGTAGGAGAAGTCTCGTACCAAGACAGTTTTCGGACACCACAGCAGAAATATTTCCTGATAAACGCCAGCATAGGGGTGACAGCGGAGGGCAACCAACGCTTCAATCATCCAGGGTTCTTCATCAAATGGCTTAAGAAAAGAAGCACCGATGCGGCGATACCATTGACCGCGCTATCGACCATTCTGACGCACCGAAATAGAAGGCTGCGCATCAGATACAACGACATTGACTCGGACATGCAGGTATCCAACATACATCTCCTAAGATCCCGCTTTGTATCAGGAAACCTACGTTATCCTCAAGGCCCACAATCAGAAGCAGGGTTATTGGGCCTGCATATCTGTAGAAGCATGAGCAAATGGCAGCTGATCCAAACGTTGATTCAATTGGGACAGGGTAATTTTGAGCCCAGCGAAAACCGGCTGTCAACCTTTACAGACAGATTAGAGATACTATGCAGTGAACCCCTTGTTTTTGAATGTGACGGGGAAACAGCTGAAGGGAGCATGCTAAAGTTTTCGGTAAAAAACCAAGCAATCAAACTACTAGGTTCCGACTAGCCTATGAAAACACCAACTAGCGTTTTTACCGCTTTCGAATGGCCTTTTTGGAAGGCTTATGGGATCCAAATGCGCCCTTATCTGCTTTTTGTATCCGGAGCGGCAGGGGCAACGGGTATCGCTATGGGCAGTCAGGGCGATGAAGCTGTGTGGAAGTGGTGTCTGACATTTCTCCCCTTATTTTTGGGATATGGCTTTGGTCAGGCGCTTACCGATTGTTTTCAAACCGATACGGATAAGCTATCGGCTCCTTATAGGCCCTTGTCGCAAGAAATCATTTCCATACGTTCGGTTTTGATTACCAGTGTGTTGGGTCTTTTGCTATCTGGCTTGATCCTTTTTTGGCTACATCCACTGAGTTTCATTTTCAGTTTGACGGCGGTAGTGGGGTTATCCACCTATTCCTATATTAAAAGGCATTTTTGGTTTGGAGGGCCGTTTTACAACGGTTGGATCGTTGCTTTACTACCTATGATGGGTTATTTTGGTGTCCGCGTGTCCACCGATTGGGAATTTCCTTCCGCCTACTATGGATATATACTCCTAACCCTGATCAGTTATGCCAATTTTGTGCTAATCGGTTACCTGAAAGACATTGAGGCCGATAGGGCCACTAATTACCGTACTTTTCCGGTGGTATATGGCTGGACCAAAACGGTTTGGGTAGGGGATCTCTTTGTATTGCTATCTCTCTTGTTATTTTGGCTGCAACCGCTAGGGGAACGTTGGTTTTGGTTTTTTGGTGTCACCGGAACTACGGTGATGGTCTTTGGCCAAGTGGCTGCCCATTTGACCAGCGAGAAAAACGAGGTAGGAGCGTTGATACCAATCAAATCCACGGTGAGAGGATTTATTCTCTTGCATCTCGCGGTTATTGTTCAATTTCAGCCGGATTGGTATTGGATTGCCTTGGTTTTTTATGCGTTGTTTGAATGGGCGCTTTATAAGCGTCCGTCTGCCTACCAGGTCTGATTACTAGCTTTTTTCGAAAAACGTCGTTGTGAGACCTGCAGATTTTGTCATCAGTAATTTGTACGGTCTTCTTTTTCTTTCCAATCCTGAAAGGGTTTATCAGATGTGGGAATTTGGAGAGGTATAAAGGGAATCTTGCGTTCATTGGGAGCCCGATCCAGTTCCTTATAGATAAAGGCATCGTCGAAGCCGGCTTCTGCCGCCTGTTCTTTGGTACAGGCGTAGAATACGCGATCGGGACGTGCCCAGTAAATGGCCCCCAGACACATGGGACAGGGCTCGCAGGAGGTATAAAGGTCGCATCCCGTTAGCTGAAAAGACCCCAAGGATTTGCAGGCATCCCGTATGGCTACGATTTCGGCATGCGCAGTCGGATCGTTGGTGGCAAGAACTGAATTGAATCCTTTACCGATTATTTGGTTATTTTTGACGACGATGCAGCCGAAGGGTCCGCCGTATCCACGATGCATCCCGTAACTTGCCAATGCGATCGCTTCTTTCATCCAGTATTCAGGTGGCTTGTTCGTTGTACACATTCTAGGGTTATTTAATTTTGGCTAAGTGATGGTGCAAAGGTTTGTTTCTGATAGCGTGGTAAAATAATCATTTTTGATTGCGGAGACCAGTTTTTAAGGTTACTTTGTTTTTTGTTACATAATTTATATTATGTTAAATAATAATTTTCGCCTTACTATTTGCTCCAGACTTGCTGTACGTCATTCGCCACCACTACCAACCCAATTTGCCCCTACCTTCATTCTTTAAAGAAACGCCAAGAATAGCACGGTCTAACTTCAAAATACATCAGCTGATCAAACTTCGAATTAGTGTACCCACTGAAATATTTTTTCAGTCTACAAAGCTAAATTTGTATCATGGTGAACATCTACAGATAATTTAATCCTCGCGAAGATGCATTGTTCGTTGATGAACCAGGTTCATTCATTTTCCATAAAGACCTATTATATAAAAATTCTTGGTCTAGCCATTATCAATAAATTCTCGATAAGCTATTACCGCCCCTATCAGAATGAACATCTATTTTACGATTGGGGTGTTGCCGATTCAGCCCCTGGACTATTTTCAATATGGTTAGTATACACCCTTGTGACCCCACCATTTAAGGGAAGGAACGAAGCGTTACAAAATGCTAAGGGAGCCATTACCCAATGCTATTAAGTTAAGGTTTTGTGATTGGAATTCCTTTCGCCGAAAGTGTGTTTTTTTCGCTTTTGGCTGTAGGTGGTCAATTTTCGGGGCATAGTCTTCCCTTTCCCACGGATATGGGACCAATTT
>NZ_JACVCV010000019.1 GCF_017811155.1 Lunatimonas salinarum | reverse complement strand
AACTGGGCAGCTACCATGTCATAGGCGGGACTCAGGTTGTATCCCTTTTTTGGGTCCTTAAAGAGAGAGAAGTTTTTCAGGTGCATGTCATTGTTACCGGTAAGGAAACAAAATACAACTTGCTCAAAGAAGTTGATGATATCAAATCCGGGATTGGTCGAAAAGTGAACCAGTGCTTTTCCAATCTGTTCATAAGAACCTCGGTACTTCGATTCTGTTAACCGTTCGGTAAGTTGGCACATGTCTTCCATGTGGAATTTTTGCTTTCCTTTTCTATCAATTCGGCGTGTGATGTAAGAAAGCTCACCTGACTTTAAGCGGATTAAGGTATGCGGAACGGTTCTTATTCCGGCTATAGCTGCCAGATGCATCGTGAGGTCTTCTAGCTCGGGCAAACTTGGATAATGTTCACTCGGCGGTTTCAATATGTATCCGCCCCAAACACCCATAATAGTCATTTTTTGAGGCTTATCTTTTTCGGTCATGTTTTCCAGCCCTAAGGAAAGCTTTGCCTGTACGCCGGTTACTGAGGACTGACTCTGTATTACCTTTTCAGCCAGTTCCAGCATTTGATCATTGGTATAGTCCAATAGGGGAGGAACAGGCTTACCAAATATTTTTTTGCTGCATTTTGAGTGAAAGTCTATTTCTTCTCCACTCAGTTCCTTATAACAATATAGACAGCAATTTTTACTCATCTTCTTTTTCTTCTTCCATTGGTTCAATGCTCACTGCACCAATGCAGTCGTGGCATGTTTTTAGTAACAAACCCATCCGATCACGTGCACTTAGTTTCCAGTTTCTTTCAGCAATATTCAATAACCACCCTTCCGGTATCAGACCATCAAAAAAAGGAAAGAGCACTTTATCCTGAAACGGCTTTTCTTGTAGCGGAAGCGTCAAACTTACAGGCTCTGCATTATCTCTTTTCAGATAAACATCCCGGTATTGAAAATGATATCCTTCCTCATCTTCTTGCAGGATTCCTGCCCAATCTTTGTGCATAAATATTTTAGCCTTTCTCATGGATCAGTTTATTGCGGTTTATTGGCACCGGACCGAGTTCATAACCAAACAATACCAATACCTGGTTGACCTTATCCTTTTGGAGGGTGGGTTTATCACGTTCTAATTCACGTACAAAACGTAACCCCACACCAGCTTTGTCTGCCAGATCGTGTTGAGTAAGCCCCAGTTCCTTTCTCTTGGCTTTTACAAAGCTGCTTAAGGGTAAAGCAGAATGGTTATTTCCGGTATTCATTAGTATATTATTTACCCGTTCGGGTACAAATATATGTATATTACGTGATTACATACCCTGTCGGGTACAAAAATGTTTCTTCGGCTGCAAATTGTACCCATAAGGGTGTAATATCATCGAAAATTTTCTTGGGAACCAGAGATAAAAGTTGGGCTATAATAGATAGTCCGGACAACAAAAAATAGTTGATCAAAGATTATGATTCTCAAAGATAGGTGTTAATTAGATTTCCTAATAATCAAATATCACCACATTCGGATCTTTGTCTGGTTATATGCAAATCTCTTTAAATGAATCCTAATTTGGTAAAAATGAGCAATATATCCAACTAAGATTTAAATAATACTTAAAAAAAATCGCGGACCCTTTTTTTAGCCCTTGCGGGGGGATTTGCTGAGGGTCATTTAGCCAAACAAAACTGCCACAGCCAAAGAAGGAAACGAGCAATGCATGACCCGTAAGTAAAATGGAATAGTTGCTTACTGCGGTAAAAAGGAGAAAAATGCCCAACTGGATATCGTCGGGCATTCTTTATGAAATCGGCTTTCTTGAACTCTATTCTCTGCCGAAGATCTCCCCAATAGGCTGCCCGGTAGCCCCGTTAGGCAGCCTGGTATGCAGTAGCATGGCCAAGGTGGGGGCAATGTCCGTTACAGTGGCATACCTCGTGCTGAAGCCTGGGGTGATGTTCCAGCCATAGAATACAATAGGCACGTTCGTATCGTAGGTGTAGCCTGTTCCATGGGTAGTGCCCCTAGTCGAGTTGGTGAGCCAAGCGGCATCCAATATCAGTAACACATCTCCGGAAGCCTTGTGGTTATACCCCATTTGCAGCAGGTTTTTTCTACCCGTGGTATATTCCAGTCTTTTCATGTCATCTGCTGTATAGGTTTCTTTGATTCCATCAAATCTTAACAGAAAATCGGCGATATCCCGCTGCATAGCCGCTAGATCTAAGCCCTTTTCTTTGATCAACTGGTGGTTTAGGAAAAGTTGCTCGTTGGAGAAATTTTCGATCCAATCACCACTTCCGTATTTTTCATTGGTATAGCCTCTAAGTTGGGTCATCACAAACCGGGTGTTCAAGCTTCCGGCCGGAATGTTCTCACTTTGCATATAACGTACTACATCGGCGACTCCATGGTCTGCAGATAGGAAAACGAGGTATTCTCCCACACCGATCACCTTGTCCAGGTGCGCAAAAAATGCCGCTAGCTCCTGGTCCAATCTTAAGTAGGTATCTTCCAATTCAATGGAGGAGGGTCCGAAGGCATGGCCTACATAGTCCGTAGAAGAAAAGCTTATTGCCAAGAAATCGGTGTCACCTCGTTGGCCCAGCGATTCCCCCTCCAGTGCCGCATACGCCAAGTCAAGGGTCAAGGTATTGCCAAATGGTGTACCGCTGATCATCCCAAGCCCACCGTTATTTTCCATGAGTTCCGGAAGGACGTAGGGGAATACGGGTGCCTCTTTGCCGATAGGTGGGGATTCAAACTCATTGTCATCCTCCACACTTTGTCGATACGATTCAATAGGAAAGAGAGTCTCCCAAGTTTGACTGAGGTATTTGGCAGGCAATTTACGGGCATTAAAATCCCGAACCCATTTGGGAAGTTCGTTTCCATAATAGGTGCTGTTCATAAACTCCCCAGTTCGGCCGTCGTACCAATAAGCATCTCCCAAGTGTCCTGCTGGAAGTGCAGCACCTCGGTCTTTCAGGGCGATGCCTACTACTTTGGAGCGTTTATTGGTTGCAAATCGCAATTCGTCGGTGATGGTGGTGGTCAACATGTTGCGGGGCGAAATTTTGCCGGCCTTTTCGCTACCGCCCACTGCTGTCACGGTACTGTCTTCCGCGCAATAGACGGTTCTTCCCAGTTTTCGAACATACCAATCATTGGCAATGATGCCATGGCTGGCCGGCGTTGCTCCGGTATATACAGAGGCATGGCCGGGTCCGGTGTAGGTGGGGATGTAATTATAGTGCCCATTTTTCATCATGAAGCCCTCGTTCATGAGGCGTTTAAAGCCACCATCCACGTAGCGGTCATAATATTTGTAAAAGTACTCTTGGCGCATCTGATCCACTACAATGCCCACCACGAGCTTTGGGCGGGCCAATTTTTCCGCTGATTCGGAGGTTTGTGCAGTGACTGCCCATGGCAATAACGCCAGCATCAAGCAGGGTAGGTATTTTTTCATTCGGTAATGGTGGTTATTAGAGCGCCCAAAGGTAGCTTTTCTTTGACGAAAAGAGCTAATCTTTGTTCTTTAAGTCCCCCCTTTTGATAGATTGGATAAATTGGGACCAGGCGAATGGATTTAGTAGAGGCAAGGGTCGTGGCCCGTATCGGTCCATCGTTTGCATCATCTGTTGATTGGTAAACTGACGGAAGTTTTCGTTCCCTGAAGCAGGCATTTCCTCAGCCCACCTCAAAAGTAGTTGTGGGCTTAAGTTTCCGCGGTTGAGTTGTATTTCGTCGTCGATATTCAGTGCCAAAACGGCATTCTTAAATTCTTCCTCCGTAGGGTAGGGCATAACCTCCACCTCTGACAGCGCATATTCGTCTTCGATCATTGTCAGGATATAGCTTATTTTATCTTCCTCGATATCCTCTGGAATTTTCAAGGATTGGCGTTTCAGTCCGATAAAGGAAAATACCACGCTGTCACCTGCGACTACCGGCATAGAGAAATAGCCGTACCGGTTACTACTGGTACCCCTTCCTTTGCGGGGGACGTAAATATTTACTCCCGGAATGGCTACGGTACTGTCCCCATTAAGTATAACCCCCGAGAGCTGCACGATTTTTCGCGTTGGTTCATCTTGGGCAAATGCATTAGGGACAGCCGTAGCGAAGAATAAAAGGATGACAATAAGGTGGATAGAAATACGTTTCACGTTTTGATCGGTTCTTATGATATCGTAACGGTATTTTTACGCGGGTGTTCCCCGCTTGAGGCGGAATTAAGCGCCATAGTTACGTTATTTTCGCCTGTTTTTAGTAATTTGACTGGATTTTGATTGTTAAAAATAATTAAATGCGGCTAAAAAACATAAGTTTAAATTACGGAATGCGGGTTTTTAAGGCACTTTCAGAGGAACCAAGGGTGCGAATACTCCATTTGCTCATGCAAAACAAGGAAATGAGTATCTCCGACTTAGAGCATATACTTGACTTTACACAGACAAAGACGAGCAGGCACATCACGTACCTGAAAAATGCCGGACTGGTGGCGAGCAAAAAGCGGGATCAATGGACGTTTTATTACCTTTTGGACGAGGCGGTAGAAATCATTCAACAGATTTTTAAGTTTATACAAAAGGACAGCAACCTAATTCGGGACCAGGAAATATATGAGATCCTATTTTCTAACCGGGAACTGGCCAAAAACAAAATCCAAGACAATAAGTACGGATCGTGATTATTTATGGCAAAGGCATATCACCACCTTTTTTTCGACCTTGATCATACCCTTTGGGACTACGACCGCAACGTGGCGGAATCCCTGTCAGAACTGTTTCAAATCTACTGCCTACAGGACCGGGGTGTTCCGGGCTTTGATGCGTTGTTTCAAGCATTTGAGGAGGTCAACTATGAGCTTTGGGATAGGTACAATATCGGAACGATCACAAAGGAAGCCTTGAGGGCCACTCGTTTTCGAAGCATTTTTGAGCGCTTGGGGGCTAATCCCGATCATGTTCCGGTGGAGATGGAGGCAGACTTTCTTACCCGTACTTCCTCCAAATCCCACGTGTTTCCGGATGCGTTTGAAGTCTTGGATTACCTTGCGGGGAAATATCCCATGCATATCATCACCAATGGATTTAACGAGAGTCAAGGCCTGAAGCTGAGGTCGTCGGGTTTGGAGCGGTATTTTCAGCTAATCATTACTTCGGAGACTACTGGGTACAGAAAGCCGGACCGACGGATCTTTGACCATGCACTTGGTTCATTGGGCGCCCTGCCTGGAGAGTGTGTGATGGTCGGAGATAATCCCCAATCCGATATTTTAGGTGCCTTGAATGCTGGAATCGATCAGGTATTCTTTAATCCCAAAAACGCTGCGTGCCCGATAACGCCAACTTATACCGTAAGTAGCCTAAAAGAGCTCATTGGCATCTTGTGAGGTTTACGCAGCATCTGGGATGTTCCCCGTTCGCCTTGCTTGAATGTATTAGGAAAATAGTGGAATAAGGCAGGGAAGCATTAATGGATACGGACACCCCGTTTTGGTGCCGCAGGGATGGATTCTGGCCCTTCCCACAGATTCTTTGTATATTTGACTCCTTATCGAATTGAAAAACTAAACCACTTCATACTATGCTAAAAGGTTTTTTTAATGTACCCGAACCCATCAACGAGCCCATACGGAGCTATGCGCCAGGTAGCCAAGACAGGTCTGCCCTACAGGCTGCTCTGAAGGAGGCAAGAGGCAAAGTGGTAGACATACCGATGTATATCGGTTCAGAGGAAGTACGGACGGGAAATAAGATAGCCCTAAGCCCGCCCCACGACCACCAACACCTCTTGGGCCATTTCCATGAGGGGGATGCCTCCCACGTGGAGCAGGCTATTCAGGCAGCGTTGGGAGCAAAGTATGCCTGGGAAAACATGCAATGGGAGCAACGGGCGGCCATCTTTCTCAAGGCGGCAGAGTTGATAGCAGGTCCCTATCGGGACAAACTCAACGCTGCTACGATGTTGGGGCAGTCAAAGAACGCGTTCCAAGCAGAGATAGACGCAGCTTGCGAGACAGTGGACTTTTTGCGGTTCAACGTAAAATACATGACCGAAATTTATGCCCAACAGCCTCCACGAAACGAGCAGGGTGTATGGAACCGAGTAGAACAGCGTCCACTGGAGGGCTTCGTCTTTGCACTTACTCCCTTTAATTTCACCGCGATCGCCGGCAACCTGCCGGCTGCCCCGGCCATGATGGGAAATACGGTGGTGTGGAAGCCTGCCTATACCCAGGTTTATTCTGCCAATGTTCTCATGGAGGTGTTTCGTGCTGCAGGTGTGCCAGATGGCGTGATTAACCTGATCTATGTGGATGGGCCAGCGGCGGGCGAGGTCATTTTTAATCACCCAGATTTCGCAGGCATACATTTTACCGGGTCCACCGCGGTATTCCAAACTATTTGGAAAACGATTGGAAACAATATACACCGTTACAAAACCTATCCCCGGATTGTTGGAGAGACAGGGGGGAAGGACTTTGTGATTGCGCACAAATCGGCAGATCCTAGGGCAGTGGCCACCGCACTGGCTAGGGGTGCGTTTGAATTTCAGGGGCAGAAGTGCTCTGCAGCCTCCAGGGCCTACATTCCTTCAAACCTGTGGGACCAGGTAAAAGGCTTCCTACTGGAAGACTTGGCAAGCATGAAAATGGGAGGAACAGAAGATTTCACGAATTTTATCAATGCCGTCATTGACGAAAAGGCATTTGACAAGATTACGGGCTACATAGCCGAAGCGAAGGAGGCACCCGGTGTGGAGGTCCTTGCAGGCGGTACCTATGACAAGTCAACGGGCTATTTCATTGCGCCTACGGTCCTTCTCGTACAGGATCCGATGTATAAGACCATGCAGGAAGAAATCTTCGGTCCAGTACTGACGGTGTATGTGTACCATGCAGAACATTACGAAGAAGCGTTGGAATTGGTGGATCAAACCTCTCCCTACGGCCTCACCGGTGCGGTGTTCTCCCGGGATCGCTACGCAGTGGAGCTGGCCACACAGAAGCTAAGGCATGCGGCGGGTAATTTCTACATCAACGACAAGCCCACGGGGGCGGTAGTGGGGCAGCAGCCATTTGGTGGGTCCCGTGCATCCGGCACCAACGACAAAGCTGGATCCATGATAAACTTGCTCCGTTGGGTGAGTCCCCGTACGCTTAAAGAGACATTTGTCAGTCCAACCGATTACCGGTACCCATTTTTGGGGAAAGATTCGTAATCTGAAAAACTCAAAAGGGCCTTCCGGATTTCCGGTAGGGCCCTTTTTGATAGGTAAAATATAGTGGTTTAGGATAGGATATGTTGGTTTACCCACTTGATTTCATCCTCTCGGATCGTGTGGTAATTGTCTGGGAAAATAGCCTTGTGAACTTTCGCATTCATGGACTGAAGAAGCAGTTCAGTCTCTTCGATACGGGAAAGCGGCACATGCATATCTTTATGGCTAGCGCCGATGAATAGGGGTGTTTGCGCAAAGTCTCCCTTGTACCTAGTGGTATCTAGTTTTTCACCGATAAGTCCTCCGGTAAACGCAATGATGCCTCCATAGGACGCTGCGTTCCGCGTGGTATATTCCAATGTGAGGCAGGCGCCTTGCGAGAATCCGATCAAATAGAGCTGTTCTTTGGACTTACCCTGCGCGATGCAGGAGGCTACCACTTGGTCTATCTGGTTCAAGGCACGGTCTAAGTGTGGCTGATTCTGGCTTATGGGTGCCATAAAACTGTAGGGGTACCACGTGTTCCCCGGAGCTTCTGGAGCCAAAAGGGCAAATCCGGTCAGGTTCAGGTAATCTGCCAACCCCAAGATTTGCTGAGCGGTAGATCCCCTGCCATGTACCAGAATGCCTACTTTTTCGGCCTCTAGTAAGCTTGTTCCTCGATGCATCATTCTACAGGTGGATTTGAAGGTGAAACTTGGATGGGAGGCAGACTTTTTTCTATTTTTTGCCGGTGAGGTTCTGCCCACTCGGGCAGTTTCAGTTTTTGGCCCAGTTCGGACACCGGTTCGTCGATGGCGAATCCGGGCTCGTCTGTAGCCACTTCAAAGAGAATACCGCCCGGCTCCCGGAAATAGATTGACTGGAAATAATTTCTGTCTTTAATTTCGGTAACCTGTTGGCCATATTGCCAAAGCCGTTGCTGCATCTCCCGCTGTGAAGCCTCGTTTTCGGTCCGGAACGCAATGTGGTGCACGGTGCCTGCACTTTGTACCGAGCGTGAAGCTGGTTGGTTGATGACTATGTCGATAATATCTCCAGGATTGCCTTTGGTCCCGAATCGAAAGCGGTTTTTTTCCTCTCCGATGAGTCGGTAGTCCATCGCCTCCGTGAGGAGATCGGCTGTTAGTTGCTGGGCCCGAAGGTTGAGCGTGGCGCTGTGAAATCCCTTTATCGCAAATTCAGCGGGAATCGGTCCGCCGGTCCAGCCATTTCGGTCATCGCTGCCGGTCGCTATTAGCTCTATGCCCATCCCATCGTGGTCTTCAAAGCACTGCAGCTTTTCCCCAAACCGTTCCAATTCGGTGGAAAGGGTAAACCCAAGACCTGTTAGGCGTTCTTGCCAAAATGGCAGGGCGTCCTTTGGCACGGAAAAGGCCGTATACGTTGTCTCTCCTACACCTTTCTGGCCTTTTCTGGCACCGGGGAAGGGAAAAAAGGTTAGGATAGTTCCTGGCGATCCTGTTTCATCTCCAAAGTAGAAATGATAGACATCTGGCGCGTCGAAGTTGATCGTTTTCTTAACCAACCGCAATCCAAGTATCCCCGTATAGAAATCCACATTTTTTTGAGGATCGCTGGCTAACGCGGTGATATGATGTATGCCTGTGATAAGCGCTTCCATGACCTTATGGGTTTGGGTAAGAGATAAAGAGATAAGAAACCCGGGCCACTGAGGAGGGACCCGGGTCTGTGCGTTTTATTGTTTAACCAATTGGATGCTTGCGATGATTTTCACTTCGTCACCTACCACCACGCTTCCGGCTTCGGTCACGGCGTTCCAAGTAAGGCCATAAGCTTTTCTACTTACTTTACCTGTGATTTCAAAGCCCGCTTTGGTATTTCCATAGGGGTCACCGGCAACACCACCAAACTCTACGGCCAACTCTACTGGCAGGGTAGTCTCCCGGATTTTAAGATCACCTTTCAATACGTAGTCTTCGCCGTTTTTGGAAAGAACTCCGTTTGAAAAAACCAGCTTGGGATTGGTTGCCGCGTCGAAAAAGTCCGCTGACTTCAAGTGTGCGTCCCTGTCGGACTGATTGGTGTCAATGCTGTCTATGTCTGCGCTGAACTCGATTTTTCCACCGACAAAGTCGTCACTATCAGCTTCTGCAGATCCCTCAAACTTGCGAAAATAGCCCGTTACAGTAGAGATCACTAGGTGCTTTACTTTAAATGATACCTCTGAATGGGTAGGGTCGATAATCCATTTTTTTGTGCTCATGATTTTTAAATTATGTGTGAATGTTTATTTTGATTGAAATTTTAGATAATTTTTTCTATAATGATGTTTAAACAAAAAATGTGTGTACATGTAAAATGACAAATGAGTTATTCTACTCGGAGTTTGTCAAGTAGTTCGTTTAAGACCTCTACTTCCTCTACCGAAAGCGAAATCACGTTTTTATTGAATTGATTGATTTCTTCTTCCAAGACCTGCAACAGCTCCAGTCCTTTATCTGTGATGGTGATGTCAACCTGTCTTCTATCCGAGGCACATTCCTCCCGGTGTACCAGTCCCTTGTTTTTGAGTTTTTCCACTAGCCTGGAGGCGTTGGACATTCTATTCAGCATGCGGTCCTGTATGGAGGATACGGTAATGGGTTCGGGATGTTTCCCACGCAAAATACGTAGGACGTTATACTGCTCAGGCGAAATGTCAAAAGGCCTAAACAATTTGTTTTGCCGCGTTTCCAGGTAGCTGTTCGTAAACAAAATATTGACTACAGCCTTATTGTAGGGGTCTTTGAACACTCGCTGCTGTATAGATTCCTCCAGTCTTGCCATTATCTTGTAAATGTATTTAATGTATATACATAGAAGATAGCAAAAAGGTTTCAAACAACGGTTGTTTTTTGTTATTTTTTCCAAAAACCACTATTCTGCTGGTTCCCACACCATCACTTCTATAGCAAGACCCAGACCTTTGGATCGTCCAAAACGCCAATAGGATGCAGACTAGCTTTCGCAGGGGCACGTTACATTACGTTCGCAAAACCTCCATGGTCGGTGTTTTCAAGATATCCTTGCCGTTCCACCAGCCCAAAAGGACCGTAATCGCCGTAATGGCACCATACACAGCGGCCAACAGGATCCATTCTACGCGAAATGGGATTTCAAATAAGTAAACGCTTAGCAGGAACGCAGCCAAAAGTGAAAGCAGTATGCCACTCAATGCTGCCAGACTACCCAGAAAGAGGTATTCGAGTGTGTTGATTTGCACCAAGAGTTGCTTTTGTGCACCGATCGTTTTGAGGAGAATGGTTTCTTTGATTCGTTGGTATTTGCTGATGATCAGTGAGCTTATCAGTACAAGAATGCCAGTGACAATACTGAATAGCGCCATAAATTGAATCACAAAGCTAATTTTTCCCAGAATATCTTCCAGGGTTTCCACGATAGTGCTTAGGTTGATGACCGACACATTGGGGAAGTTTTGGACCATTTGGTTTTGCACCCTCCCTGCCTGCACATCGCTGTCAGTCTTGGTCACCACCACATGAAACTTGGGGGCATTGGTAAGGACATTATCGGGGAAGAGCACCAAGAAGTTGGTGGAAACCTGTCGGAAGTTCACTTCCCGCATGCTTCCGATATACGTTTTTATCGGGCGTCCCTGCACATTAAAGACCATTTCATCGCCAAGCTGTAGTCCGGCTCGGGAGGCATATCCTTTGTCCAAGGAGACAAATATGCTGTCTCCGGGTTGTTTGTAAGGGCGGAGTTCGCCGTCCGTCAGCCGTTCGGAACGTATCAGCGAGTCACGGTAGGTAACTCGAAATTCCCGGTTATACAGTCGTCTGGACCTTCTTTCTTCTTCGGGAAGGGCTTCATTGTCTTTTTTGGTGATACCGTTTACCGAAGTAAGCCCCATGGTAACGATGGGTACCTGTTGGAGAATAGGTAGGCCTTGTTCCCTGAGTTGCTGGCTTACCGCCTCTACCTGTTGCGTTTGAATGTCGAAGAAGAGCATGTTTGGCTGGTCTTCTTTGTCTGCAAACTTTACCTCGTCCAATAATTGATATTGCACAAAAAAGAGGGTGGAGATCATCGCGGTGCCCAATCCAATGGTAGCTATCAGTGAAACGGTTTGGTTGTTCGGCCTATATAAATTGGCCAGCGACTGCCGCGCAGGATAAGATAGTGAAAGTGGCAGCCACCTTCGAATACCTTTCATAATCGCAAGTGCGAAAAGCCAAAGTACGCCAAATGCAAAAAAAACAAAACCTGTAAACCAAAGTGTTTGCTCCCAATCCCTGAGGAGAAAAAAACTAAATCCACCCAAAAAGACCGCTATTGCGCCTACTACCGCCCAGCGGGTCGGATCCTTGGCAAAGCTCCTGCTTCCTGCCTCGGGCCGTAGTGTCATCATCGGCGATACCGTTCGGATCTTCAGCAAAGGAATCAATGCAAAAAGCATGGATATCAGGATCCCGGTAACTACTCCGAGCGAAATCGAGGCCCAAGAAACCTCTACGGTGACATCAACCGGCAAAAAGTCTTGAAAGACGCTGGGTAAAATAAATTGAAGCCCGGTACCCAATGCGGCTCCGGCAACGGATCCAATTATACCCATCAGAAATATTTGACAGAGGTAGATGGCGAATATTTGACCTGATGATACACCCAGGCACCGAAGTACCGCTACGGCGGGCAGTTTCTCCTTCACAAAAACATTCACGGCACTGGCCACGCCCACACAGCCAAGCAATACGGCTATAAAGGCCACCAAGCTTAGGAAGTTTCCAAGGTTTTTAAAAGAGTTTCCGGTGGATTCCTTTCGGCTTTCTACAGTTTCGAATCGTATGTTGTCCTCTTCCCATCGGTCTTTATATACATCAATAAATGCTTGTGGATCGGTGTCAGGGTTCAGTGCGTAGTATAACTCGTAGTTTACCCTGCTGCCATATTGCACCAAGCCGGTTTCCTCCAGGGTCTCCATCGGAATGTACACAGCGGGCGCCACCGTGGCTGTAATACCGGTCTGTCCGGGTACATTGTGCAGGGCACCGGCGATTACATAGGTAACTGCTCCCACCTTTATGGAATCACCTACCTCGGCCTCAAATTGGGCTAATAGAAGGTTTTCTACCAAGGCCTTTTTCCCTCCAGAGCGAAAGGACGCTTCTCCAAGGGAAGGCTCCACATCAAAGCTGCCATAAAAGGGAAATGCCCCTTCTAATGCACGAATCTGCGTGAGTCGGCTTTCTCCTTTACCAACAAAGGAAACCATGGAGGCGAAGTTAATTTCCATGGCCTGACTTAAGATGCTACTATCGGCTTCAGGTCCTTCAAATGGCTGATTATTGCTCAGCACCAAGTCAGCTCCGAGCAGTTCTTTGGCTTGGCGTTCAATGTCTTGGGTAAGGTTGTCCCCGAAGGAGCTAATGGCTACCAGGGCCGCTATCCCAACCAATATGGAAGAAATGAAAAGTGCCAGCTTGGATCCGTTTTTTCGGAAATCCCGCATGGCCATCAGGAAAGTCCATTTCAAATCAGCCATAGGAAACCTCCTGGATTTTGCCGCCTTTGATAGAAATGATCTGTTGGGTGCGTTCCGCTAATTGGGGATCGTGCGTCACGAGTATGAGGGTGGTCCCCTTCTCTTTGTTTAATTGGAAGATGAGGTTTTCGATCATATCTCCCGTTTCTGTGTCCAGGTTTCCAGTGGGTTCATCGGCAAAGAGAATTTTAGGTTCATTGGCAAATGCTCGGGCGATGGAAACCCGCTGTTGCTCCCCTCCGGAGAGTTGGGATGGATAGTGGGTTAAGCGATCGCCGAGGCCCACTTGGTTTAACAGTACTTCTGCTTGGTGCCTGGCATCTTTCCGTTTTTTCAACTCCATGGGCACCATCACGTTTTCCAGCGCAGTAAGTGTGGGCAGCAGCTGGAAATTTTGGAAAATAAAGCCAACCGATTCATTTCGGACTTTCGCCCGCTCATCCTCGGAGAGATTTTCCAAGGCTTTGCCAACAAGTTTTACAGACCCTCCACTGGCGGTGTCCAGTCCGGCACATAATCCAAGTAGCGTAGTCTTTCCGCTTCCCGAAGGTCCTACGATCGCCATGGTTGCACCGGCGTTGACCTCAAAATTGACATTATCCAAAACAGTCAGCTTTCGGCTACCGCTTTGGTAGGTTTTTGTCAGGTTGGTTACGGAAAGTATGCTCATGTCTCTCTATTCAATAAGATTGTTTGTGTTCTAACACGTTAGGATCACCATTTAGTTTGTTTAAATTGGTAGATTCCTTTAATTATGTTCAAATTTACAATAACAAAGGAAACAAGGTATATGAGAGTTGTGGTAAATTTATGGTTGGGTTTTACAGTAGGAGTGCTGATGTCCGGCATGGTTGGGTGCACTTCGCCGAAAAGTCAGGAAGAAAGCAGGAATGATACCGGGAGAGTTGAAGAGATTATCGTGGAGGAGGATCGCCCTTTGATCTTGTTTTTTGGAAATAGCCTCACCGCAGGCTATGGGCTGGAGGAAGACGAGGCATTTCCCGCATTGATACAGGAGAAAATAGACCGTGAGGGATTGGCCTACCGCGTAGTAAATGGAGGCCTCAGTGGAGAAACCACCGCTTCAGGCCTGAACCGCCTGGATTGGTTTTTGGAAGAAGCGCCGGCGGTGTTTGTTTTGGAGTTGGGCGGAAATGACGGCCTCAGGGGTATCCCGGTGGAGGAAACCCGTAGCAACCTGAAGAAAATTATCCAGAAGGTGAAGGAAAGCTATCCCGAAACCTATATTCTATTGGCAGGCATGCAGATTCCACCCAATATGGGACAGGAATATACGTCGGCATTCAGCGGGATGTATGAGGAGGTTGCGGAGGAGGACCAAGTCGCACTGATCCCTTTTCTGTTGGAGGGGGTAGCGGGGGATCCCGAGCTCAACCTGCCAGACGGTATCCATCCGACGGCTGAGGGCCATGTGATTGTAGCGGAGACCGTCTGGGAATATGTCAGGCGCGTTCTGTAGTGATACGTAGATCAATGGCTGTGAAGGCAATGCGGTAAAACGTTGGATCTAGATAGTCTTTTTTTCATCTACGAAGTATAACCGTTGATGACAATGGTTTTTTTTATATCGAAATTTTGTATTAATTTTTCCAGAATTTAAAAAAACTAAAAGAAGAATGAGTATACAGATAATGGCTTCTGGCGAGGAATACGATGCAATCATTGTAGGATCCGGCGCGGGAGGTGGTATGGCTTCCAAAATATTGGCCGAGGCTGGTCTAGCCGTGGCTGTGGTGGAGGCCGGAGCTGATTTTGATCCAGCATTGGACGAGCACCGTACCCAATTACGTTTTCCATGGGAATCTCCCCGCAGGGGGGCGGGGACCGTCCGCCCTTTTGGCGACTTTGATGCGGCAATTGGGGGATGGGAAATAGATGGCGAGCCCTACACCCGGGGAAAGGACAGCGAATTCGATTGGTTTAGATCGCGTATGCTTGGTGGTCGTACCAACCACTGGGGCAGGATATCGCTTCGGTTTGGTCCGTTGGATTTTAAACGGAAGGATCTGGATGGGATGGGTGACAATTGGCCTATCGGCTACGACGACTTAAAGCCCTATTATGACCGGGTGGATAAATTGATCGGTGTATTTGGTTCGAAAGAGGGCATTCACAACGAACCGGACGGTTATTTTCTCCCTCCTCCAAAGCCCCGATTGCATGAACTGTACATACAACGGGGCGCCAAGAAGGCAAATATCCCCATTATTCCTTCCCGTCTATCCATATTAACCCGTCCGGTAAACAATGACCGAGGGGTTTGTTTTTTCTGTAGTCAGTGTAACAGGGCTTGTCAGGTTTACGGAGATTTTTCGGCCGGTACCTGCTTGGTAAAGCCGGCCATGAGAAAGGGTAAGGTGGATCTGTATACCCATGCCATGGTGCGGAAGGTGACCACCGATGATAAAGGCGAGGCCACAGGTGTATCCTATGTCAGCAAGATAGACATGAAGGAATACAAGCTTCGATCTCGGGTAGTTGTGCTTGGCGCGTCTGCGTGTGAGTCTGCGCGTATTATGCTAAATTCCAAATCCAAGACCCATCCAAACGGAATTGGAAACGGGACCGGCTATGTGGGTCGGTACCTGCACGATTCTACCGGTGCCGACCGCATGGGCATCATGCCTGAGCTTATGAATCGGGATCGGTACAATGAGGATGGTGTGGGCGGTATGCATATTTACACTCCTTGGTGGTTGAATGAGAAGGGGCTGGATTTTGCCAGGGGATACCACATTGAATATTGGGGAGGCATGGGAATGCCTTCGTATGGATTTGGTGGCGGAATGGATACCATGCGTAAATACATCAAGGATGAATTCGGAAACCCGAGCCCGGCGGGAGGCTATGGTGAGGGGCTGAAAAAGGATATCCGTACGTTCTACGGCAGTACAGTGGGTATGTCCGGCAGGGGAGAGAGCATCCCGCAGTATTCCAATTATTGCGAGATCGACAACAATGTAGTTGACAAGTATGGGATACCGGTACTGAAGTTCCATTACAAGTGGACAGACCAAGAACTAAAGCAGGCCAAGCACATGCACGACACCTTTGAGGAGATCTTAACAAGCATGGGGGCAATCATCCTCGGCAATAAGCCAGGCCCTGAGAGTCAATATGGACTCCACAAGCCTGGAAGGATCATCCACGAGGTGGGTACCACCCGTATGGGATCCGATCCGAAAACCTCCGTGCTGAACAGCAACTGCCAAGCCCATGATTGCAAGAACCTATTCGTGGTGGATGGCGGTCCATTCGTGTCGCAGGCCGACAAGAATCCAACTTGGACCATCTTGGCCTTGTCCATGCGGACTTCGGAATACATTATCGATCAGTTGAAAAAGAAAAACATATAAACCCCATGAATAGACGCGAGAATTTAAAGCTGTTACTGGCCGGTTCGTTCGGCACCGGGCTTATTCTTTCCGGTTGTGGATCCGAAACCAATGAGTTGGCACACCAGCCCACCATAGGTGATTTCGGTAGTTACGGAAGAACTCCCGAAGAGATCAAGCACAATGATTTGCTGCAATCCACGACCTTCTTTACCGACGAAGAGCGAAAAAAATTAGAGGTATTGGTGGATATCATCATTCCGGCGGACGATGTTTCCGGCAGTGCCACCGATGCGGGCGTTCCAGATTTCATTGAATTTATGATGAAGGACATTCCGGATTATCAAACACCCATGCGTGGTGGGCTGCTTTGGTTGGACCACAAGGCCGATGAGCTATTTGGGAAAAAGTTCTTGGAAATATCCCAAGAGCAACGCCTGCAGATAATTGACGAAATCGCCTATCCCGACAAGGCCAAGCCTGAAATGCAGAGCGGTGTCCGATTTTTCAATACGCTCAGAAACCTGACGGCCACCGGTTTCTTTACCAGTGAGCTAGGTTTCAAGGATTTGGGCTACGTAGGTAACCGCCCCAATGCGTGGGATGGTGTACCAGAGGAAGTTCTTGCCAAGCACGGCCTGCAGAACGATCCCAAATACAAGGATGTGTATTTGGACATCGCCACCCGTGGCACCATTGCCCAATGGGACGATGAGGGCAATCTGGTGGGGTAACCGCTGCCACTGTTTATTCTATACAAAAAAATCCGAACGGCCTCACGCTGTTCGGATTTTTTTGTAGACGTTGATGTTACCTTGATTTTGGTTAGGTACGCTTAATCAGGTGAGTTTTATGAATACCTAAGAACACAAATATAACATCTTTACAGTGATTCACGTTCGAATTCGTTCGAGCCAGTTGCTGTCTCAGAGGCCGATAGTCACAATTTTCGTATAGCTAAGTGCCCTGCCAAATTTTTCAGATTTCGTTTATAAAATCATAGTGCCAGTCGGAATCCAACATACCAATAATAAAACTCAGGAGTGCTTCTGACTCTAAAAAAAACGCTACATATATCTTCATCGACAACTATATCTCCACCTCGAAGTACCCTTCCTGTCCTGTCCGGCCCTTCCGGATTATGGACAGGACTTGAAGTATAATCTCTCATATCATCCCGGCACCATTCACGGACATTTCCAGACATATCGTAAATGCCTATTTCATTTGGTTTTTTGCTACCAACTTCTTGGGCTTTGCTTGAGTTGCCTGCAAACCATCCAACTTCATTTAATTTGTTGCTCCCACTAAATTTAAAATTTTTGCTTTGATTACCGCCACGGGCTGCATATTCCCATTCCGCTTCGGTGGGTAAACGATAATTTTTGCCTGTTATCTGATTTAGTTTATGAATAAATTCTTGTGCCTGGCTCCATTTTACGTAATACATAGGGAATCTAGGCCCTTCAGGGAAGTCAAATGGAAATTCATAACCGCTTTTTTCATGTTGTTGCCGAGCTGTCGTACCCATAATCGCTTCCCATTGTTCCTGGGTTATTTCAAATTTTCCAATTCTGAAGTCATTCACGGTAACTTGGTGTGATGGTTTTGCATCGTCTTTACACGCTTGCTCCTCAGAAGTACACCCCATTGTAAATGTTCCTCCCTGAACAAATACCATATTCCGCTCTATTTCTTCAATTATTTGAGCCCTTGTTTTCTTTTTAATTTCTGCTATGGGCTCTTGAGTATTTGTTTTTTGGGCGGTAGAAGATATGTGGTTTTTATTTGAATTGCTATTTATATGTTTTTCGAGCATATTAACCTTTTCTTCGGCCTGTGAAGTATAAGCGCCCGATGGATGTTTCTTAATAAAATCCAGGTACCCAGCTGTACTATTGGCTCTTTGTGCGGCAGCCCAGTCTTTGGACTCAGTTGCTGCTTGTTCTTTGGCCTTGGCATCCAATACGATAGTTTCCAAGCGCTGCCCTATAATCCGGATACTATCGATCACCTCGGTATCTGCCAACAATCCATATGCCTCCTTATATTTCTCCAAGGCCTGATCCCAGTATTTCTTTTCGGCTAAAATATCAGCCTGACTTTTGGCCTTGATAAATTCATCTCTTAGCTCCTGAGAGATTTCATCTTGTTCTTCTCCTTTTGGCGTGAAGAACCAAATTCCAGCAATAATGATAATAAGCACAGGGATGGACCAAATAAGAGGAGATGCCTTTTTATTTGGAGAAGATTGTTTGACAGTTTCTACTTTGGGTGGAGGTGAGGAAACCAAAGTTTCCAATAAGCTAAAAGCATTTTCGAGATCATCCAAAGATTTTTGAAAGGCAGTCTTTATTTGATTATTAGGAGCTACTTTTAGTCCCTTTTCAAAATCCTCTTTTTTACCTTTATAAGCATCTAATAGTCTCCCTTTTGAAAAAGGCTTGCTAAGTCCGAGTATCTCCAAAGCTGCTGATTCACTGACGCGCTGTGGCTTGGAAGCTTGGACTTTTCCTTCGGGAAGATGCTCCACCGGTCCCATGCTGGGCAGTTCGCTGAGGTCTTCTTCGCTTTCCCCTCCGAAAAAGATATAGGCATCTTCCACGGCGGCAAGGCGCTTGCGGTAGAGTTCCTTTTGGTGCTCGGTAGGGGCATTGGTCAGGCGTATCTGCAGTTCGTTATAGATTTCCTGATAGGCCCTGCGGATCTCCGAGGCAGAGGCACCGGGTTCAAGATCCAGGAGTTCTAAGGCTTTTTGTTCATTCATGGTCTTTTTAATTTGGGATTTGCAAAAGTTTTTCGGCCCATTAAATTTGCTCCGTATTTAACGGGGCGGGCAAGGAGAGATGAAAAACCAGCTACTGGGAAAGGACTACCCGAAAACCAAGGAAGTGGCTGCGGTAGTCGGGAGGGTTGCTGGTATAATCACTCACTCTGCAGAACAAGGCAGCTTCGTCCCAGTTGCCACCGCGCCTAATATGTTCATAAGAACCTCGTAATGAACATGTCCATTCCGATACATTACCTGTCATATCATATAATCCATAGCCATTAGGCTTTTTACCTCTAACTGAATGAGTAGTGTTGTCACTGTTTTCTCTCCACCAACCTACTTCACTGAGGTTGCTGCTACCAGCAAACACATAGTTCTGTCCTCCTTTGGCCGCATACTCCCACTCCTGCGCCGTAGGCAAACGAACACCCGCCCAATTACAGTAAGCAACAGCATCGTGCCAGCTTACATGTATCACCGGATGTGAACTAGGTTGAATGCTACTACCTCCTACATTGTTGCGCCATGTAACGCCATGTCCGTGTTTCCAAGAACCACCATCAAAAACCGTTGAAAAACCTTCTTTTTCCGCAGTAGTTTGGTAACCCGTGGCATTCACAAATGCCTCAAACTGCCCTCTTGTTACCTCCGTTTCTCCCATATAAAAATTTTTACCGGGGATCTTTATAAGCTTCATTCCTTTAACATACTTTTCTGTTACTGAGCTGCTTTTTCGTTGGAGTTCTGCCTCCAAATCCTTGATTTTCTGCTCGGCCTGCGCGGTATAGGTGCCTGAAGGGTATTTCTTAATAAAATCCAGGTACCCTGCTGTACTATTGGCCTTTTGTGCAGCTGCCCAATCTTTGGCCTCGGATTCCGCCTGTTCATGGGCCTTGGCATCTAATGCTATAGCTTCCAAGCGCTGCCCTATGCTCGCTATGCTGTCACTGACTTCGGTATCTGCCATCAAAGCATAAGCCTCCTTATATTTCTCTAATGCATGAGACCAATCTTGCTTTTCAACTAAGAGGTCTGCCTGACTTTTGACTTTGATAAATTCATCTGTTAGCACCTGAGAAATTTCATCTGTTTTTTCTCCTTGTGGCAGGAAGAGCCAGAGACCTGCTGCCAAAAGCAAAACGGCAGGAATCGCCCAAAGTAAAGGGGATGTTTTTTTCTTTTCAGGCTGAGGCTTTGGTGCTTCGGGCCTGGGAGGGACTGGAGCCGGACTTTCGGCTAAGGGTTCCAGAATAGAAAATGACTGCTCAAGTTGCTCAAGAGAATGTTGGAACGCTTGTTTCAGGACATCATTCGGAGCATTGTTTAATCCCCTTTCAAAATCCTCTTTCTTGCTTTTGTAGGCATCTACTAATTTCCCTCTGGAAAATGGCTTGCTTAGTCCCAGTAGCTCCAAAGCAGCTGCCTCAGACAAGGGCTTGGGATTGGAAGCTTGGGCTTTCTCTTCAGAAGCAGTTTCTACTGGCCCCATACTGGGCAGTTCGCTGAGGTCTTCTTCGCTCTCCCCGCCCAGAAAGAGATAGGCTTCCTCTATGGCGGCAAGTCGCTTGCGGTAGAGTTCCTTTTGGTGCTCGGTAGGAGCATTGGTCAGACGGATCTGCAGTTCGTTATAGATTTCCTGATAGGCCCTGCGGATCTCGGACGCAGTGGCACCGGGTTCAAGGTCTAGGAGTTCTAAGGCTTTTTGTTCGTTCATAGTGTTCTGGTTTAGGATTTAAAATCCTTGGTATCGCTCGTTGGGAATTCAGATTCCGAAGTGAAGGATTATTATACGAATTTCACTGGTCAAGGACTACCCGAAAACCGATAGTACTGGATCGGAAGTTAGGCGAGAAGTCGGAGCGAATAGCCACCCGGCAATTTTTGGCATTGAAGTTAAAGCTACCACCACGCGCAAAAATATTAGAACCAGATGTTGTGGTTGTGGATGTCCATTCAAATACATTACCACTCATGTCATATAATCCATAACCGTTCGCTTTTTTGCCTTTTACTGCATGGGTGGTATTACCGCTGTTGCCATTATGCCATGCTACCTCATTGCTGTCATTGCTGCCAGCATACTCGTAGTTCTCACCTCCTTTGGCTGCGTATTCCCATTCTTGCTCCGTAGGCAAGCGTACCTCCGCCCAGTTGCAATACGCCATTGCATCAAGCCAGCTTACATGAATTACAGGATGAGAATTAGGTTGTGCTCCTGTTCCGCTGGCATTGTTACGCCAGGATACTCCTGTTCTATCTTCCCACCGACCCTCTGTCACTACCCCACTCTGACCCTCTTTTTCAGCCGTGGTTTGGTAACCCGTGGCATTCACAAATGCCTCAAACTGCCCTCTTGTTACCTCCGTTTCTCCTATATAATAATTAGTGCCGGGTATCTTGATTAATTTCATGCCTCGAACAGTGCGCGTATCGCTAGAGGTACTTGCAGTTGGATTATTTATAGGAGTATCTGTTGTTTTATTTGGCTGTGTAACGCGATTCGGAGGGGAGCTTGCCCGGCTTTGGTTTCTCAATTGTGCCTCCAAATCCCTGATCTTCTGCTCAGCTTGGGAAGTATAGGTGCCCGAAGGGTACTTCTTAATAAAATCCAGGTACCCAGCTGTGTTATTGGCTCTCTGTGCAGCAGCCCATTCTTTGGCTTCGGCTTCCGTTTGTTCTTTGGCCTTGGCGTCCAATGTCAGAGCTTCCAAGCGCCGCCCTATGCTCCGGATACTATCGCTCACCTCGGTATCAGCCAACAATCCATACGCCTCCCGGTATTTCTCCAAAGCCTGATCCCAGTCTTGCTGTTCGGCCAAGAGGTCTGCCTGGCTTTTGGTCTTGATAAATTCATCTCTTAGCTCCTGAGAGATTTCATCTTGTTTTTCTCCTTTTGGCAAAAAGAACCAGATACCTGCTGCCAAAAGCAAAACGGCAGGAATCGCCCAAAGCAAAGGGGATGTTTTTTTCTTTTCAGGCTGAGGCTTTGTTGCTTCGGGTTTGGGAGGGACCGGGGCAGGGCTTTCGGCTAAGGGTTCCAATAGGCGAAAGGCTTCCTCTAGCTCATGGATTAGCTGCTGAAAACTATCTTTGATGGCTTTATTGGGAGCACTTTTTAACCCCTTCTCAAAATCCTCTTTCTTCCCTTTGTAGGCATCTATTAATTTCCCTCTTGAAAATGGCTTGCTAAGTCCGAGTATCTCCAAAGCAGCCGACTCACTAAGTTGCTGGGGCTTGGAAACTTGGGCTTTATCTTCCGAAGTATTTTCAACCGGCCCCATGCTGGGCAGTTCGCTGAGGTCTTCTTCGCTTTCCCCGCCGAGAAAGAGGTAGGCCTCTTCCACGGCGGCAAGGCGCTTGCGGTATAGTTCCTTTTGGTGCTCGGTAGGGGCATTGGTCAGGCGTATCTGCAGTTCGTTATAGATTTCCTGATAGGCCCTTCGGATCTCGGAGGCAGAAGCGCCTAGTTCAAGGTCTAGGAGTTCTAAGGCTTTTTGTTCGTTCATGGTGTTCTGGTTTAGGATTTAAAATCCTTGGTATCACTATTCGGGATTATAAATCCCGAATAGCGGGAGATCCCGGAAAATGATAAAACCAAATTTTAAAAGGTCGCTTTGATGGAGAGGTTGTCGTACCAGGCCTCTTTAATATTGCCACTCTGATAAATTCCAATGGTATTGCCCAAGATTTTAACCTGTTCTTGTTTGACTTGTACCCCGTTTACAAAATAAGTAACCCTTCCAGACTGATAAATGATTTTTAGGGTATTCCATACTCCACTTCCTTTTTTGATGTTCGAATTGGATTCCCATATTGTATTCCACTTTCCATCAAAAGTACCTATATGAGTAGAAGCATTGTTTGAAACACTGATACCAAACCTGTTACCAGGATTACTTTCTTTACTAAGAAAATTCAACCCAAATGGGTGATTGTCCGCACCTGAAACATGCCTGATGTCAAGGCTTATTTCTATGTAGGAGGCATCTGTAATTCTGGGGATGTTAAAATATTTATTGTAGGAGAATGCCTCATCAAAAGAAAAACCCTTTAATACACCATTTTCAGTTCTAAACTCTTTTGAATTATCTTTAAAATTCCCCATTCTACTGTCTACTTGTGAAAATGTCAAAAGAATATTGATGGGCATCTTTTTCTCTGCCTCATTTCTCTTTCTCCAGACCCGGTCTGAATAATAAAAATCCAGTGACTTTTGGAAAAAGTCATAGGCTTTTTGGTATTCTGCATTTCTGAAATAAACGTCACCAGAGGCTTCCATTTCATTGGCACTGGCTAATTGCCGTTCACGCCTTTCCCTTTCCGCCTGTTCTTCCAACAATTGCTGTTGCCTTCTCAGTCTCTCTTCTTCTTGGAGGGACTCATGTTCTTTTCTAGCTTCTTCTACAATTTGAAGGCTTTCTTCCAGTTCCCACTCGCTAGTATGCCAGTTATTCGCTGCTATCAATTTTTCTTTGGCTTTGTCAAATTCATAATTTTGAAGCAATGTTTCTGCTTCATTAAGCAAAGCCTCATGGACAGCCATACTTTTCTTGCCTGCTTCTTCGGCTGCAAGTATGTACTTATCACAATCCTCCTTACAGAATGCTCCTATTTCCAGATATTTCAAATAAGCAGCTTTATAATCTTCTTCATTCATCAAGGATTCCGCTTCTGTCACCATCCCCGAAAGTTCTTTTTCATATTTTGTTTTCTGATATTCATCATATCCATATTTGAAAGCAACCAAAAGCAAAATTATCGCGGTCAAAACCCCGATAATCAATGGGGATTTGCTTTTTTTCTTTTCTTTCGGATGAAAAGTTTGGCTTGTTGAAGCCTTGGAAGGGGTAGGTACTGTTTTTTCTATTGTCTGGTGTTTTTTTTCTGTCTTAGTATTGGACTTTAAACCCTTCTTGATTACGTTTTTTAATAATAATTCGAAAGCTTCATCCAATTCTTCCATGCCTTCTTTTAATAGTATTCGTGCCTTTTCAAAAGGTGCATTTTGAATGGCAGTTTCAAACTGTTGCTGCTTTTCTCCATAAGCATCATATAGTTCTTTTTCGGAATAATCAGGAGAAATTCCCAAAATGGACAATGCATTTTCCTCATCCATTTTTTTATTTTTGATCTCCTGTTTCTCTTCCTCTACCGGACCGATATTCGGAAGATATTCATAATCTTCCTCTACATTGCCAAGAAGTAAAAGGTATGCATCGTCGATTTTTTTTATTCTATTGCTGTACAGATTTTTCTGTTGCTCTGTAGGTGCATTAGTAAGTCTGATCTGAAGTTCATTATAGATATTTTTATATGCCTGTCGTATTTCCTGTGAATTTGCCTCAGGTTCCAGTTCAAGTAGTTCAAATGCTTGTTCGCGGGTCATAATAATTTAAATTTTCTGTAGTTGATATCTCAAATGATTCATATAATCGGAATCTTCTTTTTCAAAAGGGCTATCTGTTTGAGCAGAGCCTCTCGGTTTTTGGCGGATTGCATCCATTTGGGAAGTTTTTCGAGCATGGTAAAAAACTGCCTGTCTTTGTTTTCCCTTAGTTCAGCAGCAATGTATTTTTCCAGATATTCCAGATGGGCAGCATTGCAGGCAAAAAGATGCTGGCCTTTAAAATCAGCTGCCAGCCATGGGCTGGCATTAAAGTAAATATTTGCTGCTACCTGCAAACTTCCCTTTTGATCCATCATGGTACTTTTTTGTTGGCTATGGCCACAATGCCTGCAAACCAGTCTGGCTGATTTTTTTTCGAAGTCCACCGTAGCGATGGCCATCTGGGAGCATTTGGGACATACTACCCATACTTCCTGATAAAAATCGGATAGCCTCATTTGCTTATCCTGGAATCTTTTTTGGTCTTTGTTCCCCATGGATTATCTGCTGAATGTAATGGCCAATCTGAATCCTACTTCTTCTGAATGTTGGTTTTTGTCCAAACAGTTTCTGCTGGAAACCCGCATGCTGTTTTCTTTGGATTTAAAACTGCCCCCTCTGATTACTTTACAGCTGGCGGTAGACTGGCCCTGAGGGTTGGCTTTTGGGCTGTTTTTGTAATAGTTGGCATCAAAACCATCCTGGCACCATTCCCAGACATTACCACTCATATTGAAAAGCTGCTTTTCATTTGCGGCTAGGCTTCCTACAGGATAAGGCGCATTGGCCAATCTCGCTATCTGATTGAATTGATTGGATCCTGCAAATACAGCATTTCGGGATGCATTTCCACCTCTTGCAGCATACTCCCATTCCGCTTCTGTTGGCAACCTAAAACTCTGACCGGTCATCTTATTGAGTTTTTGCAAAAAAAGCTGAACCTCCTCCCAGCTTACTTGGACAATAGGACAATTTGGCTGATTACAGGGACTACCGGCTTTGGGATAATATTTCATCACTGCATACCACTGCGCTCTGGTCACTTCAAATTTTCCTATCTGAAAGCTTGATAGTGTTACCGCATGGCCGGGGAGTTCATTGTCGGCACATTTTCCCCTTTGTTCCTGGGTACAGCCCATCTCAAAAGTACCGCCTGAGATATATTCCATCTGAGCCATCAATTCCTTGACAGGTGCAGGGATGGCAAAAATAATTTTCCATGCAATAAAAATCCCCAATCCTATCAATGCCGCTACAGCGATAGGTTTCCAAGGGAGTTCATTCAGATCTTTCTTTTTGTCGGGTTTAGGTTCTGATTGAAAGAATTTGCCTGGTTTACCAGTCATTTTCATTTCGGGAGTTGATTTTTTTGACATTTCTTCTCCTGAAAACTTGGAAATATTCTCTTGCTTTCCTATATCCACCAAGGAGGCGTAGGCCTGCCAATATTGGCTCATTCTTTTTCTGTAAAGCTGTTTTTGGCTTTCAAGGGGTGCATGTTCCAAAAGCTGTTTGTTTGCTTCGTACAAGCGCTCAAATGCTTGTTTAATTTCCTTCGAGGAGGCATGTTCAGGGACTTGAAGTAGGGCAAAAGCTTCTTTTTTATCCATGGCTTTACATGATCATGTTGATGTAAGTTGACTGAACGATGGCTTTTTGCCGTGGTAGCTTGGAAATTCCCTCTACCTCATCCCCAAAAAGTTTTTCGATTTCTATTCCTGTTTTGGGATCAAAGGCAGAAAACCACACGGTGCCATCTGTTCTGCTTTCTATTTTCACTTCAATGGGATAATTTGCCTCAAAGGAGGGTAGGGGACCGATCACCAATGAACCAAGACTTGCTTCTTTTTCTCCCTTATCCAGGTACTGGATAATTTCGAGCTTCATTTTTTTTTGTTCAGGATTAGAAGTATAATAGGTCTTGCTGTTGTTAAACGGAAGCGGCATGTTTTTCTTGACCAGGTTATCGATGACGATTCTCCCTGTTTTGGGATTAATAGCCCTTACCCCTAAGTTGTAGCCTGTGACACCTTTAAGTTCCGGTGGTAGCTCAAAATCCATTTTCTGTCCGGATAGCTGAATGGCATGAAGTGCTGCCCCGTAGGCAACAGCGCGCATGGGTTCGTGGGTCAGGATCTCCTGGCTTTCTTTGGTGAAAATTTTCTGAAGGCGCTTTTTGATATAAGGGACCATGGATGAACCGCCTACCAGCAATAAGGTGTCCACGTCCTCAAAATCCAAACTCGCACTCTTCAGACAACGGCTGAGGATTTCTTCACAGGTTAACAGGTACGGTTCAATGCCTTGCTCAAATTCTTTTCTGGACACATGAACTTCCAAAGACTGATTGCCTATTACACATACCTGATCGACAAACTGAGTCCCCGGCATACAAAGCTCTACCTTCAGCATTTCGGAAAACCTCCTGAGATGAAGCGAGTTTCTGGCATCCAACACCGGCTCCATGCCATAAGCTTCCTTGAATTGCTGGAGAATGATTTCGCCTATTTTTTCATCAAATTCCTTTCCTCCGATTTCGGTATGCCCATCTTTGGCGATAACATAGATGCCTTTTTCATCCATGGTCATGATGGTGACGTCAAAAGTGCCTCCACCCAAATCATAGACCATGATGGTTTTATTATATTTTTTGTTGGTCAGGCCGTAATGAATAGCGGCTGCGATGGGCTCTTCCAATAAATTCAGTACGGGCAAATCAATCAGAGCTGCAGCATTCAGAACGGCTTTTCGTTGGCTGTCATTGAAATGTGCCGGTACCGTAATCACTGCCCCTTCTATTTTTTCGGCTGTATAGGCTTCTGCATCTATTTTGAGTTTTTTCAGTAATAGTGCAGCCAAACTTTCCGGATACCAAGGGGTGTCATCTTTATCAATGTATAAGGGTTTTTTGTCACCAAAATGTCGTTTGAAAAACTTGATCAGGTCAAGCCCTGGATTCCTTTCTAATTTCGTCTCCAAAAACTCTCCCAAATACGCGGTATCCCCATCAATATGGATGATGGAAGGAGTGGTGAAAACACTGTTTTTATGGTTGTCCGGGATCAAAACCGGTATTCCGTTTTTCCCTACCCTGGATATCAGGGAATAAGTAGTACCTAAGTCAATTCCAACCAACATTTCTTACTGCGTCAATTTGATGAATTCAAGTTTTGTTTCTGCCATGAGGTTATTGAGCTTATTATCAAAATTCTGCTTTTCCCTCAGACCATTCTGAAATTGTTTTTCCTGATTATTGATATTGAGCATTTTTCTTTGGGTGAGCAGGTTTTTATCATTGATCTCCTGGGAGGTTCTTTGACTGTAATTTTTAAGTTCGGTTTCGCAATTGTCGATAATATCGCGGATTTGTTTCTTCAGGAAATCATTGTAAGGTTGCTTCCATTCTCTTTCCACTGTAGACAGGATTCTTTTCACTTCTGTAGACAGGTGCTGCTTGGCTTTTTTTGTCTCCTCCGTCATTTTCCTTCTTTTTTCAGTGGAAATATTGCGAAAGGCCTGGTAAATGCCAAAACCCAGCAAAGCAATAATCAAAATGGGAAAATTAGCTTTAATGAACTGTACCTGCTGGTTAAAACCGGCAAAGCCTGCAATCATTAAAATCGACATGACCATGAAGACAGGTTGCCTGATGGCGCTGAACAGGCTATTAAAGTTTTTGCTCACTCCTTTTGCTTCAAAATCCTTTTCCATACGGATACTATGGTCCAAGAGGGGCTGGATTTTACTTTTGTCATAATACTCAGTCTGGATATTTGCAGCTTGTACACCGGTTTTTTCCAAAAGTTCTTTGACCTCTTCAATAGAAGCTGACAAGAAATCATTCATAGAAATGACATCATTGCTCAGGTGGTCTTTTAGCTGTTGTTCCATCCATCCGAAAAGTTGATTGACTGATTTTGGTAGTCTAAGCATAATTTCTCCATCCACTTCTACTTCTTCCAGTTCTTTAAGCAAGGCTATTTCCTGTTCTACCGTATAAAATAAAGATCTATCTTGAATTTTGGTAATTTTCCCGAAACGCTCCCCGATTCCCTTTTCAAATTCTGAGGCACTTTTGCTGAGGTTATTCTTAATCTGTTGGAACACCTCCTGGCCTGATTTGGAATTGGCAGATTTCTTATTGGTTTCCAATTCCTTACTTACAGCTATTTTTTTGGCATCTAGATCTTTCTGCTCATTCTGCATTTGTATTTCCAGGAATTCAGATAATTTTTTCAGACCAAAAACGCCACTGATAAATGCCGAAACTTTCTTATAAGGCTCTGGAAGGGTTTTGGTAAAGGAGGATATATTCTTGAATTCTTCCGGTGATAGGCGTTGGATCTTCCAGATTTTTTCCAAACTGAATTCCTGAGGGTTTATTTTTCCAATTTTGGTACCCAATACGAAATATAGAAAAGCGGTATTTTTTGAAAACCTATCTACGAAATAGGTTAATTCTTCCTTTTCAATGTCAGGATCATTCAGATAAATTACTTTGATGACAGGCTGTAGCTCATCAACCTTAACCATCGGAAATTTGGAAGGACCAAAAATACGGATAGAAAATGGCCCTTCTGACAATTCCATTAGTTGCTTTTCTTGCCAAGGGCTATGGAATTCCGGAGGAAGTATTATTTCCAAATCTTCTTCCTGACCAAGAAAAAGGAGATCCATCTTGATGTTTTCAGACGAAATATCTCTTTCAATTTTTTTCAGTGATTCAGACAAGTGGACCAAAGCTCCAGGCTCAAGGGAAAATTCAGCTATCCTTTCAAGGTCCTTGAGTGCATTTTTAATTTTGGAAACATGCATATGGTATAGACGCTAGCTAGTATCAAACCATCTTAATCATTCGCTTAAGATGATCAATTTATAGTTCAGTTCGGGTGAAGAAATGAATGATGAAAATATTAAAATACCCCTATCGGCACCAAATCCGAATAAGGGTATTTTTTAATGATAATTTATAAAAGGAAGCATTATCCAAAATAAGCAGTTGTGAAAAACTTCATTTTTGGATAAGCGCTGAATTACCAGGAACTGAGCCCACCTCCGGCAGAGTTTGCCCTTGAGGCAGCTGCTTCTGCATCACTGGCTGCACTTTCTGCTCTGCTTGCTGCACTTTCTGCCTGACTGGCCGCACTATCAGCTGTACTTTCTGCACGCTCTGCATTACTCATGGCACTTTCTGCTTTAGAAGCATGTTCTTCCGTCTGGCTTAAAGCATCAGCAGCACTACTTTCATGTTCTTTGGTCGTGTTGAGTGCTTCGCTGGCATTGTTTTCATGCTCTTTGGTCGTATTCAAAGATTCCAAAGCACTGTTTTCGTGTTCTTTCGTAGTATTCAGCGATTCCAACGCAGCATTTTCATGTTCTTTTGTTGTATTCAAAGACTCTAAAGCGCCGTTTTCATGCTCTTTCGTCGTATTAAGTGATGTCAGCGCATTGTTTTCATGTTCCCTTGTTGTATTCAAAGATTCCAAAGCACTGTTTTCATGTTCCCTTGTGGTGTTGAGAGATTCCAAGGCAGCATTTTCATGTTCTCTCGTTGTGTTTAAGGACTCCATGGCATTGTTTTCATGCTCCTTGGTAATATTTAAAGACTCTAAAGCATTGGCCTCATGTTCTTTGGTCATATTCAGAGATTCCAAGGTGTTTGCTTCATGTTCTTTGGTCAGGTTAAGTGATTCCAAGGCATTGTTTTCATGCTCTTTGGTCATATTCAAAGATTCCAGGGCATTGGCTTCATGTTCTCTTGTTAGGCCTAAGGATTCGAGCGCGTTATTCTGGTGTTCAGTTGTCATTTCCAGCTGTTCCTGAGCCTGTTCCCTGAACCCTTCGATTTCTGCTCTCATCGATTCACTTTCGTTGCGGAAGGCATCAGTTTGATTGCGATATTCACTGATTTCTTCTCTTAGTGCCAGGATTTCCTGCCTGTAACCATTCATTTCTTCAGTAAGGGCAAGAATTTGCTGATGGTTGTTTTGAATTTCTTCATACAAACCCTGCATTTCAAAGACTTTGTTGTTGAGGTTGGTCAACGCACTGTCCAACTCGGCTGCTATTGCCATTAGTTCTTGAGGAGATTCCATAATTTGTTATAAGTTCTGTAGGTTAATATTTAATAAATTGGCTTTTTGAAGTACTTCAGACAAAATCAGGTTAATGTTTTCGTCTTTTTGAATATCCTTTTCCACGTATGGTTCCGATTGAAAAACATTAACAGTTGCATTCCCAGAAGCCATGGGTTCTACTGTTGCTTCCTGTTCCTCAATATTGCCAGGAGATCCTGAGACGGTATCTGAACCAAATACTGAATTAGTAACTCCTACTGCTGCAGCTCCTACTATAGCAGCCCCAGCTGCTGCTGCCAAGGTTTCTTTTTTGACACCTTCTTTTTTTGCTTCTTGTTTTTCTTTCATGATTTAGCCTTATTTTGTATATAAATACCTATAATAATTTTAGTTTTTGGTTTGACTGAATTGTGTTAATGCGTTTTAACTTGGTGTCTTTTGAAATACGTTTTTTTAAATATTAAATACAAAATTTATTTAAAGAAAGGCCAATGAGTTAAATTAACACTATATAACCCAGACTCATTTATTTTGTATAATTGGTCTATTCCTATAAATAATGTAAAATGAGTTGATTTTTAGCTTTATATCACTGCTGTTAATTTAACAAAAAAACAGCTTTGAAAGTCAAAATGGCAGCGTCCCTAGAAAAAAATGCTTGATTTAAATAGGGTCTGCTTAAAAACTCAACCATTCAAGATAGCTAAACCCGGCTCATCGTTTAGTCTGAGCCGGGTTTTTGTTCTCAGGTACCTTAGGACGGGATCAACGCTGGGCATTGCCTGAGATTCGAGCCACTCCCATGCTGAAAAACCCAGCCATAGGAGTGCCGCCCCGGCCAGTTTGACCAGGTTGAGCACCAAAATAATGGAGGCTATCCACGACTCACTGGTGTTGCTTAGCCTCGCCCTGATCCGGGCCATACCGTACCCGTTCTTTGCCTGGCCGAACTTACCCTCTAACGGGTTCCTCTCTCCCGGCCTTACGTGGTCTTCCACTGCCTTTGCCGAGGGCCTGCCAAGGGGTTTGGCGGCCAGCTTTATCCCTCTTTCCTTCAGCCACTTCCTGTTTTCCCTGCTGCAGTACACCCGGTCCGCCAAAACCTTTGCCGGATAGAACCCGAACCGTTCGCGGTACCTCTCCACATAATCGGTCAGATGGGTGCCTTCGTTGAATGCATCCCAGGATACGGTGTCCAGAAAGGAGTATCCGTCCACCAGGCTCAGGTGGATCTTGGCCCCAAACTCCGTCCTTGCCCTGGACTTCCCACGTACGATCGGGCGCACGTGGATGCTCACTATCCTGTCGGCCACCTGGTGCGTGTTGGTCTCATACATCTCCAGTTGCTGGGCGTACAGTGTCTGGATGATCCAGTATTTGCGCTGAAGCTTGTGCCGGAGGGGAAAGTCCCCAAACCCGTCAAGCTGTTTTTCAATCGTGGCAAAGTTCCTCCTTAGGAACTGGAGCTGCGATTTGAGCCCCTTCCGGATCGCCCGCCGGGACGGGTTCTTGCTCTGGGCCACCCTCAGGTAGGCTTTCCTGGCCACCTTCCGGTATGTCCTGGGCTTTTTGCCCTCCGGCCGTTTCCGGTGCAGCACGTCTATGATCTGCTCGGTGATCTCACGGGCTTTGTTGAGCAGTCCCAGATCCGTGGGGTAGGCGATGTCCTGGGGACAGGCCGTCGCATCATAGGTGACTTCCCCTTTGTTGCCGGTTTCCGGCCCGGGTGCAACTGGTCCCCCCTCACCTCCGCCCGGATTCCCGGAATCCTTTCCCGAGGACTTCTTCATGGAAAAACCGTGGATCTTTTCGTTCATCTCCCCGATGAGCTCTTGGCTGAGGCGCTTCCTGATATCCACGAGCAGCGAGGGATCAAAGGGCGGTTCCCTGGTGTAGGAACTGTAGCCCAGAAAATACTGCAGGTACATGTTTTCGGTAATCTGTGCGATAGTCTCCCTATCGTCCAGGTTGAGCATGTGCTTGATGATTACGGCTCCGATCAGCACACGGGGGTTCAGGGCGGGCCTGCCGGTCGCCTTGGGGGGATTGTGCCTGTTGAAGAGCCCCACCAAATCGTCCCAGGGTATCTGGGAACTCAGAACAACCCAGCGGTTGGAAGGGTCGAGCTGGTTATGGAAAGGGGTCTCAAAACCTGCAAAGGAAAGCTGGCTGGAACTGGTGTATTCGCACCTTGGTGCACGCCTTTTGGTGTTCTTTCTCATATAACCTTGCACTTAGAAGCTCTCAAAATGAGAAAAAATCCGCTCAATTCACACTCCTCACACGATTTATTGCTTTCTAAGCAGAGCCTAAATAGTTTCACGCTTCTAAAACATATAGCTGTAAAAGTGACAAATATCGGATTGGTCAAAAAGTATATATCTTAAGAATATTTATACTTTCGGAATACCATGGAAACCGAAATTTTTCTCAGACCTCTCTTTTTCTCTAGTAAATATTTTCCAAGAGACACCTGCGTCCCAAGGAATATATAAAAGGTAAATAGTACCGACTATAGTGGAAAAATTGAATTCATCCAAAAAACCGCGAATCAGAAATTTTACCTAGCCATACGAATATGTCACCTGACTTCCATGTTCCTGGTCAAGGGTAATTTGTGCATACACCTCAATTTCCTGCTGAAGCTCTTCTACATGGCTGATAATGCCAACGATACGGTTCTCCAACCGAAGGGACTTGAGGGTTTCAAATACAATCCGAAGGGAGGTCTTGTCTAGTGCTCCAAATCCCTCGTCCAAGAAGAAGAAACTCTGATCGGCCCGATTGAGCGATTTTACTTTTTCGGCCAGTGCCAGGGCAAGGCAAAGGGAAGCCTGAAAAGTCTGCCCACCTGAAAGGGTCTTGAGAAGACGTTTTTTCCCCCCGTTCAGGTAGTCAATGACCCAAAACGTATTGGTTTCATCTATTTCAAGACTAAGACTGTTTTTGGTAAGTTTCCGAAAACGTAGATTGGCGGTATTACATAATTCTTTTAGGTAAATACTGCTTACGTATTTTACAAAGCCACTTCCCTTAAAGAGACTTTCAAGTTGCCTTAAATTACCTTCCCGTTTTTCCAAAGACATTAGTGACATGTCCAGTGTTTTTTTTGTCTCCATGTCACGTAGGCCGGAAGCCAGCTGCTGCTCCAAGATGGTGACCCGTTGCTGTAAACGGTCGGTTTTTGCCTTTGTGTAGACTACCTGCTCTCCCATCTTTTGGTAGGTTTCCGGCAAAAAGTCCAGGATGCCGGGGCGGGATTCGAGCTGCTCGATCCGGTCTTCTATGCGGATGAATTTATCATCAAAGCGTTGTATTTCAGCATCCAACGCATCTAGGTCCAATGACTTGCGAAAAAGATCAACCACCGTGTCGTGATCTGAGAATCCCTGCGCCTTCATTTCTGCGAGGTATTTTTCTTCGAGTTCAGCCAGCTTTTTGGTCGTTTCGGCCAGCTGTTCAGAAAATTGGGATAGACTGGCCTGGTTACGGGCTGCCTTTTCTTTCAGTTCCTGAAGATGTTTCCGCTTGCTGTCGTATCGATTTGCGGTTTCTTCTATATCTCTTTTTACCTTTTCAATGGCAGCCAATATCAAGCCACGGTCTTTTTCAAAATATGGTGCACAAAACGCGGGATCACTGATCTCGTCCCGTTTGCTCTCCAAGGCACTGCTGAGCGTAAGTGTCTTCTCATGGACAACATCCCGTTTTGCCTTCTTGGACTCCACCACTTCACGCAATTGCTCCAACTCATTCCTTTTGTCTCTTATCCTGCTATGGACTGTCTGCCACTCTTTATGTTGTTTGGAAGCTCGTTCGATTTTTTCAGCCAATTGGATAGCAGAAGATATGGCGTCAGGGATAAAGATTTGTTTCAGCGAGGCAAGTTGATCAACGGTGTTGTCCAGTGATTCTTCGGATTTCCCAACCTGTGCCTGAAGCTGCTCGCATTTGAAGAGCTCCTGCTGGTAGCGGTTTTCCAGCAGCCGTATTTCCTCCAGCCTTTCTTTTTCTTGGGTAATTTGGGTTGCAATGGTTAATAGATTTTTGCTTAGGTCGGATGGTTCCAACGGGTCGGGATGGTCGGCAGATCCACAAAGCGGACAGGGTTTGCCACCTTCCAGTAGGTGCACATGGACTGCCAAGCCGGATTTGTACTGAAACTCCTCCCGTTCCTTCTCCAGATGGAGGATACGATCTGCCTGCGAATTAAACCAATTGCTGACGTTATCGACGGACGAAGGCATTCGACCTATCAACTGGTCTAAGGATGCTTTGGTCTCCCGCCAGGCCTTTTTCAGGGATTCCAGTTCGTTACGATACTTGATTTCTTCCTTTTCCAACCGAAGCCACTCAGTGTGGCAAGTCTTCCACTGGGCCAATTGTCCGGGATCAACCAAGGGAATGGCCTCCTGACGTTTCTGCAAGCTTTCTACTTCCAAGAGGGCATTTTTTTTATCCGATTCGGCGGTTTCTATTTCGGGACGGAGTTGGTTGAGTTCATCCTGTGCCTTGTTTAAGGAGGTGTTCAGCTCCCGCAGCTGCAGCACTTTTTGGAGATCTCGGATTTTGGCCTCCCTATCGGATCGTTGGTCGGCGCGGGTCCTTAGCTCATCAACCTCCTTTCCGTACTCATCGATCTCCTGCTTATACTCTATTTCGTGTTTTTCGCAGCTAATGACCGAAACCCGGTATTTTTCTTTATCCAATTTTAGGGACTCGACGCCGTCTACAAGGGGCTTCAAGTACGTTTTTGCACGCCGGTATTCTTTTATCGAATGGCGTTTCTGGTCTATTTCAACTTTGGCTTGCTTAAGGTGAGTCAGTTCTTTTTTTAACGCCTTCAAGTCGTCAAAATCTTTGCTCAGTGCCTGCTGCTGCTGATAGATGGCCTCGAGCTGCTTTAGTTCATTTATTTCTTGCCTTAGAAGGCTCTTGGAATCGGCCAGGTCTTTTTTCAGAGCTTCCAGGGATGCCTCTGTCAGGTCTTGGAAAGTGCCAAGCTGGGTTTCGACACGAATCTTTTCTTCACGAACTGTTTTCAACAGGCTGCCGGTTCGGGGAGCCAGATCAAACCGCTCCAACCCAAATAGTTCTTTCATCATGTCAGCCCTTGGGCTGGGTGTAAGATCTATAAACTCGCGGAATTTTCCCTGGGGAATGATAACGGCTTGCTTGAAGTGTTCTTTTTTCATTCCAACCAAGGCCTCTGCCCGTAGTTCGGTGGGTGTGAGCTGATCACCGGACTTTTCATAAAATGTGTGTTCCGCGGGGCGTATCTCCTGAAAGTTTTTGCTGTTGCGTTTTACCGAGTACCGGGCCACATACGTATTGTCGTTTTTTGGGCCGGCCCTGAATTCAAAAACAATCAACAGTCCATCGCTTTGAAGGTTGACCATACTGTTTTTTTCTCCTCGGTCGGCAAGGCGATCTGTACTCCCGTAAAGTGCCAACAGCATGCCTTCCAGAATGGAGGATTTTCCACTGCCTACTGCACCGAATATGCCGAAAATTCCCGCTGCGGTGAGCGTCCGGAAGTCTACGGTTTGTTTTTCCTTGTAGGAATAAAGACCCTGTATCTCCAGTAAAATAGGTATCATGTTTCCGTGTTTTGACCGATAATTTCCTTGAATAGCCCCAGGGTTTCTGCGTTGGGCTCCTGACCTTTTTCACTGTGGTAGTACATATTAAACAGCGTCACCATGTCCTTTTCCAAATCTTCTACCTGTAATCCGGTGTTTTGGCCTTCACCGGCCGAACGGATCAAGGGTATTAGATTGACGATTCCATCGTGGGCACCTAGCAGCCCTTTGCGGGTAGCCGCGTCGATAGCGTAATCCGTTGCGTAGGTCAATTCCACAAAGGCATACGGATGGGCTTGTAGCCAAGCGACGGCTTTTTCCAGGTTTTCGAAGGTTTTGCGATGAAGCGGTCTTCCTTTCGTGAGGGGTATGGGTTGGTAAGAAACTGGCCTACCGGCGGCAGCTTCGATGATTACCACCTGCTTTTGTTGGTCGGCTTCGCTGAAGGAATAGGAAAGCGGTGAACTGGCATACACTACCGGGCAGGGAGTCTGAGACACTGCATGGAACCGGTGCAGGTGCCCAAGTGCAGCATACTGAATCTGTGGTGGCAACAGATGGGTGAAAAGTGCTTGTGTACCACCCACATGCAGAATGGGACGCTCACTTTCTGGCTCCGGTTCCGGTTTTGTTCCTTCGTTCATAAAGAAAAAGTGGCCTAAGAATAGATTGATCCCATTAGGATCGCAATAGGTATCCGCAAGATTCTTCCATTTTGCTGCCATCAGGTCCCGAAAAGAGGCTTCTCGTTCTCCTTCTCCCAAATAGGTTTTCAGCAGTACTTCATTGGCGTAGGGGGCTAAAATAATCCGTATGGGATTTGAAAAGCGGCCTCCGCTGATTTCGATAAACCCGGATTCAGAACGGGATATAAAAAGGCTTTCAGTCAATTCACCGGTAGGTATGACCGAATCGTGTTTGCTGTAAAAAAGGATGCCCAATTGTCGGGCAAGGGGATCCGGTGCTTCGATGAATTGGGTGCTATCGTGGTTGCCTGAGATTACAACAACTGGACGGGTACCGCTTTTTGAAAGCTTTCGGAGTGTCTTGTAAAAAAGATCCACGGCTTCATGGGTCGGGTTATAGGTGTCATAGACGTCCCCGGCCAACAAAACCATGTCCACATTTTCACGATCGGCGATTTCCACTATCTCCTCCAATACGTCTTTTTGCTCATCTATGCGAGAAAACTCCTGCAATCTTTTTCCAAGGTGCCAATCGGCAGTATGTAGGATTCTTGTCATAGGGGGATTATTCGGATAAATGACTAAATTTAGCCGGTTAATATGTGTCCTGCAAGGGTGAAGGTTAATTAATGATGTTGGCATTCGATTTGCTAAGACGGGAATTATGCGTTATTTATTGATTATAGGAATGCTCGTTTTCTCCGGACTAGTTCAGGTTCGGGGTCAATCGCCGTTTACGGCCCCTGACTCCCTGCTTACGATCCAACGGGGTGAAGCGAGTTTTTATGGTAGGTATTTCCATAAGCGGCCCACGGCGAGTGGTGAAATTTACGATATGTGGGACTACACCGCAGCTCATAAGCACTTACCGTTTGGTACCCTCCTAAAGGTGACTAATCTAAACAACGGGTATCAGGCGATTGTAAGGATCAACGATCGACTGCCAGCGTCTTCTAAGCGCGTGATTGACCTTTCCAGAAAGGTTGCTGAGCAATTAGGGATGGTTCAGGATGGGGTGGTACAGGTAGACCTTCAGGTACTCAGCCACCAATCCATTGCGGCACTCCGTGCCCATTACGACGGTAACCCGACCGACCTGCGTTTGCGATTATACTATGAGCCGGTTTTTTTGGCTAGAAATGACGAAGTCATTCTTCAATTAAAATTTTAATTAAAAAAATTGTTTTGGCCAAGTTGCCGATCGTTTGGGCGTATCTGAGTGGTCTTCTATTGGATAATTGTTAATTTTTATAAAAAAATGCACGTATTAGTTGGTGTGCATTTAAATTTTTAGTTACTTATAGGATCGAAGTCGAGAAGAGCGATTCTGAGTATGCACCTTCTCCTTAAACTGAATCCGTTATGCGAACACAACATGTTTTTTATTTACTCATTTTCCTGTCTGGTTTTTTGATTGCTTGTGCGGAGGAAAAGGAGAAGGGAGAGGAAATTCCTATGGAAACGTTCAGGGAAGAGGTACAGCCTACTTCTGTGCAAACAAGCCGTTCCCAGCGCAAGTCCTTTGATTACCTCATCAACGCTACCGGCAAGATCGAAGCGAGCAGTCAAGTAATGGTGATCGTTGAGCGACAGGGGTACTTGGTGGACTTGACGGTGTCCGAAGGCGACAGGGTGCAGGAAGGCCATGTACTGGCCATGCTTGATAATAGCGATAGCAAGTTTGCACTTGAAAAGGCCCAGGTGGAATTACGTTCGCGAATGGCGGCTTTTGAAAATGAAAAGTTGGGCTATCCGACGATTTACGATAACCCTGCGGTCACGGTGGAGACATTGGCCGAGTGGGACAGTCGTTTGAAAGCCTCCAGTGGTGTACTAACTGCAGAAATTTCCCTGCGCGAAGCTGAGATGGAGATAGAAAAGTCTACCATAAAGGCCCCCATCAGTGGGACAGTAGCTGATGTGCAGGTGAAAACGGGCAGTTTGGTAAATGCGGGGGATGAGGTATGCGAGATTATAAGCTTGGGCCAATTGGAAATGCGGGTTAAGGTGCTGGAGTCCGATATCAACTTTATCAGTAATGGTCAAACGGCTGAGATCTACCCGGTATCAGGTGGAGAGGAGGGTCTTCGCGGGCAAGTGATCGCGATCAATCCCAAAGTAGATGAAAACGGTCTGGTGCAGGTTACTATAAAGCTTCAGAATCAGGGTAAACTGCTTCCCGGGATGAATGCCAGGGCGATCATCCGTGCCCCTCAGAACGATAGTTTGGTGGTGCCTAAGCAAGCGGTGGTTTACCGATCGGGTAGACCGGTGGTATTTACCATCGAAAACAATCAAGCCATTTGGAATTATGTGGAGGTAGGGAAGGATAACGGCAAGGAGATGGAAATTCTGGATGGCCTTACGGCTGATGTAGAAGTTATTGTTAGCAACAACGTTCAATTGGCCCATCAGGCGCCCATACAAATTCTTAACGAAGCCATGTGATGGTTAGATTTTTACTAGCAAGACCCATAGCTGTAGGGATGACCTTTTTGGCACTGATGGTATTCAGTGTGATTGTGTTTCGTACGCTTCCCATCTCGCTGCTGCCACCCATAGATGTACCACAGATCGTGGTCAAAGTGAATTATCCAAATGCTTCACCTCAGGCCATCGAACAAAATATCCTCAGCAATATCCGTGAGGGGCTGATGACCCTCAATGGGCTGGAGCACATGGAAAGCAAGTCTGGTAGCGAAGTAGGCAATATCCGCCTAACCTTTGACTACAAAACGAAAATGGAGCTGGCCTATATTGATGTCAATGAGAAGATTGACCGCCTTATTAGTGGTCTCCCAGAGGATTTGCCCCGTCCGCAAGTGATTCGGATCAATACCAACGATATTCCCGTGGTAAGGGTACAGGTGCTTCCCAAAGAAGGAATCGACTACGCAGCGGTTTCATTGCTGGTGGAAAACGTGCTGAAGAAGCGCTTGGAGCAATTAGATGGCATTGCCTTGGTGGATATCAACGGCAAACAAGAACGTGTAATCACGGTGGAGCCTAACAGGGCAGCCTTGGCTAGTCTGGGTATGACGGAACAGCATGTGATCGATGCGATCAAAGCCGGAAACAGCGAGCTACCCGGAATCAGCGTGGAGGATGGGCAGTTTCGCTATTACCTTAGGCTCGCTACTCGGATAGACACGCCGGAAGATATCATGAGGCTGCCCGTGCGAAACGACGGCAGGTCTTCGGTTACACTCGGCAAAGTCGCGTCTGTGAGATATGAAATTGCGAAGCCGTTGGGTTTTCATGTATATAATGGTAGGGAGGGATTGGTAATCACGGTACACAAGCAGGCAGTCGCCAAGATGAACGAGCTTATGCCGCTCGTGCGGGACGCAGTGGACCAATTTAGGCTGGATTACCCGCAGGTGGAATTTGAGCTTACCCAAGATCAGTCTATGCTGCTAAATGCCGGAATTGATAATCTGCAGACGAGCCTTTTGTTTGGAGGCATCTTTGCGTTTGCGGTATTGTTTTTTTTCATGGGCAATTACCGGATGCCCATCATTATTGGGGTGAGTTTGCCCTCTTCATTGATAATCAGTTTTTTGGTTTTTTACTTTTTTGATATTTCCATTAACGTCATCTCATTAAGTGGTCTTGCGTTGGGACTAGGTATGCTGATAGACAATTCCATCATTGTGCTGGATAATATCAGCCGAAAGCGGCAGGATGGTTTGCCTCTTTTTGAGGCATGTGTCGTCGGGGTGAATGAGGTAATGTCTGCGTTGGTCAGTTCTGTTTTGACCACGCTTGCAGTGTTTGTACCCCTTGTGTTTTTGAGTGGGATTTCAGGTGCCCTGTTTTATGATCAAGCGGTATCGGTTGCCGCGATTTTGTCCGTGTCTCTTTTGGTGGCCTTTGTACTTCTTCCATTGATGTATAAGCTGCTTTTCTCGAAGCAACAGGGCAAGATGGTTTTGGAGGATAGCCGCCTATTTACGGGGATTCTTCGAGGATATAAGCGGCTTTACCGGGTGATTTTTGCGCATCGGGCAGTAAGCTTAGTCATATTGTTGGCACTTATTCCTGCACTGCTTTTTTTGGGGAGACTGCTTCCTGTCCAAGGTCTTCCGCCTATCGAGAAGTATGATGCCTTGCTGGAGGTGGATTGGAATGAACCTATAAATGCCAGTCAGAATCGTGATCGAATTGCCCAGGTAGTCGAAGCGTTGGAAGGAGCTTATATCCATGCCGAAAGCGAAGTAGGCCTTCGGCAGTTTTTACTGTTTGAGGGCGAAAGCTCTATTCAGCAGGCTTCTCTCTATTTGATGTTTCCGGATCAGAACCAGAAGGAACGGCAGGAAGTCTTTCTTTCCAGGTATTTTAAACAGCATTATCCTTTGGCCACAGTAGCCATTCAGGATGCGCCCAATGCTTTCGATCAGCTCTTTAATTCCGACCTGGCATACTATGAAGTCCGCTGGAAGGACCTGGCAAGCAAACGCCCGGTGGAGGAGCGGCAAATGGACCAATGGTTGGAGGAGTTGCCCCTACAGGCGTGGGAACTAGGGCCGGGCCTGCAGAAGGAGTCTGCCGTAATATTCCGTGTAAATCAGGAAAGACTGGCTTTGTATGGAATAGGTGTAGATCAATTGTTGCAGCAAATCCAAAAGCTGTTCGGCAATTACTTGATCACCGATATTAAGCGGTTTGGAGAGGTGACGCCCATTCGGCTGAAAGAAAATCCGGTAGACTTTCAGCAGGTTTTGCGCACACAGTATATACGAGGCCAAGACGACACGCCTTATTTGTTGGATAATTTTATAAAGGCCGATTACGATAGCCACTACAAGTTTGTGACCGCAGATCGAAATGGAATCTATCAATCGGTGTTGCTAACCGGTGAGGATCCTTCTCAGCAGGAAGCGACAATACGGCAATGGGGAATCGAGCGGGATTTGTCTGTAGATTTTGTAGGTCAGTATTTTCAGGACAGGGAAACACTGACACAATTGATAGGCATTCTATTGATTTCTGTACTGCTGCTATATTTTATCTTGGCTGCGCAGTTTGAAAGTTTTCTACAGCCATTGATCGTGATTTTGACGTTGCCGCTAGGAGTTGGTGGGGCCTTTTTTGTGCTATGGATCACTGGCACTTCCCTGAATGTCATGTCGGCGATTGGCTTGGTGGTGATGCTAGGGATCATGGTAAACGATGCAATCCTAAAGATTGATACGATCAATCGGCTCCGGGCACCATTTGTTGGGTTGCCTGAAAGCAGCACCAAGGAGGGTCTGGAGAAGGCACTTTACCAGGCAGGAGAAATCCGCCTTAAGCCTATTCTAATGACCTCTATTACCACTATTCTCGCACTCGTTCCTGTAGTCTTCAGTTCGGGTTTGGGCGCCGACTTACAGCGGCCGCTGGTATTCAGTGTGATTGGCGGCCTGACAATCGGAACCTTTACTGCCCTCTATTTCGTACCGTTGATGTATTGGTTTCTGATGGCTAATAAGCGCCCTGTACCGGTAGAAAGTTTGCAATAAGGAATTGGCTTTTATGGCACCTACTAGGTGTAACGATCAATCAATGCGCTGTATACTCGCACCTAAGGCGTTTAATCGCTGATCGATATATTGATACCCCCTGTCGATTTGTTCCACGTTATCGATGACGGAAGTGCCTTCTGCGGATAGTGCGGCAATCAGCAGGGCCACACCTGCCCGGATGTCTGGAGATGTCATTCGGATGCCCCGAAGCGGATATTTCCTGTCCAAGCCGATCACAGTGGCCCGGTGGGGATCACAAAGGATAATCTGGGCACCCATGTCAATCAGTTTGTCCACAAAGAAGAGACGGCTTTCAAACATCTTTTGATGAACCAAGACCGTGCCCTTAGATTGGGTAGCGGTTACCAGTACAATGCTGAGCAGATCCGGCGTGAATCCCGGCCAAATGGCATCTGCGATGGTCAGAATAGAACCGTCTATAAAGGTTTCAATTTCGTAGTGTTTCTGGGCGGGGATATGGATATCGTCTCCCTTGATCTCCAATTTGATTCCCATGCGTCGGAATATCTCTGGAATAATACCGAGCCGATCTACCTGCACATCTTTGATGGTGATTTCTGACTGAGTCATGGCGGCTAATCCGATAAACGAGCCGATCTCGATCATGTCTGGCAGCAGCGTGTGGGTAGTGCCTTTCAAAGTAGCTACCCCTTCTATTTCCAAGAGATTGGAACCCACTCCACTGATTTTGGCACCCATGCGGTTTAGCATGGCACACAATTGCTGTATGTAGGGTTCACAGGCTGCATTGTAGATGGTGGTCTTGCCCTTGGCCATTACCGCAGCCATCACTAGGTTAGCGGTTCCGGTAACCGATGCTTCATCTAAGAGCATGTAGCATCCTTGGAGTTCGCTGCCGTCTATGTGGTAAATTTCTTTCTTCTTGTCATAGTGGAAGGTGGCTCCAAGTTTTTGGAATCCGGTAAAATGGGTATCCATTCTCCTTCTTCCGATCTTGTCTCCTCCCGGCTTGGATATTTTGCCTTTCCCAAATCTGGCCAATAAGGGGCCCAATATCATCACCGATCCGCGAAGTGCAGACGCTTTATCCAAAAAGTCGGAAGTTTCTAGGTACTCCAGGTTAATGTTGGCGGCATTGAAGGTATAGGATTCCGGGCCATTTTTGGTGATTTTTACCCCCATGTCACCCAGCAGTTCAATCAACTTGTTGACATCCCGGATATTGGGTATTTTTTCGATGGTGATATCCTCGGGACTCAGCAACACGGCGCACAATACCTGTAAGGCTTCGTTTTTTGCTCCCTGCGGTATGATTTCTCCCCTAAGTTTTTGTCCCCCCTTTACGCGGAATGAAGCCATTAATTTCGTCTCTTTTTAGGGTTAGGGATGTTGTTTCGTCTTTTATTGTTGCCAGGGTACGTTTTTCGGCCTGGCACATTATTGTTGTCGCTGTCATTTACCGAAGGTACCTTGAAGTCCCGGCGTGTAGATGTTTCAAAAAGACCGTTCTCTTTTACCTTTTCAAGGTCAATGTGTAACTTTCCTTTAGACAGTACCTTGATATCATCAATGATGATCCCGTCATCAAAATTCTCTCGATTCCAAGTAGAATGAAAACTTCTCATCAGCTTGCCTATATAGATGATGGCTGCCTCCTGTTCTTCGTCGTCTTCGATTTGGATGGCGTTTTCGATCAGTTTTTCAATGTTCCGCCCGTAATGCTTGAATTTCACCTCACCTTCCGGATAGCCGACTATTTGTGGGCGCTTGCCCAGTAGCTCTTTAGGCGGCATGGGAAAAGGCGCATCAATGTCCAGTTCAAAATCCGACATGATATACAAGTCGTCCCAAAGCTTCTGATCGCTTTCTGATTTTAGTTGTGGATTGAGTTGCTTCATCAATTCCACTAACGCGTACGAATACTCCGTACGTTTCTCTTTGCTGGAAATGGTTTTGATAAATTCTACCAGCTTTTGGATATTTTTTCCGTATTCTTTCAAAATAACTGTGTTTTGCGTATTGTCCGAAAGTTGCATGGCTTTCCCGGTTTTGAATTCCTGAGGGAATTAAATTACTAAAAATTTTCTGTTTCAGGAAACCGGAGCTACTGCCACTCAAAATCTTACCCGAATGCTATTCTACTATCCGGAGCTTTGCAAAGCTAAGTAATAAAGTTTTATCACCAAAATTATCGAAATGGATTGAAGCTTTTCGGTTGGCCCCTTCGGTTTCTATTTTTAGTACTTTTCCAAAGCCAAACTTTGGGTGTTCCACTTTCATGCCTTCTCCCAAATTGTGGGTGTTTGAAGGTTTGAAATCGGGGCTTGGCGTATGTACTTTGGCAGTCACACCATCGCGTATTGCTGGGCGTTTCAGTCCGACAAAGCCATTGCTACCTTCCCTACCGGGAAATTGAAAACTCGCCGCCGAGCTGCCCAATTTTTTGTTCACCCTTATATAGGTGGGATCCAGTTCTTCCAAAAAGCGGCTTGGTTCGCAGCTAAGGAGCCTGCCATAGCGGTATCTCGTCATGGCGTGGCTAAGGTATAGCCGATCCATGGCCCTGGTGGTGGCGACATAAAACAGGCGCCTTTCTTCTTCCAAGTCCTCCCTGCTTTGCATCATCATCTGAGAGGGAAACAAGTCCTCCTCCAGACCCACCACAAAGACATACTTGAATTCCAAGCCTTTGGAAGCGTGTATGGTCATCAGGGTAACTACGTCCTGATTATTTTTATTTTGGTCTTCGTCTGTAAGCAGGGCGATTTCTTGAAGGAAGGCGCCGAGGCTTTTGTTTTCATTCTCCGGGCTGTCTACATATTCTTTGATCGCATTGAGTAGTTCCTGGACGTTTTCGTACCGGTTTAACCCTTCAATGGTCTTGTCTTCGTAAAGTTCCCGCAGGATACCGGACTGTTTCGCCACAGTGGAAGCCACCTCATAGGCGTCCTTACGCTCCATTTCCATGGCAAAACTTCGGATCATCACCGAAAAGTCGTCCAATGAGGAAGCAGATCTGCCGGTCAAGAAGCTGGAAGCATGGGTAATTACCTCCCAGATGGGGATATCGTGTTCGTAGGCAGCCACCAGGATTTTTTCTACCGAAGTGTCTCCAATACCGCGTTTCGGGTAATTCACGATCCGTTTGAAGGCCTCTTCATCTGAAGGGTTGACCACAAATCGTAGGTAAGCCATCAAGTCTTTGATCTCTTTACGCTGGTAAAACGAAAGCCCCCCAATGATTCGGTAGGCGATGTTCATTTTCCGTAGCGCCTCCTCCAGCGCCCTCGATTGGGAGTTGGTGCGGTAAAGAATGGCAAAGTCACTGTTTGAGAGCTGTAGTTTGTTTTTTTCCTCAAAAATGGTGGTCGCCACCAGCCTTCCTTCTTCGTTGTCTGAAGTGGCCTTGATGAGTTCTATTGGTGCTCCGGGATCGTTTGCGGTCCAAATATTTTTCTTTAGCTGCGCTTTATTTTTTGCAATGATGGAATTGGCCGTGTGGACGATGTTTTTGGTGGAGCGGTAGTTCTGTTCCAGCTTGACGGTTCGGAGGTCCGGGTAGTCTTTTTCGAAATTTAGGATGTTCTGAATGTCTGCCCCCCGAAAGGCATAAATACTCTGTGCATCATCGCCTACCACGCAGATGTTTTGGTGTACCGCGGCAAGTTTTTTGGTGATCAGGTATTGGGACAGGTTGGTGTCTTGAAATTCGTCTACCATGACATACCGAAAGCGCTGTTGATACTTGTTCAAAACATCCGGATGGTCGCGAAAAAGGACATTGGTGTTAAATAGCAGGTCATCAAAGTCCATGGCAGATGACTTGAAGAGCCTTTCTTGGTAGGTTTTGTAGATTTCCCCCATTTTGGGTTTGAGTGCCGCCTCGTCATCGGCCCTTACATAAGGGTCGTTTAGGTAGGATTGCCAGGATATCAAGCGGTTTTTGGCACCAGATATTCGGGATAAAACCGTGTTGGGTTTGTACACTTTGTCATCCAGTCTTTTTTCCTTCACGATGGTGCGGATGAGCGACTTGCTGTCCTCGGTGTCGTATATGGTAAAGTCGGAAGGGTAGCCCAGTTTGCCTGCTTCTACCCGCAGAATTTTTGCAAATACCGAGTGAAAGGTACCCATCCATGTGTTGCGGGCTTCTAGGCCGATCAGCTTTTCAATGCGCTGCTTCATTTCATTGGCAGCTTTATTGGTAAATGTCAGGGAGAGAATCTGAAAAGGATCTACCCCCATTTTATGAATAAGGTGCGCAATGCGGATAGTCAGTACGCGGGTTTTGCCTGAACCTGCACCCGCGATGATCATCAAGGGGCCTTCGGTACATTCCACGGCCTCCCGCTGCTGGGGGTTAAGACTAGACAAATAATCCATAGTTTTCTTCGTTTGCTCTTTCCGACACGATGGTCGGCCTATTCCTATTTCGGTTCAAAGGTACTATTTCCGCTGGACTTTTTCTCTTTCCACCGGTTGTGGGACCACAAGTAGAGGGCGGGTTCCTTTCGGATGTTGTCTTCAACGGCGGCTACATAGGCATCTGTGATACTGTGGGGAGGGTGATCGTCATAAGGGGGAGTAGCCAGTACCCTATACGAATAGGTGTAGTGGCCCCTTTTGGTTTTTCGGATTTCTCCGTAGATAACGGGCAGGTTGAATTTTTTCGCCATTTTTTCTCCCCCCTCAAAGAAGGCCGCTTCCCGGTTCATAAAGGTGGTCCAATAGCGGATTTCCGAAAACTGCGGTCTTTGGTCAGCAGCAAGTCCAATCATTCGAGGCAGGTTTTTATGGGCTATCAAGTGCTTCACAAAGGAGTTTCTTTCTACCAATGTGCCGCCATACCTGCTTCGGATAGTCCGCATAAGCTGTTCAAAAAGGGGACTGTTAACCTTGAGGTATACCGTTTCGCAGGCACTTTTCATCACACGGCTAAACGCAACCACGTGCCCTTCCCAATTGAAGAAATGAGCCTGCATCCCGATGACAACCTGCTGATTGTGTACCCGATCCACGACGATTTCGGGGTTGATGAGGCGGTACCTTTTGATGACCTCGCTGTCTGATATACGCAATAACTTGATGGTTTCGGCGAAAGAATCGGTCAGGTTTCTAAAAAAAATCTTTTCTATTTCCTTTCTTTGTGTTTCGGATTTTTCCGGAAATGCAAAGGCCAGGTTTTCGCGAACAACCTTCTTTCGGTATCCCACCACATAGTAGGCAATCAGAAAAAAGAAGTCGCTGATGAGGTATAAGACGCCAATGGGCAGAAGAGAGAGGGCTTTGAAAAAGAGCATGGGTGTTTATGAACGCTTAGAGGGACAGTTTTTTGATCCCTCCTAGTCAGCAAAATAACGAAAATCGCCCGACTTTCTTCCCAAATATTAGTTATAAATTACGTCAATTCGTAATTTTAATCCCTATGTCAGAGGTACAACGAAAAAAATATTCCGATAAAGATAAGAACAGCATTTTTGACAGGGAGTTTATGCCGCACATAGACTCTATGTACAATTTTGCCTACAGGTTAACCTTTGATGAGGACGATGCTAAGGATTTGGTGCAGGACACCTACCTGAAAGCCTACCGGTTCATCAATTCCTTTGAGCGGGGAACCAACGCAAAAGCATGGCTGTTCCGAATTCTCAAAAATAGTTTTATCAACGAATACCGGAAGAAAAGTAAACAGCCTGCCAAGGTAGATTATCAGGAAGTTGAAACTTATTATAACTCGGATAACGTTGATTACAATATGACATCCGACTTACGGGTGGATGCGGTAAAGGACATGCTTGGAGATGAGATTTCCAACGCACTTAACAGTCTGGCGGTCGATTTCAGGACGGTTATCATCTTGTGTGACCTGGAAGGGTTTACCTATGAGGAGATGGCCAAGATCCTTGATATACCGATCGGAACCGTACGATCCAGGCTACACCGGGCTAGAAATCTGCTCAAAGATAAGCTTAGAGATTACGCACAGCATATGGGCTATGACACGGAAGGAGAGGAAGAATAATAGATGTAAAGAACCTAAATTTACCAATGGATAATTTTACCCCGTCTAATCAACGTAAACTGAATTGCAGTGATGCGAGCAAGTGCTTTAAGCTTTTGGAGAGTATTTTGGATGGTGAAGCAGCGCTGGAAGACAAGCATGTCCTGGATGAGAAGTTGGCAAAATGCCAGCCTTGTTTCGAACACTTTCACTTGGAAAAGGCCATCAGGGACGTTTTAAAAACCAAATGCACCAAACACGCGGTACCTACGGAACTTGTCGATAGCATTCGCCAAAAAATCCAAGAGATAAAATAATTGTAAGCGATGTATGTCAACAGGTAAGGCCATCATTTTCTCAGCTCCTTCAGGGTCTGGCAAGACCACTATTGTAAGACACCTCATTAAAAAATTCCCTAATTTAGGTTTTTCCATCTCTGCATGCACCCGAGACAAACGGGGCCGGTCAGAGCAAAACGGCAAGGATTATTACTTTTTGACACCTGAGGCCTTCAAACAAAAAATTGATCAGGATGAATTTATCGAATGGGAGGAAGTGTATGAAGGCAATTTCTATGGTACGCTAAAAGAAGAAATACAGCGAATTTGGGATGCTGGTAAGCACGTGATTTTTGACGTGGACGTGAAGGGTGGGCTCAATCTAAAAAAATACTTTGGCGATCGGGGTCTTGCCATTTTTGTAAAAGTCCCAAACATCGAAGATTTGGCCAATAGACTACGGGACAGGGGCACCGAAACGGAAGAAAGTCTATCCAGGCGTATATACAAGGCCAAGTTTGAAATGGGGTTTCAGGACAAGTTTGACATTATTCTGGTAAACGAAGAGTTGGACCGCTCCTTTGCCGAAGCCGAGAAGTTAGTAGGTGATTTTATCAACCAAAAGTAGTTTTGAAAATAGGATTGTTTTTTGGCTCCTTTAATCCCATTCATATTGGGCACCTGATCATCGCCGATATCATGCAAGATCAGACTGATTTGGAAGAAGTGTGGTTTGTGGTGAGCCCCCAAAATCCGATGAAATCAAGCAAGTCGCTGCTTCATGAATTCGACCGCCTTCGGATGGTGGAATTGGCGACGGCGGATAATTTTAGATTCAAAGTGCTGGATGTGGAGTTTCATATGCCAAAGCCCAGCTACACCATCGATACCCTAGCGGTACTGTCTGACAAATACCCCCAACATGAGTTTAAGCTGGTCGTAGGAAGTGATAACTTAACCCATTTTCACAAATGGAAAAACAGCGAACAGCTATTGGAATACTACGGGCTTTATGTTTACCCCAGGCCGGGTAAAATGAAAACCCTCGATCACCCCCATATTCAGTTTATTGATTCACCATTAATTGATATTTCGGCCACTTTCATTCGGGACACCTTACGCAAAGGAGGCAGCGTGCGTTACTTGCTCCATCCCCATGTTTCGGATTATATACGGGACAAAAAGCTGTACTACTAATCCGTCAAACGGCTGTTTGCCACTTGGCGGGTACTGATTTTTTGCGAAAGATATTCGGCAATCCTCTCTCCTTGTTTGACCCCTTCCTCAATAGCAGGTATGTAGTGAATACCACCGTAAAACCTACTTATGGCCGCTTCATCTGCTGCTTGGTTGAAGGATTGAAACGCCCTTGTGCCTAGCCCATAATTGACCTCGGTGGTGTCAATGAATGCAAAAGGCTCGCCAAGTAACCCCGTCAATGCCCTGGAGGCTGCTGTCGAAATGACACTGTGTCCACTCGTGTACTCGGGGAAGGGAGGAGTCTGTAACAGGGGAACCCAGTCTTCGTCCATATACCGGTTGATATAGGTTTCCGGCCTTATCAATACACTACGGTACTTTTCGTCCCAACAGGATATAAACCCATCAAATACATATATGGAGGTCAGCGCAAGTACTTCTGCCGTATCTTTCCAGTCTAATTTGGCGTTTTTGGCCGCTATACCGGCTATGCCGATCCAATGTCCTCCCGGAGTAATTTTTTTTTCGGCATACATCACGTGTCCTTTCACGTTCATCTTATAAGGGTTGCAATCCCAAAAATAGGCAATTTCACGTTGTTCAGGGGTGAGGGAGTTGCCCGCTTCCATAACCTCTTTGGCCTCTTTGAAGAACTGGCTGTCAGGGGTATGGCCAAATGCCGTCGCTTTGCGTGGGATAAACTGGTCAGCCGAATCCAACACAAAAGGGCGTATTTTATTCCAATTTGGCTCTATCCCTTCGATATATGCGGGTGGGGTTGGCTTCCAGGAGTAGTCGTCATCTCGAACGGTATATTTCTCAAATGAACGGCTTTGGTGGTAGTTATCCTTAGAAGCATAATCCAACACGTGGTTGGCCATAGATTCTCCCAAAGTGACAGATTCCTGTATGATTGACTGGGAGGCGCCCAGCTTTCTTACCTCCTCCAGCAGCCGGTCTTTTTCGGTGGAAATCAAGTGTTCTGAAAATACCAGCTTGGAGGCCACTTGGTAATAGGCGATCAGCGCGGCAAGGGGCAGATAGGCATTTTCAGATACCTCAAATTTTTTTGGTTCAAAGCCGTTTAGTTGACCCATCAGGGACCTGTGGGTGCTGCTATCGGCTAGCACGGCGATCTCGAAAGCCGCAATCGACGGATAGGCATAAATTCTGCTCGCCACCGGGGGAGAAAATATGTCGTGTACCATTGCGTCGGTCAGGGTACCTCCTGCCTCGATGAGTCTTTGGTTGGTGGTTAAAAAGCCCCTGTATTCCTGCTTCTGCTCACAGCCTACAAAGATCATAGCAGACAGAAACGTTACCCATATTCCAATGTTAATTCTTCCTAATTGCATGATAAATCTAAGTATGCTCGTTTGGCTCGGAGGGTTTTTTTAAACATCATTTGGAAAGGGGGTTAGCGATACCATTTTCGGTCATTTGGGCGATGATCCATTCACCGACTTTTTTCCCCTGTTCCTGCCCTACTTCAATGGCATCTATATAATGGATGCCTCCGTAAAGCCTGGAGATGCTGGCCTCATTGGCAGCTTCATAGAAAGAGTTGAAATCCCTCCTTCCCAAGTGATACTTTTCTTCCACCGTGTCGGTATAGGCAAATCCATCTCCAAAAAAGTGCGTGAGAATCTCTGCGGAGGTGGTGGAAATGGTAGAATGCCCACTCAAATATTCCGGAAAGGGAGGTGTTTGCAGAAGTGGCGTATAGGTAGGGTCTAAGTATTTTCGAATAGCTGTTTCCGGCCGTATCCGGTTGCTTCGGTACTTTTCATCCCAGCAACTCAAAAATCCATCCATCAGGCCAACGGACACTACGGCGGTGATTTCCATGGCTTTGTTGAAGCCAACTCCTGCCTGCCTACAGGCAATGTCGGTAATCCCTATCCAATGTCCACCGGGAGAAATTTGCTTTAATCCGACCATCAAATGTCCGGTTTCTTCCAGCGCAAAAGGGTTGCAGTCCCAAAAGGCTGCGATCGTTCGAGCCTCTGTAGTTAAGTCCACCTCATACACCTGCCGCATCAATCGAAAAAAATCGGAATGGGGATTTTCCGAAAAGCTAACTGGCGGTATGGGTTTGAATTGATCTGCTTTCACTAAAGAAAATGGTCTGATCGTATTAAAATAAGGTTCTACCGGAGCAAAATATCCTGGGGGGGTGGGGTACCACGAACCAGGCACCTCGCTGGGTGTGTACCTCGGGTAGTTGCTGATCTCCGCATAGCGATCAGACTTGGCATATGCTAGGATATGCTGGGCGATGCGTTTCGCGTAGGCCTCTGAATCGGATAAGGCGCTTTTTTCAATTCCCAATGCGCTACAGGAATCCAGAAAAGACTGCTTTAATTTCAGCAATTCAGACCCCGACGGTTGCATCGCCGATGCGACCTCAATCATGGCTAGCGCTGCACTTACCTGCGTATGTTGGTTAGGCAGGTCGTTTTGCGCAGGGATGTCCGGGTAATCGTTCAACACCTTTGCCATGGATTGGAAAAGGGTATCTTCTTGGCTGACCACTTCGTAGCCGGCCAAGGCGGCATAGGCATAAAACCTCGCTGCAAGTGGCGGGTTGGTAATGTCGTTGACCATTAAGTCGGTCATTGATTCAGTGATCCACCCGATCATCCCGGCAGGTAGCGAAATGGTCGGTTTTTCCCTTTGCCCGGTGCATGCGAAGGCAAGTAAGAGTATGCAGACACCCAATAGGATGGGTTGCCGCCCAAAAGGTGAACGAGCAGACGGTTTAACCAGAGCAGGTCTATAAGAATGAATTGAGACAGGACTGGAAAGGCGTTTCATAAGTTAGTCTAAGGTTCTATTGATTTGTCACGTCTGTCTGAGTTGAGGGCGGGTAGCGCACAGGCACGTCATTCATTCCCGGATTTAATGGTTGGAGGTGTAGCCATTTCGTACGCGATGATTCCTTTTTGATTAATGCCAAAAAGGACCAAATCGTTCACCATAAGCATACTTCTGATATCGCCTATGATCCGAAGCCCACTACTTAGCTGTGGAAGATACCTGAAATTGCCGGTTCCATCTCCTTTAAGCAAGGTTCCATAGTTGGCATCGTATTTTCCGAACCGCAACCTGGCCTTTTCGATATTACCGCCTAATAGGATATCCGGGTGGCCATCCCTATCGAAGTCGCTGACCAAGATTGAAAAAACCGGTGAAAATTGTGCTTCAATGGGTAATGGCTGCATTTTCAGCGTGCCGTCGGGCTGGGATAAAAAGAGCGAGGTTTTGAGGTTGGTGGCTTTTGCATAGCCTGCATCTTTTAGTTCATCTTTTGTAAAAATATCCGTTAATGTGGCGTCCGCATAGGCAGCGTAGTTGGTAAATCGTGTCCGCATCATGGATAGCTGATCGAGAAGTTCATCACGGGTGAGGTAGGGATAGCTTTTGCCTTGGATGTAAAAGGAAAGAATGGGGTCTACTGCACCATTATTATCAAAATCCTTGTAATGAAGCTCTGCGGGTTCTTCCAAAGATGCCCGCGCCTGACTATTTAGGCCTTGATTTCCAACAAGTATGTCTGGTTTTCCATCTCCGTTGAGATCTCCTACCCAAAGGGTGTTCCACCATCCCTCATGGGGGTATTCCATCCATGCTTCTCCGGTTTCGACCAATGCATTCCCGGACTTGCCAAATATACGAATGGGCATCCATTCTCCTACCACGATAAGCTCTTCGGCTCCATCACCATTCAAGTCCGCCCATGCAGCATCGCTCACCAGTCCGGCTTTTTTTAGGTCAGGAGACCATTGGTCTGTTTGTACCGAATACTTGCCTGTGCCGTCATTGATCAATAGGTAGGACTCCGGAATTTCAGGGTACCTACCGGGAATCACCCTGCCACCCACAAAGAGGTCCGGTAGCCCGTTCCCAGTCAGATCTGTTGCCGCAACGGTTCCCGTACTAGTAAACATTTCTGGGAGTAGATCTCCGCCTATATTGAAGTTGCCTTTTCCATCGTTCAAGTAGATTCGGTCCTGTAGCTTTGGGTCTTTGGGCATGAAATTACCATATCCGCCACTTCCCACATATAAATCGATGAAGCCGTCTCCATTCACGTCCGCAAAGAGGGCTTGCGAATCGGTATGATCCATATCTTCAGCGAATGCTGTGATATTGCCTTCTCGGAAGGTTCCCTGAGGGGACTGCAGATAGAGCTTTGAAGCAAAACCCGCATCGGCACCTACAAAAACGTCCTCAAGTCCATCTCCGTTTACGTCTGCTTTTGCCATCACCGGCCCTACAAACGACAAAGGATTTACCAAGAGTGGCTGACGCTTAAAATCGTTGAGCGTATACCTTGGTTGGATGTTGTCGAAGGGCACTTTGCTGGGTTTAAGGATAGGTTTGGGAATTGTACGTGAGATAGACAGTTGCTTCCCTTCTGATTCCCGCAGGGTCAAGGTTTGATCTGCAGTTAGTTGGGGGAGTGTTTGTGCCTTTCCGCTGGGCCAATAGATATGGACCGAGTCCACCTTGGTTACCCTGCCTAAACCTATATGCAAAATGGGAGACACGCTTGACTGGTATCCCCGGGTGGGCATTTGCTCCAGCAACAGCTTCGTACCGTTATGATAGACAGTGACTTTGGCTCCCACTCCCTGGGTATTTTTGTTTTCCCCTTCCAACATGAGTTTTAGGTAGTGGTTTGATCGCTGCGTGTCGGTTTCATTTCTATAGACAAATGCCGGAAGGGACACATTGTTCACGATGAGATCTAAGTCGCCGTCGTTGTCAAGATCTGCATAGGCGGCCCCGTTGCTATTGGCTACTTGGGCCAGTCCCCAAGAAGAGGTCTGGTTTTCAAACGTTAGCCCCCCGGTATTTTGAAATAGGTAATTGATCACGTTGGAGGAAGGCATGGAATACACCAGTTCCAGTACATTCTCCCGTCTGAGGCCTTGGTATTTTTTAATGTAATCGGCCATGTATTTCAGGAAGTCCTGATTGGTATAGTCTCTGTGGTAACCATTGGTGATGTAGAGGTCTTTCCATCCGTCATTGTCAAAATCGGCAAAAAGTGCAGACCAGCTCCAATCGGTATTGGAGATTCCTGAAAGCTGGCCAATTTCACTAAAGGTGCCGTTGCCATGGTTGAGATGCAGCATGTTCCGCATGTATTGGTGGTGAAAACCCACCCGCAGGTTAAACTCAAACTTTTCATAGTTATCAGGTGCCATCAGCAATTTTTGTCGCCGATTGTCTTCAGGCAGCATATCCAGTGTGAAGATATCCACCAGGCCGTCATTATTGATGTCGGCAATATCGCTGCCCATGGAGAAGTTGGAAATATGTCCCATGCTTTCTCCAAGCTGGTCTTTGAAGGTTCCGTTGCCCTGATTGATATATAGGTAATCGGGTACCGTGTAATCATTGCTGACATAAATGTCCAAATACCCGTCACCGTTTATATCCGATACCCCGGCACCCAGTCCATAGGAGAGGGCGGAGTTAAAAATGCCGGCCATTTCGGTAGTTTCCGTGAACCTTCCGTTGTCGTTCCGAAATAGCTGTGGCCCTGCTTGGTCGGGATGCTTCAAAATTTCTACCGTGTTTGATTCGTCCAGAATGGGAAGAGACTTTGGGTTATGGTTCAGCAGGAAGAGGTCTAAATCTCCGTCGTTGTCCATGTCAAAGAAAACGCCTTGGGTAGACGTGGCTTCGCTGTCTATCCCAAAATGTTCGGCTTCTTCCGAAAAGATTGGGATCCCCATTTCGTCAGGGCCTTGGTTGATAAAAAGTTGGTTGCGTCTTTTCTCCGGAGGTAGGGATCCAGAATAGCAAACATAGATATCCAGCATTCCGTCACCGTTCACATCGGCCATGGTAACGCCTGTTGCCCAAGGGCCAGGCCTACCCGCCACATTTGCTTTCGCAGTGATGTCTTCGAATTGCATAGCCCCTTTGTTCAGGTAGAGCTTATTGGGTACCATGTTTCCGGTAAAATAGATATCTTCCAGCCCATCGCCATTTAGGTCGCCAACGGCCACCCCTCCGCCGTTGTAGAAATACTCGTACATCAGGATATTGGTATTCAGCGCTTCTGTGAGGGTATTCTCAAAGGTAATTCCGGTGGTTTCTGCAGAAAGTAGGGTGAATAGCGGTGGTGTATCAGGTACTGGTTTTTCGCCGGTTTGTTCTGGAGAACTGCAGGAGAAGGTAAGGGCGATCAATACAAGAGAGGGAAGGTTTCGGCAACTCAACGGGGTCATTTTCATTTATTTGGATTACAAATATAGTAAATTCGGTAAGAACCCGAGCAGTTGTTTGAACGGAAGGTGGTTTGGCTTGGGCAAGGCAGTTGGAGTGGGACTGTCGCGGTAATGTAGTGCAATAAAAATGCCTCTGCAAGGAGATCACAGAGGCATTTGATTTAATTGAAGTTACCGCAGAGCTCACTCATTATCCAAGGCTCCACCCTTCGCGGTACTCTCTGGCAACGAACTGATTGGCATTGTCGTAATTAGTTACTTTCATATTGGCAGAATCCCACAGTAATTTTTTGCGGCCGAGGTAGCGTTCGTCGCTTCGTCGTGCTTCGGGATTGTCGCGTAGCATCCAGCTTCGGATGGCCACATTGCCGATCAGTATGCTTTCGGTAAATGGTCCTGCGTATTCAAATGGAGAGCTCGTTTCTGCATTGCCGTACCCTGCCAGGCAGGCATTTACCCAGTTTAGGTAGTGGTCCTGATCCGGTACCCGCTTTATGGTTTCTGGAATACTGAGGATTTCATTGTCCTTTAATGGCAGTAATCGAGGGTTGGCACCGTAACAATCCGCCATCAGCTTACCTTTGGTTCCGATGAAGAGAACCCCTCCATCCGAGTTGCCAAAGGACTCACCGGGGAGTAGTTCCTCTGGTTTTTCCGGGAGGATTCCTCCATCGTACCAGCTTACTTTGATATCTCCTTTGGCATCTTTGCGAGGATAATTCAGGTGAATAGAGGTCGAAAATGGTGTCCAGTCTGGGTTATGGTCTTGCTCGCGCAGGGTAAACATCCAAGTACCCGCCACGCTGCATTCTACCGAATTCGGGAAGTCAATAGGTAAAATGCGAAAGACTGGATCCATGATGTGGCAAGCCATGTCGCCAAGTGCCCCGGTTCCATAGGGCCACCAACCCCGCCAATTCCAAGGCAAGTAAGCTTCATTGTAAGGGACTTTTGGTGCCGGACCTAACCACAGGTCAAAATCCAACTCCTTGGGTATTTTGAAGGTTTTGTCGGTGGGAACTGCCTGAGGCCATACGGGGCGATTTGTCCAACACTGTACTTTTTCTACGGTTCCGATGATGCCGGAATCATATATTTCTTTCATCCGCCGGACGCCATCACCGGAGCCTCCTTGGTTACCCATTTGAGTGACCACTTTGTATTTTTTTGCGGCCTCTGCCAATACCCGCGCTTCAAGTATACTATGGGTTAATGGCTTTTGAGTATAGACGTGTTTTCCCATTTGCATGGCGGCAATGGTCGCAACCGCATGTGTATGGTCCGGTGTAGAGATCGAACAGGCGTCAATGGTATCTTTTTCTTTGGAAAGCATCTCCCTGAAATCCTTGTAAAAAGTAGCCTTCGGGAAGTTTTTCTTGGATTCGGCAGTCATCCGGTCATCCACGTCGCAAAGTGAAACAATATTTACGTTTGGGCTTTTGGCAAAGGAGGTAAGGTCACTCCTGCCCTTTCCGCCTACGCCGATCCCGGCAATGTTTAATTTGTCACTCGGTGCGATGTATCCGGCACCTAACACATGCCTGGGCACGATAAAAAAGGAAGATACTGCCGCCATGGATGTTTTTTTGAGGAAATCTCTCCTCGAATCGTCGTTTTTTGGGCTGTTGTTCTGTTGCATATAGTTCTAATTTAACGGGTTTGTATGGCTCTAAAGCGCGGTCTGAATGCTTCTTTCTACTCCTTTGTATTTGCCAACTGTTGGGCTAAAAACAACCTATTTGGACGTTTTTAGCGTCAATTTTGAATCGTTGACAGCAAGGTGTGACCTTTGTATTCTCCACGCTGCTTTAATATACCGTCTTCGAACCGGATACGACCATTTGAAAATTAAAAAATACCCGGAAATTAAACTTGCTGCTGAATACGATCACGAATAAAGTTGATCAACAGGTCCTGAACGATTGGTTTTGTGAGGTAATCGTTCATACCGGCTTCTAAACAGCGCTCTTTCTCTCCCATCACTGTTCCGGCCGTGAGGGCCAAAATGGGGACCGACGTCCCATTTTGGAGATTACGGATGGCCCTCGAAGTTTCATAGCCGTTCATAATCGGCATTTGAACATCCATTAGAATCAGGTCTGGCGTCTGTTCTGTGACGTACTCGTAGGCCTCCAAGCCATTGACTTTTTCGATTACTTCGATATTTGGGCTGATTCGCTGGAGGATTGCCTTGGTCAACTTCATGTTGACGGGGTTGTCTTCAGCCACTAGTACAGAAAACGGCTTCGATCCGAGGAATTCGGGTTGTTCAGCCATAGGTGCCGACCCACTTCGTGGGAATTCTCCACGGATTTTTCGGATGGCCTCATCTATTTGGTCAAGTTTGACCGGTTTGACTAGCTTTTGGTGGATCTTTAGTGTGTTAAGTCTCTCGTTGTCAAGGTTTTCCTCGCTGGAACTTGATAGCAATACAATGGGTATTTCTCTTTTATCAAATAAACTATTCTGTCGGATTTTTTCGGCGGTTTCTATCCCACTTAAAAAAGGCATGCGGTAATCCATGAGGATCAAGTCAATGTCTGCTTCATTTTCAAGTAGGTGAAGGCACTTGAGCCCGTTTTCTGCGAGGCTTACCTTCACCCCTTTTTCTTGTAACATTTCATGCATGAGCGATCGATTCGTGGCGTTGTCGTCTACTACCAGAATGTGTTTAACCGCTTCAATTGGCTGGGAAGCAGCTTTTTCTCCTTCCTCCACGGACAATGCCAAGTCAAAGTAGAATGTACTTCCCCTGCCCAGTGTACTTTCCAGCTCCAATTTGGAACCCATAAGTTCCAATAGCTTGTTTGAAATGGCCAATCCCAGCCCTGTGCCACCAAATTTTCGTGTAGTACTGGCATCTTCTTGCGAAAAGGCTTCGAAAATCTTTTCCCTTTTATCTTGGGCAATGCCAATGCCGGTATCCCTAACGGAAAATCGATAGAGCCGGGTGTGTTTGGCCACTGCATCCAGTTCAAGTACTTTCAATTCAACTTCGCCTTTCTGAGTAAATTTGACCGCATTGGTCAGAAGGTTTACCAAGATTTGCCTCAAGCGAACATCGTCTACAAAAATATACCGAGGAAGGCTTCTCGATACATTAACCAGCAACTCGAGCCCTTTGGCATGTGCCTGGTATTTCGTGATCTCCGCGACTTGTTCGCCTAAGTGAAACAAGTCTGTCCTAGCAATAGACAGCTCCATCTTTCCTGCTTCTATTTTGGAAAAGTCAAGGATATCGTTGATGAGATCTAGTAGGGAATGGGCCGAATGATGTACCGTTTGCATGTATTGCAGCTGGGTGTCGGAGAGCGGCGTTTTCATCAGTAGGTCCGTAAATCCAATCACTCCATTTAGCGGTGTCCGGATTTCATGGCTCATATTGGCAAGAAATGCAGATTTTGCCTGATTGGCGTTTTCAGCGGATTCCTTTGCCTCCTGAAGTTGCTCGGCTTGTTTTTTCTGCTCTGAAATATCCTGAACCACGGAAAGGACCACCCATCGGTTTTGGTTGTTTAGGTATCGTATACCATTCATCAGCACGGGAGTACTTTTGCCGTCTTTCGTTAAAAATGATTGTTCCAAGGGACCATATTCTCCGACCTTTTCCAAAGCGCTTCTCCAGGCGGTTTCAAACTGCTTAAAATCCGACGAGACAAGCTGCTCAAAAGTGAGTTGTAGAAAAGCAGGCTTGTCGTAAGCGGTAGCGAGCAGTAGGGCATGGTTCACTTCTAGAAATTGGCCCGTTTCATAATCACTGAGAACAATTCCCACCGGGGATAGATCAAACAGAAGCCTGAATTTCTCCAGATTTGACTTCAGCTCAAATTCCAATTCTTTGCGGTCTCTAATATCTTGATGTGTTCCGTACATCAATAGCGGCCTGCCCATATCCGTCCACGATCCGATCTTACCGCGGTCCATCACCCACACCCAGTGACCGCTTCGGTGTTTTAGCCTGATTTCACATTGGTAATAATCCGATTTTCCGTTAAAATGTGCTTCAAGTAGGTCCTTGCATTTCTCGTAATCCTCGGGATGACAAAGCTGGTCAAAAGAGGGTATTTCTCCTTTCTGCAGCTCCTCGCCGGAATATCCGAGGATTTTTCCCCATCGTTCGTTGTAAATACGTGTACCACTTTGGATGTTCCACTCCCAGGTTCCGGCGTGAGTACCCTTAATGATGGAGTCCAGCCTTTGGGATTTTTCGGAAAGGAGCAATCCTGCTTCCTTACGGGGCGTAATATCGGTAGTGATGCCCACCAGTCCGTCAATTTCTCCAGCTGCATTTTCCAGCGGGATTTTTGAGATCAGGCAGTATCGGATAGAACCGTCTGGCTTCACTAATTTCACTTCTTTGTTGATGATTTTACCTCCATCCTCCATCACCCACCGATCTTCTTCGAAGGCGGTGTCAGCAATTTCCGCCGGGTAAAGCTCTTGGTCGGTTTTGCCTACCACCTCGCTACTTTCCGAAAATCCGAGGAATTCCAATTCCGCACGGTTTACCAAGACCTTTTGATGTTGCAGGTTTTTGGTGTAGATACTGCTGGGGATATTGTCGATGATGGTCCGAAGCAGGTTTCCCTGCCTCGACTTCTTATGTTGGATATCTTCTATGATGCAATAGACGTCGCAGTTTTCGTCTGGAAAGTTCAGGCAGGCAAAGCTGAGCTCATACCACCTACTTTGGCTTCCTGTAGCAAAAAAATACTGCTCGGTAATTCGGGTTCGGCTTACCTTTGCCCGTTGGATCTGATTTTCTATACGCGACAGATTCCCTTCTAAAAAGGGAATATCCGCCGCACATCTTCCAACAAAATAAGTAGGATTGATTGGAAAGACTGCCTTGCTTTCGCAGAGGTAGGAAACAACCCTATTTTCGCTATTCAAAAGAAGTACCAAGTTTCCGGAGCGGCATAACAGTGCTCCTAGATGCCGTTTCAGTTCGGCCAATGCTTTTTCCGAATAGTGTACTTGCCGTGTTTTGCCGGCTACCCGGTCTTGAAGGAGCTTTTTGGTGTCTTTTGCAAGCAGCTCAATCATTCGTTTCTGGGAGGCAGAAAGCGCCTTTGGGTTCGTATCCAATAGGCTTATTGTTCCTATTGGGTTTCCGAGGTCGCCTTTTAGGAGGAACTGATTGACTACGTGTATGTCCTTGTTGCCGATGAGATCATTTAATCTGTCTTTTACCCCATTTAGCCAATCTTCTTGTTCGTTCGTGTGCTGATTTCCCAGAGCGGTGCACTGACAGAAGATTCCTATGTGCTCAATAGCAGTCTCCGACCAATCTTGGTTCGAAAACACATACACGTATCCCTCATCAATGGACGTGATTACGCCGGCTATCGCATTTTGAGCAAGTGTCAATCGCTCTGCCATCTCGTATAACGATCGGTTCAACGAGGTGTCTGTTCGAGGTATTCTGATGGAAGACAGCAGGCTACCCGATTCAAGCAGAGAAGTATGGAGCACTGGTGGTTGGATCATTTTTCCGATGTTAGGTGACCGGTCTTTGCCGATTTAATTTTATGAGAAATTTATAAAACATCCTAATATTTTGGAAGTTTGTTTCGGGAATGTAAACTTTAATTTTAAAAAATTTTTAAATACCGTTTTTTATTGTTTAAGATTCAAAATCCTGTATTCGAACGAAACCGGGATTTTATGGGATATTTTATCTTTTGGGAGACAAATTACTTTATTCGGCACACTTGCGTTTGTTTATTCGTTAGCAGCAACGGCTTCGTAGGAAAAAAGCCAAGCAGTTTATACCTTTGTGGCAGGTAGTTGACCGTTCTAGCAGGTATGGGTAATTTTATGAAAGTCAATTCGTTTGGGGGATTATTTTTTCGGGTAATCATCGTAGGACTCACTACTATTTGGACGCTGTGGGCGAACACCATGCATGCGCAGGAGGTTGCTGTACTTTCCTATAACATACATCATTGTAACCCTCCCTCAAAGCCAGGCAAAATAGAAGTAGAAGCGATTGCGCAAGTGATCCTTGACAGCGGTGCGGATCTCGTGGCATTGCAGGAAGTGGACGTCTACACGGTACGGTCCGGCACCGCGCTGCATCAGGCGAAGAAGCTCGGGGAACTCACCGGTATGCATTGGTTTTTTTACAAATCCATAGATCACGCAGGTGGTGAATACGGAAATGCATTGTTATCTAGGTTTCCGATTATCGATCGAGGAGGGTTTTCTTTGCCTAATGATCCGGATACTGAACCCCGCACAGCCATTTTTATAGACGTAAAGCTTCCGGGAGGCCAAGAAATTACATTTGCCGGGACCCATTTGGAATTTAAGCGGGAAGCCGTGACACTTCGTCAGGCGGAAGCGTTGGTGTCTTTTTTTGATGAAAGGCCGCCAAAGCCGATTATTCTTGCAGGAGACTTCAATGCCGAAGCGTCGAAAAGTCCGATTGGCTATTTAGATCGACACTTTAGCAGGTCTTGCAAGGAAGGATGTTCGCCTACGAGTCCTCAAATAAATCCAAACAAGGAAATTGATTTTATTATGGTGAAGCCACCCCGGGCTTTTCAGATAGCTTCCCATCGGGTGATAGAGGAGACCTATGCGTCGGATCATTTGCCTGTTCTGGTTAATTTACAGGTAAATAAGTAGCAGATTTTGTTTTGTTTTCTTATTACAACGAGCATATTTGCATAATGAAATTTTCTAAATTCTTTATTTGGTATTAATCGCTTTATTTTATGCTGGTAGATTTGATAGCGGGTGCGCGTCCTAATTTCATGAAGATTTCTCCGATCATTGATGCAGTCATTGCGGCTAAAAATGACGGGAAAGACATTGATTTTCGATTGATCCACACGGGTCAGCATTACGACAAGAATATGTCGGATAGTTTTTTTGAGCAGCTGGGTATTCCGCAGCCGGATGTAAATCTTGGGGCAGGGGGAGGCACGCAGGCTGAACAGACTGCCGCAATCATGGTGGGCTATGAAAAGCTTTTGCTCGAAAGCCGAAAACCTGATATTTGCTTGGTGGTGGGTGACGTCACCTCGACGATGGCTTGTGCGATCACCGCACAAAAGCTGCATGTAAAGGTAGCCCATGTTGAGGCTGGAATTCGCTCCGGTGATTGGACTATGCCGGAAGAGATCAATAGGCTGGTGACAGACAGCATTACAAATTACTTTTTTACTACCTCTGAGGTGGCTAATACCAACCTAAGGAATTCGGGCATCGGAGACGAGCGCATATTTTTTGTGGGCAATACCATGATCGACACTTTGATAAAGCACCGTCCGAGGTTCCAAAAGCCTGACGTTTGGGATGCCTTGTCGTTGGAAGATAGAGGGTATCTGGTGATGACACTTCATAGACCTGCTAACGTAGATCAAGAGGAAAAATTGAAGTACCTGATCGATGAAATTGTCGCAAATACAGAAGGTTTGCCGTTAATTTTTCCGGTACACCCTCGAACGAAAGCCATGCTAAACCGCATCGGGATTTCTCACGAAAGGTTGCATATGATCGAGCCGCTGGGTTATTTGGAGTTTAATTTTCTCGTGGAGCGGTCTAAGGCGGTCGTTACTGATTCGGGCGGAATTACTGAAGAAACTACGGTAATGGGTGTCCCCTGCATGACGCTTCGGGACAATACCGAAAGGCCGGAAACCATCACCTTGGGAACAAACGAACTACTCGGTACAGACCCCCAGGCCATCGCTCCTGCGATGAAAAAGCTCTTCGGAGGCAGTTGGAAAAGGGGAAGCATCCCGGAACTTTGGGATGGTCATACTGCCAAGCGCATTATTGAAATCCTCTTACAGAAGGCGTGACGCTGCATCATATAGCAGCGATAGCAGGTTTAATAATTGCCAAAGGGCTTTTCATACGTTAAAGTTGTTTGATAACATATTTTCATTGCGATAAAAAAAGATGAGTGCACCATTAAAACCATTTTCTGATTCTACAATCGCCGTAATTGGGTTGGGATATGTAGGGCTTCCGCTTGCGGTTGAATTTGCCAAAAAGTTTCCGGTTATCGGATTTGATATTTCATCCAAGCGGGTGCGGGAGTTGAACGAAGGGAAGGATTTCACCCTTGAGGTGGAGGATGATGATTTGCAGCGAGTGATAGTGTCTGAGTTGGGTGGAAAAGGCGGACTTTTCTGTACGGATCAGAGTGAGCATCTGAAGCAGGCCAATATTTTTGTGGTAACGGTTCCTACCCCTACAGACCGGCATAATCGTCCCGTTCTTACTCCGATGATCAAAGCCTCAGAGACCGTAGCCCACGCACTAAAAAAAGGCGATGTGGTCATCTATGAGTCTACTGTTTATCCTGGGGTGACCGAGGATGAATGCGTTCCTGTGCTTGAGAAAGTTTCAGGTATGAAATTTAACGAGGATTTTTACGTGGGGTATTCACCGGAACGCATCAACCCCGGAGATAAAGAACATACGGTTGCAAAAATTTTGAAAGTGACCTCAGGGAGTACCCCCGAAGCGGCCGAATATGTAGACTCGTTGTATAAAGCGGTGATAACTGCGGGCACCCATCTCGCTCCTTCGATCAAGGTGGCCGAGGCAGCAAAGGTCATCGAGAACTCCCAGAGGGATATCAATATTGCGTTTGTGAATGAGTTGTCCAAAATATTCAGCCTGATGGGCATCGATACCCAAGAGGTGCTTATCGCCGCAGGGACAAAATGGAATTTTCTTCCGTTCCGGCCGGGTTTGGTAGGAGGGCATTGTATCGGTGTTGACCCCTATTACTTAGCTCAAAAGGCTCAGGAAGTGGGCTACCATCCGGAAATAATTCTGGCGGGCCGTCGCTTGAACGATAGTATGGGCAAGCACGTCGCTACAGAAGTCATCAAGTTGATGATGCGCAAAGACCTCAAAGTAATTGACTCGAAAGTGCTTATCCTCGGGTTTACCTTCAAGGAGGATTGCCCGGACGTGCGAAATACCCGGGTGATTGACATTTACCACGAACTTAAAACCTTTGACATGGAGGTTGATGTGTATGACCCTTGGGCAAACAAAGAAGAGGTGGCACATGAATATGGTATATCGATCCTGAATGGTGGAGAGACACCTAATTTGGCAGACTATTCTGCCATTGTGTTGGCAGTTGCGCACAAGGAATTTAAAGCTTGGCCGATCGGTAAATCGGATACGCAGGTGGTTTTTGATGTAAAATCCGTGTTGGCCAAAGAGTTGGTAGACGCGCGTTTGTAGCGTTCTGTTCTTTATGGTGCCTGCATTTGAGGCATCGATGTAATCCGGCTAGCGATTAGGCGATGATTACTTCGATGCCTTTTTCTTCCATTTTTTCTATGTAATGCGACGATAGGCCATCGTCGGTTATAACGACATCTACGTCTTCGAGATTGGCGATTTTGCCAAATCCTTTTTTACCAAATTTACTCGAGTCTGCCAGAATCACCGTCTTTTGCACGGCATGTATCATCAGCGTGTTCAGATGGGCTTCCATCATGTTGGTGGTCGTGAGTCCAAACTCCAGGTCTACTCCATCCACGCTTAGAAACAGGGTACTGCATGCAAATTGGCGGATCATTTCCTCGGCATAGTGCCCCACCACGGAGCTGCTACTCTTGCGGACAACCCCACCCAATTGAACCAGTTCGACATTCGGATTTTGCAGTAGAGCCATGGTGACATTCATGGCGCCAGTAAGAATGGTGAGGTGTAACTCCTTCGGAATAGCTTGGGCAAAGGCAACCACCGTGGTGCCTGACCCGATGATAACTGCGTCGTTGTTCTGTAGGAAACCAATCGCCTTTTTGGCAATGGTCAGTTTCTGACTGACGTGAACCAGTTTCTTTTCGTCAACAGGACGGTCGTTTACGTAGGGTGCCACCGGGGTTGCACTGCCGTGCGTACGAAAAAGCAAGCCTTTGTCTTCTAAAATTTTCAGGTCTTTTCGGATAGTGACCATCGTGACGTTCAGCTTTTTGCTGAGTTCTGCCACACTCACATAGCCTGCACTTTGCAGGTTTTCTAAAATGAACTTGTGTCTTTCCGCTATGGTCATGTCAGTAATGGAATTGGATTCATTGGAAGTTTTCCTTAGAAAGGAAATCTTGGCGACGAATATATGCTTAATATTAAGGAAATGTCAATGGAAAAGAAAGTAAATGGTCTTAATTTAGTTTCCTTTTCTTTCCCTTTGTATCTTTTTGTATTACTTTTGAGTAAATGTATGGGTAATGGATAGAAATGCAAATTTAAAGAAGCTTGAGAATAAGGAAAGAGTGTGGGATTTGGCGGTAATAGGAGGCGGTGCCTCCGGATTAGGTGTTGCGTTGGATGCGCTTTCCAGAGGGCTCAGTGTCGCATTGTTTGAACGGGCGGATTTTGCGCAGGGGACTTCCAGTCGTAGTACCAAACTGGTGCATGGTGGAGTCCGATACTTGGCTCAGGGCGAGGTAGGTTTGGTGTTTGAAGCATTAAAAGAGCGTGGAAGACTGCTGCATAATGCGCCACACTTGACCGAAAATCAGCCGTTTATCATACCTATTTATACTTTTTTTGATCGCTGGAAGTATTCTATCGGGTTGAAAATTTACGATTGGATGGCCGGTAGGTTGCGGTTGGGCAAAAGCCGATTTATTTCTAGGGAGATGACCTTGGAACGTTTGCCACAGATAAAATCGGAAGGCCTGCTGGGAGGAATCGTCTACCACGATGGGCAGTTTGACGATGCGAGGCTGGCGCTTGCGATTGCCCAGAGTTGTGATGCCATGGGAGGCTGCGTACTCAATCATATGCCCGTCTCAGATGTGCTGAAGAATTGCGAAGGGAAAGTGGAAGGGGTCTCTGTCAAGGATACCTTAGGCGGCAAAAAATACCGGGTAAGGGCAAGGGCGGTGGTAAACGCAACCGGTGTGTTTGCAGATAAGATATTACGGATGGATCAACCCGATATCGGTAAAACCATACAACCAAGTCAGGGGATTCACTTGGTGATGGACCGGACTTTTTTGGGTGGTCAGGATGCGTTGATGATCCCTGCCACCTCTGATGGGAGGGTGCTGTTTGCCGTACCTTGGCAGGATAAGTTGGTGGTGGGCACAACGGACACTCTCCGGGAAAAGGCCAAGATGGAGCCAAGGCCGTTGGCGAGCGAAATCTCGTTTATTTTGGATACAGCACGTCAGTACCTAAAGAATCCTCCCACAAGAGCGGATGTACTTTCTGTATTTGCCGGATTGCGGCCATTGGCTGCACCCAAAGAGGGAAGTATGAAGACCAAGGAGATTTCCCGCAGCCACAAGATCATCGTATCCGATTCTGGGCTGATTACCCTTACCGGGGGGAAATGGACAACTTTTCGGAAAATGGGAGAAGATACGGTTGAAGCGGTAGGGAAAGTAATCAGAGTAAAGTTGAAGGCCAGTAAATCGATGGATGTGAGGCTGCACGGATATAGTGAATCATTGGAATCCGGCCATTGGCGAAGCTACGGTTCAGCGGGGGCTAGGTTGCGGAAAATGGTAGAAGGTGATCCCTCACTGAGCAAATGCTTGCATGAAAGGTATCCCTATACCGAGGCAGAGGTGGTTTGGGCCGTTCGTGAGGAAATGGCCATGAAAGTGGAGGATGTATTGTCCCGTAGGATGCGGGTTTTGATTTTGGACGCCAAGGCAGCCATTGCCATGGCGCCAAGAGTTGCGGAATTGATGGCGGCAGAATTGGGAAAAGACGTGGACTGGATTACTGCTCAATTGGAAGATTTTAATAAATTAGCAAATAAATATGTAATCGATAGCCTCTAATTCATGACAAACCAAACCCAATTTATCCTCGCTCTAGACCAAGGTACCACTAGCTCTAGGGCCATACTTTTCGATGCTGCCGGACGTTCCGTGGCGGTGGCACAGAAGGATTTCGAACAGCATTTTCCCAAGCCCGGATGGGTGGAGCACGATCCCGCCGAGATATGGACTTCCCAGGCAAGTGTGGCCACGGAAGCCATCACAAAGGCCGGCATTACAGCTGCTCAGCTGGCCGGTATAGGGATCACCAATCAACGGGAGACCACTATCCTGTGGGACAGGAATTCCGGAAGACCGCTTTACAACGCCATCGTATGGCAGGACAGAAGGACTTCTTCCTATTGCAACCAACTAAAGGATCAGGGTCATGGAGAGTTGATAAGCAGAAAAACAGGCCTAATCATCGATGCCTATTTCTCTGCTACCAAGATCAAGTGGGTCTTGGATAACGTCGAGGGCGTCAGAGAAAAGGCCAACCGGGGAGAGGTCTGTTTCGGTACGGTGGATACGTGGTTGATTTGGAAGCTAAGCAGTGGAAAGGAGCACCTGACCGATTTTACCAATGCCAGTAGAACGATGATTTTTAACATCCACGAACTCAAGTGGGACGAAGAGCTGTTGGAGCTGTTTGATATTCCCGCTTCTATATTGCCGGAGGTGAAGCCGAGTAGTGGCCAATTCTGTACTACGGCTGGGGACGTGTTTTCTGAAAAGATACCAATCGCAGGGATTGCGGGGGATCAGCAAGCGGCTTTGTTTGGACAGCTTTGCTTGAAGCCCGGAATGGCAAAGACGACCTACGGTACAGGCTGCTTCTTGGTCATGAATACGGGAGAGAAGCCGGTTCAGTCCACGAATAAACTGCTTACAACCATCGCATGGGGCCTTGACGGAAAGGTGACTTATGCCTTAGAGGGCAGTGTTTTTATTGGAGGTGCGGCCATTCAGTGGCTTAGGGATGGGGTAGAGGTCATTCGTCAAGCAGCGGATAGCCAAATGCTTGCGGAAAGTTTGGAGGATAACGAGGGTGTTTACTTTGTGCCTGCATTGACGGGTTTGGGAGCACCATACTGGGATCAAGGAGCCCGAGGAGCCTTTTTTGGGATAACCCGAGGAACTACCCGTGCACACATGGCAAGGGCTGCGCTAGAGGCCATTGCGTATCAAGTGTACGATGTGCTAAAGGCGATGGAAAGGGATGCAGGAGAGGAGACGAAGGAGATGCGGGTGGACGGTGGCGCTACAGCAAATGATTTTTTGATGCAGTTTCAGGCCGACCTTATTCGATGTGAGATTAAGCGGCCTCAAATGTTGGAGACCACGGCATTGGGGGCGGCTTACCTGGCTGGATTAGCAGTAGGTTTTTGGAAGAGCGTGGAGGATCTTCGGGAATTGTGGGACGCCGATGCAAGTTTTGAGCCGAAAATGGATCAGGCAAAGGTGGCAAAAAACCTGCATTTTTGGCATAAAGCCATTGATAGAACCTTAAACTGGATGGAGGATTAAGCTATGACGACATTTGTTGCTGAATTTGTAGGAACCTCCCTGTTGATAGCCATGGGCTCCGGGGTCGTTGCCAATGTGGTCTTGAATAAGACCAAGGGTTTTGATTCCGGGTGGATCGTGATCACCACGGCTTGGGCATTAGGCGTTTTTATTGGAGTGGTAGTTGCTGGCCCCTACAGTGGCGCGCATCTTAATCCTGCTGTTTCAATAGGTTTAGCTGTTGCGGGGGACTTCGAGTGGAGCCAGGTTCCGCATTATATTTTAGCGCAGGTATTGGGTGCCATGTTTGGTTCGGGGATTGCCTGGTTGGTATACAAGGATCATTTTGATGCCACCCCTGATCCGGGATTAAAGTTTGCTCCCTTTGGTACGGTACCTGCGATCAGGAATTACGGTTCAAATTTGGTTTCTGAAATGGTTGGTACATCGGTGCTGATTATTGTGATTTTATATTCAACGGATCCCGTTATTAACGATGGGAATAATACCCCTATAGGTCTTGGGTCTTTGGGTGCGCTGCCTGTGGCCTTTTTGGTTTGGGTGATCGGCCTATCGCTGGGGGGTACCACCGGATATGCCATCAATCCTGCTCGTGACTTGGGGCCACGCATCATGCATGCCATTCTGCCTATCAAAGGTAAGGGCGGCAGCGATTGGGCCTACAGTTGGGTTCCCATCGTGGGGCCCATATTAGGTGCGTCCATTGCGGCAGGGATTTATATGTTGTTGGGAGTGTGGGGGATGGTTTAGTCAATGGATTGGCTACCGGCTTTGTGTTTCTTGTAGACCTTTTAGGGGTACTAGTTTATGCGTAGTTTATTCAGGAAGCTTGTCATCTGTTTACTCGGCATGGAAGAAATGAATTACCCAGGAGGGTATGTATATGGGGACTGCGGCAAGGATTATGTACAACTACTAACCAAGGCGCGGCTAGCCATCGTCTTAGGGGTTGGTATCATGTTTTTTGATAAGCGAATCTCTCGGATTTTCGCCCCACGGTTGTCATTGGCGCCTTGTTTTCCATGGCCTGCACCTTCAGTGTTTTTTATGGTTAACCTGTCTTTTCATTTTCCGGTAAACAGATAATTGATATGGGAAAGCAATTTGCATCACTTACCCCTGATATAAAGGGCTTTATCGAAAGGCAAAAGATCTTTTTTGTCGGCACGGCAGCGGCTGAGGGAAGAGTCAACGTTTCCCCAAAAGGGATGGATACGCTGCGGGTTTTGGACGATAAACGGGTTGTCTGGCTCAATCTTACCGGAAGCGGCAATGAGACGGCCGCGCATTTGCGCCAACTCCCTAGGATGACGATCCTATTTTGTGCCTTTGAAGGGAAGCCGATGATTTTGAGGCTCTATGGAACGGCCAAAATCTTTCATCCTCGCGACACGCAGTTTGGGGAGTTGGTGGGGCTGTTCCCGGCTATTTCAGGTGCCAGACAGGTGGTGGAACTAGCTATAGAGCTCGTGCAGACTTCCTGTGGGTTCGCGGTTCCATTGATGGATTTTAAAGAAGAACGTCCTACACTTGCTGCATGGGCTGATAAGCAGGGGACGGAAGGGATAGAAGCCTATTGGTCGGAGAAAAACACCAAAAGTTTAGACGGTTTAGAAACCGGCATTTTTGGGGAAATTACTTAATCAATTTTGTTAGGCTCTAATATGAAAAAAGGGCGGCCAATCCATTGGCCGCCCTTTTTGGCAGTAGGAAGAGGAAGGGCAGGTTATACCAATACCTTCTCTGCCAACACGATGATTTTGTTGTCGTTTACTTCGACCACGCCTCCGTGTACCTGCAGGGTCTGTTTTCCATCTGAGGTGGAAAAGGAAACAGATCCTGTGGCCAATGCCGATACGATAGGTGCGTGGTTTTTTAATACCTGAAACGATCCATCCGCTCCGGGAAAGGAAGCTTCTGAAACTTCTCCTTCGAATATTTTTTTATCGGGAGTAATGATTTCTAGGTGCATAGCATATTGTTAAAATGGGGTGTCGTTAAAGACACCCCATATGGGCATCTTATTTATTTTACTTCTGCCATCATTTTCTCACCTTTGGCGATTGCATCTTCGATGCTTCCCACTAGGTTAAAGGCAGCCTCAGGAAGGTGGTCCAATTCACCGTCCATGATCATGTTAAAGCCTTTGATGGTATCTTTGATATCAACCAATACACCTTTCAGTCCGGTAAATTGCTCGGCTACGTGGAAAGGCTGTGAAAGAAAACGCTGCACTCTTCTAGCTCTGTGCACAACGAGTTTGTCATCTTCGGACAATTCTTCCATACCCAAGATGGCGATGATATCCTGGAGTTCTTTGTACCGCTGAAGGATCTCCTTTACTCTGGTAGCACAGTTATAATGCTCGTCTCCCAAGATACTTGGTTCCAAGATTCGCGAAGTAGAGTCAAGTGGATCCACTGCTGGATAGATTCCCAACTCGGCTATTTTTCGGGAAAGTACGGTGGTGGCATCCAAGTGGGCGAAGGTAGTAGCCGGTGCTGGGTCAGTCAAGTCATCCGCTGGTACGTAAACAGCCTGCACAGAGGTAATGGATCCGTTCTTGGTAGAGGTGATCCGCTCTTGCATGGCACCCATTTCGGTGGCCAAGGTAGGCTGGTAACCCACCGCAGATGGCATTCTACCCAATAGGGCGGATACTTCGGAACCTGCTTGTGTAAATCGGAAGATATTATCTATAAAGAACAGGATGTCTTTTCCTGCGCCTTCTCCTTCACCATCACGGTAGTACTCCGCCAGGGTCAAGCCTGTTAGGGCTACTCGGGCACGGGCTCCTGGAGGCTCGTTCATCTGACCGAAAACGAAGGTTGCTTTCGAGTCTTCCAATTTTTTCACATCTACTTTGGAAAGATCCCATCCACCCTGTTCCTCAAGGGAATGGATGAAGTCATCGCCGTAAGTAACGATGCCAGACTCGATCATTTCCCGAAGCAGGTCATTTCCTTCCCTGGTTCGCTCACCTACTCCGGCAAATACAGACAGGCCCGAGTAAGCTTTGGCGATGTTGTTAATCAATTCTTGAATCAACACGGTTTTGCCTACTCCGGCTCCACCGAAAAGTCCGATTTTTCCACCTTTGGCGTATGGTTCGATCAGGTCGATTACTTTGATACCGGTATATAGCACCTCTGTGGAGGTAGATAGGTCTTCAAATTTTGGAGCGGAGCGGTGTATAGGAAGGCGTTTGCCACTCGTGGGCTGAGGTAATCCGTCGATTGCTTCTCCTATCACATTGAACAACCTGCCCTTGATACCTTCACCGGTAGGAACAGAAATGGGAGCACCTAGATCGGTTACGACCATGCCTCTAACCATACCTTCCGTAGAATCCATGGAGATGGTTCTCACACGGTCTTCACCGAGGTGCTGCTGCACTTCCAAAACAACTCTTACACCGTTTTCTTTAGTAATCTCAAGTGCGTCAAGGATGTTTGGCAAACTGCCTCCTTCAAAGGAAACATCTACCACAGGCCCAATGACTTGAGTTATCTTACCAGTATTCGCCATTTTAATATTTTAAGATGAAAAGGATCTGAACTTTTTTATTCGGATGCAAAATTAGTTAATAAAGATTAATACCAAAGGATGTTTTAAAAATTAATCCACTTTACCTCAATTTTTTATAGGTAATTTCAAAAGCTTCGATAAGGCATTAAACTCATGCTGTCACTGGGCGGTAAGGGTGCTTAAAAAAACCCTTCTGGCCCGAATAAATCTCCCCGACCAATAATTCGAAAATACGTTGTCTTCAGTGACCCCCAAGGAGGTGGAGGCGTGTATAAACTGGACATTTCCACGTCCTGTTTGGGTCACTATACCGGCGTGGGTGACCTTTCTACGTCGGTTGCCCGTGGCAAAAAACACCACGTCACCCTTGGCCAGTTTTCCTTTAGGGACATTTTTGCCGATCTTACTTTGGTCTTCGGTGGTTCGGGGTAGGTTGACCCCAACACTTCGGAAAGATAGGTACACCAAAGCAGAGCAGTCCATCCCAGAACGCGTGGCACCACCGTATCGGTAGGGAGTGCCCCGGTACGTTTTTGCCGTATCGATTACCTGCTGAATATTTTGTGAGCGGATTTTTTTGGATGCAGTGCATGAAGACAGGAGGCCCGCAAATGAGCCAATAATCAGGATACGTAAAAAAAACGGCCCAAGGCGGTGTATTCGTAGCAGCATAGCGTTCTTTGGTGTTTTCAAGCCAATAATAGTTGATAGCAATTCGTTAACAAAATCCACCCTGTTTTTAACGAATAAATTATGTCGGTGTTGCTGGTGGGGGGCTACCATGGATGGGTGGCTTGACTTTGAAAAAAATGATTAATTTAGCAGGGCAAAGGCAAGCGAATTTCCGGTTTAATCGTTATTTCCCGAACGGCTGAGAGGCATAATGAGTCCATCTTAGAGGCAATAAACATGAGCAAAGAAGACTTTAGAAAGCTTTCATTGAATAAGAAAATTCAAAAACTCTACACAGAGGGTACTTTTGTGGTAGCTATTCGCTATTACGCCTATAAGGTGAATCTTTACCTGTTGGGGAGGGACTATGTGGAGGTGTTCTACAATCACAAGCACGACCGCATCGATAAGATTGAATTCTTAAACCACCGCCACTCGCGGATGAAATTTTACCTGGATCAGATTTCGTTGGAAAATATCGCCTAACCCCTCTAGCGAACCGGATCGGTCAGCTGCCGGTGAATCTTCAAAACTTGAGGGATCACCATTTTCTTGTCTGAATTATCGATCACAAAGTCAGCGCCTTCTTTTTTACGTTCTTCGGGCCACTGTCTATCAATGATTGCTTTTACCTCTGAGGCGGACCGTTGAGGATCCCGAAGCAGGACTCGAAAGATCCGTAAGCTTTCCGGGGCGGTGACCGTGATGATCCGGTCCAGTTCTTTATATGAACCGGATTCGAACAATAACGCGGCCTCTTTCAGTACGTAGGGTGTTTGCTGTGCCTGTGCCCATGTCTGAAAGTCCCTTCCCACGGCAGGGTGCACTAATCCATTGATGAGCTGATTATTCGCTGCTTCGGCAAAGACCTTTGAAGCCAGGTAGCTTCTGTTTAGGCTGCCGTCTGTAAGGTAGGATTCCTGACCAAATGCTTTTATGATTGCTTGGCGGAGAGGTTCGTGGTTTACCATGAGCCATTTCGCCCGGTCGTCGGCTTGGTATACAGGCACTCCGAGGAGGTTGAAAATTTTTGCCACCAAGGTTTTGCCGGCACCTATTCCCCCGGTGATACCAACCAGTAATTTTTTGGGCTCACTCATAAATCAACTTGAAAGTAGGGGGGTCAAAGATAACCTGTTCAAGATAGGAAGGTGTTGTGTTTAACATCACAGAAACGGTGCTGTCCTCCCGATTGCGGCTGTTGTAGCTGATGATGGCTTTTAAATCCAACTTTTCGAAGTCGCTAACCTTCCTTTCATCGATGAGGTAGGACATCGCTACGGAATTGGTTTCCGGTTCCACTTTTACGTTAGCAGGAAAAAATGCCTTCTGAAGTTCAATATTCTTTTTGATGCCAATGAATTCTACTACCTCAAAGGAGATCATGACAGACTCTTCATCGAGGGTGAGGAAATCCCGTAGGTGTCTGGGTACTGAAAGGGGGATTAGCTTTAGAAAGTTCTGGTTGATATTTTGTTCGCCTAGATCCACTTTCCATTTCCCCCCAAGTTCTTGAATCTTGCTAACAGGCCCCCGCACCGTTATCTGCGTGGGGTCCACCGATATGGGCGAGGCAAACCGGAAATTTTCGGATAACAAATTTTCCGTGGTATCCGGTTCTACGGTGATTTTTCTGGAAATGATTTTGTCTATCTTAAAGCGAATGGTGTCTTGAAGGATGCCGACTAGCCGTGTGGGTGTAAGTGTTTCTGCAAGTTCCCGTTCCAGATTTCTGGATAGGACAAAATTGGTTTTGGATGGGTCTTCGAGGTTTATGACGAATGGGTTAGATTGAAAATTGAAATATTTACGCAGTAGATCCCACCCATTTCCGTTGATTTCGATGGAAATTTGATCGGGAAGCGGTTCTACGGGCATAAACTCCGATTGATCAAATGCAAAGGAAACAGGCTGCTTCACTATTGTGGTGTAGTCGTCCTTGTTCAGGGCATTCAAAAGCCAAAAAGTGGTAGCCGTGACTACGCACAATACCACCACTTTTAAGTTTGAGGACACCTCCGGTTTTAGTTTGCCGATGAATTTTTGAATCTTGCCCAACGTAGATCCCTTATTTTGCCTCTTTGATCTTTTTGGTATAGTCTAGCGAGAGTGCCGATTTTTCTACTTTGATCTTCAAACCCTTATCCAGTTCAATCAACACGGTATCCCCTTCTACCGCATATACTTTGCCATGGATTCCACCAACGGTCACCACCTGATCGCCTTTTTTCACTTCGTTGATGAAAAGGTTGGTGTCCTTTTGCTTCTTTTGCTGGGGTCTGATCATAAAGAAATACATGATCAAGATGATACTACCAAATAGGAACACTTGTCCCATGATTCCGCCACCGGCTCCGCCGGCCTGCAATAAAATAACGTTTAGCATGTTTATCGTTTAACTGGTCCCAAACTTGGTTTAGCGGCAGAAGCAGTCCGCTGATTAACAGTGCCTTTTAGTCTTAGGCGGGTGACATTTGGTGTGGTATTGGCCTGAATCGTCACTGTGGGGCTTTGCACGCCGCTTTTTCCTGCTGAGTTGAACACCACTTTCACGAAGCCTTCATCTCCCGGCTTGATGGGTGTTTTGGTCCAGTCGGGGCTGGTACAGCCGCAAGATGCCTGGATATTGGATATTACCAACGGTGCTTGACCGTTGTTTTTGAATGAGAATACGTGTTCGATTACTTCACCTTCCGAGATGGTTCCGAAATCATACTCCATGGCCTCAAATTCAAAGGCTCCTACGGTGCTCGGGTCTGCAGGCTGCACGTTTTGCGCAGTAGTAGGCGTGACTACCCTATTTTGTTCGAGTTGGGTGATTTTTTCTTCCAAGGCCTTAATCCGATCGGCTTCTTCCGTGCTCTTGCTATTGCATCCGGACACAGCCAATGCGCCTGCCAGCAAAACGGCAGCTAGATAACTGGTTCTAGTCATGATATAATTAATTATTGTTTTCCTGATTTATTTGATCGATTAATTTATTGACATCGTTGAGCAGGTTTTCCGCCTTCGTCTTGGCCTCGGATATCACTTTGTTTCCCTCAGATTTGGCTTCGTTTGAGGTCAATGTTTTTCCTTCCACCAATTCGGTGATAAGCTTCTCCAATTCGTCTTTGTATTTGGCCAATTGGTAGCTTAGCTTGTCCCTGGTATTGTTGCCAGCATCCGGTGCAAACAGTATTCCCAATGTTGCCCCGATTCCCGCCCCTAGTAGGAAAGCGAAAAATGAATTTCCTTTATTGCTCATGAGTATTTTATTTATTGTCTAACAAACCCCTACCGCTTTTACGTATTTTCCCCTCATCGGTTAATTCTTTAGACAAAACATCCAATAGGCCGTTTACAAATTGTTTGCTTTTTGGCGTGCTATAGGTTTTGGATATGTCTATGAATTCATTGATGCTTACCTTTACAGGTATACTGGGGAAGTTCACCATTTCGGTGAGGGCCATGGTAATAATGATTTTATCCGTAAGTGCGATTCGATCAATATCCCAATTTTTTGCCTTTTGGGCAATCATCTCACTGTAGTCTTTTTCGGATTCTACAGTCAAGTTAAAGATATTCTGAAAGAATTCCTTGTCTTCATCCCAATTAATCGCCAAGTCGGGCAATATCTCGGTGGAATCTTTTTGATCAAGGTCTATATTTTTCAGCACTTTTAGTGCCAAACTTCGCACTACGGCTTTATTCTCTGTCCAATTTAGATCCAGTTCTTGGAATAGACTTAGAATGGCGTCGTTTTTCATCACGACCTTTTTGAGCAACGTCTCCACAATGAAACGGTCGTCTTCCAACGTGGGGTCGGACAGGTTCATGTACGCCACATAGTCCTCCTGATTCCTTACGTAATCCCTGAACCATTGTTTGATCTCTTCATTCCAGTCCTCTATATTGACATGATGTCGGATAAATTCACTTTGGATAGGGGAGTCTTTTTCGAGGTACAGAAGAATCCTGTTTTTTGCGAGGTTGCCCTCGCCAGGCACAATTACGGATATCCGTTCTTGGGAAAGTTTTTTACGTTTTTCAAGCTCCTTTTCCACATGTTTCCGGAACCCCAAAAGTATGCCGATAGCATACAAATACAGGCCCGGGATCCGCTCGGCAGCCGTCACCATGTTGTTTCTCAAAAACGATAGATCCGCCTCGCAAAGCTTGTGGTATTGCTTAAGCGCCTGTAACGCAACATTTTTGATTTTTACACTGAGATTACCGTCATCTACTAGGGTACGTGCGTCTTGGCTACGTGTAAAAAGCGCTATGCAGGTTTCTGCATCTTGTTTTAACTGTGCTTTGTCCTGTACCTCCATACTGTTGAGGTCAGGCTGGAAAGATTCCCGGATAAGGTCTATGGACAAGTTGAAGTTCGAAGCTTTGCACTGATGATAGGCATACAACGATTGGAAAGCCTTTACTCTGAGAATTCTTCTGTTTAGCATTACCGGATGTTAAAGAACGCAAATTTAAACTATTTTCGGATAGAAATCCGCCAATTTCGAATTATTCCCAAACTTGGCGGATGCCGCGGCTGATTTAGCATGCCGCAATAAATGGGGCAATAGGGGCGTGGGCAGCTTTATTGGCTCCTGCCCCTCATCAATAGGCTAACTTTATGCTTGCAATTTGGTTGATTCGCTTATTTGCGATTTCCATGGCCACCTCCTGTGTGGGAAGGTTTTTCTCATTTGCTTCGCTCAGTACCGCAGTGGTCATGTCGTAGATGCTCTCTGTCTGCCTCATCGCGATCTCACGTTTGTAATTGCCCAGGTATTCGGTATATACATTGATCAATCCGCCGGCATTGATCAGGAAATCCGGGGCATAGAGAATCCCGCGGTCTTTTAGCAGATGGCCATGACGGCCTTCTTCCTCCAGCTGATTATTCGCCGCCCCGGCTACGATGTCACAGGTTAAGCGGGGGATGGTTTGATCGTTTAGCGTGGCCCCTAGGGCACAGGGCGCATAGATGTCCATGGGGAAGTCATATACATCGGAGGGTTGAATGATCTGCGCACCGGTAGTTTTGGCGGCGGAAAGTAGTTTTTCTTCAAAGATATCAGTTAGAAATACAATAGCACCTTCTTTGATCAGGTGCTTCACCAAATGGCTCCCCACCTGCCCTGCTCCTTGTATCAGGATTCGCTTGCCTTCTAGGGTGTCTTTCCCATACGCAAACCCAACAGCAGCCTTCATTCCCAAATAGGTGCCGAATGCGGTGATCGGGGAAGGGTCACCCCCGCCGCCCTTGATTTCAGGTTTGCCTGTGACATAGGGAGTCTCCATGGCAATGTACTCGATGTCTGCCGTGGTAAAATTGACGTCCTCCGCAGTGATGTACCTACCCCCCAAGCTATGGATAAATCTCCCAAATCTCCTCAGGAAGGCTTCTGTCTTCATTTTTGGCTTTCCGATAATCACGGCCTTTCCTCCACCAATGTTCAATCCGGAAATCGCCGCTTTGAAGGTCATGCCCCTTGACAGCCGCAACACGTCAGTGATGGCGGCCGATTCGTCGGAATAGTGCCAGAGACGGGTGCCTCCTAGGGCCGGACCCAATATGGTGTTGTGTATGGCGATTAGTGCTTTTAGTCCCGTGGGTTCATCGTGGCAAAATACCAATTGTTCATGGCCCATCTGCAGGATCTGTCCATAAACACTACCGTCTTTTGTGTGTTCCACTGTTTTAATTTCCGACATCTGAACTTTGGTTTTGTGTTTGTGTTATATTTGGGTCAGCATTGGTTAAAATCAGTTACAAAATTAAATATTTTTTAACTGTATATAAAGTAATGCTATTGATATATTGTGAAAGAATGTGTTTGATTTCTAGATTTTTGTTTCGTGAAGCCTCTTTGGAGATTAAATAAGTACCTGGTAAAATATAAGTGGTACCTCCTTTTGGGAGTTGTTTTTACGGTGATATCCAATGTTTTTGTGATTATTCCCGCACAGTTGGTGCGTATCTCCATCGACTATGTGGTGGAAAGTTTCAGCTACTACCAGCTTTTTGACCAAAGCCTCTTAGCTGAGGAGTCCCGGAGGATATTTTTGAAATTTATAGTCGTATTTGGCAGTTTGATGCTCGGCATGGCGCTTTTGCGCGGATTTTTCCTTTTTCTTATTCGGCAGACCATCATTGCGATGTCCAGGCTGGTAGAATACGATCTTAAAAACGAGATATTCGAGAAATACCAATCGCTTCCATTGTCGTTTTACCGACTGAACAGCACCGGAGACCTGATGGCGCGTATCACAGAGGATGTTAGCCGTGTGAGAATGTATGTGGGTCCGGCGCTGATGTACGGGATCAATCTGATAGTGCTATTTCCCATGGTAATTGCCTATATGCTTACGGTCAATGTACCGCTGACCGTATATTCCCTCCTGCCGCTTCCAGTACTGTCCATCAGCATCTATGTGGTCAACAACCTGATCAACGAGCGCTCAGAAAAGATTCAGCGCAGCCTTTCCAATCTTAGTACATTTGTACAGGAGGCTTTTTCAGGCATTCGGGTCATCAAGGCGTTTGTGCGGGAAGCCGACAGTGCCAACGATTTTCAGAAAGCCAGCGAAGAATATAAGCAAAAATCCATTCGACTGACCAAGGTAGAGTCTCTGTTTTATCCGCTTATATTAGGACTTATAGGACTCAGTACGATTATAACTGTCTATGTGGGGGGAAAGCAGGTAATCGCGGGCGCGATAGGCTATGGAGTTATTGCGGAATTTATTTTGTACGTGAACATGCTCACGTGGCCGGTGACTTCGTTGGGCTGGGTTACCAGCATCGTGCAGCGGGCCGCTGCCTCCCAGACCCGCATCAATGAGTTTCTGGACGAACACAACCCTATCGTAAGTACTGAGGGACTGAATAGGGACATTGTCGGAAGGATAGAGCTGGACAATGTGTCCTTTGACTACCCGGACTCCGGCATCAAAGCATTGGAAAAGGTCAGTTTTGAAATCAAAGAGGGTCAGTCCCTGGCAATCATTGGTACGACGGGTTCTGGAAAATCTACCATTGCCAACCTGCTTATGCGGATGTACGATGCAAGCTCGGGACAAATTCGGGTAGATGGCGTCGATATTCGCGCCTACGATATTTCCTCCCTAAGGAAGCAAATAGGCTACGTACCACAAGACGTGTTCCTGTTTAGCGATACCATCGCCAACAATATCGGTTTTGGTTTAGAGCAGGATCTCGTAACCTCGCACCTCGTGGAAAAGGCGGCAAAGGATGCGGATGTTTATGAAAATATCACGGGTTTCCCGCAAGGTTTCAAAACCCGACTGGGAGAGCGCGGCATCACGCTTTCCGGCGGGCAAAAGCAACGGGTAAGCATCGCCCGTGCCATCGCCAAGGAGCCGAAGATCCTGCTTCTGGACGATTGCCTTTCGGCTGTGGACACGAAGACCGAAAATGCGATCTTAAACTCCTTGAGCACCATCATGAAGGGAAGGACCTCCATCATCATATCGCACCGGGTGTCTTCCGCCAAGCTGGCAGATGCCATCGTGGTGTTGGATGACGGGCGTGTGGTGGAATACGGAACCCACGAAGAGTTGCTACTCAAAAAAGGGGTGTACGCGGAGCTTTACGAAAAACAGACCCAGTCCGTACAGGAAGGGGAGGAATAAAAACAAAGGGGGGCTGCCAGTTAACGACAGCCCCGTAGGAAAAGTAGTTCAAAAAATGTCAGCGTACTCGTCAATGGACTCCGGCTGCCTCACGCCATGTTGGTTGGCTATCTGGAGCGGTTTCGGAATCGCCTTTTTTGGGGCTCCGTGTTTTTCTCATCGGTTTTTTCTTTTTCATTTTATTGATCCAAATCAGCGTGCCGGTAATAGGCAAGCTTGTGGCGATCAGGCAGGAGAGAAAATAGATGATCTTGCTAAATCCTCCATAGACGTCACCCATATGCAATGCTTTGATGGATGAGGATACGCGTTCGTTGAACGGCTTTTTTGAAAATAGATCCAGTGTTTTCAGACTGGCATCGCTGATTTGAAGGGTAACCCGGTCTGCAGCAGCAGGGGCGAAGAATCCTACTTTGGACTTCATCAGACTGATATCGTTGTCTCCTGGTTTGGGGTAGGTGATCCTGTAGTTTCCTGCATAAGGCAGGTGCTTGTCTACTTCGGCGAGGTAGGTATCCAAGGATAAGAGGGGTAATACTTGACTATCCAAAGGACGAACATCGCCTTTACCGCCCGGACGTCCACCTGAAGAGGCCTCCTGATAGGTTCCGAGGGATTTTTGCAGACCCTCTCGGTACCAGGGAAATGACCAGAAAGGGCCGGTGACTCCCATAATAAATAGAACGATTGCGCTGTAGAAGGCGAGGGTGTTGTGCAGGTCGTGATTGGTTCGCTTCCAACTACCGCCAAATTTAACCTTAAGTCCCTGTTTCCAGTTTTTTACCCTTCGGGGAACCCAAATGACGATTCCTGTCAATACACCGAGCGTAAACAGGATAGTCGCCGCACCGGTGATATAGCTTCCCAGTTTCCGGTTGGGGAGCTCGCCAATCAGCGGTTTTTCTATCCGGTCGAGCATCAGCCAACGATGTAGGCTAAACATCGTACGCAGCCACTCATTAGCCGGGTTGGGATCCTTGGATGTTCCCAGGATCTCCGCCGTGTAGGGGTTGACAAAGTAGGTGGTTCCCCCTCGGCTATTCTCGTTTTGTTCCCGTATGGAAAGTTGCAGTGTTCGTTTGGGATCGTGGGGAACCTGAACGGCCGTGAGCTCACCGGGAAGTTGCGCGGCAACCTTTTCCAAGACTGCGTCCAAAGGTAGTTTGGCCATAGCGGCGGGAGCCTTAACGTGGTATAAATGAGGTGCCCCCATTTCACGTAGTTCGTTGTGGTACACATAGATGGTGCCCGTGAAGCAAACGACAAGCAGTACCAAGCCGCTTATCAGCCCCAGCCACAAATGTACATCGTTGAAAAATTTCCGGGTTTTTGGCCAAATGCCCTGGTTGGTTTGTTTCGAATTCATCGCTTTGTAATTTTTATCAGTGGTCTTTTATATTTCAGCTACTTTGGGGTTCCGTCGAGTTACGGCATCCACCATACCTTGTCTCTGAGGGTGAAATCACTGCCTTGAGCGAGTACCTGATCATAGTTGGTACCCCGTTCTGTCTCTGGATACATCAGTCGTAGCGGACGTCCCTCCACACCGGAGGAAATCGTTGCCGGAAACCCGGGCAAACCCAGCCGCCGGTGGTCGTTCCAAGCTTCTATGCTGCTGATGCTGTTTAGGGAGAGCCACTTTTGCAGGATTAGGTACTCCAGTTTATTATCAGTGCCTTCAAAACGCGCTGCTTCTTGGAGTAGATAGGTCGATTTTTCGGCCGTATTTACCTTCATGTAATCCAAGGATGATGCAATCGCTTCCTGTAATAGACCACTGAGATCGCCGCTTATCCAACCTCTTAATACAGCCTCTGCCTGTAGGAATAAGCTTTCCGAGTCGGATAGGAGCATGCTGCTTTGGTTAAAGCTATGCAATATGCCGGTGGGGCTGCCTCCGTTTTCGGCAGGGCCACGGAATGCGGAAGTATTGATTCTTGCATAGGCAGGATTTCCCGCATCGGGATTTCCAAACAGGACACCCCGGTAGTGCCCATTTACGTCCATATACAATTTTTGTAATCGAGGGTCATTCAGTGCTTCGTATTGGCTGATTAGGTAGGTGGTGGGTCGGATATGCTGGTGGTTGCTCGTAAAGGCGCCCTGTGCATCGCGGTAATAGCTGACCCAAAACGGGTTCAGTTTGCCCGGCGTATTCAGGTAGCCGGGGTTTACGTCGGCTGATTCTCCCAATTGCAGAAATCCGCTGCCCTCTTGCTGAATGATTTGTATTTCGGATTGGATGTAATTTGGGTCACTTTTTTCGCTTTGCCGGATCAGTGCACGGAGCTTTACCGTGTTACCAAATTTTGCCCAGAGGTTTTTTTGACCTCCAAAAAGCACATCGCCGTGGTTTTGGGAAGGGATTATTGTAGAGCTTTTGACATCCTGTATTCCTTCGGAGATCAAATCGACGGCTTTTTGGTACACCTGCTCACCCGGTTCATAGGTAGGAGTGAGAAATTCATTGCCTCTTCCTGCCTCGTCAAAGGGAATGTTGTTGTAAAAATCCACCAGTCTCAGAAACAGCCATCCTTGCATGATTTTGGATGAGCCTAGGTAGAATAGATCACCTTCTGCTTCGGCTTCTTCCTGAATGAGTCTGAAGTAAAGGATGTTATTATACCCGTTTTCCCAAATGGGAATCCCATCCCGTTGGTCCCGAATGTCCAGCCCATTGTAGGTTTTTAGGTCAAAAAATAGGTTGGCACCCTCGTTGTTCGTGCCCCAGTAGCCTCCCCAAAATCCACCGATTTGGTTGATTGGGCCCACCTCCTCATTCACGGTTGCTACCAGGGCAGCCGGTAGTTTGGCACTCAAGGGTAGGTTGGCGGAAATGGGGGCGTTGGGGTTTTCGTTCACGTCCAAGAACGCCTCGCATCCCATGTTCAGCACGATAAGGAAAAAGAATACGGATATTTTAGCGTTTAGCCTGATATTTTTCATTGGTGAGCGGAATTAGAATGTAACGTTTGCGGTGAACCCGTAATTTCTCATGGGGGGTATCTGCCGAAAGCTGTAGTAGCCGTCGGTGGCGTTATACAAATATTCGGGATCTCCGATGTTGTTGCTGCTATGGGTGATGATGAACAGGTTGGTGGCAACTACCCCCACCGAAGCTGACCGGACGAAGGATCCCTCCGAAAACCATCTGGCAGGCAGCTGATAGCTGATGTTCAATTCCCTAAGTTTGAAGAAATCGGCTTTGGCGGCCGTATTGCTTTGCACGGCTCCTTGAGCGGCCCAGAATTCCTTTCCGCCTCCCGACGTCAGCAGGCTCTCATTGGGAATGTAGGTGCCCTGATCGGTCTCGATGACGGAATTTGGCCAGACGAAAGGTTCTCGACCGTAAGCAGCGGTAATCGGATGGGTGCCGGCGGTATACATGGGGGGAATGGTTTCCGAGTAGAAGTAAGCGCCCATTCGCCAGTCAAACTGCAGTCCCAAAGAAAAACCCCTGTATTCCAATAAGGAGTTGATCCCTATCATATGGGGAGGGACCATGGGGCCCAGCAATACGTTTTCTTCTGCCACTTTGGGATCTCCTGTCTGTGCATCTACGATCACACGGCCTTGCTCGTCCCGGGCGTAGTCACTTACCCAGAGAGAAGGGAATTGCTCTCCTACAAAGGCGTAGGACTGACGGAAGTTTTGTCGAAAAGCGGCTCCTCCATAGAGTTCTCGTACCACATTGTTGGTATAGGTGTAGTTAAATCCAAGGTTCCATTTGGCCTCTAAGGTTCGTATCAAGTCACCGTTCAAGCTGAGTTCGATAATGTTATTGGTCATGCGTCCGGAGTTTACGAGCATGGCGTTGTAGCCCGTAGCCCGGGAAACACTGGCGTTTGAGATTTGGCCGTCTGAGTCAGCATACACATAGGCGGCTTCCAGGTATACCCGGTGATTGAAAAGTCCCACCTGCATGCCGGCCTCGTAAGAGGTAACAAACTCGGGTCGAATGGCTGGATTGGGGTTCGTCAGACTAGGGAGAAACCCGATGGTGCCGCCGAATGGGAATCCGTTTGCCTGGGAATAGGGGTTGTTGAGTTGATAGGGGTTTAGGGTTACGTTGCCGGTCTTGTTCCAAGAAGCATACAGCTTGGCGTAAGAAAGCTGCCGGAGTTGCCGCAAAAACGGGAGGGCTTCGGATGCAATGAATGAGCTGCTGATGCCGGGGTAGAAGTAGGAGCGGTTTTCCCTGCTTAGTGTCGAGTTCCAGTCGTTTCTACCAGTAATCGTTACAAACAGGTGGTCGCGGTAGCCCGTCATCCATTCACCGTAGACCGCAAGCGAACGTTGTTCCATGATTGTGGAGCTGCCGGATAGTTCCCCCGCCCGACTGCCAGGGTTGATGATGTCCCGGTAGAGCAGGTTGTTGGAGGAGATATTCTGTACGTTGCTATGATCCATACGGATATTCTGGCCAAGTAGCAGGCGGCTTTTCACAGCTCCAAGCTCTTTTCTGATGCTTAGGATAAAATCCCCATTGAATCGGTGAAAATTCGAGCTCTGATCGTTGACGGATCCAGGGGTATTTCGTGTGCCGGGAGCTTCGAATTTGTTGGTGAAACTTCTGCTGTTTTCGGTGTTTCCGTAGTAGCCCGCCCGGTACATGACCTCTATCCAGTTCGCAATCCGGTAGTTTAGTTCAATTTTTCCGTTTAGAATCTGTTGGTTCTTTTGATTACGCAGGTTGTCTATCAGGAAGTAGGGGCTTCTCAGCCAGCTACCATTGGGGATGAAATAGTTCAGGGGATTGCCGGGGTTGTTTGGGTGTTCCCAATTGCGGACGAGGTCGTAGTTGAAGTTGGCTGGCATGCGATAGCTGCCTATCCAAGGGCCGTCCGGTGTCACATCGCTCTTATTTCGGATAAAGTTGATCGTATAGGAAGTGTTCAGCTTTGAGAATTGGCGGCTGCCGTTAAAACGCAGATTGATGCGGTTATTTTCATCCTTTGGCATGATCCCTTTTTGGTTGACGAGTTGTGCAGACAGAAAATAGGTACTTATCTCATCTCCGCCAGAAAAGGAAATATCATTCTGTACGTTTACACCGGTTTGAAACAGGTCCAGCCGATTGTCACGGGCCGGGGCAGCATAGTTTACCATGGTTTGGGTACCATCTGGTAGGGGTAGGCCAAACGGCCGTTCGCTGCCGTCAAACCTTGGTCCCCAGGACTCGTACTCCGTTGGGCTGTACACGCCGTTTTGTCCCTGTCCATAGAGGTGCTGCGCTTTGGGCAAAAAGTAAACGTTGGAAAATGTCGTGGTATTGGAAATCCTTACCTCTCCCTGTCCGGCCCTTCCCTGTTTGGTCGTGATCATTATGGCTCCATTGACGCCTTCTGAGCCGTAAAGTGCCGCGGCATTGGCTCCTTTCAATACCGTGACGCTTTCTATATCGTTCGGATTGAGTCGATTGATGTTTGGGATGGGAATCCCGTCCACCACGTAGATGGGCTCGTTGTTCGATCGTCCATCTATGCCAGTACCTCGCTGCAGGGAACGCGTGCCACGCAGCACGATCGTGGCTGCCGGGTCTACCTTGCTGTCGTATTGGTTGATCCGTAATCCGGCCACTTTGGATGCCAATCCAAATAGCGGGTTTACCGTGCGGCCTTGGTTGAGATTATCTGAATCTATCACCTGAGCGGAGGAACCCAATTCTTTCGAAGATCGGGAAAATCCCAAGGCCCCGGTTACCTGCACCTCGGCGAGTTGGTTGATATCCTCTTCCAATAGAAGCTGCACGAGGCGTTCGTCGGCGGGAGCGGTAAAGATAGTTTCCTTATAGCCTAAGAATCGGACGATCAGTGTATCTCCCGCATTGGCGTACATACGAAAGTTTCCTTCGGCGTCTGTAACAGAAGTGGTAGGGTTAGATTTCCATTGGATGGTGGCTCCGGGAAGTGCCTCCCGTGAATAGGCGTCTTTTACTTGACCGTTCACGTGAACACGCTGCGCTGCCAAAGGATCCGCCCAAATGAAAAGCCAGGTTGTGCATACAAGGTGAAAAAGAATGGATTTGTTTGTCATAGTATTATGGGGTATTCGTGCGTGGAATTAATTATTATTTAGACTTAATCTAAAAATGGTTAACTTTACGGATGCAAAACTAACGGGAGGATGGAAATGAAAATGACGGCAGGAGAAATGAAAATGACGAAAAAGGAAATTTATCCATCAATCCAAGTAGGCTAAGAGGAATACTATGCTTCGTTTAGTAGATGAGATAGCTGACTTTGGTGATGCCAAGCCGAACTCAGATAAAGAATCGCAATTTTTTACCCATACGGTGTACCGTTCTGAGGGGGTATCCTATGCCTTTTTTACTGGTGATGGGAGCAGGTACCATCAGATGGATGTATTGACAGGGAAGGGTCATTACCAGCTGTGGGTTGTGCTGAAGGGAGGGCTGTCGGTGCATTTTCCCCGCGCTGCTTCGGGCCTGCCTATTTTGGAAGATCGAGGCGTGCTGTTACAGTCTGGAGAGAAGAGTACCGTAGCGTCCTTGCCTGGCAGCTCTGTAGATGCCATGGTATTGTCCCTTTCTTTTGGGCTGTTGGAAAAGGTGTCCCGAGGATTAGAGGGCTTTCAGGGTTGGGAGTCCCTAGCAGGAGAGCAGGAAGGCTACTGTATTTACCTGGAGTCCAAGTTAGGGGAAGTGATGCAGCAGATTATCCGCAATCTGGCATTTAATGAATACGAGGGCTGCTTTAAACGGCATTTGGTAGAAATGAAGGTGCTTGAGCTTGTTGTTTTGATGCTAATGCAGCAACGTGAGCAGGGAGTAGATGTCGTGGTAGAGGCCCAGGCTACGGACGAGAAGATACTTCGGCAGATGCATCAGGTGAGGGATATCTTGTTGCACCAACTTGCGGATCCTCCCAGTCTGCGGAAACTGGCCTTGGAGGTCGGCACCAATGAATCCCACCTAAAGCGTCACTTCAAGGAAGCGTTTCATCAGACGGTGTATGGGTTTGTTCAGGATAAGCGCATGGAAAAGGCCTTGGAACTGCTAAAGGACAAGGACCTAAGAATCGTGGATATCGCCGAACAGCTTGGGTATAAGCATGCCACCCATTTTTCGGCGGCGTTTAAAAAGTACTTTGGGGGCCATCCGAAGGATTATCGGTGAGGGAGGCGCTCAGTCGATCTTATCTTCCGTAATATCAATCCCGTTAATATTCATCAGGCTGGAAATGGTTTCGTCCATTTCTTTGCATAGCGCGATCAGGCGTTGGATATTGGTGTCGTCGATGTCTTCGAAGTGCGCATACTGAAACTCGAATACCTCCCCGATTTCAAACGCATCGTCGATTTCCTTTAGATGGGTTTCCATCGCAAAACTGACCAAACAGCCAAACACCTGTACCCTTGCTTCCCAAAGCTCGTTTATGCAGTCAATGAGTTGTTCTCTGTAGGTTTTCATGGTAGTTCTCGAGGTTATGACCGTCAATTTTGAGTGTGATTGGTTCCATACTGCGGTGGTGTTCGAACAGGAATGGTGATTCCGATCTTAAATACCTTCTCGTATTCTTTGATTGGGTCTTTCATTAGATCAGTGATTGAATCAATTCCTGAATTCAAATCCGGATAAATGATCACACAATCCATTAACATTTCAGAAGAGACATCTTCATTTCCTGCAATAGCTCCATTAATTGAGTTTCTTCACCAATCGAGAAAACTTCAAACTGAAATTTCGGGGTTACCTTGAGTGGGTTCTTAAACTCTTAGAGAATCTTCTCGACCAGCTTAACAGTCTCTTCAAAAGGTTCTGCAATAGGAACACCTCCTTTCGACTGATGAGAAATGGCATTTCGGAGATTTCCCAATTGGAAAAGATCATCTTTATAACTCCGAACAATGGAATTCCTTGGAATGAGGTCTTTTATCCGTTGTGAGAAAGGAGCATGCTCCGTCTGATTTAATGCTTTGGCAAATAGCTTATCCAATTCATTGTAGTGGTCGAGGAATATCTGAGCGTTGGTCACTTTTAAAAATAATAATCATATTAAAGAAATATAAACATCAATCAATTTATAACATGGATTTAACTCCTACATTGATCAACAAGAAAAAATTGTATTTTTATAATACTTGGTTGGTATTTTTATATAATCTGGAACTTCTTTATTTGAATTCACTGAAATTATGTCAGAAATAACTTGCTGAAACAAAACCTTTTGATAGGAACTTCCTTTATATTTCATCGAGGAACCCTGATAATCAAAAATATTCAGCTCCATATGCCAGTAATTAAGTTTTACAGGATCATGAATAAGCCGAGACAATGCTTTTAATTCATATTTCCCATCACTTAAATTAGGTTTTTCAACGTGCTGAAAAAACTTATCAACTTCACGTCTTATGTCTTTGTTGGATTGTTGTAAAAAATACGGTATTTCTTGCCCGTCAACTCCGTTGGCATTTATGTATACAAGGCAATAGTTTTTCAAGATCTCAAAATCTTTTAAATGATCTAAAAGCGAAATATACTTCCTGTTATTCCATTTTTTTATACCCTCATTAAGAATTCTAAATTTTGAATGTTCTGGCATAAAACGTCCTCCCAAAATATTTAATGACAAAAACGGAATATCCTTAGGTGTTAAGGCGTCATTCCTGAGCAGCCCCAATTCATTGAAAGTATCCTCCTCCGATTTGTCAGAACGCCGGATAATGTAAACAGTTTGTTTATCCAATAAGGATTGAATATTGATTAAAGGCACGTAGTTAAGTTTCGGAAGAATTGAAGCCGGATAATAACAATTACGAAACCTTTTGTAAAAATTATAGAGAAAGATATCCTTTAAAATTTTTGGTAAATGTTTCAAGATTCGTAACATCGGAAGAAATTAATTTACGATTTATAAAAAAGGAATATATTACTTGATCTTTTGACATACCTAAATCCTCAAAATTACTACTCTTAGAAATCATTAGAAGTTTATCATTAGAAAACGAAAGAGTAAATTTCATTGAATCATCAGAGTTTATCTCAACAGCACATTTTTCAAAAGGGAGTTTATAAAGTCTTTTGCTAACAGAAGAAAACATGCTTTCAATATCTTTGGATAATGGATAATTTTTACTCCTCAATCTATTTATTTCTCTCTTATAAGAACCAAATAGCAAACTCATACTATTTATTTCAGAATCTGTGAGAGCATTCTCATTATTGCCTAAATACGAATTACCCAACAAGGTAATATTATTAATTTTTTCCTCGATTACTGGTGGTTTTTTTAAATTAGGATTAGAAAAATATGGATTAAAAGCAGGAATATCCCAGTACTCATTTTTCCTCATAGTTAACTTGTAAGGAGAATCAATTTCAGTAACAATCTCGACAGCATGTCGTGCATAGGGATTATTCTGCTGGTCTAGCCCCCTATTAATCGGACTTTATTTTTTTTGATATTGCATTATAATGC
>NZ_JACVCV010000018.1 GCF_017811155.1 Lunatimonas salinarum | reverse complement strand
TCACGCAGAGGCGCAAAGACGCAAAGGAAAAAGAAGGGATGAGATCGTCTCCCTCGTTACGGGAAGGAATCAAAAATACCTGTAGCAAAGTCTTCGACCAACCCAAAGTGGCGTAGCCCTGTCATCTTGGTAGAATCCGCATATTCCCAACAGCCACCCAGGGGCGTTAGCCCTGAGATCTTCAACATGCCCGTCAGTCGTTCCGGGAAAAAGAGGTTCACGCAGAGGCGCAAAGACGCAAAGGAAAAAGAAGGGATGAGATCGTCTCCCTCATTGCGGGAAGGAATCAAAAATACCTGTAGCAAAGTCTTCGACCAACCCAAAGGGACGTAGCCCTGTCATCTTGGTAGAATCCGCATATTCCCAACAACCATCCAGGGGCGTTAGCCGGGAGATCTTTAACATGCCCGTCAGTCGTTCCGGGAAAAAGAGGTTCACGCAAAGGCGCAAAGACGCAAAGGAAAATAAAGTTGAATTTGTCTCCCTCGTTACGGGAAGGAATCAAAAAGCCAGTAGCAAAGTCTTCGACCAACCCAAAGTGGCGTAGCCCTGTCATCTTGGTAGAATCCGCATATTCCCAACAGCCACCCAGGGGCGTTAGCCCTGAGATCTTCAACATGCCCGTCAGTCGTTCCGGGAAAAAGAGGTTCACGCAAAGGCGCCAGGACGCAAAGGAAAATAGAGATGGATTTGTCTCCCTCGTTACGGGAAGGAATCAAAAAGCCAGTAGCAAAGTCTTCTAACTTCTGCAGGGGTGTTGGATTGTTATCTTCAATAGATCTGCTCCAGTTTTTCCGGGAGAAATGGGTTCACGCCATGGGCGCAAAAAATAGGCAAAGGGGATCACTCCAACAAATGTGGGGGCTCGGTCCCGCATTTATTTTTAGAGGCTTGGTCAATGCTTCATTCAAAGTTACATCAATCTTCCCATTCAGCACCAAAAGGAGACATCCTGAAAAATCGGCCGCTGACTTCCGCATTCTCCACCAGCAGGTAGTCACCGTTTTCAGCTCTCAGCAAAGCACTGAATCTTACCGTGGCCCGGATGTAATCTGCATCCTGATCGGAACTTGTTTCAATGTCCGAAAGGGTTACATCAAATAAGGCATTACTCACTCCCAAACTGGAATACCGAACACCATCCTCCAGATACTCAATGACGAAATTACCGAAATCATCAAACTCATCCGCAAAGCCATAGGCAGCAGGGACAAAGAGGTTGAAAAAAGATGCCCGTGTACTGAAATCCTCACAGGCAAAAACAGCCCTGACCTCCAAGTACCTTTTGGCATAGGTGAATTCCTCGGCATTCGGATCATATTCTACCAAGGATATGGCCGTTCCCATTACGGGATTTTCAACGTCTTCATAACCCAATCCACAGTTTCCGACACCAGATCCACTAATCTCAATGGGATACATATCCTCCCAGCAAACCGTTTCCTGCCTACTAGGGTTTCGAAAGGACGACTGCGTGGGGTTATCACCATAAAATTTGAGGATAAACCCACCGTATTCGGCTGTGCTAGGTTCACAGGACACCACGACTTCGTTCTCATTTTGATCCAAGCAAGAACCTATGACTACTAGCGTGATGACTGCAAAAATGGCGGTTGGTAGATATTTCATATACAATCAGTTGCGTCTGGCACTTTACCAGTATAAATATAAATTAATGAACGTACTGACTGATTGTAAGGTTTTTTTTATTTTTTGGTATTCCGTTCGGATATTTTTGCATTGGAAAACCAGCTCTCGATAAATAGACCTAAAAAAGCTTCTGTCCCGGCGGTACAACCCCAGCCAGCCGGAGGTAGACAGTTGTTTGCCCTCTGTGGTGTGTCTGATGCTCGTAAAGGGTGTCAAACACAGCCCTTCGACTCATCTTGTATCTGCCAAACAGGGTGGTAATCTCGGCCAGGTCAGCATCTTCCATGTTTCTGAGCTGCTCGATCACAAAATCGTAACTGTCCAGCACCCACTTGGTAACCGTTGCCTTGGATTTGTCCTTGCTCTGCTCACATTCTCCGAACCCCACCGGGCAAGTTACGTCCGCAGCTAAGGCAGCAAAGGAAAAATTCCCATCAGCCAAGTGTAGCATTTGATCCGCAAATGAGCGGATCTGCGGGGTAGGTTTCAACGAATAGCTAGCCTCGGGCATGGTATCCAGGTACTCTTTGGTATAGGCTTTCGCCCTCTCCCAGTTCTTTACGATCTCTTCCATCTATTAGGTAGTTGATTCACGTTATATCCTTCGGTTTTCACTCCAAGCGGCCAGTTAGGAGCGAAAAGTTGCACGGTATCAATGTAGCTTAAACGCAGGTTTGTGGTTATTGTTTTCGCTCCACCTCACGGAGGTTTTCCAATTTCTTCGTTCGCAGGAACCCGTTGATGTCCTCAAAGTGCTCCCTTACCCGCTTATTCCCAAATTCAAACACCTTGGTCACCAGCCCATCCAAGAAGTCCCGGTCATGCGAAACGACAATCAAGGTTCCATCAAACGCTTTTAGGGCATCTTTGATGATGTCTTTGGTCTTCATGTCCAAATGGTTCGTCGGCTCATCCAGAATCAGCAGGTTAACGGGCTCCAGCAACAGCTTCATCATGGCCAATCGGGTCCTTTCTCCTCCGGAAAGTACCTTTACCTTTTTGGCAGATTCCTCCCCACCAAACATAAAGGCCCCGAGTAGGTCTTTGATTTTTGTCCGTATCTCACCCACCGCTATTTGATCGATGGTATCAAATATCGAAAGGCTCTCATCCAGCAGCGAGGCTTGGTTTTGGGCAAAGTAGCCAATTTGCGTGTTTTGGGCCAGTTCGCACTTGCCGTCAAAGTCTATCTCTCCCATGATGGCTTTCACCATGGTTGACTTTCCCTCTCCATTTTTACCCACAAAGGCAATCTTCTGTCCGCGCTCTATAATCATGGAGGCATCCTTAAACACCACATGATCGCCGTAGGATTTGGATAGGTCCTCCACGATCACCGGATATTTGCCCGAGCGGGGAGAAGGCGGAAAACGCAGCTTCAGTGCGGAATTGTCCACTTCATCCACCTCGACGATGTCCAGCTTTTCCAGCATCTTGACCCGAGACTGCACTTGCAGTGTTTTGGAGTAGGTGCCTTTGAACCGGTCAATAAACTGTTGCGTATCGGCAATCATCTTTTGCTGCTCCTCGTATTGCTTTTGCTGCTGCTCTCGGCGCTCTTTCCTCAACTCCAAGTAGTGGCTGTATTTTGCCTTATAGTCGTAGATTCGGCCCATGGTCACCTCGATGGTGCGGTTGGTAACGTTGTCCACAAATGCCCGGTCGTGGGAAATAACCACCACCGCTTTCGCTTTCTCCGTGAGAAACTCCTCCAGCCACTGAATGGATTCAATATCCAAGTGATTGGTCGGTTCATCCAAAAGGATTAGGTCAGGCTTTTGCAGCAGGATCTTTGCCAGCTCGATGCGCATACGCCAGCCTCCGGAGAACTCCAAGGTAGGCCGGGTCAGGTCGGAACGGCTAAAGCCCAGGCCCAACAGTACCTTTTCTACTTCCGCTTCGTAATTTACCTCTTCGATGGCATAGAATTTCTCGCTCAGTTCGGATACTTTTTCGATGATCTTGTAGTAATCGTCGGAATCGTAGTCCGTTCGCGTGCTCAGTTCTTCGTTTAGTTGCTCGATTTCCCGTTGCATACCTAGGTAGGAGGCAAATGCCTTGGCTGTTTCTTCGGCCACCGAACATTCGTCTGTGGTTAGGAGATGCTGGGGGAGGTAGGCGATTACTGCGTCTTTGGGGGCGGAAATCCCTCCTTTGGACGGCTTGGAAATCCCGGCGATAATCTTCAACATGGTCGATTTTCCGGCGCCGTTTTTACCCATTAGGGCTATTTTGTCGTTTTCGTTGATGGAAAAGGAAATGTCGCTGAAAAGAGACTTGCCACCATGCAAAACGGAAATGTTGTCAACTGAAATCATGCTTAGTATGTTAAGGGCTTGGTCGGCTGAATGAAGAGGTCGATGAGGCAAGAACGCGACAGGATGATTCCGACTGATTTAGTCATCGATTCCACCGGATTTCATTTTCTCGGCATTTTCCGCGAAGCGGAGCGCTTGAATAAACTCCTCGATGTTTCCTTCCATCACATCCGGCAGGTTGTATACCGTCTTATTGATGCGGTGGTCGGTGACCCGGCTTTGGGGATAATTATAGGTTCTGATCTTGTCCGAACGGTCTCCGCTTCCCACCATGGATTTTCGTTGGGCACCCACCGCTTCGTTGTGTTTGGCCAGTTCGATTTCGTAGATACGGCTTCGAAGTACTTTGAGTGCCTTTTCAAAGTTTTTGATCTGGGATTTTTGATCCTGACACGTCACGACAATGCCAGTGGGGGTGTGGGTTAGACGAACCGCAGAATAAGTGGTATTCACCGATTGGCCGCCCGGCCCCGAAGAACAGTACGTGTCTTTCCGGATATCATTCATGTCCAGTTGCACGTCCACCTCTTCCATCTCCGGTAACACAGCCACAGTCGCGGCAGAAGTATGCACCCGACCCTGGGTTTCGGTAGCTGGCACCCGCTGCACCCGGTGAACCCCGGATTCGTATTTTAACATGCCGTACACATCGGCGCCCGACACGGTACTGATGATCTCTTTGTAACCGCCCGCCGTGCCAAATGTCAAGTCCAACACGGTAAGGTTCCATCCCTGTTTTTCGCAGAACCGCTCATACATTCGGAATAGGTCCCCTGCAAAAATGGCCGCTTCGTCACCGCCCGTACCCGAGCGTATTTCCAAAATACAGTCTTTGCTGTCATTCGGATCTTTGGGTATCAACATGGCCCGTAGGTTTGACTCCATGCTTTCCTGCTGTTCCTTCAACTCATCGAGCTCCTGCTTGGCCATCTCCCGAAAGTCAGGATCTTTTTCCTTGTCGAGGATCGCCTTGGTACTCTGTAGGTTTTCCAGTACCAATTTATACGCTTTATAAACCTCCACCACCTTTTCCAGGTCTTTGTATTCTTTGGTGAGCTTGGTATACTTACCCATATCGGACATCGCATCCGGTTGGATAATCAGCTGGCCCACTTCTTCAAACCTTTCGTTGATAGCTTCTAATTTGTCAAGCATAATGGAATTATTTGGAGGGCAAAATTAAGAAATAATGTGGATTGGGTGTTTCTTTTTTGAGAGTATTGTAATGCCTGTGGGTATTTGTAGCCGCAATGCAATCAATACCGTCGGAATTTTGTTATTTTCGGGTAGCGAAGGGTGACTTATCGGAAAGCCATGCTACGGTTCCTATCATTCGCACGCCGAGGCGCTGTTAAGGAGCGACAGGCCGTGTAGGCACCGAATCCATTCAACGGAAAACCCACGCGACCTTTGAGACCACTAAATATTGAAAGTCATGAAGAAGATTTATCGATTCCTGCTGATTGTCCCATCCCTGTTTGTGTTAATTGCCTGCGGATCAGAAAAATCCGTAGACCGGGAGACCTTTAAAGAAATTCAAAAAGCCACCGAGATCAAAAAGGTCAACGAGGCAGAGCTGCTCGAATTTACGATGAAATGGGGGGATCAAATCAGTGGAGAGGCGCAAACGGCATTGATCGAAACCCTACAGAAAGCCATTGCCGAAAATGGAGCTGCCGGTGCGGTCGAATTCTGCCACGCCGAGGCCCTACCGATCACCCAAAAAGTGGCCGATAAACACCAAGTAGTCGTCAAACGAGTATCGCTGAAAAACCGAAACCCCGCCAATGCGCCTTCTGAAATGGAGAAAAGTCTGTTGGAAGCCTATGCCTACAATACGGAGCAGGGCGAGGCAAACCAGCCGAACATCCAAAAACTGGAGGATGGAGAAGTGCTTCTCTATACGAAGGCTATCGTAATCCCCGGTGGCTTATGCCTTCAATGCCACGGTGATCCAAATACGGAGATTGAAGCGGCTACGCTTGCCAAAATCAATGAAAAATATCCCGGAGACAAAGCCACCGGCTACAAGGCAGGAGAGCTTAGGGGCATGTGGAGCATTGCCATCCCGCGGAAGGAAGCCATTAGAAATATGTAATCGAAAATCATCCTGGTATTGGTTTTTCGATGTGCCCATTTTCCAACTTGCATCGGGCTGCGTACCGCTTATCCAAATCGTATCTTTTATAGCCATTTTATGAGAATAATCTATGTATTGTTTCTTTGCTTAATGCCTTTTTTTTCGGCGATGGCACAAACCAAAAGCCCTGCCGCATTTTTGGGTTACGAGCTTGGAAGCCGCTTTACACCCCACCACCGCGTAGTGGCGTATTTTGAGCATGTCGCTGCAGAAAATGATGAGGTAGTCCTGGAGTATTATGGGGAGACGGTAGAGCATAGACCCCTGCTCGTAGCCTACGTATCGTCAAAATCCCATATTGATCGGCTGGACCAAATTCAGGAGGATAACCTGCGCAGGGCGGGATTGCTCGAAGGTACGCCGCAAACCCGTCTTCCCATCACTTGGTTGAGTTACAACGTGCATGGTAATGAGGCGGTATCTTCTGAAGCCGCCATGATGACCCTCTACGCCACGGTGGATCCGCAGCAAAAGGAAGTTAGCGGTTGGTTGGAAAACACCCTGTTAGTGATTGATCCCTGCCTGAATCCCGACGGGCATGAACGCTACGTAGGCTGGTATGCGCAAAAGGCGCACGGCCAATTGCAGCCAGACCCCCAATCCATGGAACACCTAGAGCCTTGGCCCAGTGGCAGGCCAAACCATTACCTTTTTGATCTCAACAGGGACTGGGTTTGGCAGACCCAGCGGGAATCCCGGCAACGCATGGAATTGTATAACCGATGGCTGCCCCATGTCCATGTAGACTTTCACGAAATGGGCATTGACGCACCCTATTATTTTGCGCCCGCAGCAGCGCCTATCCATGAGCAGTTGTCGCCGTTTCAGCAAACCTTTCAAGAGTGGTTTGGCAGGAACACGGCGCGGTATTTTGACGAAAACAATTGGTTTTACTATACCAAGGAAGACTTTGACCTACTGTATCCCAGCTACGGCGACACCTATCCCATGTACACTGGAGCTATTGGGATGACTATCGAGCAGGGTGGCTCCGGAAGGGCTGGATTGGGCATGCTAAATGCCCTCGGCGACACGGTTACCTTAACTGACCGGATTCTTCATCACCACACCACGGCCGTATCGGCCATCGAAACTACCGCCACCCATTCCCAACAAGTCCTGGATGAATTTGCCGAATACTACCGATTCAATAGCACGCAGCCCAAATCACGCTACAAAAGCTTTGTCATCAAAGCATCCAACGCACCGGACAAGGTACAGCCGCTGCTGGATCTCTTGGATAAAAACGGCATTCGCTACGGGAAAAGTGGCAGGCATGCGCCCCTTTCCGGATTTCATTACCTAAAAGGGACAACCGAACGGTTTACCATGGACCCTGAGGATTTGATCATCACCGCTTACCAGCCCAAATCTGTGCTCACCCAAGTGCTGTTTGAACCGGAGCCTGTGCTGACGGATAGCCTCACCTATGACATCACCTCTTGGGCGTTGCCTTATGCGTTTAATTTGGAATCCTATGCGTTGGAAAGCCGACTGGATCCGGGGCAGGCGTATATAGGCAGTGAATTTCAGCTCAATCAGCCCGATTCGGGCACATTGGCGTATTTGGCTCCTTGGCATGCTATGAAGCACGCAAAATTTTTGAGTGCCTTGATGAAATCGGGCATACGGGTGCGTAACGCCGCCTATGGTTTTCGTATTGGGGAGACCTCTTACCCCGTCGGCACCCTGATTATCACCCGAGGTGGCAATGAGCGCGTGGCTGATTTTCATAAAACGGTAACTGATATAGCAAATACCTTCGAAGTACCTTTGGGAAAAACACGCACGGGATTCGTCGATAGCGGTAAGGACTTTGGCTCGGCCCAGGTGCAAGCCCTGAAAGCCCCCAAACTGGCGGTGATAGCGGGTGAAAAATCAAATTCACTGCAAGTAGGCGAACTTTGGCATTTTTTGGAAGAGGAACTCGCCTATCCCTTTGTCATGATCGACTGGACACGGCTGCCCACGATGGACTTGACTACCTATGAAGTGATTGTATTGCCCTCGGGGGACTATGGAAACCTGTCAAACCCCGGCATACAAAAGCTAAGAGAGTGGGTGCAGCAAGGCGGTCGGCTGGTCGCAACGGAAGAAGCGTTAGCTTCCTTTGCAGACCAAGAAGGTTCCGGCCTGAAAAAGTACCGTGACGAAGAGGAGGAAAGCCGCATTTTTGAAGCTACCCACATCGGATCAGAGGAGGAGCTTACCTCGCCCTACCAACTGCGGGACCGGCTTCGGATCTCGGAAGAAGTAATCGGTGCGGTGTTACAAGTGCAAATAGACAGTACCCACCCGCTCGGCTATGGGGTAGGCAGTGCCTACTATACGCTGAAAAACCGGGCTACCCGGTATGCCTATCTTGAGAAAGGGGGAGTGAATGTTGGTTTCATCCCCTCTGGGACAAATCACCGAGCAGGTTTCATTGGCCGTAAAGCCAAGGAGTCGCTCCACCAATCCCTGGTCATTGGATACGAAAAATACGGCAAAGGAGAACTTGTTTATTTTGTGGATAATCCGCTGTTTCGAGGATTTTGGGAGGGAGGGAAACTGCTGATGGTGAATGCAATATTTTTGCGGAACCACTAGCACGCATAGGTTCCGGAACATTGACTCGATTTGTTACAGAGATAAATGCCACCGGAATGGGCTTTCTTCAACCGCCCTGAGCGTGTAGGCAGTTAGTTTATTTTGATTTTCATCCCTATTCATCCATCAAGAAGCTATATGCGAGAAAAAGATAAATTCCGCTGCCCCTGGTGCAAAGGATTTGAGGCATACCAACGGTACCACGACGAGGAGTGGGGTGTACCGGTATACGATGATCACCGTCATTTCGAATTTCTGATTCTGGAAAGTGCCCAATCCGGACTCAACTGGGCCACTATACTCAAGAAACGGGAGGGGTATGCACATGCCTTTGCCGGCTTCGACTACGCACAGGTAGCAGCTTTCCCGGATAGCATGGTCGAGTTGCTTTTGCAGGATTCCGGAATCATCCGGAATCGCCTGAAGATAGCTGCGGCGATAAACAATGCCCGAAGGCTCCTGGAAGTGCAAGCAAACGAGGGATCCTTTACGGACTATATTTGGAAATTTGTAGACGGTAAACCTATCCAAAATCATTGGAAAGCCCTCTCCGAAGTTCCTGCCACCACAGAAGTCTCCGATAAATTGGCCAAGGATATGAAAAAGCGTGGCTTTAAATTTCTTGGCAGCACCACCCTCTATGCGCATTTGCAGGCCACGGGATTGGTCAATGACCATTTGGTAGACTGTTTTCGTCATCGGGAGGTGCAGGTATTGGCCAGATAGGTTTCTACCAGATTTTGGGTTTGAAGACTAGGTGGGGATAGTCCGTGCCCAAATTGATGCCTAGTGCAGAAAGGTCACTTTTTGCCATCAGGTCCGGCCGATGGATTCTGAATCCGGGGATGGCGCTCAATTCGGGCAGCCACTGCCGCACATAATCTCCATCTGGATCGTAGTTTTTGGCCTGTGTAGTCAGGTTAAAATAGCGGTCCGATCGCGGGTCGTTGCCAACTCCGGCTACATACATCCAGTTAGCCCAGTTGCTACATACATCGTAATCGATGAGTTTGCTTTCAAAGTAGGCCGCACCCCAGGTCCAATCCAAGCCCATATCGTTGGCCAGGAAGCTGGCGACCAACTGCCGACCTCGGTTGGACATAAAGCCTGTCTGATTCAGTTCCCGCATATTGGCATCGATAAAGGGGATACCCGTCATACCCGTTGCCCATGCATTAAACAGTAGGTTATCTTGCTTCCAGACTCTTGTTTCTGGCTGTATGCCTGAGCGCTTAAAAATTCGGTCTCCGTGTTTTTTGGAAATAAAGCGAAAATAATCCCGCCAAATCAATTCAAAAATCAGCCAGTAAGTAGAGTCGTTTTTTTCCACCTCCTTTTCATATTTCCGGATTTCGGCATAAATCCAACGGGGAGATAAGGAGCCTACGGCTAGCCAAGGGGAAAACTTGCTCGAATAGTCAGCCCCAGTCAATCCGTTTCGAGTTTGCTTGTATCGGGCAATGGCGTCCGTTTCCCATAGATAATGTTCCACCCGTTTCAGTCCTTGTGTCTCACCCCCCATAAAGGATAGCACGGCCTTCTCGGATGGATTTGGGGATTCCAGACCCAATTCTCCCAACGAGGGGATAGTTCCCGTTGATTTTAGTTCCGCCGGGAACGGAATGGTGACAGGAGTGGGAAACAATTGCCTGATCACGGACTCCTTCTCACAGGCCTTTCGGAAAGTGGTAAATATCTCTGGAAGGCGAGGGATGGGAAATGGAAGGTCTTCGGGGTGAAAAAGGGTGGCTTGCCAGTAGCTTTGGGTGGCAATACCTTTCTTTTTTCCGTTTAAGTACAGGGCCTTTTCGACCTGCTTTTCTTCGTAGGTGACTTCTTCGGAGAAGAAAATGGCTGCTACCTGATTTTGCTCGGCAAATGTTACCAATACCTCTTCGGGATGGCCGTTCAGCAGGATCAGGTCTGCACCCGTAGACTGGAGGCTCTTTTCAAGATCTATCAGGGATTCACGGATAAAGTTCGCCCGAAAGGGCCCGGTTTTTTCCAAATTCAACGGTGTCCTTTGAAAACTCCGCGGGTCTATACAAAACACCGGAATGACTTCTTCTGAATGGCGCAACGCCTGTGCCAACATTTCATTGTCGTGCAGCCTCAGGTCATTTCTAAACCAACAAATTGCTCTTTTATACTTCATATTAGAGCAAAAACAAACGAACAGGGCAAGTGTTTGGGTAACGAACCTGTTTCCATGTTGCTTATTTTGACCCGTAACGGAACAGCTGATTGCTAGACCGAATAGAAGAGAGGACAGCAGAAATCCTGCGAATTAATCATCTCCCAGGATATCCGATTTTTTAGCGGTCTTACTTTGCCGAATTCGGTAGTTGAGCGAGAGGTTGATTTGCCGTCTTCGTGGAAGGACATCGCTTTCGGTCAAAAATCCAGGCCCCTCAAAGACCATGCGGGTACGCCTGCTGTTTGCAATGTCCATCACATTCAGGATAAGGGTTCCTCTGCCGTTGAATATATCCTTGCTGGCAGAAATATCGGCATAGTAAAGCGCCTTTCTGATTCCTTGCGCTACGCGCTGCCTTCCTTCGTAGTTGGTGCGAACTTGGATGTCCAACGTATTGGGTAGGCTGAAGCGTGAGGTAAATCGGGCAAACCAACTGTAGGTATCGCGCTTGTATTCTTCCATGATGTTGCTCCCATCTATTTGGGCGTAAAAAAGGTTTAGGTTTAGGTCTATTTTCCACCACTCAGTGGGATTGAAGTCGCTGGTAAATTCTGCCCCGTATGACCGCTCGGAAAGCAGGTTTTCCGGCAATGTCATGGCATTCCCCTCTTCATCCACTGTTCGGATACGCTCTATCTTGTCTTTGGTATTTCTAAAATAAACGGTAGAAAAGATCGATCCTCTGTCCATGTACTTGATGTGTCCGAGCTCGTAGGCATCGGTGAATTCGGGATCCAGGTCAGGGTTTCCACTAAAGAAATTCCGTGCATCTGAAAATGTCATGAAGGGACTAAGGTCATTGTAAAAAGGCCGCCGTATCCGCCGGCTGTAGCTTACCTGCATGGCATCATCTGGGCTGATGTTGTAGGTCACGTGCGCGCTCGGAAATAGGTTGGCATATTGGCGGGGATTTACCGAATTGGCGCGTACCAAGGTGGTTTGTACGTCGGTGTATTCGGCACGAAGCCCTCCTTGGTAAGAAAGCTTTTGGTTTTTATTACCCAGGATTGCATAGGCAGCATGGATATTTTCGTCGTACAGAAAGATATCCTCCAACCCCGGGAGCGGCTCGAAATCACCCGATTCTTGCTGTTCACTTACGATAAAGTCGTTTTCCATGTCCCGAAAACTGCTTCTGATACCGGTTTCAAAATTTCCATCTTTAAAAACCGGCTTGGTATAGTCTAACTGGAAAAGCCATTGCCGTTCAAATTCATCGTTTATGGATGTCTGAACCAAATTTCTGGATGGGATAGGTGTGCCGTTGGGTTGAAACCCAAACTCGGTGTATACTTGGTCAGAGTTTTCCCAATAGTCTAGATAAGTGACCGCAGTGGTTAATTGATGACCTGCCTGCTCAAATGATCTCTTGTAGCTGATATTATATTCCGAGTTCGGTTCCTTTTCGTCTTCATCCTGACGCCGCTGATAGTAACCTTCCATCACGCCATTGGACAAATAGTCCTCGTAGCGGATGTCCGTGATACGTTTTGCGTCACTTCTTCTGAATAGATAGGATCCGGTGAGAATACTGTTATCGTTAAAGTAGTAATCTAGGCCTGCCTGAATGTTGTTGTTGATGCCGTTCACGGTGCCTGTCGTAAACTGCTCTGTATAAAATGTGGAATCCTGAACCGTGACATCCTGCCGAAGAAAACCCTCTCTGGGCACCCTGCGGTAGGCAAGGCCATAATTGACAAACCAGTTGATATTCTTGCGCCGGTAGTTCAGATTTGCCGCAAAGCCCAAGTTGGTAGGGTTCCCGGAAATCCCTTCAAAGGATGCATTGAATCCTTGTGAGTTTTCTTTTTTCAACACAATGTTGATAACCCCTGCCATACCCTCCGCTTCGTAGCGGGCGGAGGGATTGGTAATCACTTCCACAGACTCAATTAGGTTGGCAGGAAGCTGTTGAAGACCGCTGCTTCCCTTGAAGCTGACCAAGCCAGAAGGTTTTCCGTCAATCAAAATACGTACATTGTCACTGCCCCTAAGCCGTACGTTTCCTTCGGGATCTACGTTGATGGATGGGAGATTCATCAGAATATCGGTAGCCGATCCTCCCGCATTTGCCAGGTCTTTGCCTACATTAAAGATCCGCTTATCCAAGCTCAATTCCATCAGCGTTTTTTCCCCGGTAACTACCACTTCGTCCAGGGCCGCGGTGCTGGGCTGCATGGGAAAGTCCCCCAAATTGATCGTCGCTCGTTCGGAAGTTACCTGCACTTCGTCGATCCTACGGGAGTCGTAGCCCATAAACTCCAGGAGCAAGTAATAGCTTCCTGTGGGAATATCAAGGCTAAAACGGCCATCCTCTTGGGTAATGCCTCCGTTGACCAATCTGTCCTGTTCACCATCCGCTGTGTATACACTGACGGTGGCAAACCCCAATCCCTGTTGACTTTGGTCATCCAGTATGCGACCCGTAATTTTTACATTGCTGCGTTGCTGGGCTGACAGTTTATCTGAACCCAATGACCCAACCAACAGCAGGGAAATAATGATATAAAAGCGGTAAGCGTGTTTCATCCAATCCGTATTTTGGGTAATCTGCAAATATACGGAATGAAAGAATCAATAAGTGCAGTTTTTACAGGAACGAACAATTGCTTTTATGGACTTATATGTTCATTACATCAGGAATGTAAGTTGAGTATTGTACGGAAAGTATTGATTCAAAAAGAGGATCTTTCGTAGAATAGTAGATAAGGTTTTGTTGTAGTCTTATTTGCTCCCTGCCTATTAAATTGCTCCAAAAAGGCCCTCTGCCGTATAATATATTGTTTGATCGAATCTGCGCTCAGGACTTAGCATTTTTTCTCCTCCGTTTAAAATTATTTCTTTAAGGATTTGCGGTTTTAATATTGGGCTTGTCCTCCGCTCATGGTTCATATAGTTTTTAGTGACCTTGCCGCTTAATGCAAATTCTTTATCGCTTTGCAAGCCAAAAGCCATTTCAGTATAAATCCTTTGAATGTTGGTTTTGTGGGTTGTTGATAGTTCATATAGGATTCTAGTAAGCCTAGCGGAACTTCGCATGAATCGATTTACATAGCCAGTACCTTCGTTTGACTTATCAATAAAAGGTCTGCATATAGCAAAATCAGACCAAACAAATAGGTCAAATGCGTTTTCGTCAAGGATCGGAGATTTACCTTTTGTCTTCCATATTGGTTGTATGAGAAATGGTTTCTGCTTCTCTTTAAATTCTATTTGAAAAGTGTTTAGCGAACTCAAAATATTAGTTCTTTTAGAGTCTATCTCAATTATGCTATCCCAGTGTTGAATTTTAGAACAAACTGGCTCAAAGATACTACGAATTCGAGAAAAGTCACTCTCGCATGAATGCGCAATTCCTAATGCTGAATAAGAAGTAGTTGCAGGTCTTATTACAATTTCTGAACCCCAATCTTTTTCATCTTGATTACTTGTGCTATTGTCAGGAATTACCGTTAGCTTAACTTCTAATGCTCTTAGTTGCGAATTTTGATCACAAACAACTAGATCAATACCTTTTATATCATCAAAAGCAAATTTTTGATAGGCATCATACTTGGTTTCAAAATTAAAGGAGAGTTTTGAATTTTCAATTTTAGTGTTGAAGACTTCATCTATTTCAATTTCCGACGCTTGAACTTTCAAATTAGAATCTAGCGACAAATAGACAGCCTTGATTGCTTTATCTCTCATATAGCATGCAAGAGAGGCTGGAAATGTACTGTTAAACTGATTTTTTCCCCAAAGATTATTTCCTGAGCGATTGGAGTTTTGAATTCCGTAAAGTCCTGGTTGAGTTTTAGTCATAAATATTTTGACGTCAATATTTTGACGTCATTAAAATCTAACGTAAATTGCACTGTAAGTTAATAAACTAATAAAGACAAAGAAATGATAGGGATAGATCTTTTTTCGGGTTGTGGAGGAATGACTCTCGGCTTTGAAATGGCAAATATTAGGGTTATTAAAGCTTATGAGTATTGGGATGAGGCCATTAAGTGTTACAAGAAGAACTTTGAACATCCCATTGAAAAGGCTGATCTAAGTAATTATAAGTTGTACTTGAAAGATATATCTGGTGCAAATCCTGATATAATTTTCGGTGGACCACCATGCCAGGACTTCTCTCATGCTGGAAAAAGACTTGAGGGAAATCGAGCTGACTTAACCAGATCATTTGCAGAGATAGTTGCAAGTGTTCGGCCCAAATGGTACGTGATGGAAAATGTAGATAGATCACGAAACAGCTTGGCCTATAAAGGTGCTCGAAAAATATTAAAGGATTCCGGTTACGGTATCACAGAAGTTGTTCTTGACGCTAGCCTATGCGGTGCTCCTCAGAAACGGAAGAGGTTTTTTTCAATTGGCTTGCAAAATTCACTTGATGGGTTCCTTTTGTATGATTTAAAGAAAAATTTATCAAATAGTCCTATGACTATCCGAGCCTTTTTTAATGGAGTTTTTGATGTTGAGTTTTATTATAGACATCCTAGAAATTATAGTCGAAGAGCGATATTTTCTATTGATGAGCCTTCTCCAACGATACGTGGAGTAAATAGACCTGTTCCGGCAGGTTATACTGGACATCCTAATGATCCTGTAAAAATTGACGGGATAAGAGAACTTTCAACATTTGAGAGGTCTTTAATTCAAACCTTTCCAAAAGACTTCATATTCCCATCTAACTCAAAGACAACCAATGAGCAACTCATCGGAAATGCTGTTCCGATAAAGCTCGCTGAGTATGTAGCTAAAGCAGTTTTTAAACACCATTTGGCATATGTATGTACAAGAAAAGAAAATCAATTGATCAGGAATTTGTAAAATGGCTTCAATCAAAAAAAAACCTGAAGGAAAGAAGCTCAAGAGATGTTAGATCCCATCTTCTAAGAGCTGACGAGATAATTGATATTGATGATATGACGCTTCATGAGCCTGAAGTCACCTATGGCTTTTCCAAGTCAGAAAGATATCAGAAGTTATCATCAAGTACAAAGTCTCATTTAAAAAGAGCAGTTAGATTGTATAAAGAGTATTTAGGAGAAAAATTGCATGATTAGAATTAGGTAATCGTCAAGATGCTCAAGTAACAGATAATTCACTCTAAACTTTGATGAACGAACTAAAGGAATAGGGGAGTTTTTTGATTCAAAAAAATCCCGCTATTTTAGCCATTCTTTTAACGTCCAAACATCACATGAATCCCACAGTAGCCAATTTCCGAACGAACATCCTACTCTATTTATTCGTAGTAGCTTTTTCCTGTTCTCCTCGTGAGGAGAAAGTAGAGGATTTGATTCGAATAGATCAACTTACGCTTGCCGAAGGAGAAAGGCTGTTTGAGCAAAACTGCGCCACTTGTCATGCATTTGACCAAGACGGTATTGGTCCACGATTGGGAGGGTTGACCAGAGAAGTATCTGTACATTGGTTAAGGGCGTTCATTGCCAATCCCACCCAGGTGATTGATTCTGGTGACGAGAGGGGCCAAGCGCTTTTTGCCAGGTACCAGTCTTATATGCCGGGATTTTCTTATTTGGGGGAAGGGAGTATTGATGCCCTGATCGCTTACATGCACCAATTTGAGGCCTCAGCGCAAGCTAAGCAGACGAGAGCAGACTCCGTTACCAACCCCATACCAGAGCCGATACCGCTGTCTGACTTGGTAGTAGACCTAGAGTTGGTGGCCCAGCTACCGCTATCTAGTGAAGAGATGCCCCGCACTCGGATCGTAAAGTTGGATTATGAAAGTGCTAGTGGGGAATTATATATCAGCGACCAGCGGGGCAAACTGCATCATTTGACGAATGGAACCTCAGAGGTTTACTTGGATGTAAAGGCCGAAATGCCGCATTTCATCGATAAGCCAGGACTTGGAACCGGATTTGGGAGCTATGCTTTTCACCCTGAGTTTGCCAAAAACGGTTTACTGTACACGTCTCATACCGAGCAGCCGGGTACAGCCACGGCGGATTTTGCCTACGGAGATTCAATTAAGTCAACGCTTCAATGGGTGGTGCAGGAATGGCGAGCCTACAATCCCGAAAGCAAGCCTTTTCGAGGGGAGAGGCGTGAGCTGTTTCGCATAGACATGGTAACCGGTATCCACGGGATGCAGGAACTTACCTTCAATCCACTCGCCAAGCCCGGCGACGAAGATTACGGTTTGCTGTACATCTGTATCGGAGATGGTGGAAGTCTTGGCGCAGGATACCCTTTCATTTCCCACGGGCCTACGCAGGCTTGGGGAAGTATTTTTCGCATTGATCCAACGGGTACAAACAGTCGAAACGGAAACTACGGTATCCCTCCGTCGAATCCGTTTGTAGGAGATACCAAGAAGCTACCCGAAATCTACACCCATGGCTTTCGCAATCCTCATCGGCTCACTTGGACTAGGGCGGGGCAGAAACTCGCAACCAATATCGGTCAGGGAAAAGTAGAGTCCATTTATATGGTACATCCGGGAGAGGATTATGGCTGGCCTATACGGGAGGGTATTTGGGTAATCGACCACGAGATAGATATCAACCAGGTGTTTGAGTTGCCCCAAAACGATGCAGACTGGGGGTTCACTTACCCGGTGGCTATGTATGATCACGACGAGGGAAATGCCATTTCAGGTGGTTTTGAATATTGGGGAAACAAAAAGCCAAAACTTAACGGCAAATACTTTTTTGGAGACATCGTAAGGGGAAGGTTATTCTATTTGGAAACCGATAAGTTGGCATTTGGAAAATCTGTGCCGATATATGAATGGCGGGTACGTTGGAACGGTGACGTGAAAACCCTTGCGGAACTCTGCGGAACTAACCGCGTGGACCTCCGTCTAGGAAGGGATGCGTCGGGAGAACTCTACATCCTTACCAAGCCTGATGGCAAAGTGTACAGGGTCGTTGGTACAAATTGATTGTACTAAAAGCTTAAATCGGTAAATGAGAAAAGCCGGGGGAAGATCCCGTGGGTAGATCTTCCCCCGGCTTTTTTATTTGACGGGGATTTTCTAGGTATGGAAATGCTAGCGATCTTTTAACGCTTGACACTCGTCGTATTGTGGGTCGATGTCGATGAAAACTTCTTCTTTAGCGAGTATAAACCATTTGCTGAGAATATCTTCTTCCTTTTTTCGGCGCGTAGCGGCTTTCAGTTTTTCGTAGTCATCATTGATGTTTGCACGATGGGCAGGAAACCGTTCTTTGTAAAACAAAATACGTACGGCGGGTTCTGATCTCCCGTTTCTCGGATCCACCTCGTCGAAACGCATGGGTGTGGTAATGGTCCCCACTTCCATACTGTCCAGGGTAAAATACAATACGGGGTCTTCCAAGGTGCGTAAAGTAAGCCGGTTGGAACCATTCACCGGATCGGTAAAAAAGCCACCGTTGTCAGAAGTCTGCCGATCGTCGGAATACTCCTTCGCTGCTTTGGCAAAGGTGATTTCTTCGTTGACGATTACTTGCCGAAGGCTATCCAGGTACTGCTCTGCTTTTACGATATCCTCCTCGGTAGGCTTTGGCGTAATCAATATATGCCGGGTATTGAACGTAGTCCCTCTTCGCTCGAGTAGTTGAATCAAGTGGAATCCAAACATAGTTTCTACAGGATCACCTATCTCTCCGGGACGCAGGGCAAAAGCCATGGCTTCGTATTCGGGCGCCAATTCTCCCCTACGAAAGAATCCCAGATCTCCTCCCTGAATCTTGGATCCCGGGTCTTCAGAGTATTGGGAGGCCAAGGTAGCAAAGTCTGCTTCGCCGTCGAGAATTTGCTTTTTCAGGCCTGCCAGAAAGTTATATACCTTGTCTTTTTCCGCTTTGTTGGCTTCTGGTTTTTTTACAATTTGGCCGACGGTAACCTCGGCGGAAAAGAAAGGCAGGGAGTCTTTAGGGATTGCCTCGAAAAACTTGCGGACATCAGCGGGAGACACGGTGACATCTTCTGCAATCTTCTTTTGCATTTTGCCGACGATCATTTGCTCTTTGATCGCATCCTGAAGTTCCGCTTTTAGCTGGTCAGAGGTTTTGCCGTAGGCCTCGATCAGGGTTTCCTCGTCTCCACCAAACTGCTGCATGATCATGCTAAAGCGCTGATCGGTTTGAATGAGCACTTCCGCATCCGAAACCAAAACAGAGTCAATCTCGGCTTTTGCGGCCATGAGTTTATTGATTACCAGCGACTCAAAAACCTCGCACTTGGACGGGGTCTTAAATCCCTGCTGGGCTTGTGAAACGGCTTCCAGATAGGCCTTTTGTAGGTCTGATTCCAACAATATATAATTGTCCACCTTGGCGATGATTTTATCCAATACTTGGCCTGTTGGAGTTGGCTTGGGGGCAGCTGGGGTGGTTTCTGCAACAGCCAAGGTATCCTGCCCTTGTACAGACCAAGCTGATAACAGCAGCACCACGGCAAAATAGCCCGATTTTAAGTAATTATTCATAAATCGTAAATTCATTATTTTCTAGCGCTTTGTTGTAAACATCTTTGTGAAGCTGTTCCGCTAAAGCCACTCTTCGTTTGTTGACAATGATTTTGGATATCTCATCCTTCACAAACTCCAACGGAGGAACCTGGTCCTGTAGTCTGTATTCCAAAATGTGAAAGAAGTAAGCGTAGGAGTCGTCCTCCGCTGAGATGGTCCGGTTAGACCTTAATAGTTGGACGTTATTGGCATTCTGGGCCAGCGGCGTGTTTAGAATGATATCGTCAAATTTGATCCAAGTGGAGTCTTCGAGAAAGTAATTGGTGGCATAGCGCTGGGCAATGTCCTTGATTTCTTTGCGGTCGTTTTCCCGGTTACTATTGATCAACCGCTCTACCTGCCTCTTTTGGGGCAGTCCTTTTTCCATTTTGACAAAGTTGGTGCGGACGATGATTTCCTTGAGCGCAAAGTTCTCCTTATGCTGATTGTAATACGTTAATATTTCCTCCAAGGGCACATCTTTGTTGAGATTTTTCTCTACGTGGGATTTTTCAAATTCATAGGTAATTAGGGCGTAGCGGTAGTCCAAGAGCTTCCGGTTTAGTTCGGCCTCGTTGATCGTTAGGTTTTTTGACGCCTCTTTGATCATTAGCTGTTTTTTGATCCAAGTCTGAACATACCTGCTTACCAACTCGGCACTGTCCAATTCATTTTTGGTATCCCCTCGGATAAAGTCTATCTCCGAAGCATGCAGGTAGGTTTTTCCCACGGCAGCAATGATCGGGTCGTCCTCGTCTTCTACCTCCCCTTTCATCTTGAAGAGGTCGCAGGCACCGAGCAGCAAAGTGCTGCCTATGATCAGGTATGTTTTAATGAACTGCAATTTCGTAAACCCGTTTTTTTTCCGCCTCATCTACGTGAAGAGCGAATCTGTCTCTTAATTCTTCTATCAATTTTTGGTCCAGATAGTTTTGGTAATCCTGAATAACTAACCCCTTGGTTTCTTCAAACTTTTTGGCTCGTGGAGGTATGGCCTCGCCGGTCAGCACAAAGTAGTGGCGGCTTCCCCGTTTTACGTCGTGGAAGGCGGTGGAAAGATTCAAATCCTTCACTATTGGGTGATTGGGCACCTCCACCACCTTGTCCTCTACGGTAAACAGCAACGGAAAATCATCGAGCCAACGATCTTCCAGCCGCTCCTTCCATCCTGGTTCGTATCGTTTGTCACGCAGGAACTCCTGGATTTCGGTTTCCTCTGATGTATTGTCCTGTGTCATGGAAACAATCAGTGCCGGCACACGTTCTTTCCATTGATAACGGTCTATATTGGCTTCGTAGTATTGATACTGACCCAGCGAATCCAAGATTCCCTTTTGCCATACCAAATCATTCATGAGGCTAAATAGTAGGATACCTTCACGGAACTCCTGTAACAGCAGCCGGTAATCGGCATTGGTTTCAATAAGTTCCTGTTCTTCCACTGTATTAAGTTTGTCGGATAAAAACCGCTCATACCAGTCAGCCACCCCATTGGCTTTTTGCGACTCCACCGAATTCAAGCTCTGCTCTATGAATGCATAAAAACTACGCAAAGAGGTGGGTTCTCCGGAAATAACTACCAAGTCTTCTGCCCAACGATCTCCGGAGCTCAGCACCTGTTCCAAGGGCTGTAGAGACACGCCATCCCAATTGGAGAGTTCGCGTTCCAGCATTTGGAGTAGCGGCTCATTCTCTGACACTTGGTACTTGGCTTTTTGCATGGCCAACACCTGAGATTTGATCAAAGTGGAGCGGCTATCCCGAAGTATCCGTGATTTTAAGGTAGGCTCTAACTCTTCATATGGAGCAATGGGCTTACGGTCTTCCAATCGGATGATATGGTAGCCATAGGTTGTCTTTACGGGTGGAGATATTTCACCAATCTCACTGAGGTTGAAGGCGGCTTCCTCAAATTCGGGAACAATACTTCCTACCCCAAACCAAGGAAGCATTCCACCGTTGTTTCGTGTTCCTTGGTCTTCAGAAAAACTCAAAACAGTGTTTTCCCAAGTGCTGCTTTCCAGCCTAAGCTGTGCATAAATATCGGCAATCTTCCTTACTGCGCGATCCTCACTCTCAGGATCCGATGGATTGGTCCTGACCAATAAATGGGAAACCCTAATCTCCCCGGGGTTCGGTTTGCGATCCTCCAGCCGGATGATATGGTACCCAAAATCGGTGAGGACCGGTGGGGAAACTTCTCCCACCTGCAGCGAATAAGCAGCGGCCTCGAAAGGGTACACCATTTGCATTGCTGTGAAGTAACCCAAATTTCCCCGATTTACCTGCGCTGACGGGTCTTGGGAGTGTTCTAAAGCAAGCGCCCCAAAATCGGCTCCAGCCTTCGCCTCTGTTTGTATTTTTTCAGCCATGCGCAGCACTGCGATGGAATCTTCCAAGGCGGCGTTTGTCGGAAATGACAAAAGAATGTGGCTGGCTTTTACCACTTCTTGCAGCCGTTCGTAGGCTTTTTGCAGTTCCCCTTCCTGTACGTCACTTTCGAGCATGTAAGGTTTTCGTAGATCTTCCCTGAATGCTGCAAATTCGGCCTTGAATTCCTCTTTCTCGTCATAGCCCAAGCGGATGGCCTCTGCCACCTTTAGCTTAAAATTGATATAGAGCTCCAGGTTGGTTTCAAATTCCTCTTCGCTCAACGCGGCAGTTTCTTCACCGGGCGGCCTGTTTTTTTGCAAGATATACAGAAACTCTTCGGCATAAGTGGGCTCTCCGTCTATTGTAAAGAGGTATTTGCGCTCAGCTAGCAAGGGTTCGTTCTCCTCTTCTACAGCTACCTTACTTGCACATGAATTCAATACAAGCAGGACAAAACAAATGCCGAAACCGAATTTCATCTTTCTATCGTTGTTTTTTAGCCGTCATTACCTGTCCCAATGTGACGGGATGCCTTCCGACAGGCAAGTCGCACGAATTTTAATTGTCCCTACGTGTGTCGCTTGCGTCGTGCCTGGGTAGGTAGGCACGATTGAGCACATTTGGAAATTAATCCTGCAATGTTACAAATTTTAACAGAGAGTTGACGGCTATTTAGCTTATAAGTGGGTGGATTTAACAATTATTTGGAATTGAGTTTCTTAACCAGGCGACAAATGTTTTGGCTGTTTTTGGTCTCAAATTCAATTTTATCCATGATCTTTCGGACCAATAAAATACCCAAGCCTCCTTTGCGCTTTTCCTTGATCACTTCAGACAGTTCAGGTGCCTGGTACTCGAGGATGTTAAATGCCTGCCCTGAATCAACTATTTCAAAAATTATTTTTCCGTTGTAAGTAGCTACTTTAAGTAGGATCTGATCTTGGGGATTGCATCCATGGGAGTGGATGATGAGGTTGGCGCATACCTCTTCCACCGCCAAAATCAATTGGTTTTGGATAACCTCCGACAGACCTACCGAAGAAAGTATCCTGGTCAAAAAAACCCTAAGATCTCCTAGCCTGCGTTTTTCACAGGGCAAATTCAATTCATGCTCCATAAAGGATATCCAATGCTTCTTGATGGTTATTCACCATGGTAATCAGTTGGTCTAAACCGAGTATATGAAATACGTTATATACTTTTTCATTCATCCCGTATATGATAAAGGTGACTCCTTTCTCCTGAAAATCTTCCAGATAAGACATAAACACGCCCAATCCTGCGGAAGAAATGTATTCCAGCGCGGAGCCATCCACCAAAATCTGCTTACATCCCTCGCTGAGGAGACGGTGTATCGCCTGATCCAGTTCCACCGAGTTGCTGGCATCTACTTCTCCTTGTAGGGAGATGATGCGGTGCTGATTTTCTTCGATGATGCTTATTTCTAACATAATGGTTTATACGCTTATACTTGCTTTATGTTTTTTCTTTAAAACTTTACCACCATCAAGGAGTAGTCGTCGTCTGGTAAGGTGTCTTTGCCTATGAAACCATACACCTCCTGAATGATTGTGGTTTTGATTTCCACGGGAGAGCATCTATGGCATTGGTTTACCACATCTGCCAGTCGATCGTAGCCAAATTCCACGTTAAGATGATTCTTTGCCTCAATGATGCCATCTGTATACATGACCATCACATCTCCCGGCCGGTAATGTAGCCTCCCTTCTTCCAGAAAGGTGACATAGTGGGGATTTCGTACAATACCTAGACCCATGCCTTTGATATCCAAAAACCGACTTTTTCCCTTTTCGCTGTCAAAATATAAGGTAGGGCAATGGCCCGCCCGGGCGAAGGTCAGTTCGTTCCGTTGTGTGTCAAGTAGGTAATAGGAAGTCGTAATAAAATGGTTTTTTTCCAAGCATCTGCCCAACGCACTGTTGGCTTTATCGAGAAATTCAACCGGACGAAGCTGTAGCTGCACCAGGCTATGAAATACGCCCTTCATCTGGGACATGTTGAAAGCCGCCGAGGTACCCTTCCCGGACACATCGCCAATGATCAGGGCAAATCGGTGTTCATCAAACTGGAACGTTTCGTAGTAATCGCCGCCCACTTCATCGGCAGCGGCGGAAAAACCTTCGATTTCAAAGCGGTCATTGTGGTGGAGTACCGAGGGCAATAGGCTCCGCTGCACGCGCTGAGCAATCTCCAGTTCCTCTTTGTAGCGTTCGTTTTTGATCGCTTGGTTCAGTAGCCGGTAGTTTTCTACCGAGATAGAGGCTTGGCCTACAAAGGTAGAGATGATATTGATCATCTCCTTGTTAAATCCGTCTTTAACTTCCTTGAAAAGGAAGATGCTGCCCAGCACTTTTTTATTGATCTTCAGGTGAAATATCAACACCGACCGGTAGATTTCGTGGTTGACTCTTCCGTGAATGTATTCCATTCGGTCCCCGGAATTTTCCATCAAAAACTCCCCGAAGGGTTTGCTGGAGGCAATAAGCTCACGCAGGCTCTGTTGTTCTGATTTGGACATAAATCGCTGCTGAACTACGGTGGTTTCTTCTTCTTCGGAAAGCTTTATTTCCAGCCAAGCAGCATCGACATAGGCAGCACTCATGCAACTGTCCATCAAAATATCCAGTACCCGCTCTTCGTTTTCTCCTGGTTCAATGGACTGGCTCAGCTTCTGAAAGTTGATCGCTTCCACCAGCTTTTGCTCAAACACCGAAGATGTGGGAAGGTTAAATAGCGTGACCAAAAAGCTGAATATCGAATAGATCAGTACAAACGCAAATAAACCGAGGATGAAGAGGTTCTCGGTCAGGTTGACAGAAAACTCGTTTTGCAGCACATACTCGATCAACTGATACAAGAGGTAGGCGGCGCTGAAGATGATGATTGCTAAAAATAACAGCGATTTCCACTTTTCTTTAAAGGTTAGATAGGGAATCCACTTGAGATTTGCCGATAGAATGATGCTGTATATGAGTAAGAAAATCAGTCCGAAAATAAACCCGTAATTGAACGTATTCTGATTGATGAGCACAAAAAACATACTCAGGAGCAGGATGACCTCGAAGGCCTGCCATTGCTGCACCACCGCTTTGGTTTTTTGGTATAGAATCAGGTGTTTCCAAAGCAAGGAGGTAGATACCAAAAACAGACTGGTGAGGGCGAAGTTGACGTGATAAAAGAAGTTTCTAAGAAGCGGATCCCGGTATAACTGGCTGTCCTGAAGGAGGTAATAGAACAAGGCGATTAGAAAGGAAACTACCGTGGCAGTCAGCCCCGTGGAGGAAGCCCGCCAGATTAGGTGAAGAAAACTATCGTTTTCATGCTTTGAAATGGAGTGGTTAAAGAAAAGGTACAACAGGATAAAAAAAATAATTTCCAAAATCCATGTAAATTCTGGACCTATCCCGACATTCATTTCGTTAATTTCACCAAAAATTCGGGTTAGATCAACAAAAAGCAGCCCAAGCCATGTCAGGATGGCAAGGAGCACGGTAATCTTGCTGATATGTGCCTGGGGAAATTTGATCATAAACAAAACGCTTACAATAATACATATAAGGATGTAAAATCCATAAAGGAGGTTGTTAAAAGCTACCTTTTCTTTAAATGACAATACCTGAAACCTATCGCGCCTCTGCGGCAGCCATAGTCTGCGGAGATAGCGGTAGGGACTCCAATCGACCAATCAAATAAATAATTATTGCTATATGAAGAATCTTCTCGTTTATCTCTTTTTAGTTGGTGCTTTCACTGCCTGGAGCTGTACCAGCGCAGACGTAAACCGTTTCATACAGGGTGCTTCCCAAGCCACCCTTACCAATGAGGATGTAGGGGATGGGCTCCGCGATGCATTGGTGAAGGGCATTTCGGAGGGTGCAGACAAGGCTTCTCTTGAAAACGGTTTTTTCGGAAACGAACTTATCCGGATTGCATTGCCGGAAGAACTGACAAAACTTGAGGCTACCTTGAGGCAGTTTGGTTTGGGTGCGGAGGTAGATCGGGTTCTACTTACCATTAACCGAGGTGCTGAAAGCGCTGCGAAAGAGGCCAAGCCGATCTTTATCAATGCCATCCGCCAACTTACCATTCAGGATGCCTTTGCCATACTACGCGGTGAACAGGACGCTGCTACCCAGTTTCTGAGGCGAACTACCTCCGCACAGCTTACCGAACTCTTTCAACCAAAGGTACAGGAGTCACTAAATCAAGTAGGAGCTACCCGGCATTACACTGATCTGGTAAATGCCTACAATGCGATCCCCACCACCCGCAAAATTAACCCTGACCTGAATGCTTATGTAACCGAAATGGCCATAGACGGGCTTTTCAAACTCATAGCAGAAGAAGAACAGAAGATTAGGGCGAATCCGGCCGAAAGAACCACCGCCATCATGAGGAGGGTGTTCAGTGCGGTTGATTAGTCCACCTTTACAAAAAAACAATATCCATAATGACCTGATCGCCATACTTTTCGGAGATCAGTGTCATTACTTTTGACTTGTTCATCATCAGTTCCTTTTTTATGGCACCGGAGCTGAGCTGCACATAGAGTATCCGATTCTTGACAGATACTTTTGAGGTCCGAGTAGCTACTGTTTTGCCCATTAGCTGTGCCCACTCGGCCACCACCCGCCGCTCGTTAAACCGATCTTTGATCCGATAGGCCTCTAAGAGTTCTTGAAAAACCTCCTTGAGCGGGGCTGTGTTATTCTTTCTGGTACTGTCTTTTGGTTGCCATGCCATACCCAAAGGTACACTTTTTGCGAATTCTATCGCATGCCCCCTGATTTAATGCAGGAAAAAGCCACATTGCTTAGATGAATAGTTTTTCGGCAATGCTGTCTGCCAGTAGCTTTCCGTTCTTTGTCAGCCTAAGAAATTTATCAGATGCGGCTAGCCAACCATGTTCTTTCATCCAACGTATTTCTTTCAATCGCTCCTTTGGAAGGTTCAAACCGTAGGTTTTTTCAAAATGATGCAAGTCTACTCCCCAAATCGTCCGGAGTGCGGTGAGTATGTATTCGTTGGCCCTATCCTGTAAACTCAGCACATCCAGTTCAAAAACTTGCTCCCCGGAAGCCATTGCTTTAAGGTACTGTCCGTTATTGGCGATGTTGTGTCCACGGTTGATTCCGTCAAAGGAATGGGCGCTGGGCCCAATACCCAAATAGGGGATTCCTTTCCAGTAGTTTGTGTTGTGAACAGCAAACATCCCTTCTCGGCCAAAGTTTGAGATTTCGTACTGGATGTATCCCGCGGTCTCCATGGCATTCTGAAGCATTTCAAACTGTTCCGCCACAAACTCCTCTTCTGCTGGAAGGAATTTCCCTGCCTTTGACCAGCGCCCCAAAGCGGTTTTTGGTTCAACGGTCAGGCAGTAGCTGCTGATATGACCCGGATCCATTTTTAGGGCGGTCTCCAGATCCAATCGCCAATGAGTATGGTCAGGAGCAGGAAATCCATACATTAGGTCAATGGACAGCTTTTGAAATCCCCCATCCCGGGCAGTATCTAGTACACGGTAAGATTCCTCAGCGGTGTGGGCCCGGTTATAAAATCGAAGGATTGGCTCCTGAAAACTCTGGATACCAATGCTTAATCGGTCTATTCCCATGCTTCGGTAAGCCTGCAATTTTTCTTTACTTAGGTCGTCGGGATTGGCTTCCAGGGTAAGCTCCTTCAGGTCCATTGGAAAATGCCGGTAGATGGTGTCCAATAAGGTTTCAATCGATGTCGGCGACAATAGCGAGGGGGTACCCCCACCGAAATACACCGTTTGAACGTTGGATCCGGCGGGCAAGTATGCGCTACGCTGTACCAGTTCGTGCCTCATAGCTTCCAGCATCTGCTCTTGGTAGCCGGTGTGGGTGCTGAAGTGGAAGTCGCAATAGTGACAGGCTTGCTTGCAAAAGGGAATATGAATGTAGATACCGGACATACGCAAATGAGATCCTGACTGCATGTGTAGAAACGTCCGCAATCATTCAAAATTAGAAAGAGTTTGGGGATAATTCGAATAAGGCTCCAAGCTGATCTAAAAAATTTATTAATTTCGGGCAAACAATCCTTTGAAATTGACTGACCTAAGGAGGTGGACCCATACATGGGACAGGTAGCCTGCCCTAGTACATGTTAAAACAACGAAAACCCATGAGACAACAGAAACTTTACGTAACCTACGCCTTTTTGATTGCTTGTACCTTTTTTGCCGCGACTTCCTTTGCGCAGATGGAGGTAAAGGGCAGCTTGGTCTCCAAAAATGCAGAAGTAAAAAAAGTAGCAGACGGCTTTAAGTTCACCGAAGGACCTGCGGTAGACCGTCCGGGCAATGTTTATTTCACCGATCAGCCCAACAACAAAATTCATAAGTGGAGCTTTACGACCGGCGAGGTAAGTACCTTCATCGAAGATTCCGGTCGATCAAATGGATTGTATTTTAATCTCAAAGGCGAGCTATTGGCATGTGCCGATATGGGAAATGAGCTGTGGTCTATCGATCGGGAAGGAAACCCTACGGTATTGGTGGAGGGTTTCAAGGGTAAAAAACTCAACGGTCCGAACGACCTGTGGATCAATCCCCGCGGTGGAATTTATTTTACGGACCCGTTATATAAGCGTGAATATTGGGAAAGAGATCCTGCGATGCAGCAGGACGGTGAGCACCTGTATTACTTAAGTCAGGACGGTGTGCAGCTTTTTCGCGTGGATGATAACCTGGTAAAGCCAAACGGGCTGGTAGGTACGCCCGATGGCAAAAAACTGTATGTGGCAGATATTGGTGCCAAAAAGACCTATGTGTATGATATCGAGGAAGATGGTTACCTAACCAACCGTACGTTGTTTGTAGAAATGGGCTCAGATGGTATGACCATTGACCACCGAGGAAACGTCTACCTGACGGGAGACGGTGTTACCATTTTCAACAACAGAGGCGTTCAGATCGGTCACATTCCGGTAGATGCCGGCTGGACATCCAACGTTTGTTTTGGAGGTGGTGATCGAAAAACACTGTTTATCACTGCCATGGATGCAGTGTACACATTGGATATGAAGGTCAGGGGAGTTTGGTAAGACACGGGAAATGGCTGCTCATTTTTGCCTTCGCCCTTTTCTGGATTACTATAGTCAAGGGGGAAGATAGCGATACCCTTTCCATTCAGGTGGTTGGGGAAAGGACTTATGGTAGCACCATTGTCCTTCCCGATTCCCTTTCGAGGCATATTTACTTACAGGATCAGCTATTGCGCTTGCAGGCAGAGGGTTACCTGTTGGCAGCAGTGGTTTCTTCCGATCTCCGATCTCCGCAGCACCTATCTGTTGTCATTGAAACCTTTCAGCGTTTCGAGTGGATGGCATTGCGGGCAGGTAACCTGACCGACCATCTCCTGTTACAAAGTGGCTTCGACCCACTTGCCTTTGATCGCAAGCCCTTGAATTACGAATCACTAGCCAGGTTGTTTGAGAAAATTCTAGATCAATCCCAACGTACCGGTTTTCCCTTTGCGTCGATCCGGTTAGATAGCCTAGCGAAAATTGGGAATGGGTTTTCCGCTTCCATTTACTATGATCCAGGTCCGCTGATTCGCTTTGATACCCTAAAGATCACCGGCAATAGCAAAACCAGACCGGTATTTTTAGGCAAAACGTTGCGGATCGTTCCCGGCGCGCCGTTTTCCCAGCGGAATGTCGACCGTTCGTTAAAGTCGATCCGGACCATACCCTATCTGCAGGTAAGCGGTGAACCTCGCCTGAGTTTCCAAAACGAGGAAGCAACCCTGTATTTACCCGTAAACGATCGAAGGATCAACAGCATTGACGGGATCATCGGTGTCCTACCAAACGAAATCGAAGGAAACCGGCTGTTGGTCACCGGCCAATTTGATATGGTACTTTATAATGTGTCCGGTAAAGGACGAAACTATCGTATCAATTGGCAGAGGCTTAGCCAGTATTCCCAAAATCTCCGGCTCGATGCGACCGAACCCATGGTATTCGGATCGGGTTTAGACGTGAGCGCTTCTTTCTATTTATTAAAGGAAGACACCACGTTTCTAAACCGGGACGTTAAGTTTTCGCTGGGCTATCGAGTCAATCCAAGTCTATACCTGAGTTTCTTCAACCGACGGCAAGCAGGAGACCTTCTGTCAACATTTCACCTCCGTGAAGCCACAGAACTTCCCTCTGCCGCTGACTTCCGCTTCAATAACTATGGAATGAACCTGGAATACATGGATTTAGACGACGCTTTTTTTCCCAAGCGTGGAGGCAGGGCAGTACTTGATGTTGGAATAGGCAATAAGCGCTTGCTCCAAAATACCGGTCTTCCCCCTCAGCTTTACCAAAATTTGCTCACCCGTACGCTTCAGTATTACTTGCAAGCAGATTACAGCTATTATCACCTCTGGAAACCCACTTTTGGTGCGGTATTCCAGGTTCAGGCAGGGTATATGGAGAATCCAAACCTGCTTCTGAATGACTTGTTTCGGTTGGGCGGCCTCAAGACCATCCGTGGATTTAATGAAAACCACTTCTTTGCCTCGCAGTATGTCCATGCCACGATAGAACCCCGATTTTATTTTGATACTAGTACCTATTTCCTGATTTTTGCAGATGCGGCAGTGATGGTGAATCGCCTACCGACTTTGGTCAGAGACTTTCCCTATTCGTTTGGGGGTGGTTTTAGCATACAAACCTCAGGTGGCCTGTTTCATTTTGTCTATGCGCTCGGAACTTCGGCAGATCAGCCGTTCGGGTTTAATTATTCACGCATACACTTTGGCTATACAGGGAGATTTTAAATGAACAGCAAGGTACAGCTTTTGGGGCTATTTTTTTTGATGAATTTGCTGGCAGGCGCTCCAGCATTTTCACAAGTGTTGGAAAATTACGATGAGCGTTTTTCCCTCCTTCCTTCCGGCCAATTTTACGACCGCCCAGCCGGCATCCAAGTATCGGTGGATAGGGCGAGCTTTCCGCTAAGCACTTTCCATATTCAGATGCCGGAAGGCTCCACGTTGTTTATAGAACACATTTTGTGGTTGCAGGCAGATGCGGATACGCTATTAAAGCTACCGCTCAAGGATATAAATGCGGTGCTGCCCTTAGATGATTCTACCGCTGAATTCACCCTTTACAAAAAGGGGATTCGTGCAGAGGAAGCCTCTATCAGAAAAATGGGGCCGAACCCTCCAGGCTTGTACGATCAAGGTTCCAGCCAGGGATTTTTGGGTGATTATGCCCAACGCGAACGGGATGTGTTTCCGGAGTTTTTCTTTACTTCGCTTTTTTTGCTGATGCTTTTGGGAGCGTTGTTTCGAATGATTCACCCGGTCGTTTTTCCGTTATTTTTAAATCCACGCTATCTCATTTCGTCGGAGGAATTTACGGAAGGCAGTTCATTTACGAAGTTTTTTACCAATGCGCTGCTTTACTACCTACTTCTATTAAACATGTTGTTGATGCTGGTCATAATAACCATATCCAAGGTTTTATCAGTAGCGCCGATCGGCCTGGTGCTAATCAATGATATGAACCACTATTTTTTCATTTGGATTGCGGGCACACTGCTCTTGATGGCTGCCTCCACTTTAAAGGTTATCTGGCTAAGGATCAGCACGTATGTATTTGATATCGCTAAGTTCGAGATTCCACACTTTCTGTATATACTGCGGGTCCTTTCCCTGAGTACGTTAGTGATTACCTGCGTGATGCTCATAGGCCTCGCCAACGAGTATCACGCCATAGAAGATTTTGTAATCTTTTTCTTAAAAGCTTTTTTCAGTTGTTATATCTTGGCATTGTTGGTATTAGGTGTCTTAATGAGGAAAAGATTGTCCTTTAAGAATTATCATTTATTTTCGTACATTTGCACCTCAGAATTAATTCCCTTTTTGGTGATTTCAAGATTGCTCATTGGGTAAACCTATACTAACAAAGGAAAAATAAAGATGACTAAGGCCGTAAAAGACAGACTCCAACGAGTCAGAAGCATTCTAGTTTCACAGCCAAAACCCTCTGATGAACGGTCACCTTATTTTCAGTTGGCCGAAAAATACAAAATCAAGATTGACTTTCGTCCGTTTATTCAGGTGGAGCCCGTTCCCTTGAAGGAGTTTAGAAAGCAAAAGATTGATATCCTCAAGCATACTGCGATTATATTTACCAGTAGGAATGCAATCGACCATTTTTTTAGTCTTTGTCAAGAACAGAAGATTGAGATGCCTGCAGACATGAAGTATTTTTGCATATCCGAGCAGACCGCACACTACCTGCAGAAATACATCGTGATCAGAAAGCGAAAATTATTTGTTGGGAGTAAAACCGCCTCGGATCTTTTTGATTATTTCAAGAAGCACAAAGGCGAAAAATACCTTTTTCCCTGTTCAGATATCAGAAAGGAAGACATTCCTGATTTCCTGACCAAAAACAACATCAATTTTACCGAAGCGATTATTTACCACACCGTTGCGGCAGATCTATCGGATCTCAAGGATATCAAATACGACATTTTGGCTTTTTTCAGTCCATCCGGCATCAAATCGCTGTTCCACAATTTCCCTGATTTTGAGCAAAATAACACCCGTATTGCCGCTTTTGGTCCTACTACAGCCCAGGCAGTAAGGGAACAGAACCTCATACTAGACATTGAAGCACCGTTACCAAATGCCCCAAGTATGACCGGAGCACTGGAGCTCTACATAAAAAAGGCAAATAAATTATAACATCTTTTAATCTTTTGTAAGGTAAATTGAGTTAAAATGTGTAGAATAGGTTTTCAAACACAAAATGTGATTCACACATGATCCGAAAAGTTTACCTGCATGCACGTGTAAAATGGATATTGTTGGGTGTCTGTTTGTTGGTACCGATGCTCTCCCATGCGCAGCAGGATGCTCAGTTTACGCAATATATGTATAATGGGCAATTTTTTAACCCGGCCTTTGCCGGCAAGGAATCAGGCCATGCGATCACGGCCCTGCATCGGAGTCAGTGGTTGTCCTACAGTACGGCGACAGGTGGAGGCGGCGCCCCTACCACCCAGTTGATAACCGTTTCCAGTGCACTCGAGAAGGCAAACTTGGGTGTTGGACTTACAGTAGTGAACGACCAAATTGGTGCCATCAATAACCAAGAAGTAAATTTAGCATTGGCTTATCACTTGAGGATGGGCCGGGGAAGGTTAAGTTTGGGAGCATCCGGCGGTTTTTTTTCCAGCACGATAGATTATGGGAACCTGGAAGGCGTAAATCCGGATCCCTTGGTTGGCTCCGGAGGCCGCGAGAATCAGATCAACAACAGCATTTCAATGGGCCTGCTATACGATCGCAGCAATTTTTATGCTGGAGCCAGCATACGGCATTTTAACGAACCCTCGTTTGACTTCGGCGAAGGCTTCGAAAACCGCTTAGAAAATCATCATTATGTTTTAGTCGGCTACAGGATAAACACTTTTGCGCTTTTCAGTGTTGAACCAAGTATATTATTAAAATCCATATCTTTGAATAATTTTTCGTACGATGTCAGCGTTATAGGCACGTATAACAAAAAATTGAGTCTTGGTTTAGCGTACAGAGGAGAAGAATCTGCTTCGGTTCTAATGGGTTACAGCCTGATGAAAGATAATTCGTTGAGGTTGGGTTATGCATTTGATCTGGTAGTAGGAGGGCTCGAAGCGAAGTCTCCGACTACGCACGAATTTATGCTCACTTACAATCTACCTCAGGCTAAGAAGGAGCTAGAGAGGGTTATACAGCGGACACCGAGATTTAGGTTTTAAAATATCGGAACCAAAAAGCACAATAAGCTTGTGTTTTTCTGACATTTTCTACTAAATTTCGATTTCTTTGCGAATGTAAATAGTTGAAATTGAATGTTATTAATTTAATGTCATTTATGTTAAGAAAAATGGACTCGCGTTATTTTGCTCTTGCCGTCGGGCTAGTTGTCGCGACACTCCTCCAGGGCTGTGGGCTTTTTGGCAGCAAAGGTGCAGCCAGCGAGAAGTTAAACCGAAGAGGGGAAGTAACCGGGGTGCCAAAGCGTTCAGGATGGCAGCAAGCCTTACCGCATCAGATGGTTCCTGTGAAGGCAGGAACGTTTTGGATGGGTCAAGCAGATGAGGACATCTCGCTCAGTATGTCTTCTATGAACAAGCAGGTGACGATCTCTGAGTTTTTTATGGATAAATACGAGGTCTCCAATAACAAATATCGGCAATTTTTAGAATCGGTTCGAATGGGAGATCTTGCGCTCGGTACTCCCACCACCCAAGCGGACCCACCTCAGTTTAATATTGATGAACTCATCCCGGATACCACTGTGTGGACAAACAGTTTTACCCATCACTACGGGGATCCATTAATGCAGTATTATTTTGATCACCCGGCATTTGACGACTACCCCGTGGTAGGTGTCAGTTGGGATCAGGCAAAAAAATTCTGTGAATGGAAATCATACCACATGAATGCCAACGATCGCTCGGAGTTTGACATGCCGCGTTTTCGGTTGCCGTTTGAAGCAGAGTGGGAATATGCTGCAAAGGGAGGGAAAGATATTGCGAAGTATCCCTGGGGGGGGCCTTACCTGAAAAACAGACGTGGCTGCCTGATGGCCAACTTCAAGCCGGGAAGAGGAAACTACATAGATGATGGGTTTGCCTACACGGCGCCTGTAGATGCCTTTGCACCAAATGCGTTTGGGCTTTATAACATGGCGGGTAACGTTTCTGAGTGGGTGGAGGATGCGTACAACCCGGCAGCAAGTGCGATGGTTTGGGATATGAATCCGACGTTTTTTGATGCCAACGAACCAAGGAAAGTGGTACGTGGCGGTTCTTGGAAAGATGTCGCGCATTTCTTGGAGACAAGCGCGAGAAGCTATGAGTACCAAGACGTGAAAACAGCACACATTGGGTTTCGAACGGCGATGACCTACATAGGACGATCGGGCTCTATGAGCGTGAAAACAAATCGAAGAAGCAGACGATAACAGGTAAATTCAAATTCCAAAAATTCAATTTTATATATCACCCCTTTTTTAGCAAATAATATGTCAGCAACGAACAAAAACTCTCTGGCCTACAAGTTCTACACGAACATAATGCCAAAAATTTACGGAATTGGCGCCGCAGTGGTAATTTTGGGTGCCATGTTTAAGATTTTGGATCTACCCTTGGCGAATCTGATGATTGGTGTCGGGTTGAGTACCGAGGCGTTTATATTTTTCCTGTCGGCCTTTGAACCCAAGCACGAAGAAGTTGATTGGACACGGGTGTACCCGGAACTTGCAGATGATCCCAATGCTGCGGCAGTGCCGGTAAAGAAGGCAACCAAAGCTGCTACCGACAATACCACCCAAAAGCTGGATCAAATGTTGGAGAATGCAAAAATTGGACCGGAATTAATCGAAAGTCTAGGCAAAGGCATTCAGAATTTGGTTAGTTCTACTGAGAAGATGGGAAGCTTGGCAGATGCGTCGGTAGCTACCAACGATTACGCACAAAACGTACGAAAGGCCAGCCAAACGCTCATATCTATCAATGATTCTTATGAAAAGACAGCTTCTGCGCTTGCAGAAATGTCTTCCGCCAGCCAAGATGCGAAGCAATATCGCGATCAGATCGTGAGTGTGACCAAAAATCTTAGTGCCCTGAACAATATATATGAGATGGAACTGCAGGACTCGCAAAATCACGTCAAGGTGATTAACAAGTTCTATTCCAATATCACTGCTGCGATGGAAGGCCTAAACGAAGCTGGAAAAGAGACACAAGCCTTCAAAACCGAATTGGCCAAGCTTAACACAAATGTAAACTCTCTAAACAAGATTTACGGGGGCATGCTTTCTGCAATGAAGGGATAAGCCAAAGTAAGACTGTAGATACATTTTGTTGTTAAGTAAACAAATAAGATAATATTATGGCAGGTGGAAAAGAGACACCAAGACAGCGGATGATAGGTATGATGTACCTTGTCCTTACCGCTCTTTTGGCCCTACAAATAAGCAACCAAATCCTACAAAAGTTTATCCTTCTCAACGATGGACTGGAGAGAACCTCGGAAAATTTCATTCGAAAAAATGAAATGTCGGTTAGTATCATTGCTTCGACGGTGGAACAACAGGGAAACAATGAAAAGGATCTGCCAAAGCTAGCTGCGTCTAGGGAAATTAGATCGCTGAGTAGGGAAATGTTTAATTACATTCAGGATATCAAAGAGACCCTGATAGAACAAGCCGATTTGTTGAATGAAGAGGGTAATTTTAGAACTGCGGCCCTCAAAAACGTAGAAGTTCCCGGTAACCTCTTCAATAATAATCGGGTAGGGTATGAGATGCAGGAAAAATTAAATGGCTATCCGGCGGAGGTTAATCGCATACTGGAAGGACTTGGGTTGGACGGTTCCTTTGGCGACATCGCAAAAAATGCCGACGAGATTGATTTATTCAAAAACGATAGCGAAGTAAACTACAAGGACTATGTAAATCTCAACTACGTCAAATCTCCTGTGGGTGCGGTTTTGGCAATATTGAGTCAGCATCAGAATGAGATTTTAAATGTGGAAAGTGAAGCGCTAAACCGCATTACCAACTCCCTGGGATCCTTTATTTTTGAGGCAGATAAGTTGATGGCCCGTGTGGCGGCCAATTCGAATATCGTTGCAGCGGGTACGAGGTTTGAAGCGGACATGTTTGTAGCTTCATCTTCTTCTGGGGTACAATTAAGAATGACTGCGGATGGTCGTGAAATCCCGGTAGAGGATGGCTTCGGTAAAATTGAGTTCCCTGTTCCGCCCGCAGGCAGTTACGATGACAGGGGGTTGGCAGCTAGGAAACTCCGTGGTGAAATAGTTGTTCCTATCGGGGGAGTGGATAGTGTATTGACAGTCGATTACGAGTATTTTGTCGCGCAGCCCGTAATCCAGGTTTCTTCGGTTGTCGTTCGTCAGCTTTACGCAGAGTGCGCAAACGAACTGAATATCGATGTACCTGCTTTGGGTAATTCCTATGCACCGGAATTTTCGGTAAGTGGAGGACAGGCCATCAAAGGTACGCGGCCCGCAGATGTAACTATTATTCCAGGAGCCAGTGGAAAGGTAAACATCACCGTGGCGAGCGGTGGCAATCGTATTGGATCTTTGGAGTACGATATCCGTCCGGTTCCTGCGCCGACCATACGTCTGTTTAACGGGGACAATGCGATTGATCTTCAAAATACCTTCCCTTTTCCGGGGCCTAGGCAATTGAAGGTTAGGGCGATTCCTGAGCCGACATTTGCTCAGACCATGGCTAAGGATGCTAATTTCGAGGTATCGGCCGGCGAAGTTCGTTTGGTTAGAAACGATGTACCTCGTTCCAGTGTTCGAATTTCCGGCGAGAGTGTTTCTACTACCAGCTTGCTTGCAGAGGCTCAGGCGGGAGACAAGTTGATCGTAATCGTTAACGAGGTTACCAGAACAAACTTTCAGGGGAATAAAATTAGGAGTCAGCTCAACGAAGTCTACACGATTAACATACGCTAAGACAAATCGTTTCGTTATCTGACATACACCAGTAAAGTACAGCATCATGAACGCATTGAAGGGAATATTTTCAGTAATCGGGGTTAGCTTTCTGCTGCTTTTGGTCGGATCAGAAGCGCGGGCACAAGGACCTGACTCCCAGAACCCCTCTGTTGGGGGCGATTCAGGGATGAAGATGGACACGACTTTTTCTGTTTTGCCCATTCGGGAAGACGATAAGATGTATCAGATTTCCGTATGGAGAAGGATAGACCTGAGGGAGAAGTTTAACCTTCCATTTTATGGTACCGGTGGGCTGAAGCTGGGTGGAATCATGCGCAATATCCTTCAAGCTGTTGAGAATATGGAGTTAACTCCTTATGCAGATGAGGATTTCACCACGGAGCTGTCCATTACTGATTTTCAATCAAACTTTTGGATTAATGAGATCGGTGATAGCATCTTTGTGAGAGACCTTTATTACGTGGATTTTAAGGAAGACTTTATCTTCGACAAAAACCGCTCGGAGACGAAGTTTGATGTAAAATACATTATACTAACCATGCCCTCTGAAACCAACAGTAATGCTGGGGAACGTACTATCGGGTTTTTTAAATACAAGGATTTCTACGAGCATTTCAAAAATCATCCTGATGCAAAGTGGGTAAATTATCAAAATCCATCTAAGAATATTCCCTACAGTCAAGCGTTTGACTTGAGGCTTTTCCGGTCGGTGGTGCGGAAGTATACCAACCCGGATAATGCCTTGATTGCCGATATGGTGGATAACAGCGATCCAAACGCCAAAATGCAGGCCTACTTAAAGTCTTTGGAGTTTGAATACAAGTTACTCGAATGGGAGAATGACCTCTGGGAATGGTAAATTGGTATTTAAAAGGGGAAATAATTGAACGGACAGGCTGACTTTTCACAAAGTCAGCCTGTCGGCTTTTTTAATGTAAAGGAGTTTGAATTTCTAAGACTGTGGCGGGGGAATAGAACTGTGAGTCAAGAAAGTGGCCCTTTCGATGCGGCTTCCTGTGGCATCTAACCAAAGATTTCACCGTGTCTAGACGAATGCAGGATGAGTGCAATTGGGTTTGTATCAGAATAAGATTTTACAGAGGAGCAATGGGGCTCAATGGAAGCGGGCAGTGCACCAGGATGACGGGGTGAATTCCCCCAACTTTCCTAAGTGAGCATAGGTATACATTGAAAGATTTTTTTGTACCTTAGGGAACGCTGGATTAAAAAGCGTATCTAATTCTACGCATTTGGATAATGGTGTAAATAGGGAGTAGGCGAAAATGATACACTTCAGATTGGAGATTGTCTTTGTTTTTATGGCATGCCTTTTTTTAGGCTGCGGGGTCGATACGCCCCAAGACGTCGAAAGGGCAGCGCATTCCCTACCCGAAATCGTAGACTATAACCTTCATATAAAGCCAATACTATCTGATCGGTGTTTTGCCTGTCACGGACCCGACAAAAACAATCAGGAAGCCGGCTTATTTCTGCACGCTTCCCAAGGGGCCTTTGCGTTGCTGCAAAGCGGAAATAGGGCCATTGTTCCGGGTAATCTGCGCAGAAGTGAACTGGTTCGTCGAATCCTATCTGAGGATACCGAGATCATGATGCCCCCTGCAGCATCGAACTTGCACCTTACGACAGAAGAAAAGGCGCTATTGATCAAATGGGTGGAGCAAGGAGCTGAATACAAAAAGCATTGGTCGTTCATCAAGCCTGAAAGAGCCACCCTTCCGGAAATCAAAAACGAGTCCTGGGCGGCCAATGCGATAGATTACTTTATAGCAGCGAAGCTGGATAAATTTGGGATTGCTCCTTCCCCGGAAGCCCGAAAGGAGATTCTGGTGCGGAGGGTCTTTTTCGACTTAACGGGACTCCCTCCTACCGTGGGTCAGTTGGAAGCGATTATGGCAGACAGTACTAGCAATTATTTTGAAAGACTGGTAGATGACCTGCTTGCCTCTCCTCGTTACGGGGAGCGCATGGCGGCACATTGGCTGGATGTAGCTCGATTTGCCGATACGGAAGGATACCTGGATGATTTTCATCATGAAATGTGGCCCTATCGGGATTGGGTTATCGATGCTTTTAATCAGAATATGCCCTACGATGCGTTCGTGGTTGCGCAGGTCGGCGGTGACCAACTTCCAAACGCAACCGAAGGGGAACGGTTGGCGACCGCTTTTAATCGACTGCATAAGCAAAATTCAGAAGGAGGCGTCATCCCGGAGGAGTTTCGGGTTGAATACGTCGCAGACAGAACGAATACGGTAGGAACGGCTTTTATGGGGCTGACGGTATCTTGTGCCCGCTGCCATGATCATAAATACGACCCCATTTCCCAAAAGGATTACTTCCAATTATATGCCTTCTTCAATAGTACCATTGAACGGGGAGATGCGATCTTTTCTGGAAATTCTATTGAAAATGGCAGCCGTATCCCCAATAAATACTCGATGAATGCGGGTCCGGTCATGCCACTTCCATCGGAGGAAGTCGCGGAAATCAGAGCCTTTTTGCTGGAGGAAATCGATGCCAAAGCTTCCGAAATTGAATCGCAAAGCCAGCTGAATGAGACGGAGGCGCTAGCTTGGGCTGCATCGCAGCCTGGCTACGCCATGTTACAAAGTGTGGTAGAGAAGGTCACCAAAATAGATCTTCGATTTGATAGTATCGTCGATGAAACCGTCGAGGACTATGCGAAGGGGTCTGGGGTAGCACGGATTTTCGGGCATAATTTGGTGGATGGCAAAAAGGGCAAGGCAATCGAATACAATGAGGGCAAAGTGATTGCCGATGGCAGTAGGGTCAGCTTTGAGCGTATGGACCCTTTTACGGTGAGTTTTTGGATTAAAACGCCAAAGGAGTTTGATGAGGCCCGAATTCTATATAATGGAAATGGTAGAATTCAAGGCTATAGAGGATGGGATGTTTGGATGGACTCCACGCGGCTTTCCTTTCGATTAAACCATGCCCATCCCTTCCAATCCTTGGAGGTACGGCTAACCGAAAAATTACCCTTGAATGAGTGGCACCACTTTGTCTGGACCTATGACGGGTCTAGTTCGGCCAAGGGGATGACCGTTTGGCATAATGGGAAGAAGGCTGATCTAGCCATCCAACGAGACCATATTTACCGCTCTACCGTACCCTACAAAGATCCAAAAGGCTTTGTATACCTGAAATACGAAGGTTTCGTAATGGGTGCCAGTCACTACGATGCGGATTTCGACGGCGGCATGATTGATGAGGTTCGGGTGCTTGATAAGGAAGCTGGCGAATTGGTGGCTACATACCTATACGATGAGGAAACGGGAGTTGAGCGGTTTCGCAAATCGGTCGCTTCCCAATCCAAGGAAGCGTTGGAATTTTATTCCCTACATGTAGATCAGAAACTGGAACGCCAACGAGAGGCATTACGGGCTCTACAGCTGAAAGAAGTGATGGCCATCGATACAGTTCAGGAGATCATGGTGATGGGCGATTATGAAAACGACCGACCGACCTATCTGTTGGAACGAGGGGCTTACGATTCCCCGGGAGAGCGAGTTGAAAGGGGCGTTCCCTCCGCCATCCTACCCTGGCCGGAGGAGCTTCCCAAGAACCGATACGGACTCGGTAAATGGTTGACCCACAAAGATAATCCTCTCACAGCCCGGGTGGCTGTGAACCAGCTGTGGTATCTGATGTTTGGCCGCGGGCTGGTACGGACCAACGAGGATTTTGGTAATCAGGGGGCGTTGCCCAGCCATCCCGAACTGTTGGATTGGCTGGCCATTGACTTTCAAGAAAGTGGCTGGGATGTTAAGCGTTTGATCAAAATGATGGTGACTTCGTCTACCTATAAGCAGTCCTCCGTTATCCGGGAAGACCTTCGGGAAATCGATCCGGACAATCTGCTGTTGGCCAGAAGTCCCCGGTACCGCCGCTCCGCCGAGATGGTGCGAGACAATGTGCTGGCGGTAAGTGGGCTGTTGCAACCAATTGTGGGAGGGGAGTCAGCCTTCCCTTATCAGCCGGAAGGACTATGGAGGGAGACGATCACCCATGCATTTTTTCCGGAATATAAGATCGATTACGAAAACGGTCTTTATCGACGAAGCATCTATACCTTTTGGAAGCGGAATGCGCCCGCTCCAGGTATGCTTGTGTTTGATGCCTCCAATCGGTCTGAATGTCAGGTTCAGCGACAGCGAAGCAATACTCCATTGCAGGCTTTGGTGTTGCTGAATAGCCCGCAGATACTTGAAGCCTGCCGGGTTCTTTCAGAAAAGGTTCTTCTCGAGTCGGGTATGGACATCTCTAAATCCATCGATGCCCTTTTCCTGGCCTTGATCGGCAGAAAACCAACGGACCGGGAGCATGCTATTTTGGAAAGACAATATGCTGAAGAAGCCGCGTACTTTGCCAAGGAACCTATGGCGGCCAAGGAGTTTTTAAACATTGGATACCAGGCTCCCTCCGCAAACATTCCTTTTACAAATTCTGCGGCAATGGCACGTGTAGCCAATACGATCCTGAATTCAACAGAGTCCTACTACAAAAACTAACAACATGAGCTATTTGAAAGAAATTCAGGCGAATGAATATTTCAAAACCCGCAGGGAGTTCCTACAAAAAACGTCGAGAGGCCTGGGCGGACTGGCCTTGGGTAGTCTCCTTTTCCCCAACTTCTTGAAGGCTTCTGGCTCAGCAGAAATTGATCGACAATTGGTCAATAATCGCGGAATTTTGGGAGGAACCCATCATACACCCAAGGCAAAGCGGGTCATCTACCTTTTTCAAAGTGGGGGACCCAGCCAGTTCGAATTGTTTGATTACAAACCCGAATTAAACAAGCGTCAGGGAGAGGAAATTCCCGACTCTGTAAGGGGGGGACAACGGGTTTCCGGAATGTTGGCGGCACAATCCAGCTTCCCGCTAGTCGGCTCTCAATTCGAATTTACGCAGCACCCCAAGACCGGCGGTTATTTTAGCAAGCTTATGCCCAATACAGCCGACATTGCGGAAGATATTTGCATGATTAATTCCATGCATACCGATGCCATTAACCACGAACCTGCAGTAATTTTTATGCAAACCGGTTCACAACAAGTCGGAAGGCCGAGTATCGGCTCGTGGATGAGTTACGGCCTCGGGAGTTCGAATGACAACCTTCCTTCCTTTATTGTCATGTTGTCCCGCGGGAAGAATGGGGCCCAAAACCTAAACATGCAAGCTTGGAACAGTGGTTTTTTGCCGTCCCATCATCAAGGCGTTCGCTTTCGTTCCGGTCATGACCCGGTCCTATACCTAAGTAATCCCAATGGTATTACCAGAGAACGCCGTCGCTCAGAGTTGGACTATTTGGCCGAATTGGAAGCGGAACAAAAAGAGGTATGGGGCGATCCGGAAATTGATTCCAAATTAAGCCAGTACGAAATGGCGTATCGTATGCAGAGCAGCGTTCCCGAAATCGCAGACCTTTCGGACGAACCCGCCTATATTTTCAATTTATATGGCGAGGAGGCACGAATTCCGGGTACCTACGCCTATAATTGCCTAATGGCGCGCAGGCTTGCCGAACGAGATGTAAACTTTATCCAATTGTATCATATGGGTTGGGATCAACATGGAAATCTCCCGGACGAAATCACAAAAATGGCAATGTCTTCGGACAAGGCCTCAGCGGCCCTGGTAAAGGACCTCAAACAGCGGGGCCTGCTGGAAGACACGCTTGTCATTTGGGGAGGGGAATTTGGTCGAACCAGTTTTTCACAGGGGAAAATAACGAAATCCAACTATGGAAGGGATCACCATCCTAGAACCTTCAGCGCTTGGATGGCAGGGGGAGGGATCAAGCCAGGCAAGGTTTACGGAAAAACCGATCCCTTCGGCTATAACATCGTTGAAAACCCGGTTCATGTGCATGATTTTCAGGCAACCCTGCTTCATTTGCTAGGGGTAGATCACGAAAGACTCACCTTCAAGCACCAGGGACGACGGTATCGCCTTACCGACGTTCATGGCCATGTGGTAAAAGATATATTGGCTTAATCCATGAGACGAAGAAATTTCATAGCAAAAGTAGCCACCGTGGGAGCGGCTTTTCCCACGTTGCATGCAGTCGGGAACCTCCCCAATTACCGTCCAAGCTCCAATAAGTTCAATGGAGAAATCGTGGGTCACGGGGATTTTAAGTATCGGGTAGACACGCAGTGGGGTCAGCTCGACCCCAAAAAGGTGCCGATCGATAACTGCCACGAGATGGTGATCGATTCCAAAGGGCGGATCATCCTACTGACCGATGAACCCCGGAACAACCTCATTTTTTATGATCAATCGGGGAATCTGCTTGATGCTTTTTGTAACCGGTTTCCTGGAGGCCACGGACTCACCCTGAGTGAAGAGGGAGGTGAAGAGTTTTTATATATTACGGACAGTGGTTGGTTTCACGACCACAAGCATCCGGATGAGTGGAAGTACTTCAGTGGCAATGGCTTTGTATCGAAGATCACCATGAAAGGAGAATTGGTGTTCAATTTGGGACATCCCCAAACGATCGGAGTGTATGAGCCAGGCATGGCTTTTAAGCCCTCGGAGACCGCAATCGGACCCAACGGAGATATTTATGTAGCCGATGGATACGGCTCCTGCTACATCATACAGTACGATCAGCATGGCCGATACATCCGACATTTTGGCGGTAGGAATAATTCGGATCCCAACTACCAACTGAAAACCGCACATGGAGTTACGCTGGACACCAGAAATCCAGACGAGCCACAATTGATTGTAACGTCCCGCGAAGAGTGCTCTTTTAAGTTTTACACGCTTGACGGACGATACAAAAAAACCGTCACGATCCCCGGGGCAATGGTAAATAGGGCAGTAATTCATGGGAAAAACGTGTACGCGGGCGTATGTTGGTCGCAAATAGATGGTAAAGCAAAAGCGGGTACGGGATACATCACCATCTTGGACGAGCAGGATCGGGTGATCTCCAATCCAGGCGGACAGGCACCTCGGTACATAAATGGCATGTTAGAACATCAGATCCAGGAAGTCCCCTTCCTGAGTCATGGGCATGATGTCTGTGTGGACCAAGATGAAAATATCTATGTGTGCCAATGGAATGGCGGGAGGACCTATCCTATGAAGCTGGAACGAATATAGAGGGTTGATCCTATTGGCTACCTACGGGAACCAAGGTGCCCTGCTAATCCGAAAAAATAGCAAACGACTGGTATTAACTTGATTTCCGCCATTCGATGATTTTTGCCATGACTTTCTCGGCTTTGTCTTTGCCGATGACAGTTTGCATTTCTTCTAAGCTAGCTTCCTTTATCTTTTTGATGGATTTAAAGTGCTTAAGTAGCTTTTCTGCGGTCAGCTTTCCCACTCCTTCTATTTCTGTGAGTTGTGTTCCAAATGCATTTTTGCTGCGGACATTTCGGTGAAAGGTAATGGCAAATCGGTGGGCTTCATCCCGGATGCGCTGCAAAAGGCGTAAGGATTCTGATTTTTTATCGATGTAGATTGGGTAGGAATCTTCCGGAAAGTAGATTTCTTCCAGGCGTTTGGCAATGCCGATGATGGGGATTTTGCCGTAGATTCCCTGCGCTTTTAATGCACTCACCGCAGAAGAAAGCTGACCCTTGCCTCCATCGATTACGATTAGCTTGGGAAGGGGTTTTTCTTCCTCTTGTAGGCGTTGGTATCGTCTTCCCACGACTTCTTCCATGCTTGCGAAGTCATTCGGGCCTTCCACGGTTTTAATATGATAGTGGCGGTATTCTTTGTTTGCAGGTTTTCCATTCAGGAAGCAAACCATGCTTGCCACGGGATGTGTTCCCTGAATATTGGAATTGTCAAAGCATTCGATGTGATCAGGCAGTTCCGGAAGGGATAAGTCGCTTTGCAATTGGCGCAGAATACGGTTCTTCTTGTCTTGGACTTCACCGGTCAGCAGGGCTTTTTCCTTTTTGTAATACAGGGCGTTTTTCAGGGAAAGCTCAATAAGTTTTCGCTTATCGCCAATTTTGGGTACGGTAACTTGGAAGTCTCCGATTTCTTCTTCCATCGGAATGTTTACCAATACCTCTTTTGCTTCACTCTGAAACTGATCCCGAAGCCTGATTACTGCCGTTAGGAGCAGTTCTGCAGGTTCTTCGTCCAGCCGCTTTCGCAATTCCACCGTTTTTGAAAGGATCAAAGCGCCGTCCTTGATTTTTAAGTAGTTTACGAATGCCACTTTTTCGTCTACCACAATGCTAAAAATATCCAAGCTGCCTATACTTTGGCTTAAAACCAACGATTTGGCTTGGTATTTTTCCAATAGATCCAGCTTATCCTTGTACCGTTGGGCTACCTCAAACGCCAGGCTTTGTGCAGCCTCCTGCATCTTTTCCTTAAAATATCCCTTCGCAATACCCAGATTGCCTTTTAGAATGTATTTGGCCTGTTCGATGTCCTTTTGATAATCTTCCTCGGATTGCAGGCGCTCGCAAGGTCCCAGGCAATTTCCAAGGTGGTACTCCAGGCATACTTTGTATTTCTCTGCTGCTACTTTGGCGGGTGATAGGTCGAGCTTGCAGGTTCGGATGGTAAACAGGGATCGTATAAGCTCCAATACGTTATTCATGCCTTTTACACTGGCAAATGGACCGTAATAGGTGCCTTTTGAAGGAATAACCTTCCGAGTCGGGTAAATTCGGGGATAGTGTTCTTTCGTAAGCAGTAAATAGGGATATGTTTTGTCATCCTTTAGGAGGATGTTGTATTTGGGCTGGGATTTCTTGATAAGGTTGTTTTCTAACAGCAGTGCGTCAAACTCTGAGTTGACGAGGGTAAATTCGATCCTATCAATCTCCTTTACCATTCTTCGGGTTTTCCGATTGATGCCTATGCTGTTTCCAAAATAGCTGGCTACCCGCTTTTTCAGGCTCTTCGCTTTGCCCACGTAAATCAACTCTCCTGCGGCGTTGTAATAGCGGTATACGCCCGGTTGATCCGGTAAGTGGTGGTATTCCTCCGGACGGTATGCAGGTGATTCCATCATGAATGCGGTAATTTGGCCTACCATGTCTGCACAGGTGCAGCCATCAATCGGGGATTAGAAGTCGGTCGTTTGGCTGTCAAACTGGAAATCGTCGAAATCCGGTCGGTTGAGGTCATACATGGAACAGTCGATTTCCATACTCAAAGGTCTTTCCGGCATGGGAAAGGGTCCTTTGGTGATACCCGTGGAGGGATCGTCGTAGACTTTGGCCATGAAATTGGTCCAAATGGGACGGGCCGTTCTGGAGCCTTGACCGCTGATCCAGCTTCTAAAGTGGATGGCACGGTCATCTCCTCCTACCCATATTCCACTGACCAGGTCTTTGGTTACGGCCATATACCAGCCGTCTGAAGCGTTTTGTGTAGTTCCCGTCTTACCGCCGATTTCATTCCCTTGATCTCGGAGTGTCCATGGCACTCCCTGACTGGTGCCTCCCTCTTCTTCGGTGCCTCCACGAAGCATGTATAGCATCAGGTAGGCATGCTCCTCGCTCATTGCAGGACGTTTTTTGGGAATGAATTGATACAGTACATTTCCATTTTTGTCCTCGATTCGGTCTATGTAAATGGGTGTGATGTGCTCTCCTTTATTGGCAAAGGTTCCGAATGCGCCCACCATCTCCAATATGGATACATCACTCGTTCCCAAAGCCAATGCCGGCACTTCGTCCAGGTCGCTGGTAATGCCTATTCGGTGGGCCGTTTCTACCACCACGCGAGGACTAAGTTTCTTCATCATGTATGCAGTAACCGAGTTTACCGACTGTGCCATCGCCTTTCGGATGGTCATGCGTTCGTATGTAAACTTGCCATCTGCATTACTGGGTTGCCAGATAGGCTGGTTGGGTACACTCACCTCTACAGGTTGATCGATGACGGAATAGCAGGGTCCGTAGCCGTTTTCAATTGCCGCTGCGTACACAAACGGTTTAAACGTGGAGCCAGGTTGTCGTTTACCCTGCTTTACGTGGTCGTATTTGAAGTGCTTGTGATTGATGCCTCCCACCCAAGATTTAATGTGGCCGGTATGGGGATCCATGGTGACAAATCCGGTTTGCAGGTACTTTTTATAATGACGAAGGGAATCCATGGTGCTCATGAGCGTATCTACCTCTCCTTCATTCCATGAAAAGACACGCATTTTTTTCTTTTCGTTGAGTTTGTATTGGATCGAATCGTTATCGTCCCCGTATTTTAGCTTCAGTAGGCGATAGGCCTCGGTGCGCCTAACGGCATTTTCGATAAAATTGGGGATTGCCCTGCCTTGGTTGTCAATCCATGGCTCGCGTTTGCCCACTTCTGCTTCAAATTTTTTCTGCAGGTCGGCCATATGGGTGGCTACAGCCTCTTCCGCATAGCGCTGAAGCCTGCTGTCAATCGTGGTAAAAACCCGAAGGCCATCGCCAAAAAGATCGTACGAAGATCCATCGGGCTTCAGGTTGTCCTTTGCCCATTTCAATAAGTCAGCCTTGACAACTTCTCGGAAATAGGTAGCCATCCCTTCGTTGTGGTTTTCTACCCGATATTCCAGTTCAATCGGAAGGCTGGAGATGGAGTCAAATTCCGTTTGCGACAGAAATCCGTACTTTTCCATTTGTGCCAAAACAGTATTTCTACGGCGGAGGCTATTTTCGGGGTTGAATACGGGGCTGTAATATGTAGGTGCTTTGAAAAGGCCCACCAAGGTAGCTGCCTCCTGCACTGCTAGGTCATTGGGCTCTTTATTGAAGAAGGTTTTGGAAGCGGTTTTTATCCCATAGGCATTGCTGCCAAAATCCGAGGTGTTGAGGTACATGGTAAGGATTTCATCCTTGGTGTAGGATTTTTCCAGTTGGGCAGCCACTAACCATTCTTTGGTTTTGATGATTAGCATACTTAGGCCTGGAACCCTATTTAGGGTACCCTGCATTTCTTTAGTTCTTGTTTTGAACAGGTTTTTCGCTGTTTGCTGACTAAGCGTACTCCCTCCGCCTGCCCCCCGCTGCTGTAGGATGAGGCTTTTAAATAGTACTCGGGCCATTCCCCGCGGGTCTATACCAGAATGATCATCGAATCGAACATCTTCCGTAGCAATCAAGGCATTGATGAGGTTGCGGCTCAATTCGTTATAGGTCACAGGGCTGCGGTTTTCTCGGAAATACTTTCCCAGCAAGACGCCGTCAGCTGAGAATAACTCGGAAGCCAACTCGCTCTCCGGGTTTTCCAAGGATTTGAAGTCGGGCATGCTTCCGAAAAGGCCCAAAAAGTTGGAGCTTACCGCTAAGATAAACAACACAAATCCGAGGATGCTCGCCACAAAAAAAATCCAAAGGTACTTGATGGTTCTTTGGACGTTAAATCCGGTGGTAGTAGGTTTTTGCTTTGCCATTTTAGTTGTTGTATGACTTCCGGAAGAAGGTCCGATATTCTTCGAGGTCTTTGCGTCGATTCAGTTGTTGGAAGTTTTCTATCGAAATAACAAAACTACTCAATTTTGCCTCCTCCGGTAGGTTTTCGGTGTTAAAAGAATTTAAAAACTGATCTCGGTAAACCCGCGCCTTTTCATAATTGGAAAATGGGCTGATGATCACAATGGTGTTTTCCCTGTCCAAGGCGATCGTTCCTGTCCGCAGGCGATCGTTGGGGAAATTTGTGCTGTGAAATTTCTCCAAATCTGCCGTCAGGTTTTTTGATTCCGCCGCCGTACTTGGTTCCATGGCTAAAATAAAGACATGGGTTTGGGATTCATTGACCCGGTAAATCTGCTCTTCGGCGGCTTCTTCGGTATCACCATTTCCCACTTCGGTAGTTTTTTCCGGCTCTTCTTCCCTATCATGGGCCGCATCTGCCATGGCGTCATCCTGTTCTTCGCCACCTCCTACGCCATCTAGCATTTTCCTTGCCAAGTTTATCAATTCCGGATCGGAAGCGTTCAAGAGGAAATTTTCGAGCTTGATTCGGTATTCTTCTAAATTACCGAGCTTGCCCGTATTCATTATATCCAAAATCAACAGCCTATCGGTGTTTTTGGTCAGCGGATAGCTATTTAATGTGTTCCGGACGAGTTCCCTTGAGTCTTGGTAATTTCCTGTCTGATATAGGCGGTAAGCGGCCGCATAATTTTGTGAAGACTCAAAATTGGCCTGTGTTCCGGATACCGACTCGGGATTATTGACCGATTTGGTGTATTGGGATTCTGGAAATTCCTTGTTCAATAAAGATACATATTGTCCAAAGTCCTGTCCCAATTCTTTATTCGCAAGGTACAGGGTGTAATAGGCTTCGGGCTTTTTTAGGGTACCCGGGTATTCGTTTACCAAGGTCTCCATGTAAGAAATCGACCGATGCGGATCCTTGAGATCAAAAAACAATAATTTTCCCAAATTGAAGTTGGCATCCTCCATCTCGTCTACCAACCGGTCTATGGTCGCTTGGTCCTTGGGAATGCGGGAGAGCAAGCTTTGCCGATCTGGAAGATTCAGGGCGGCCATCGCTGAAGTCATTTCCTGGTCTTCGGAGATTGATTGAATACCTGCATCTTGAGAATTATCGGTGTTGGGAGATTCTTGAAACCCACGTGCGCTTCTACGCCAGTTGTCAGTCAAGGGTCGGTTTCCCCACACGCGATTAAATTCGATGGCTCCCTGTGACATGGCGCTTGGATTTTCCCAGTAAAACGATGTGCCCGAGCCACCACCTCCTGCAGATGCCAAGAGGTTATCAAAAATTCCAGAGGGTTTTTTGTTTCGCTGCATCTCTGCCTCCTGGATCAAGCGCTCTTCCTCCTTTTTGAGAAAATCGTCCACATAGGCTTCCTGCTGCTCGGGAGAAAGCCGGCTAAGCGAAATCAGGCTATCATTGGCTTGGATCAACTCGAAATTTAAGGCGTATTGGTCAAATATTTCCTTTCTTGCGGCCAGTACCTCGTAGTTTTTGTCGCCCTCCCGGAATTGCTTCATAGCACTGTCCAAGTAGTATTTGGTAGTCAGGAAGTCGTTGTAGTCCTGTAGGTAAATGTCTGCCAGCTTCTCGTAAATATACCCTTTTTGCCGACGGTTTTCGGTGGGTTCTTTCGCGGCTAAGGTAAGTAATCGAATGCTTTCTTCTTTTTCGCTTTGTTTGTACTCAAATAGGGCCTTTTCGTAGAGGATTACATCCCTAAATTCAAGGTTTTTCCGGTCTTTGTACAGGTCATCGTAGTAGCTCCTTACCCGGCGAAGGTCTTTGCTTTTTCCCAGTTCTGCTACCTGCTGGGAATAGAGAACCGCAAAAAAGGTTCGTTCGTAACTGGGGCTTCCCGTGATCGCCTTTTGGTAATATTCGTAGGCAACGGCGTCTAGTCCCGCCTGCTGATAGAGTTGTCCCAAGATAAAATTCATTCGGGAAATGGCCCTTTTATCTTCGGCAAATTCCAGTGCCCGAAAAAGCGCAGGAGCCACCATATCCGTTTCCCCTTTGGCCTCGTAGTAATACGCCAAGGTCTGGTACAGCAGAAATCGATTCTCATCGCTGATTCCGGACTCTTTGGACAGAAAGTCCATCACGTACACGGCATCGTCAAATTTTTGAAGGTCTATGAATGACCGCAACAATCCGATCAGCGATAAGTGGCGAACCTCTTTTTGTTTGCTGTTCACATTGAGGTATTTGAATGTATTTTGGGCTTCGTCAAAGTTACCTTGGAAATAGTCGATTTTGCCCAACAGGTAATAGGAAGGATCTACCCATTTGCTGATTCTATGCCAATCGATGGCTTTGGAGGCCAAGTCCCTCGCTTGCATCAGTGCTTCATTGTTGGATTCGATCACCGTACTGTCAATGGGGTAAAAAACGGGCAACACCTGCGAATAGTCTTCCTCGTATTCGGACTCAATGTTCGCCTCCACTTCCCGTATTTTATCCAACGCCAGAAAATACGCGTTGAATTTGGCCGTTGTGTTATGGTACAGCCTGTTCATGTACGTATCCTTCTGCGAAGTGCAGGAGGTGACTAAAAGGATGCAAAACAAAAAGACAGTATATAGCGTATTACTTCTCAACTTCGGTCGGGTTTAAGTGCCTGCAAATTACCTCTTTTAAAATAAATATGTAAAGACTTCCATTAATATCCTATTTTTGCACTTCCTAAGATCATACAAACGCACCTAACTTGAGCTTCAAACAGAAATTAAACGATTGGATAGAGACAAAATTTCTTTTCGTGATCCGAAGAGAGGAGGATTTTTCTGTAATCACCTCTATCAGTATTACGAAAATAAGGATCGCTTTATTGTTGTTTTTGTTGCTCATTACCTCATTTGGCATATCATTGATGCTTTCCAAGACGTTGCTGGCCCGTTGGTTTGACCCAGCGTATATTGAGTCTGAGAATACCGCACGGATCTATCAGCTGTCCGAAGTAGTGGATTCACTCATTATGGAGGTTCAGGCGAAAGATCGCTATGTGAAAAACATACAGCAAATTATCTCCGGAGGTGAAATGCCCGAGGATACGCTCATCAATCAGGAACCGGCCCAACTGGAGGTAAACCGAAGTGAAATCGACCTTTATAAGTACAGTGAAGCTACGCTGAGTGTTATCAGTGAATTTGAAAGCATGCCACTGGATGAAACCAGTTTTGGTCGAATAAACAACAGTGCCTTTGCCGATACCTATTTCTTTCCCCCGCTGAAAGGGGTGGTAGTAAGCGGTTATACACCGTCAAGCAATCATTTTGGTGTAGATATCGTAGCTGCAGAAAATGAACCTATCAAAGCCATCGCCGAGGGAACGGTTATTTTCGCCTCTTGGACTTTGGAAACCGGCTATGTGGTGGGAATACAGCATTCGAATGAGCTGATTTCAATTTACAAACATAATTCAGTAATATTGAAGTCGGTAGGTGATGCCGTGCGGGGAGGAGAGATCGTGGCCATCATAGGGAATACCGGTGAACTGACCACGGGACAGCATTTGCATTTAGAACTTTGGTACAAAGGCAACCCCTTGAATCCGCAGGAATTCATTACGTTCGACTAACTATGGCAACTAATAAGGAAGATAAGCTTAATGCTACGGAGATGGTCAGTTCCAGCAACCTAGTAGCTGCGGGAACGGTCATTGTCGGGAACATTGCCACTCCGGGAAATATTCGGGTGGAGGGTACGGTAGAAGGATCTCTGGAATCCCAAAATAAAATCATTGTGGGCGATTCGGCCGAGGTGCATGGAAACCTATCAGCCAAGGAAATAGAAATTGCCGGACATGTGAAAGGCGAGATCCGATGCAATGGTGCCCTTTACCTAAAAAAGACTGCCGTTATATTAGGTGATATCTATACAAAGAAACTCATTATTGAAAACGGTGCGGAACTAAACGGCAAATGCCATATGGGAGATAGATCCGAATGACCCGCAGCGATTAAGTACTCACTTACTTGAAAATACCCCGCGAAAAAGATACCCCAGGTTATGTCCGCTTCATCGGATTGGCCTTTCAAATGATGGCCCTGATAGGACTGGGAGGATACCTCGGGCATCGATTGGATGACAATACGACTTATAGTTTTCCCGTTTGGTTATTGACGGGCTCTTTTTTGGGTACGCTGATTGCCTTTTATCAATTATTCAAAAGCCTTCCTACAGACCGTAACTAGTCCAACGCTGCCTCATGAAATCGTATAAAACCTTGCTTATTCAATTGGGGGTATTTACCGGGTTACTTTGCTTGATGATTGCAGCCCTTCAGTGGCTTTTGCCCGGTCCATGGATGCACCCTCAGGTATGGACTATCACGGTATTCTTTGCGATATTGACAGGGCTAACTGGCATATTTTCAATACATTTATTAAAAAACGACAAATTAAATTCTGTATCTATAATCTTAGGTAGCACGGTTTTCAGATTAATTGTCAGTCTGCTGTTTGTTTTTGTGCTTTTATGGGGGGAAGATGAGAATTTACTTTGGTTTGTTGTTAATTTCTTTATAATTTATTTGTTGTACTTATTGTTTGATATATACAGCTTAATAACTAATTTGCGCCTTCATTTGAAATAGGCAAAACAAAAGAAGTTGATGATCCGCAAATTTGTATGCTTAACTGCCTTATTGTCAGTGTTTTTTCTGGCGTTTTCGGCACAGGCAATAGCTGCTTCCGGTGAAGATGAAGACAAGACAAGTTTCATCATGCACCATATCAAGGATTCCCATGAATGGCACTTCGCTACCATAGGTCATACCCACATCACACTACCACTTCCTGTCATCATTTATTCCTCCGACAGGGGCTTTGAATTTTATTCTTCCACCGACTTCTTAGATCCGGAAACCCACCATTTTGGAAAAGAACATAATGGCTATCTTATAGATGATCATGACAAACTACAGGCACTAGATGAAAGCCGGTCCTTCATCGATCTTTCTATTACCAAAAACGTGGCCATGCTCTTTTTGGTTTTGGGTATTTCACTTTATTTGCTTTTATCCGCTTCAAAACATTACAAAAATAACCCCAACAAGGCCCCCAAGGGAATCGCATCCTTTGTGGAGCCCATTGTTATTTTCGTAAGGGACGAAATCGCCATACCTAATATCGGTCCAAAATACAAGAAGTTTACTCCTTACCTCCTGACGTTGTTTTTCTTCATATGGATAGGAAATCTCTTGGGACTAATGCCAGGTGCGGCTAACCTCACAGGGAATATCGCCGTGACAGTGACTTTGGCCATTATCACGTTCTTAGTGACCAATTTGAATGGAAACAAGGCCTATTGGAAGCACGTGGTGGCGACGCCAGGTGTTCCTTTACCGCTGTTGCTAATCATCGTGCCGGTAGAAATTATCGGTCTATTCACCAAGCCCTTTGCACTTACCGTCCGATTATTTGTGGCTATCACAGCAGGACACATCGTGATATTGAGCTTTATAGGATTGATCTTCGTTTTCGAATCCTATGCTGTGGGTGTAGCGAGTACGCTAATGGTGGTATTTATCAATATCATTGAATTGCTGGTGGCTACCATACAGGCCTATGTGTTTACCTTGTTCTCTGCGATGTATATCGGAGCCGCGGTGGCCGAACATGCACATGATGATCACCATTGATTTGGAATTTCTTTGTTCAATTATTCATAAATAAATCACACCTATGTTAACTTCATTATTATTGACTGCCGGTTTTGCACTTATGGGTGCGGGTATTGGTGCCGGAATTGTAGCGATAGGCGCAGGTCTTGGTATCGGTCGTATCGGCGGACAAGCCATGGAAGGAATTGCACGTCAGCCAGAGGCTGCTGGAAAAATCCAGACTGCCATGCTGATTATCGCAGCTCTTATTGAGGTGGTTTCCCTTTTTGCAGTGGTAGTATGTCTACTGATTGCATTGAACGGTAACCTTACTTTCTAAAAACAATGGGGGATTGGCGATAGGCCAGTCCCTCTTTTCACATTGAACAAACAAGAAGAAATATAGCGTTATGGATCTGATTAGTCCTGATTTAGGTTTGATTATTTGGCAAACAATAGGCTTTGCCATTCTATTCATTATCCTGGCCAAATACGCCTGGAAGCCGATCCTTTCTGCATTGGAAGAAAGGGAGGGGACCATCGAAACCGCACTTTTGTCAGCTGAGCAAGCCAGAAAAGAGATGGCAAGCCTAGTGGCTGAAAACGAGAAAATCCTTCAGGAAGCCAGAATCGAGCGGGACGAAATATTAAAATCGGCCAACGAGTATGCGGCGAAAATCATGGAAGAAGCTACGGCAGCCGCTTCTCAAGTAGAGGCAAAGATGATAGCAGAAGCCAAAGCACAAATTCAGACAGAAAAGGAAGCAGCCCTCACGGATGTCAAAATCCAGGTCGCGGAAATGTCCCTGCTGATCGCAGAGAAACTGATGCGCCAGAAGTTATCGGCTGAGCCTGAGCAAAAGAAATTGGTCGAAGAATTCGTAAAGGAAATTAAACTTAACTAACGCATGTCTGAATTTAGAGTCGCCTCCCGATATGCAAAGTCTCTCCTCGAACTCGCTGTCGAAAAAGGCATTTTAGAACAGGTCCATCAGGACATGACCCGCCTCCTTGAGCTGGAAGCAGCCCATCCGGAGCTGGCGGGCATGCTAAAAAGCCCGATAGTGAGTTCTGACAAAAAGCTCACCGTATTGGAGTCTATTCTCAAAAGCAGCGCATCTGAGCTGACCCTTACCTTTGTGAAGCTGGTGTCCCAAAAGGGAAGGGAGTCCTTCCTCCCTGCCATGGCCCGTGAATTTCACCGCCAATACAACATTCAGATGGGTATCCAACTGGCAGAGGTTACCACTACGTTTAACATCGACAAGGAACTTCGCACCCGGTTTGTGGAGATTGTAAAAGAGGTATCCGGAAAGAAACAGGTAGAGCTGATCGAAAAAGTGAACCCGAAGTTGATTGGTGGTTTCGTGCTTAAAGTAGATGACCGGCAGTTGGATGAGTCGATTCATAGCAAGTTGCGCAAGTTAAGGTTGGACTTCACAGAGAACCTGTACGAGAAGAAATTTTAATTGATACTAGTATACAAATAATTCGATATAAGAATGGCAAATGTAAGACCTGATGAAGTTTCGGCTATCCTGAAAGAACAGCTTTCCGGAGCCAGGACTCAAGCGGAACTGGAAGAAGTGGGTACCGTCCTTCAAGTAGGTGATGGTGTTGCCCGTATCTATGGACTTTCCAAAGCCCAGGCCGGTGAATTGATTGAGTTTGAAAGCGGCATGAAGGCCATGGTGTTGAACCTGGAGGAAGACAACGTCGGTGCAGTGTTGTTTGGCGATTCCAAGGTCGTAAAAGAGGGAGATACTGTCAAAAGAACCCGACAAATTGCCTCTATCAAGGTTGGTGAAGGAATGCTGGGCCGTGTGGTGGATACCTTGGGAATGCCTATAGATGGTAAAGGACCCCTCGCCGGTGAGCTTTATGAAATGCCTCTGGAACGCAAAGCTCCCGGGGTAATCTACCGTCAGCCGGTTAACGAGCCACTTCAGACAGGGATTAAGTCCATTGATGCGATGATTCCAATCGGTAGAGGGCAGCGGGAATTGATCATCGGTGACCGTCAGACAGGAAAGACTGCGGTCGCCATCGATACCATTCTGAACCAAAAGGAGTTTTACGATAAAGGAGAGCCGGTATTCTGTATCTACGTAGCGGTAGGTCAAAAAGCCTCTACTGTGGCGAACGTGGTAGCAGCCTTGGAAAAAGGAGGCGCGCTTCCATACACTGTGATCGTGAGTGCGGCGGCAGCTGATCCTGCGCCTATGCAGTTTTTTGCGCCGTTTACAGGTGCGGCCATCGGGGAGTTTTTCCGCGATACCGGTAGACCGGCCTTGGTAGTATACGATGACCTTTCTAAGCAGGCGGTGGCTTACCGGGAGGTATCCCTTCTATTGAGAAGGCCTCCGGGACGAGAAGCTTATCCTGGTGACGTGTTTTACCTACACTCCAGGTTATTGGAGCGCGCAGCGAAGATCAACGCTTCAGACGAGATAGCCAAGCAGATGAACGACCTTCCGGAGTCCCTGAGACCCTTGGTAAAAGGTGGTGGGTCGCTTACAGCCCTTCCGATCATCGAAACACAAGCCGGTGACGTGTCTGCCTATATTCCTACCAACGTGATTTCAATTACGGATGGACAAATATTTTTGGAAACCAACCTGTTCAACTCCGGTATTCGGCCCGCCATCAACGTGGGTATCTCCGTATCCCGCGTTGGAGGTAATGCGCAGATCAAGGCAATGAAAAAGGTAGCCGGTACGTTGAAACTGGATCAGGCCCAATTCCGCGAATTGGAAGCCTTCTCTAAATTCGGCTCCGACTTGGATCCAACTACCAAACGAACCATCGAAAGGGGTAGGAGAAACCAAGAAATCCTCAAGCAAAAGCAATACTCCCCCGTACGTGTGGAACTACAGGTGGCGATCATCTACCTATCTACCAAAGGATTCCTTGACATGATCCCGGTGGAGAAAGTAAAGGCTTTCGAAGCGGATTTCTATAACTTGGTAAACGCACAATATGGGGATGCGCTTGCCGCTATCCGTAAGGGAGACTTGGATACTGCCGGCGATTTGTTAAAGAAAGCTACGGCAGAATTGGCACCCAAATATGCGTCAGCTTAATTCCTCTCGGGGATAAACCTATATCAAGGGCACAGTAAACGATCATGGCGAACCTTAAGGAAGTAAAAGAAAGAATCAATTCGGTCAGCTCCACGCAGCAGATTACCAAAGCTATGAAGATGGTCGCTGCGGCGAAATTGCGGAGGGCACAGGATAAAATTGTCCAAATGAGGCCCTATTCCCAAAAGCTGACCGCTATACTCAACAATATTTCCTCAGGATCTGAGGGCAGCACGGATATCGTATATGCACAGCAGCGACAGGTAGAGAAGGTTCTGTTTGTACCCATCACTTCCGATAAAGGTCTTTGCGGCGCGTTCAATTCCAACGTCATCAAAGCGACCTCCCTCGAGTTGGAAACGACTTACGCAGGTAAGCAGATTACGGTGATGCCTATCGGAAAAAAGGCGTTCGACTACTTTAAGAAACGTGATTATCCACTTATAGACGATTATGCATTGCTTTTTGCAGACGTCTCTTTTGACCGGGTAAAGGTGGCCGCGGAGCATGCAATGAATGCCTTTGAATCCGGCAGCTTTGACAAAGTAATTATCGTGTATAACGAGTTTAAAAACGTGGCAACCCAAGTGGTCAAGGCTGAGCAGTTTTTGCCCATCGAGCAAAACGATTTGGTGGAAACAGGTGCAAATCAGCAGGACTACATCGTGGAGCCTTCTAGGGAATATATCATCGAGGAACTGGTTCCCAACTCGCTGAAAATTCAATTTTACAAAGCCATTCTCGACAGCAATGCTTCGGAGCACGGGGCACGGATGACGGCGATGGATAAGGCGACCGAAAACGCCAACGACCTGCTCAAGCAATTGAAACTGGTCTACAACCGTACTCGTCAGGCAGCCATCACCAACGAGATCCTGGAGATCGTGGCCGGTGCAGAGGCGCTGGAAAGCAGCGATTAATTTCGTTCCGTATAAAACACCTACAACCACCCCACTGGAATGCTTAACTTCCGGTGGGGTTTTTTGTTGGGGACTTTCTAAACGGAGGGAAACTCTTCCAATTCACCTGAGGGCATGCATAAAATTTCTGTGGGGTCATGGAGAGAGACAGGTGCTATGCAAATCGTTTCTGGTGCCGTGGGATAGAAACGAGTTCATTTTGAAGCTCCTCAATCAGAAATAGTTGCTCAGGAAATGGAAACCCTTTTCGATTGGTTCAACGCTAAAATTGATGTTGATCCTGTTTTGCAAGCGGCTATTGCTCATTTGTGGTTTGTAACGGTACACTCATTAGATGATGGAAATGGACGTATCTCAGCACGATCTATGACGGATTTGCAGTTAGCTCGATCCGATGAAAGCAAACAACGCCTTTTAAAGTATGTCTCCCCAAATCCTCGAACCTATTCATTCAACCGCTTATAAATCTTCTTCATCATTATCTCTTTGGCCAAATCACCTCCGGCATAGGCCTCTTCTTCACCAAAAAAGCAAATACACTTGCCTATCTCTTCAGGAGTCTCACCGGAAGCAGCAAAAAGCAAGTCATTTTTTTCAAGTAAAAAGGATTTTTCCGCTACTTCCTTTGGTATTCGTCTTTCTATTTTTGATGCTTTGATATTGTATTTCGTGTAAAGGTCTCCATACAAAATTACTGGTAGCCCCTGTAAAGTCAGATCAGTTTTTGAAACGCCTTTTCCTTTATAAAATTTCCCTGCATTTGCCAATCTTGCCTTTTCCCAATGACTAGGAATCTCCCCGATCCATTCAATGCCGGAATCTTTGTAGGAATCGTAGGTTTTCATAGTTCTTGGTTGAGTTGTGCTTTCAGTGCCTGCCCCTTGGCGGTATGTCGGTATTTTTGCTTGGGATGGTTAATACTATTGGGATATTTTAGTTCAATGTACTTGTGTTCCAAAGCCGGGGAGATGTATTCCACTCTGAAATAATCATTGTGTTTTATCTGTAAAGCATCTTGTAGTTGTTGTCTTTTCATTTCTCCTTCCAATACGAAAACCACCTTTTTTATAGTTGTTATATCTTGCAGGGTTTCCTGCGGGGCAAGTTCCCCAGTAACTTCCCCAGTAATCTTAGATGTTCCCCCAGTATCCGGAGTTCTGAATAGGGTTACAGCGAAAAATTGGGCTTGCACAAACTTTAAAAATTTCTCCATGCCCTTCGAATTCAGCATCGTTGTATTGATGGTAGATGCTCATAATTCCTGGTTACGTAGAATGGGATTAAAGTCAGCATCAAAACAGTTAGCTGTTCCTGTAAATGCCTTTATAATTTCCTTTTTAATCGCAGTATTTTTGTCAAATATCTGCATCCAAATCGAAAAAAAACCGTTGTCCGCAGACCAATAGCCTAATAGTTTTTCAAATTCGTCACCAGCTCCATTTTCTATCGCTTGATTGTATAAAAGCATAGCAGCATTTGCCTTAACAAATGTATCTCTTCGGTTAACCCACCTTCTATCGCTGGAGGTTGGGTTGTCAGGATACTTTTGCAAGCCAACCAAGTCTAACAGATTTTGAGCTTTAAGCTTGATGTTTCCAGGTAAATTAGGATTCACTTTTACTTTTCCGTCTGCGGTATAAATAAATGCTAAATGGGTGTTATGCACATCTGGCCACAAATATTCCGCCAATTTAACCGGCTTTTTTCCTTTGGTAGAATTGCAGTTTGTACAGGCTAGCACAAAATTTTCCCATTCTAGTTCTAAATGTGGCTCCAATGCTTTTGGCTGAACATGTTCCACTGCCAAAGACGCGGGTAATTTTTGATTGCAATAAGCACAATACTGACCCATTCGGTCAATCAAATCCCTGCGAGAATTCCCATAAGAGGTATAGGTTTTTGGAGTTCTATCAGGATTCAATGGTCTAGCACCTCTTTCTATTGGACGCATAGGCTATTTATTGTCTTTATTTCGTATTTTCAATATCCGTTTTTCCAATTACAGCCAATCTATTCATTTTTAAGAAAGCAGCTACAGCAGGGTCATTGATTTCGGCTGATTTTTCCATTTCATCAAGCTGATATTTGAATTCCATTGACATTTCCTTCTTGTTATCTTTAATGTGAGAAAGAAGGTTAAGGTATTCTAATGTGAGGTCAAATTTCTGTTTATATTCCAAGCTTCTCGGCTCCACTTTCATGATGCGAGATGATACATCTTGAATACTCATTTTATAAGGATCGTCATTGATACTTGTATCCAGATTAATCAACTCTTCAGCTTTTAAGGACTGAACAATAAATGGGGAGTGTGTAGTGGCAATAAATTGTATATTTGGAAAAGCTTGTTTTAAATCACTGACCACGTGTTGTTGCCATTTTGGATGAATGTGCATATCAAGCTCATCAATCAATACAATTCCCTTGCTCAACTTCACAGCTTCCCTGCCCAAATGAGCATTCAGGATAACACATCTATAGGCAATTTCTGCTACCATTGCAGCCATTGTTCGCAACCCATCACTTAAATAGAATAATGGTAAGAAGTTTTTTTCATCTCTATCATTTGTAAATTGCCCCCCCAAATCATCTGAATCTTCATCCCACTCAGTTGGTTTCCAGTTTTGCACACAAATATCTATGGCTTCCAAAACAGCATCTAAAAGGACACTTTCCGGCCTTTCTTTTAGCTTTTTCCAAGAGGCAGATTTGATCCACTCCATGGGGGATTTTTTGTCCGAATGATCCCCTAGACATCTTGAATATCCATCTCTTAACCTAGAGCCTTTCTTTTTTAGGTTAATGGTTTGTTTGGGTTCAACCCATAACCTGGCGGTACTGAAAAATCCAATTACAGGAAGATCAATATCTTCTCGCATATGTTCATTGACAGCATCATTGAGTTCCTTTGCCCTATCAATAAGCGCATAAGCTTCCTTAATATCTGTGCGTCCTCCTGGTTTTGCAATAGATCGTTTCCAATGAATCTCTTGATCCCCAATCAAACCAAAAGCTGAAAAAAAACAGTTTTTTTGCGGTACAAATCGATTGTGTAAATCAATTCTACGTATATCTTCCTTTAGAATATGATATCGATCGGCCTCGTCAATTCCTAAAAGGAATGTCCCAGCTGCAAGCCGTAATCCTTGAAGAATGGAAGATTTGCCTTTCCCATTTTCTCCTATAATTACGGTGAAGTTTGTAGGAAACTCAAAAGTTGCATATTCAAAGTTCCGAAAATTATTCAGCTCCAATCTATTAATTCTCATATTGCAATATAACTTATTCCAAAATGTATTTTTCCATTTCCAACGTCTTTTCTTCCAAAGCTAAAATATCAGCCTTAATATCCTTTAAAGATCGAAGTGGTTTAAACTCATAGAAATACTTCGTAAAATTAATCTCGTAGCCAATTTTGGTCTTGCTGTGGTCTATCCATGCATCAGGCAGGTGGGGTTTAACTTCTGCATCGAAATATTCTTCGATGGTTTGTTTGCGGAAAGGAGACGCAGGATCCTGCGTCTTTACAAGAAAAGGTATGTTTTCATAGTCACGTAAAGAAGCGTCGGGTTTTGGTTTGCCCTTGGCTTTGACGACTTTGCCTTTTTCATCTCTGAGTGGTTGCTCCACGGTGATCCGCCAGTACCCAAAAAAGGCATTCGGAAGGATCTTGACGAATTGATTTTCTTCAAAATTGCCATAGAGGTTGGTGATAAAGCCTATTCCTTTTTCAGATCCGTTTTCAATGATTTTTTTACGCTTATTGCCCAAGCTCCGGTCCATTTTCTGCCAGAAACGGTTCCCCTTTTGCAGAGTCGTTTCATGCAACGAATCTGCGCCTGTTCCCGTGGCATTGATTAGCTGTACTTTCCCCTTTCGCTCCGTGCTTTTGTGATTGGTGACAATCCAGATGTAAGTGCTGATCCCTGTATTGTAAAAAAGTTGATCCGGTAAGGCGACAATGGCTTCCAGCCAGTCATTTTCGATGATCCATTTTCGGATATTGCTCTCACCACTTTCTGCAGCTCCTGAGAATAGGGGGGATCCATTGAAAACAATGGCAATTCGGGAGCCATTGGGTTTCATCTTGGAGATCATGTGCTGCAAAAACAGCAAGGAACCGTCGTTGATTCTAGGCAAACCGGCACCGAATCGGCCATCCATGCCCTTTTTGTTGGCTTCTGCCTTGATGAGTTTCTCTACCTTCTTCCAGTCCACCCCAAAGGGAGGGTTGGAAATTTGATAGTCAAATTGTTCTTCTGTCAGCTGATCGTTGGAAAGCGTATTGCCAAATTTGATGTTGCTGGGATTTTGCCCTTTGATCAACATATCGGCCTTGCAGATGGCATAGGATTCCGGGTTGATCTCCTGTCCAAAAACCTTGAGTTCCGCTTTTGGATTGAGCTCTTTTACATATTGTTCCCCTCCGGAGAGCATTCCGCCTGTTCCGGCGGTTGGATCATAGAGCGTTTTGACAATGCCTTCGATGGTCAGCATCTCCATGTCCTCGATAAACAAGAGGTTCACCATCAGACGGATAATTTCCCGTGGGGTAAAGTGCTCCCCTGCCGTTTCGTTGGACTGTTCTGCAAACTTTCGGATGAGTTCCTCAAAGGTGTAGCCCATTTCCATGGAATCCATATCCGAAAGGTCAATCTCCTGAAAGGACTTGACCACCCGAAAAAGGATATCGGCCTTTGGGTCATCCATCCGGTCGATATGATCATCAAAGTTGAAATACTCGATGATTTCCCGAGCGCTGGTAGAAAAGCCATGGATGTAGTTTCGAAGGTTGGCCGCGACATTATTCGGATCGGCCACAATCCTATCGAAGTCAAAGGCGCTCCGGTTGTGAAAATTATGTCCGGCGATCTTGTTAAGCGCAATGTCGATGACGCCCTCTTTCAGGGATTCCACCTTGGGAAGGTAGTCGAGGACTTTTTGCTTTGTGGGCTTCAGAATACAGTCCAATCGTCTCAGGACGGTCATGGGGAGGATCACCTTTCCATAGTCTGACTGCTTGTAGTCTCCTCTCAGCAGGTCGGCGACTTTCCAGATCAGGTCGGCTTTTTCCTTAAAGTTCTTCATTGTGCTATTTTGTAACGTCTTGTTCTTCGGTTGATTTGGTTAGTGGAAAAGTCCCAGTTGCTTGGGGGGCAGCTAACGAAGCATGGAACAAAAGCCCTCGGTGCTACCCACCTGTAAAGCAAAAGGCTTTGGAAACCATTCATGGATAGGGATCACCTGAATACTTCAAAGGCTTAGCGAAGCTACAATATAGGCAAAAGAATGTTTTTAGCCCAAGACATAAAAAAAGCTTCCCTTTTCGAGGAAGCTTGCATGTACCAGGAGCGGGACTTGAACCCGCACGACCTAATGGTCACAAGATTTTAAGTCTTGCGTGTCTACCAATTCCACCATCCCGGCATATTATATTGACTGGTTTTCTTTCAATAGGCTGTTCAATAATCTAACAGGCCCATAAAGAATAAAGCCCTTGGTAGAGGGCTTTAGCAGAGCGAAAGACGAGATTCGAACTCGCGACCCCGACCTTGGCAAGGTCGTGCTCTACCAACTGAGCTACTTTCGCTTTTAATACGTTTCAGCCGTACCCGTTTGCAGCGGCCTAATGTGATTGCAAATTTACCTGCTTTTTTATAAAAGGCAATATTTCCAGTCAAATATTTGTAATCGGCAAGCATGGTGTTCACTACCCCTTTGATTTTTAGGTGGAAAAATACAGCTAGGCCAGGGTTTTTTTGATTTCGTTTAGCTTAAGCAGCGCTTCTACGGGCGAAATAGTGTTGATGTCGATGGCATCGAGCATCTCCTGCGCCGCCTTAAATTTGGGATCCATCTCAAACAAGCTCAGCTGATAGTTGTTTTTAGGCATATCCTTGATCCTGTCGCGCTGCCCTTTGAGGTCCTTGTCCTTCTCCAGGTGCTTCATGATCTCGGCGGCACGAAGCACGACCGGATTGGGCATGCCTGCCATCTGGGCCACATGAATCCCAAAGCTGTGCTCACTCCCTCCCTTTTCCAGTTTCCGCATAAAGATCACCTTGTTGCCCAGTTCTTTCACGGATACATTGAAGTTTTTCACCTTGGGAAAATCCTCCGCCAGCTGATTCAACTCATGGTAATGGGTGGCAAACAACGTTTTGGCTCGGCACTTGGGTTGGTTGTGCAGGTACTCCACGATGGACCAAGCGATGGATATCCCGTCGTAGGTAGAGGTACCCCGACCGATCTCGTCCATAAGTACCAGGCTGCGGTCACTTAGGTTGTTGAGAATGCTGGCTGTCTCGGTCATCTCCACCATGAAAGTGGACTCACCCTTGGAGAGATTGTCTGAAGCACCCACCCGGGTGAATACCTTGTCAATGATGCCCAAACGGGCATAAGAGGCCGGGACAAAACTGCCCATCTGTGCCATCAGCACGATCAGGGCCGTTTGCCGGAGCAGGGCCGATTTCCCGGCCATATTGGGGCCTGTGATAATGATAATCTGCTGCGTGGCATTGTCCAGAAAGATGTCGTTGGGCACGTAGGCGTCGCCAATCGGCAATTGTTTTTCAATTACCGGATGCCGCCCATCCTTGATCTCAATGGATTCGGTATCTGCCATCTTGGGCATGCAATAATTGTTTTCCGACGCCACCTGCGCAAAGGATAGCAACACATCCAAGGTGGCCAATATCCGGGCGTTTTGTTGAATGCTCGACACGTAATCGGTGGCATCCTGCACAAGCAGGTTAAAGTATTTTTGCTCCAAAGCAATCAGCCGTTCTTCCGCATGAAGGATCTTTTCCTCATATATTTTGAGCTCCTCGGTGATGTAGCGCTCCGCATTTACAAGCGTTTGCTTGCGGATCCATTCTTGGGGAACTTTGTCCTTGTGCGTATTGCTCACTTCCAGGTAGTAGCCGAAGACCTTGTTATAGGCTACCTTGAGGGAACTGATTCCTGTCTTTTGCACCTCCCGCTGCTGTAGCTGTATCAGGTAATCTTTGCCGGAATTGGCCAGCTTTCGGTATTCGTCCAAATCGGCATCCACACCATTTTTGATGATGCCGCCCTGATGGGTCAGCATGGGCGCATCCTCCATCAGCTCCCGATCAATCTTTTCAAGCAAAAATTCGCAGGAGTTCAACTGATCCGCCAACTTCTTTAGAGAGCTGTTGCTCGCTGCGCTAAGCAGTGCCTTGATGGGGAGGGTACTTTTTAGGGCTTTTTTAAGCTGGTTCATCTCCCGTGGGTTGATGCGCCCCACGGCTACCTTGGAGATTAGCCGTTCCAGGTCGCCGATGTGCTTAAGGTGAGAGGCAACCTCCTCACGGAAAGCGGGATTTTCGAAGAAGTGCGCTACCATTCGCTGTCGCTCTACAATAGGCTCTTTTTCCTTTAGAGGAAGCACCATCCATTTTTTCATCATGCGGCTGCCCATGGGAGTATGCGTGTGATCCAAGATTTGTATCAGCGGCACGCCACCCTCCTGCTGCGGGTGGATTAGCTCCAGGTTGCGGATGGTGAACTTATCCAGCCACACGTATTTTTCCTCCGCTATGCGGGATATGGAGGCAATGTGCTTGACCTCCTTGTGTTCGGTCTCCTCCAAATAAAAGAGCACCGCACCAGCTGCCACGATCCCCTGGGGCAGGTTTTCGATCCCAAAGCCTTTTAGAGAGTTGGTCTGAAAATGCTGGGTAAGGCGTTCGTAGGCATAATCGTATTGAAATACCCAATCCTCGCAGTGGAAAGTGGTAAAGTCGCTTTTCAGAAACTCAGCAGCCCGGGCTTTTGCCGCCTTGGAATAGATCACCTCCGAGGGACTGAAGCTTTGTAGCAACTTCTCGATATACGCAGGTTGACCCTGTGCGGCCATAAATTCTCCGGTGGAAAGATCCAGAAAGGCTACGCCCAAGGCCTCGCGATCAAAATAGATCGAAGCGAGAAAATTGTTTCGCCGCTTGTCCAGCACGTTGTCGTTAAAGGAAAGTCCCGGAGTCACCAGCTCGGTCACGCCCCGCTTCACAATGCCTTTTACTTCCTTGGGATCCTCCAATTGATCGCAGATGGCTACGCGGTTGCCCGCGCGGATCAGTTTGGGCAGGTAGGTGTCCAGGGAATGGTGGGGAAAGCCTGCCAACTCAATATGGGAGGCGGCTCCGTTTGCCCGCTTGGTCAGTACGATGTCCAATATTTTACTGGCCTTTACCGCATCCTCTCCGAAGGTTTCGTAAAAATCTCCCACCCGAAACAGCAGCAAGGCGCCGGGGTGCTTGGCCTTGATGGCGTTGTACTGCTTCATGAGCGGCGTCTCTTTTACTGCTGCTTTAGCCATAAATCCAATTTGATCGTAAATGAAACCCTGAATTTACTCGATCCATCCCACAAAGAAAAATGGTTGCGATCAGTCCTTCCAGCTATGCGTGCCGGAGAGGTTCGATTTTCCCAATTCCAAGTATCCGAAAAATTTTCTGTCCAAATAAAACTATTTTTACCCATGGGGCATCTTACAACCAACCAAACCCTGAAAACCGGCACCAGAAATACCGATGAACACCGGCCCATCCGTCCATATTGCCCTAGTAACCCGCGCGATTTCCGGTGATTCGTTCGCAAAGGATATACTCATCAACGACTGGTATAAACGCGTGTATAATTACGCACTCAGGTTCTTGGGAGATCACGACTTGGCCATGGAGGTATCGCAGCTTACATTTATCACGGTACACGGCAAAATCGAAAACCTCAAAGATCCGGAGAAATTCCGGTCTTGGCTGTACACCATTTTGGCCAACCAATGCAGGAACCAAAAGCGTCGGCAAAAGGGCGCTGCATTGTCAGATCTGTCCGATGGGAAAGCAAGCAACATGGTGGATTTACCCTGTAAAAACGCCGATCCGGAGCAGCAAATGATTCAGCAAGAAGCTACCGACCAATTGGAACAAGCCATCCTGCGCTTGCCGGAGATGCAGCGGGAGGTACTGATCATGAAGGAATTCGAGGGACTGAAATTCAGGGAAATCGCCGAGTCCCTGGGAATTTCCGAAAATACCGCCAAATCCCGGCTTTATTACGCATTTAAACATCTAAAAGAAACACTGAGTGGTTATTCCTACCACTCCAAATGATACCGCTTATGAGCTTTATCCCTGATGAAACCGCCTGGATCGATTATCTGTACGGTGAATTGGATCCCGAGACGCACCAGCGTATGACCCAGTACCTCCAAGATAACCCCGCCGCAAAACAAGAGTTGGCGCAATTTGCTTCCCTTCGGCAGCGCCTAAAATACCTAGATGATAAAACTCCTCTGCCCTTGGCCAAGCCGGTGGTGCGTCAAACCAACCTGCCCCTGCCGAAAGGCATCCCTAAACCCATTCAGTATGCGGCGACCTTGGTAATAGCCCTCGTGTGCCTGATGGTAGCAGCAAAGGCCACCGAGCTCCATTTACGTTGGGGCCAAACAGGACTCTATATCGGCTTTGGAAATCCTGAATTTTCGCCAACCCCTCAGGCAGCGGCGACCGTTTCGGATAGCTCTGAAAATCTACTGCGTACTCCCGAAAAATTCCCCGTCGACTCCCTATTTCGCCATCTGGAGAATACCCTTGATCGAGAACTAGCCCGGCGGTTTCAGGTCGCTGAGGAGGAGTTAATTGGCAAGATAGGATCAGGAATGGAACGGCGCATGGATGCCTCCTTCCAAGCAGCGCAACAGGAACAGGCCTTACACCTTGCCTCCTATTGGGAAGGGGTAGCGCTGGCACAAAAGCAGTATACCGAAGCCCTGCTGGAGGATTTCTCGCAAACCCTCCAACAGCTACGGGAGGAGGATCTGGTATTCTTGTTGGACAGACTGAACGGCATACAATACGAAAATGAACAACTGCAACAGGAGATCAGTGACCTCTTACACTACTTATTAGCCGAAACAGATACCTCTAAACCCAAGCAGCCATGAAATCGAGCATGATTATTTTGATTTTGGTATTCCTATCCGGAAGTCAGTTCGCCTTATGCCAGGAGATTGACCGCGACCGCATGCAGCGCGAACTGAAAGTGGCCAGTGCGATTCTAAACAGCCTCTTCGAGCCCGACCAGGATTTTTTGGTCAGCCGCCGGGACGACCGTAGGCAGGCTCAATACCTCAGTGGCTTTGGCGTCATGATGACCCTGCCTGCCCATGCCTCAGTATCTGTGGCACCCAATATCCGATTTTTGCAATCACCCAACGGAAAGCCACTGTCAGGTACTGTACCCCACCGGGGATCACAGATCCGAATCGGACGTTCCTTGTTGGACAGTACTCGAACAATGAGTCCTATACCAGGCAACCCATTCGACCGCGATAGCCTAGAGCAGGCACACACCTTGCGCTCCAAGCAACTTGTGGCAGAGTACTTCTTGGATTATGCCCACTTGTTCACCCAATTGGGTCCCGAGGACCGGATCAAAATCGTGGAAGAGCGTTCGCCTTTTGTTTCGGGAGGGCGCTTTGTGCCGCAATTTCAAGCTTCTAACGTCACCGGAAGAACGCAGCGTTTTGCTGCCGAGGTTGTATTCGGTGACTTAATCGCATATCAAAATGGGCAGCTTACAAAGGAGGAAATGCTATCCAAAATCAGCTATGCCGGGGAAGATCCGTCCAAGGAGCAGGACTTGGAGCTTTTGGCCAATATCTTCGACCGACTGTACCGACCGGATCTTTCCGAGACTTTTTACTACACCGGCTATGCCTTTTACGACCGTATTCCGGACTTTGGCGTGATCTACCACCTCAATATGCTCACAAGACCGGATGAAAGTATGTATAGTTTTATTCTGCGACAAAGTATGGGCAGTGCTGGAAACATAGAACCGGATACAGAGAAACTAGCGGAGGAATATCCCCGGTTTATCGAAGAATTAAAGGGAAATATGCTCACTTACGGCAGGACCCTTAAGAGCTTGAGGGAAGACGAAAAATTGGTTTTAAGCATACGGTTTGGGGGATACCCACGCGCAGAACTTCCCGAATTTGTTCACCTAACCGTCGATGTAACGGATCTATTGCAGCTAAATTCGGGGATCCTGACCATGGAAAAAGCCCTTGAGCGTATCCAAGTTGATGAATAACCTAAAAAATAGGCCCATACTACTATCTTTGCGTCCGGAAAACGCGATAAAAGCATGAGGAAATTGAGTATGGACGAGCTGGAACGTCTGTCGGTGGAGGAGTATAAGTCTGTGGAAAAAAGCCCGTTGATTCTGGTGCTGGACAATGTTCGCAGCTTAAACAATGTAGGTTCTGCCTTTCGTACCGGAGATGCCTTCCGTATCCAAAAGATATACCTCTGTGGCATAACGGGAAAGCCACCCCACCGGGAGATTCAGAAAACCGCCCTTGGCGCCACCGAGTCGGTGGATTGGGAACACGTGCCCGACACCCTGGAACTGATCAAAAAGCTTAAAAACGAGGGCATTCAAACCGTGGCACTGGAGCAGGCTTCCCACAGTGTTGCCCTAACTCACTTTCAGCCGGAGCAAGGCATAACTTATGCACTGATTTTTGGCAACGAAGTCTTCGGGGTGGATGAAGGTGTGGTGAGCGAAGTGGATCAAGTAATAGAAATCCCCCAACTTGGCACCAAGCATTCCTTTAACATTTCTGTGAGCATTGGGATCACGCTTTGGGATGTTGGAGGTAAATTGGGAATATTTGATAAGGATTAGCCTGGGTTTTGTGGTAACTATGGAATCTGGAAGTGCCAACGAGCAGGAACCCGCATTCAGTAACCCTTCCTGAAGGAACGAAGGTTTGGCTGTTGCTCTAAGACGTTTTTTTTGCGGGAATGGGGAACCGTTCCGAAAAGACATTAGGTTACACCTTCCTCCGACTGGGTATAAAGTCGACTACATCCTCCTATTTCTAACCTCCTTTTTGTTGAGTTCAGTGTTACCTGTGCAGCGAACGTAACCTTCCTTTTCTGTTTCAAAAAGCCGAACGGCAAAGTTTACGGATCTCTTTTCGGAGTTTGTTGCTTTCCTTCGTTGCCTGCTTTAGCGGTACGCCTGCTTTCATCCCCGGGCGGTCGTGCCCAATATGGGTCAGCCAGGCATCTTTGGTCAGTGACTGAGCGGCTTTTACCAACGCCAGGACATCTTGACCGGAGGGCTTGGAGTCAAAGTATGCATCCGGCGAGGCCATGTTTTTCGCCTCAGGGAATCCCAATCCGTCCAATAGTGCCTGGGCCATGATCCAGTGGCCGATTTCGTTTGGATGTACCGCATCCTCAGCCAAGAAGAAATCGGGATTTGTTTGGCGCTTGGCTATCAGGTGTTCCTTCATCGGAAAGTGTAGATCTATTACCTGCCACTGCGAGTTCTTTCGTTGGGAAATGAGCCATTCAGAATAAGTATCCAGCACTTCTGCGTAAGCGGGATCTTTCTTCGGGTCAAAAATTGGAGGGGTGAGGTGGATGATGGGAATGGATCGCTGTGTCACCGCTGCGTGCAAACGCTCGATACCTTCCCGATACCTTGCAAACCGCTCCTCGTCCAGCGGCAGGTAGATGCCGTCGTTCATGCCATAGCAGGAAACAACCACATCTGGCTTCACTTTTTCCAAGATCCTTTCCAGCCGATCGTGCAGGTAGGGACGGGGAAAGCGCCCACCTGCATGTCCGGGCTCGGAAAGTCCACTGGCAGTTTCGCTGGGTAAGCCTACGTTGATGGCTTCCATCTTGGTGCCTGGGTTTTCCAAGTAAAAGGCCGCAATGGTAAAGTCTACGTAATGGGCGGCATAGGTGATGCTATTGCCGATAAATAACACGCGTTTGGCCTCTTTACGGATGGGATAGCTGGTCTGGGCCTGTACCGCGCCAACGAGAAGGCCAGTTAAAACGAGGATAACGAGGTGCCGTTTCACGAATTTATTCCTAGTTATTTGCTGATTCTTTCCGCAATAATCTCCGCCATCTGTGCATTGCCTTCTGCATTTGGATGTACCCCATCCGGAAAGAGGCCTTTCTTTTTAGCAAAAGGCCTGTGCAGGTCAATGATGGATGCCTTGGCCCCTCGGGCGGCCTTTTTGATCTGAGGGGTCATTTCTTTGACGATGACCGATTCGGTGATACCCCAGTTGTCTTCAAACACAGGTACGGGGAGGCAGACATAAATCTTTCCATCCTCCGGCATCACGGCGAGGAATGCATTTAACATGTCTTGATAGTCTGAGAGGAATGCGTCCTTGAAAGCCCAGTTTTGGGGTTTGGAGTCATTGGTGCCCAGCTTGATGACCAGAATGTCCGGCCTGAAATCCAACGCTTGTTGGTATTGCGCTTGCTCCCAATAGGGCATATCCCCTTTTTTCAGCAGGGTACTTCCGCTCACGCCGAAGTTTTTTACCTCATAGGCATCCCCTAACAGCTTTTGCATCATCAGGGGATAACTATTGATGTTATCCCGTCCAGGTCCTTGGGTGATGCTGTTTCCCACACAGGCAACCCGTTTAGGCTCTTGGGCAAAGGCATCCATCGCAATCGCAGCCCAGACAATCCACACTATATACCATTTCTTCATCGATTCGTCGGTTAGTTGAGTTGGTAAATTACGCTTTTTTTGATGTCTTTTGCCTATTCTATTGCCTAACTTTGGGGTGATGGCATGCAGATTTTACAGACTGGCTCATTTTCTCTCGTTAGATGTTGCGTTTGGCGCCTGTGCAGGAATGTATTTTTTTGCCAGATTGTTTCGGGTGGAGCTGGCTTTAGCGGCTTTTGTGTTGATGGCACTGTCTGTTTGGGTTATTTATACCTTTGATCATCTTCTAGATGCCCGTCATATGCAGACAAGCCATGCCTCCCCGAGGCACAGGTTTCATCAGCGGTACTTTAGCGTGCTTCGGGTGGCGCTGCCCGTGGCTGCCGTGGTCGTGGTAGTCGGGGCTTTTCTTTTGCTGCCGTCGAAGCAACTCTTTGCTGCAGCACTGATGCTGGGAGGGCTGATACTTTTGAATTTGCTCCTCACCCAATACTACAAACAACCGCTTGCCCCTTGGAAAGAAACCAGCATAGCCCTGTTTTACGTGTTGGGCATTCTCTTATTGCCGCTGTTTAATAAAGAACTTCCCACATTGAACCTTGCTTGGATAGCTATCGCCTTTGGATATTTTTTGCTGGCCTGGTATAATCTGGTATTCCTTTCCCTTTTGGACTGCAAGACAGACAAGCTTTCAGGACAGCGTTCATTGGCTACCTTTTTAGGTCATCGATTGGCCAAGAAAGCGTTGCAGTGGGTGGGCATGCTGGGGTTGGTTTATTTCTTGGTATTGTTGTTTCTACTGCCTTCTTATTACCATGTATTCACTGTTTTGCTCCTGTTGATGTATACCTGGCATGTGAGGTACTTCCTTTCGTACAGCAAATTCCCTAAAGAGTCCGTACGGAGGAGGTTGGAGTTATCGTTTCTGATGCCCGTAGTGCTTATTCTGTTACCGCTCTAATAATTCCTAAGGCCGTGCAAAACAACTACGATCGGATTGCTTCGGTATATGATTTTCTAGCCAGGTTGGTGCTGGGCCGCGATCATACCCGCAGCAAATTCGCTCTTTTGGATCAGGTGATGCCAGGCGATCAGGTACTGTATTGCGGTGGGGGCAGCGGGCTAAATCTGCCATATTTGCTGCATCGGGTGGGCCGTTTCGGTGGTGTCGTGTATGTGGAGCCATCTGTGCGAATGACGATACTTGCCAAGGATAGGATTGCCTCTGGAAACGTCGATTTCGTGGATTCCATGGCACAAGTGCCGCCTACGAGGGTGTTTGATGTGGTGATGACCCAGTATCTGCTGGATATTTTGGATGACAGGGAACTCGACCGTTTCTTTGGGGAGGTAGGTAGACGGGTGCTGCCCGGGACGCGATGGCTGGTGGTGGATTTTTACCCAAAAGCCCACAAAAAGGCTGTATGGAAGACTATGATACAGTTTTTTCGGTTGTTGGTGAATCACCCTCGACGTGACTTACCTGCTTACGACACGTTTTTTGAGCGGTTTGGATGGAAGGTGCAGCAGCAGGTGGAGTGGCAAAGGGGCTTCATGGTGGCGAAGGTGTTTCGGAAGGAGGATAACCTAGCTGATGGGGGTTGAGAGGGAGGGGTTTTTTACTCGCAGAAGGAAGGGGTTATTTGGCTATTTTTGGCAACTGAATGAATTATAACACAAGATCTTACATTGGGCAAATTAAATTGCTTTTAGGTGACATTCTTTAGAAAAAAATGTAACTTTACTATCGACACACTTATTTATCACGCTATGGCAAATTACACACTGACTATTAACGGTTCCCAGCAAACAATAGAAGCACCGGAGGAAATGCCCCTTTTGTGGGTAATTCGAGACTTACTTGGTATGAAGGGCACTAAATTTGGATGCGGTCAGGCTCTCTGTGGTGCCTGTACGGTTTTGCTTGGCGATGTTGCGGTTCGATCCTGCTCCCTGCCGGTTTCGGAGGTCGGTAGCCAGGCGATCACCACCATCGAAGGATTGTCGGAAGACGGCAGTCATCCGGTACAAGAAGCTTGGGTAGCGCACAACGTTCCGCAGTGTGGTTACTGTCAGGTGGGTCAGATCATGAACGCTACCGCCCTGCTGAAACGAAACCCTTCTCCCTCGGATGCGGAAATAGATCAGGCGATGGCGGGCAATCTTTGCCGCTGCGGCACCTATAATCGCATCAAAGAAGCCATCTTAAGCACCACCCGCTAGTTTTACGCCAAAACAATGAAATCCATGATCCCTAAATTTCCGTTTCTACGTTTCCCCAAAAAGGACTCCTCCACTACCCGAATTTACAAATCTTCCCGAAGGGATTTTTTGAAGCTGGGCGCCTTGGCCGGGGGAGGGCTGATGCTAGGCGTCACTTTTCAGTGCAGCACCAAGGACGGTGAAGGCATGTTTTCGCCAAATGCCTACTTGCGAATCGATCCCGACGGCACCGTTACGATTATCGCGCACCGCTCCGAAATGGGGCAAGGTATACGTACTTCCCTGCCAATGATCGTCGCGGACGAGTTGGGAGCAGACTGGAGCGAAGTGAAGATCGAGCAAGCAGTGGGTGACGAAGACACCTATGGAAATCAGAATACCGACGGATCCTTCTCGGTAAGGATGTTTTACGAACCCATGCGTCAGGCCGGTGCCACCGCCCGGTACCTGTTGATTCAGGCTGCGGCTGCAGAATGGGGCGTGGAGGCTTCGGAATGTGTAGCTGAAAATGGCCGGATCAGCCATGCCGGGAGTGGTCGGTCTTTTGGCTTTGGTGAGATCGCCTCCAAGGCGCAGGCACTGCCACTTCCCGATCCGAGTCAGGTGTCGTTAAAGGATTTTTCTGCCTACAAGCTGGTGGGTAAAGATACGCCCATAGTTGATTTGCACGACTTCGTTACCGGTAAAGCAGTGTTTGGGGCAGACGTAGACCTACCCGGGATGAAAATCGCCGTGATCGCCCGGTCCCCGGTAGTCGGAGCCAAAATCCTATCCTACAATGATGAAAAAGCACTGGCTGTGCCCGGTGTTCGGCAGGTGGTCAAGATTGCGGGTTCTGGCATTCCTCCTGGATTGAACAAGCCCTTGGAAGGACTTGCGGTCATTGCCGACCATACTTGGGCTGCGATTCAGGGTAGAAAGGCCCTTGAGATCGAGTGGGATATGGGTCCCAACGCTAATTATGACTCTCGGCAACAGTTAGAGGAAATGAAGGCCAGTACCCAAAATGACGGCATGGTGCGGCGTGAGCGAGGTGATTTTCAGTCGGCGCTGGCTCAAGCCTCCCAAGTGATAGACCGGGTATATGAAGCCCCATTCTATGCACATGCCACCATCGAGCCGCCGGCGGCCATTGCTCGCTGGGAAGGTGGCAAATTTGACATTTGGGCACCAACGCAGCATCCACAGTGGGCGAGGGAATCGGTGGCAGAGGCAACCGGTATTTCCTTGGCTGATATTACGGTAAACGTCACCCTGCTGGGAGGGGCCTTTGGACGGAAGTCCAAGCCGGATTTTTTGGTAGAGGCGGCCCTATTGGCAAAGGAAACAGGTATGCCCATCCGGGTGCAATGGACCAGAGAAGATGACCTTCACCATGATTTTTTTCATTCACACAGTGCGCAGCGTATTCGGGTCACGCTAGATGGAAACCGGCGACTTACAGGATGGAATCATCACACCGTTTTTCCCGCCATCGGTGCTACCTCAAATACCGAAGAGTTGCATCCGTCTGACGGAGAATTGGGACTGGGCTGCATAGACTATCCCTTTCAAGTACCCCACATCCGTATCGAAACCCACGAATCCAAAGCCCATACCCGAATCGGATGGATGAGGTCTGTAAGTAATATTCACCATGCTTTTGCGATTTGTTCCATGATGGATGAGGTGGCGGAGGCCTGCGGCAAAGATCCCGTAGCGTTTAACCTGGAGATGTTGGCAGACGACGGAAAACTGAACTTTGAGGGAGAGATAAAAGGTGACTTCGGGAATTATGGCGAATCACTGGATGACTTTCCTTGGGAAACCGCCCGACTCAAAGGGGTCATACGCCGGGTGGCGGAGGAGTCGGGATGGGGAAAATCACTCCCTGCCGGCACGGCCATGGGTTTTGCCGTGCACAAGAGTTTTCTGACATATGTGGCCTGTGTGGTAGAATTGCGAAGGGGGTCAGATGGCAAGATCACTATCCCGGTGGTGCACTATGCCGTAGATTGCGGAATCGCCGTAAACACCGATCGGGTTCGCTCCCAGTTTGAAGGAGGGGCGATCTTTGGGACCAGTATAGCCAACACCTCTGCCATTACCCTAAAAAACGGGCAGGTAGAGCAGAACAATTTTGACGGATACCAACTGGTGCGCATGCCGGAGTCACCCCAAAAGATTCATGTGCACATCATAGAGAGTTCCCGCAAGCCTACCGGCGTGGGTGAACCACCGGTACCTCCCTTGGCCCCCGCATTGGCAAACGCCTATTATAAGCTAAGCGGCAAGCGGGTATACCAACTTCCCTTTCGGCTGGGCTGACCTTTTTAAACCCGAGTGACGCTCGGGTTTTTTTATGGGATTGCCTTTCACCATTTTTCGGTTTTTGGATTGAGGCGAATACACTATCTTTAGGTGGTAGTTCCAATAGTACAGGTGACTTTTGGCACCCGGTGATTAGATCGGGAGTACGTGCAGGGAGAAATTAGTTAATTGTTGAAATTTGAAAACTAGTCAGCTTACGGTCTTATATGCCTTGGTAGGGATTCTCTTTCTGGGCTTGGGGTTCCTTTGGAACCAAATTTCGGAAAACTCCTATGTCCCCTCAGCAGGTGACCAAGAGGAAACCTTCTTGGGCCCCGCTCAGGAAGCTCCTGGGCCCAGGGTATCGATTTTTAAATTGCCAGAAAAGCTGGATTTTGCGGGCGAGTCGGTTCCCCTGCATCAGCCGGACGTGTATGAGCGACTGGAGCGGGAGCTGTATGTCAATGCCTACTGGGAGTCGAATACGGTACTGATGATGAAGCGGGCTGGAAAGTTCTTTCCGGAAATCGAGCAGGTATTGCGGGAAAATGGGATTCCGGATGATTTTAAGTACGTGGCGCTGATTGAGTCCGGACTGATGAACGTCGTGTCTCCGGCAGGGGCGAGGGGTTTTTGGCAGTTTATGCCCAGCACCGCCAAAGAATTTGGGTTGGAGGTGAGCAGCGAAGTGGACGAGCGGTACCACTGGCGAAAAGCGACGGTAGCTGCGTGTAAGTACCTGCGTTCTGCCTATGGGCGTTTTGGCAGTTGGACCAATGTCGCTGCCAGCTATAACATGGGCATGGCGGGCCTAAACCGACGAATCAACGAGCAACAGGTACCTGACTATTACGACCTGTACCTAAACGAAGAAACCAGTAGGTACATGTTCCGTATTTTGGCCATGAAGGAATTATTTTCGCGCCCGTCCCACTACGGGTTTGAGCTGCAGGCATCGGACCTGTACAAGCTTCCCAATTACCGGGAGGTGGAGGTAACGGCCCCCATTTCGAATTTAGCTACGTGGGCTATTCAGCATGGAAGTAACTACAAAGAAGTCAAGCTACACAATGCTTGGTTGAGATCCACTAAATTGACTGTGGGAAGGGGAAAATCCTACACCATCGAACTTCCCTTATAGCGGTTTCCGATTCCTTTGCTCCTATCAAAAAATTGACGCGACATGTAGAGATGAGATAAATTTGAATTATATTTCTCCTGCAATTTATCTCTAAATCAATTCACTACATGAGGCACCTTCACATTGTGTTGCGGCTGGCGGTCGTATTCCTAGCCGTTGTTGCTGTGGTCTATTTTAGTTTGCCTTCCCTCGTCAACCTGTACCTGAGCAAATACGGGGAGCGAATTGTCCGGGACATGATCACCCGGACCTCCGATTTTGCCGGTCACGAGGTGCATTTTGGGGATATCCGCATCGACTATGATTTTTTTGGTTCGGTGCTTCGGTTGAGGGATGTGGCCATCAGCCCGGGTGAGGTGGAAAGTGATAAAGACAAAATCCGGTTTACCCTAAACCTGAAAGAGGCCAACCTTACCGGGTTTCGATGGGTAGATGTTTTGCTCGACAATTCCATCCGTTTGGACTCGGCGCATTTGGAGGAGTTGGTGTTGGAAAGCTCGACACCTCCTTTGGAGAAGCTGGAAATCGGAAACACCGAAGCAACGGAACGGAAGGGAAAGGACTATGACCGCATATCCGTAAATCATATCCGCGTCAATAAGCTGAATTTTTTCAACAAAGACAGTTACACCGATTCAACCAGATTAAGTCTACACGATTTGTTTGTGTTCGCAGATGAATTTGTGTTTACAAATGCGCATTTGACCGATCGCCGCGCTTTGTTTGACGTCGCATTCATACAGGGCTATATGGCTGAGGCAACGGTTCACCTCAACGATTATCGAAATGCAATCAGCGCCAAAGACCTATCCTTTGATACAGATGAAAGGCATTTGATCATCGAAAAGGTTTCGTTTATTAATAAATTGGAAAAGTACGCCTACATTCGGCAGTTTGAAAAGGAAACCGATTGGATGGCGCTCCATCGGGGGAGATTGCAGCTGTTGGGAATTGATTTGGCGGGGTATTTTGGTTCCGGCACCTTGCATGCTGAAAAGCTCTTGATCACCGATCCAGAATTGGAAGTGTTTCGGGACAAGCGCCGACCGGACGACAGGGAGAAACGTCCTAAGATGATCCATGAGATCGTGAAGTCCATCGATGTAGGCGTAAAAATCGACACCATCGCCGTGGAGAATATGCGAGTCTCGTACGAGGAACGCCCCGACAACGACGCCCCACGATCCGGAATGATCTATTTCGATCAGGTACACGCTACCCTGTATCCCTTTACGACGTATAAAGAAGACTTGCACCAAAATGATACGTTACATATGTCCGCGGAGGCTAGACTCATGGGTCAGGGAAAAATTACCCTCCATGGCAGGTATTTTTTACGCGATGACAAGGGAAGATTTACCATGCAAGGAAGCGTAGGGGGATTTGACCTGAGGGCGATAAACGCCATGGTGGAACCGGCTACCCGGGTGGCGCTGAAGGGCGGGCGGCTGACAGACTTGCATTTCAATATTTCGGCAAACGATTATGATGGGTCGGGAGAGTTGATTGCCAAGTTTCAGGATCTGGAGATTGAGATTTTGGACAAGAATTTTGGCCATGACCAGAATATGTTTCAGCGTATAGGGTCTTTTTTGGCGAATAAATTGGTGATTAAGTCACAGAACCCCACGAAGCGGGGGGAATTAAAAAAGGGCGCGGTTTACCAAGTTCGGGATCAGCGTAAATTTATTTTTAACTATTGGTGGCAGCTAGTACTCAGCGGGCTGAAATCTACGATCACCGGCGATTCGGAGGAAGAACTACGGGAGAAGGCCCGCAAGAACTAATTTGAGTCCCGACAGAACCAAAGCCTACTAGGGGAAGTTTAGTAGGCGTTATTGGCCAAATCTCCGAATATGTGCTAGTTTTGCAGGTTCGCCGATCACCACGGGATCTAATCAAGTATGACTGAAGAAAACGTACTCACCGAGGAATTAATAGAGATTTTTGGTGCGCGGGAGCACAATCTCAAAAACATCGACTTAAGCCTGCCCCGGTACAAGCTGGTGGTAATCACTGGAATAAGCGGTAGTGGAAAGAGCTCTTTGGCATTTGATACCATTTATGCCGAAGGACAGCGCAGGTATATGGAGAGTTTTTCGGCTTATGCCCGTTCTTTCTTGGGCGGTATGGAACGGCCCGATGTGGATAAGATCAACGGTCTGTCTCCGGTGATATCCATCGAACAGAAGACGACTTCCAAAAATCCACGTTCCACGGTAGGGACGGTCACCGAAATCTACGATTTTATGCGGCTTCTCTATGCCCGCGCAGGAGAAGCTTTTTCCTACTTGACGGGACATCGGATGGTGCGGCAGACAGAGGATCAGATCGTGGAGCAGCTCTTTCAGCAATTTGGTGGCAAGAAGCTGTATTTGCTGGCACCTGTGGTCAAGGGTAGGAAGGGGCATTATCGCGAGCTCTTTGAGCAGGTGCGTAAGATGGGGTATTCCAAGATGCGCGTGGACGGCGTGGTAATGGATCTGGTACCCAAGATGCAATTGGACCGGTACAAGATCCACGATATAGAAATAGTCGTAGACCGTATCGTGGCAGATGAATCCGATCGGTACCGCATCGTTCAGTCCTTAAAGACCGCCCTAAACCTGGGAAAGGGGATCATCATGCTGCGAGACGAAAGTGGTGCGGTGTACCATTTCTCCAAATACCTGATGGATCCCGAAACAGGCCTCAGCTACGACGAGCCTGCCCCCAATAACTTTTCCTTCAACAGTCCCTACGGGGCTTGCCCTACCTGCAATGGGTTGGGTATCATCGAAGAGATTACACGGGAAAATATTATTCCCGATCCGGAGCTGAGTATCAGCCGTGGAGGCATTGCACCACTGGGAGAGTACCGGGATATTTGGATCTTCAAGAAGATAGATGCCATCTTAAAGCGGTACAAGGCTAGCATTTCCACGCCGATCAATAAACTAAGTGAGGAGGTGATACAAACCCTCTTATACGGCGATAAGATGGAAGTGGAGGTGGATTCTGTCAAATACCCCGGCACCACGTGGAACACAACCTTTGAGGGTATCATTCATTTTCTCCAAAAGCAACAGGAGGGCGGTTCGGATAAGATCCAAAAGTGGGTGGCGGATTTTACCACTTCCCGTACTTGTCCTGATTGCGACGGGTACCGGCTTAAGAAGGAGTCGCTGCATTTTAGGATAGCGGGCAAGCATATAGGTGAGCTTGCGGTAATGGATATTTCGGCGCTCTCGGATTGGTTTTCCAATGTGGAGAGCCGCATGACCGAAAAACAACGTTTGATCGGTGTGGAAGTATTGAAGGAAATTCGCAAGCGCATAGGGTTTTTGTTGGATATAGGCCTGAGCTACCTGACGCTCAACCGACCGCTCCGCACGTTGTCAGGGGGGGAGGCACAGCGAATCCGGTTGGCTACCCAGATTGGCACGCAGCTAGTGGGCGTGTTGTATATTCTAGATGAGCCCAGCATCGGCCTGCATCAGCGGGACAATGTCAAGTTAATCAAGGCATTGCAGGATCTGCGTGATTTGGGCAACTCGGTGCTGGTGGTAGAACACGATAAGGATATGATGCTGGAGTCGGACCACCTTGTGGACATAGGGCCTGGAGCGGGTCGGCATGGAGGACAGGTAGTAGCGAGTGGCACGCCTGCTGAGATTCTGAGGCTGGACAGTTTGACAGCCAAGTATCTCAATGGCGAGAAGCAGATTGCGGTGCCCAAAAAACGCAGAAAGGGCAATGGAGAAGCATTGGTTTTAAAAGGCGCCACCGGGCACAACCTGAAGCATGTTTCGGTTTCCTTCCCGCTTGGGACGATGATTTGCGTCACGGGAGTTTCTGGATCGGGCAAAAGTTCGCTGATACACGAAACGCTGTACCCGCTGTTAAATCAGCATTTTTATCACTCGAAGAAGGAGCCACTTCCTTACAAGAGCCTTCAGGGTTTGGAACATTTGGACAAAGTCATCGAAGTAGACCAATCGCCCATTGGCCGCACTCCCCGATCCAATCCCGCTACCTATACGGGTGTTTTTACCGATATTCGGGCCCTATTTACAGAATTACCGGAATCCAAAATCAGGGGGTACAAGCCCGGAAGGTTCTCCTTTAACGTAAAGGGGGGTCGCTGTGAAGATTGTGAAGGAGCGGGGATGAAGCTTATTGAGATGGATTTTCTTCCCGATGTGCACGTGCCCTGTGAGACGTGTAAGGGTAAGCGCTATAACCGGGAAACGCTCGAGGTGCGCTTCAAAGGCAAGAGCATCTCCGATGTGCTGGATATGACCGTGGAGCAGGCAGTGGAGTTTTTTGAAAATCAGCCCAAGATACTCCGAAAAATCCAAACCCTCTTTGAAGTAGGGTTGGGCTACATCACGCTGGGGCAGCACGCCACCACCCTCTCCGGCGGAGAAGCTCAGCGCGTGAAGCTGGCCACCGAGCTCTCCAAAAAGGATACGGGCAAGACCTTTTACATCCTCGATGAGCCTACTACAGGGCTGCATTTTCAGGACATCGAACACTTGCTGGAGGTGTTGAACAAGTTGGTGGAAAAGGGCAATACTGTCCTGATCATCGAACATAACCTCGATGTGATCAAGGTTTCTGATTACATTATTGATCTGGGGCCCGAAGGAGGGTCAGGGGGTGGTGAAGTGCTTTTCAGCGGCACACCGGAGCGTTTGGTCGGTCATTCCAGGAGCCACACAGCCAGATTTTTAGCGCAGGAATTGGCGAACGCCGCGGAGACAAAGGACTAGGAAGTGTTTTTAAGAACGATTGTTAAGATTAGGTTAAATTTCAGAATATTATTTTAAAATTTGATAACTCGTTTCATGAGCTGAGGTAGTATTATTTAAGTCAATTTTGCAGCGGAAAAATAGTTGACTTACTTAATCTTACTACTATCATGAAAAAGATTTTCCGGGTTATGTTGTCTTTCACGTTGGGAATCCTTGTTTTAGGGGCCTGTACGGAAGACGAGCAGCCAAACAATTCAGTATCCATTACGGGGATTCCCGCCACAGCGGTAATCGAAGCCGGGCAAGCGGTAGGTCCGGTGACCGCGCAGATCCTTGCTCCGGATGGGCTGGTTTCCGTGGTAATTAGAAAGGACGGAACAACTTTGGAATCGCTTCCTTTTACCGGTGAGACTGCGGTCAGCCATGAATTTTCCTATACATCTACCGAAGCAGATGCCAATAGAAACATTGTCTTTGAATTTGTAGCCACAGACAGCAACGGTGATACGCAGACGGTAACCCACGTATTGACGGTGGGAGATGTTGCCAGCGTGATTCGGTTGACTTCCAACATCACCGAAGATGCGCTATGGGAGACCGGTAAAACCTATGTGCTGGGGGGAAGAATCGCAGTTACCGCCGGGGCAACACTCACGATTGAGCCGGGTGTGATTGTGAAAGGAGAAGCGGGTTCAGGCCCCAATGCAACTGCATTGATCATCGCAAGAGGAGCGAGAATAGACGCTCAAGGGACGGAAACACAACCCATCATATTTACCTCCGTGGCCGATGAGATTGAGCCTGGAATGATTTCGAGTCCCAATCTGGATCCGGATATCGACGGTTTATGGGGAGGATTGTTGATACTCGGTAATGCCAGCAGTTCGTTTGCAGGAGATGTTACCGAAGTGCAGATCGAAGGGATTCCGCCCTCAGACACTAACGGACTTTACGGAGGCAGCGATCCGGAGGATGACTCAGGAATATTGAAATTCATCTCTATCCGACACGGCGGTGCCAATATCGGGGAGGGTAATGAAATCAATGGATTGACCCTGGGAGGTGTAGGCTCTAAAACCATTATCGAAAATATCGAGGTAATAGCCAATCAGGACGATGGAATAGAGTGGTTTGGTGGCACGGTAAGTGTGAAGAATGCAATCGTATGGAACTCCGGTGACGATGCGTTGGATACCGATCAGGCGTGGTCTGGTACACTGGACAACTTTATTATCCTATGTGGTTCGAATACTGACCACGCGTTGGAGATTGATGGGCCTGAGGGTTCTTTCAATGGAGCCCATACACTGACCAATGGCACCATAAGAGGACATGCTGCCGCTGAAATGGGAGACTTTAGAGACGGTGCAAGAGGTACCTTCCAAAATATCTACTTCTATGGTTTTGGCAGCCCATCTGCCACGGAGGGTCGGGGAGACCTTTCCATAAGCGGCGATGCAAGCTTGGCAAATTTTCAGAGCGGTGTCCTGAGTTTCGAAAGTCTAGAGGTTACGTTGGCTGAAGGAGCAACGCTTACGGATGTGTTTCGAAACGGTACCCATGCGCATGGCAGTGAAGTCCCCTTAGGGGAGAATACCGTCGGAGCTGATAAGGCTGCTTTTCAGGGTTGGTCCTGGGCGGCTGTTGCCGGTCAACTGGACGATTTGTAATTATTGAAGTACAATCCATTTTTTGGAAGGGGTGTATCCTCACCCCTTCCCTTACTTTTTTAGCTATCTGCTGTATTACTAAACAAAACATAATCCATGAAAAAAATTGTCACAAGCTGGTTAGTACTGGTATTGGCATTGCTTACCTTTTCAGCTATAGCGCAGAACGGCGTTATCAGAGGGTCTATCTACGATGAGCGCTCCGGAGAGCCGCTTTTCGGTGTTGCCGTTTCGGTGGTCGGCACGCAACTTGGCGCCGTCACCGATTTTGATGGGGATTTCGAGCTTCAATTGGCTCCCGGCACATATACCCTTCAGGCTTCCTTTATTTCATTTAATACGTTGGTATTAGAAGGGGTGCAGGTCACCGACGGGCAGGTTACGATCTTAGATAATCTGAAGCTTACCGAATTTACTTCTGACCTAGAGACCGTGACGATCTCTGCCGAGGCTATCCGAAGCACGGAGGCCGCCCTGATGACGGTGAAACGAAACGCCGCTCAGCTGATGGATGGGATCTCCGCGGCCGCATTTCGGCAAATGGGCGACGGAGACGCCGCCTCCGCAATCAAGCGGGTAACCGGGGTATCGATTGAGGGTGGTAAGTATGTGTATATCCGAGGATTGGGAGATCGGTACACAAAAACCATCTTGAATGGGGTGGATATCCCCGGATTGGATCCCGATAGGAATACTATACAGATGGATATCTTTCCGACAAACATCATTGACAATATCGTTGTCTCCAAGTCCTTTACCAGCAACTTACCCGCCGACTTTACCGGTGGAGTCGTGGATATAGAGACGAAGGATTTTCCGGAGGAAAAAACCATGCGCTTTTCGTTGAGTGGAGGCTTTAATCCCTCTATGCACTTCAAATCCAATTTTTTGCGTGCAGGTAGGAGTTCCACAGACTTCTTGGGGTTTGATAATGGCTACCGGGAGATTCCCACCAAAGGGATATCCGATATTCCGCAGTATGCGGAGGTAGTCGGTAATCCGGGTGGTGAAAGGGGTCAACTTTACCAGCGAATTCTTCGGGATTTTAATCCCGAATTTGGCGGACGAACCGAGCGAAACCTGATGAATATGGGCATGGGCTTCTCTTTGGGGAATCAGCTGGCCATAGGTAGTCATAAACTTGGCTACAATGTAGCGCTGACTTACAAGAATAGCTCCGAATTTTTCCAAAATGCGGAATATAATCTCTATGCCAAGCCAAGGGAAAATAATGTGACCGAGCTGGAGCCTTTGGAGCGGTCACGAGGTAGTTTCGGTGTGAACAACGTACTGCTAGGAGGCATGTTTGGACTGGCCTACAAAACCGATCAGTCAAAATACCGGTTAAATCTTATCCGCCTACAGAACGGGGAATCCAAAGTGGGTGTATTTGATTTTGAAAACACCAACCTGGGAGCTGTCTTTGAGGCAGACCAGTATAATATCGAATACAGCGAGCGCTCGCTGACCAGCCTGATGATCAACGGCGCCCATTTTCTGACAGGCGGAAAGTGGGAAGTAAATTGGAAGGTGTCTCCGACCCTTTCCACCATGGACGACCCGGACGTGCGTGTACTCCGGTTCAGGAGGCCCAATCAAACCATTTCCTCTGAAGTTGGCCTGCCACAGCGGATATGGAGATCGCTTGAGGAACAAAACCTGGTAGGCAAGGTGGATTTGACCAATAGCCATTTGTTGTTTGGCAATCAGGCAAAATTGCGGTTCGGAACCTCCTATGTGTACAAAGACCGGGATTTTTTGATCAACGATTTTCAGTTTTCCACCGGAAATACCGTTTTTACGGGAGATCCGAATGAAGTACTTCGGGAGGAAAATCTTTTCTCAGCGTCAAACCGAAATGGCGTCCGGTACAGCCCGCTGTTTATCCCCAGTAACCCAAATAGTTTTCAGGCCAACCTGACCAATCTGGGAGTTTATGTACACAGCGAGTTCTCTCCGATACCGAAGTTGAAAGCGATCGTGGGTGTCAGGGCCGAGAAATACGATCAATACTATACCGGATCCAATCAGACCCAAACGATCGTCTTTGTCAATGAGCGCGTACTGAATGACCTGGATCTGTTTCCGACCATAAACTTGATCAATAGCCTACAGGAGAACCAAAATGTGCGCCTCTCGTTTTCGAGGACGATCGCACGTCCATCCTTTAAGGAAATGTCCTTTGCAGAGATCCTGGATCCCATTACCGGAAGAACCTTTATAGGCGGCTTGTTTCCGGAGACCACCAATGGGGGTACTGAGGTTTTGTGGAATGGGCAGCTAGAAGCCACCCGTATCAACAATTTTGATCTGAGATGGGAGAAGTTCATGCCGGCAGGTCAATTACTGTCAGTGAGTGCCTTCTACAAAACCTTTGACAAGCCCATAGAGATGGTTCAATTTCTATCCGACCCGGGTGCTTTTCAGCCTCGAAATGTGGGCAATGGCACCGTGGCAGGCGTGGAGTTGGAAATTCGAAGATCCTTGGCATTTGTTGCACCCAAGCTAGAGAACCTGTTTTTTAGCTTCAACGGGACATTGACCGAATCACGTATTCAAATGTCCGCTTCCGAGCTCCGTTCCAGGCAGCTAACGGCTAGGGAAGGGCAACAGATCGCGTCCTACCGGGACATGGCAGGACAGGCCCCTTATATCATCAATACGGGGATCTCCTTTAACGATTTTGTCGCTGGCCTGGAAGCGGGCGTTTTTTACAATGTGCAGGGTTCTACCTTGAATTACATCGGATTCGGTAACCGAACCGATACGTACACGGTTCCTTTTCATTCCGTAAACATCAGTGTAAACAAAACATTTGGCAAAGATGAGCGGATGCAAACCGGCCTGAACATACAAAACCTGCTAAATCAATCCAGGCAGGAGGTATTCCGTTCTTATCGGGCGGCTGATCAACTATTCTCTAGCCTAAACCCCGGTACGTTGATTAATTTCAGCCTTTCCTACGCATTATAGACCTCAGATTGCCCATGTTCCAACTAACCCCTGTAAACACAGGGGTTATTTTTTTGTTTTGATGTTAACAAATTGTTAACTTTAGATAACATTAAAATAACGTGGTTGGAAATGCGCGCTTCTTTGTTTTGGATGTGTCTGTATATGGTGACGGTTTTTTCGATGGCTGGTGGGAGTGCGACTTTTGGCAGGCATTTGGATAGGCCGGAGGTGGCTGCCAAAAGCCTGGTGGCGGCGTGGATTGATGAAAGTCAGTCCTTTGCTAACCTGTATCGAAAATTGGAAAAGGACTTTGTCCGATTTGGGAGGTCTGAGCGAATGGTGCGTGCCATTTTTTTCCGCTCCCATGCGGTGATTTTTCACGAGTACCAGCAATACACGCTGGAGTCAGATGTGTTGAGAGAAGGGCTTTACGATTGCGTAAGCGGGTCGCTTATCTTAGCGGCATTGTTGGAAGCGTTCGGTTTTTCTTATGAGGCGATAGAGACTTCCTACCACGTGTTTCTCCAGGTATCCGTAAATGGGGAGGTGTTGTTGCTGGAAGTGACTGACCCCCGGTACGGGTTTATCACAGAGACAGAAGAACTGCAACATTATCTAGAGTCTTATGTCACCACCGACTCTGGCTCCCTCTTTTGGGAACCGATAGACGGGTCAGCTTCTTTACCGGAGGTATATCAGCCCATCGCGCTTAGGGAGCTTTTGGGATTACAGTATTACAATCAAGCCGTCCGGTATCTCAACAACGGGAACCCCTTGGCAGCGTATCAGTTTTCCGCGACAGCCCTCAAGTACTACGACTCCGAGCGAATACACGCCCTTTCCGACTTTTTGAGGAAGGAGTTGGCTAAATTCAATTCTATCAACGGATAACTTTGATTCATTTTTGAAAAGTCATAACAATACGACAGGCCAATTTTCTACGACAAAGCAGTAGTGAAAAATACCAATGCACCTTATGCACGCGACTATCTGATTGAAAAAGAGAGCGAATAATAGGGGACTTCAATGGTGGCGATTTTAGGGATAGGGCATCCCAATGCCTCGCTGAGCATATTTTAAAGACCTCTGTCCAATACGTCATAGGCTTCAATGCTCTTGTGAATAAAGAAGGCTTTAAATTGAATTTTCAATTTTTAGATTTAAAACACCTTTCGGAGAAGCTTTTGGGGGTTTCGGGATTTTGAATAATTTGAATATCAGGGATTTTTTCCGTTCTCCTAAAAAGGCAGTCAAAAAGTTCGGAGAGAAGTTCGGAGAGAAGTTTGGAAGATGTTCAACTGCAAGATATAATCGATGTTTGACAGGTTTGGCAATTGGTACAGCTGCCCTTTGTGGGCTTTCATTATCGTTTAACCCGGCAGAGCAAGCAAAGACGACAGCTTAAGTTCTTCCAAATGAAAACTATATCCGAACCTAATCTTGATTTTTTTTCCGGAAGCTAACCTGGTACTCACGATTACCCAGTTCATAGTGATGTAACCAACCTGTCAATTTTTCTCCATTTTCAGATAGCTGTCCGACAAACAATACCTTAAAATTGATGTTTTTCATTTCCGCACTCGTTTCAACATAATTATTTCCGCTGTAGATTACAGCTGGCATAAAGTAAGACTCCCCATTTAAGTAGATTCCAGACATTTCATGATATATATCATGTGGCTGAAAATAAACTTCCAATGGGATTTTTTCCTCGGATTCAATAGATAATGTACCTAACCAATGTCCGTGCAACTCAGAATATAATGGAATACTACTATCGCTACTTATTTCCGCACTTACCTTAGTCATCATGTTATCTCTTAAAATAGCCCAACTATCTTTGTAGTCAGGCCTAAATCGCTCAACTTCTTCCTCTTTAACACCAAGCGCTTTCAATAGCTTTTGACTTCCATAAGAATAAAACTTATATTTTGTTGGAGGACTGATCACTCTATCACTGTAGTGGGATATTAAATTAATTGTTGCAGATATGATGGGATTTAAAGCTTCTAATTGATTTCGGCTATTTTCCATAAGCATTCTTGCATCCAACATACCAAATATCTCCACATCACTAACGATAAATTCTTCGATATTTGTTGAATTAAACATTCTTTTAATCCTTTCAGTGCCCATGTTAATTTCACTCATATAGGCAATAACCATCCTGAGTTGAAACTCCATATCATACACCTCATTTGGCAAGCCCTGCCGATTTCCACTTAAAAGCCCATGATAAAAATGAAATACCCAAAGTCTCGACTCCAAATTATCGGGAAAATTAGAAATTTCACCGGAAGCAAGGAATTCTATAGCTCCAGGGAACCAAAACTCAGCTCTGGAAAATTCGCCTTCCGCATATCCCCGTTGAATAACTTTAAGATTTTGGCTATTGATTTTTTGCTGCCTTTTTCTCTGCTCTTCAAAGCGTGTAAATTCTTCTTGTCTTTCTTTTTCCACTATGTTTTGTTCTCTCAATAAAAGTTGATCAGAAATAACCTCGACAGCAGGATCATCGGTCAATACCGATGATAAATATGTTTCTTCAATTTGTTTTAATTCCCAGATATCTTGACTTTTCTTAATTTTCAAAATAATACTTTCCGAAATGTCACTGACAATCTGAGTTTTTTTCCATTCTATTTCGGCGAATAGTTTCTTGATGAGATCATGGTCCCGAAAGAAGTGGTAATTGTCATTTGCCAAACTATACAGATCATTTATCTGGTCAATACCATTCTCATTGAGTACAATATTTTCTACCTTATCCATTTCAACAAGAATAAGAGAATTCAATACTTCATTTGTCTTCTTATTGATGATTTGATCAGCTTGCTGTTTTACCGATATTTCTGCTTTTAGAAAAAGGTCTGCATAATCTAATTTAAATTTCAGCAACTTTTGCAGGGTAAACAACGATTTTTCTAATCCTAATAATGACTGTGATTTGGCCAACAGAGTTTTATTTGCAAGTTCGAATTCTTGCTGTTCTATAAGATTAGATAAATAAACCAACTCAGAATCCATTAAAATCTTATATTCTGAGTTCAATAGGCTTTTGTAGTCATTTAGTTCTGAGAATGTCAATATCTCGCTATTTAAGGCCATAATTGTTTGATCATACCCCATCCGTATCGATCGCATCTCTTGAATATGTTGAACCGCTACTTTGTAGGAATTTTCTTGCAGAAAAACCTGCCCCATGTAGTGACTCAGTCTTCCCACGCTTTCTCGTGGCTTTAAAATAGTAGCATTCCCTCCTCCAACTTTGAGTTTCGGCCTGCATTGATTGATCCTATGTGCTATTTGCTTTTTTTTAGATTTACTGATTTTATCAAATGGCTCATTAAACACCGGGATAAAATATTTATCTGAAAGAAGATTATATTTTATTCGATCGTGTGTTTCACTTCCAATTTTCAATTGTTTGAAGTCAATGTCCGGAAATTCGAGTTCCACACTTTGGGTCCATTCATCCAGTTTTTTGCAGTTTTGTGCATGTAAAACATTGAAAATTGATATGCTTACAAGAAGAAGTGTTTTTACGAATGATTTCATTGCTAATTCCGGTAAGAATGTCTCGAAAACCTATTAAATTGTTGATAACTGTAATTCCCCCTAGTTAAAAAGAGAAATAATCCATAAAACAAGTATTACTAACCCAGCATAAATAGCCCATTTCACTACAAATCTTAGGAAAACCAGTACTGGCTTATACTGCAGTAATAGCCAATGTGTGAGAAAGTATGAACCAAAACCAATTCCCAATTTAGCCCAAACGCTTAAATCTAAGGGCTCAGTGAATAATAAATAAAAAAGGAAAATCATTACAAGAAATGCTAAAAAATCAGCAAAGTTATTGAGCTTCTGCTTTTCTGTTAACGGCTCTTTTGGAGTAATTGGATCCTTTATGTTTTCAACACTAGTTCCCTTTCCTTTAGTCCCACCACTATGAGAAGTTTTATTGTCTACTATCTTTCCCCCTGTGCCATAACAATGAACACATCTTTCATACCTAGTTACAAAACTATCCTCCCCCGGACTATGATTTTGTCTAGGAATTGTATGAGGGACTTCTCCTCGGCCAAAACAGAACATACATCGTTCCCACATAATTTATATTTTCTGAATTAGGCATTTTGTAAATGATCAAAATCTACCTATATTGCTCTTAAACACGGCTTCTATGGAAAAAAGGTATAAGAGTCTCTCCATATTTGAGTTTCAGGAGAAGTTTCCCTCCGACAGGGAGTGCTATAAGTACTTGGCGGAGCTGAAGTGGAAAGAGGGATACATCTGCAAGAAATGTGGCAACACCTCCTATTGTAAGGGCATTAAGGAATTCGACAGGCAGTGTACCCGATGCTGTAGACTGGAATCTCCGACCTCGGGCACACTGTTCCACCAGTGCAAATTCCCCATTCTCAAGGCGTTTTACATAGTCTATTACATTTCCACCAGTAAAAACGGGATCAGCAGCTGCGAGCTTAGCAGAAAGCTCGAACTGAGGCAGAAAACCTGCTGGCTATTCAAGCAGAAGGTGATGAAGGCGATGGAAAGTAGTGGAAACTACCCCTTGGTAGGTACGGTGGAGGTGGATGAAACCTACGTGGGAGGCCAGGATGACAAGGCAATAGGCAGAAACGAAGGGAAAAAGAGGATCGTGGTAGTCGGGATCGAAAAGGTGCGGGGAGGTGTGTCACGTTGGTATGGCAGGGTGATCGAATCGGCGTCCAAGGCCAATCTGGGCAGCTTTATGAGGGACCATATAGCGACAGATGCGCAGGTGAAAACGGACTGCTGGGCCGGTTACAAAGGGATGGAGAAGGAATTTCCCAACCTAGTGCGTGAAAAGTCGGGCAAAAAGGGGGAGAATTTTGGTGCTATGCACCGTGTGATTATGATGTTCAAGGCCTGGGTTAGGGGAACCCACCATTCAGTGGTGGCCCTGCAACCGTATATCAACGAATATACCTACCGGTTTAACCGGCACATGATGAAGGAGGGGATATTCGAGAATCTGGTTGTGAGGATGCTGGCACAGCCGCCCTACCCCTACAAAGCCTTTATTTATTAAATGTCTAATTCAATATATTTTTTTATATATAAATACCTACCGAAAATTCCTTTAATATTTTATAAATGTTTTCAAGTGAATTATTTTAAACATAAAATATTGATATATATTGGATTATTTGAGATAGATTTATCTACTTTATAAATATCATTCTATCCATGTGACTTCACTTCGCTTAATTACCCAAACATTATTTTCCTTTTTTAATATAGCTTCTCCACCTTGGTATCCAACTCTAAAGTCAAACCTAGCCAAGTTCAGATCTTTATTAAAAATAATAGAATAAACAAGGGGATGCGTTTCAATATGCCAATGTCCTCCCCAATGTCCATAAAGAATCGGAATAAATGGTCTTATCCTATTGTAACGTTTCTCAACCTCATCCAAAGGTAAGCCACGGTTCATTTTATAAGGTTCCTTCGATTCGATTATTTTTACACCTAAGAAATAGTTTAATGATTTTTTATACTCTGGAGTTAAATATAAAACCTTACCATCGTTCATTGACAGTGGGGGCCTAAAATTGCTGATTGAGTCTATGTAATAAATTTCTCTGGTCTTACTGAAATCATCGAAGTTGTCGGCCGTTGTAATCGAAAATATTATTTTATTTTGAACAGCAACATATTTGCTGTTAACATTAAGCTCATTACCTCGCTCCCAATTTCCGATTTTTAATAAATCGAGTGGTATAAAAAATGCTCTATACGAGTCGAACACTGCTTTAATAGTGTCATTTTGACCTACAAACGCCTCGGTATTTGCTTGGATAGTTTCATTCCAATCCAAAAAGAATTGGCTAAACATGGGCTGGGAGTTATTTTGAAAGGCTAACTCAAGTTTTGCGGATAGAATGCTATCCGAATAGATCGGACCGTGCTCAGCATCTATTTTTTCGAACCTGTTTGGTCTGCTTTTCAATAAAAGCTGTACAAAAAGGAGCATTACTATGAAAAAAAGATATTTTTGATGTGTACAGATCATTTTTGCGTCTATATCAAATGTTGTTTTTGATTTGATGCAAATAGGGAAATTTTGCTTCGAAAGACCCCTGCGCCAATACGTCTATTTTTAATTCTAAATGACTTTCTTTCACTAGAATTGGAGTCTACTAAAACTAAACAGATAGGATAAAATCCTTTGCAAAAATACCCCTTATCAGTTTTTATTATAAGTGGTGAAACCAATAGCCCTATTTAGGTTTGCAATTAAAACATTTAAAAATACAAATTATTATTTACCAATCAAATGACTAACGTGTTTTTTCCTGGCAGGTTTTCTGACCCATTCATCCATATATGCTCGCTTGATTCCAGCGGTTCAGGGGCAATTCTATTAAGTTAGGGTATTGTGATTGGAATTCCTTTCGTTGAAAGCGGGTTTTTTTCGCTTTTGGCTGTTGGTGGTCAATTTTCGGGGCATAGTCTTCCCTTTCCCACGGATATGGGACCAATTT
>NZ_JACVCV010000017.1 GCF_017811155.1 Lunatimonas salinarum | reverse complement strand
AAAGATCCAAACCCTTTACCGGAAAAAACAGATGGGGATGGGCGTTCGCTTACGTACCAATGCGGATGTAACAGCCCTTCTCGGTCATACCGTATTTCTTTTTGAAATAAGGTTTCTCGCTGCCACTGGCAACTATGATTTTGATGATGTCATGCCCATCTCGTTTTTCAGTCACAACATCAAACAGTCCCATGGCAGAAGGAGCGATGTTGTTTTTTATACGGTCTTTGATTTTTAGCATATCGCCATCTAAATATGATACACCAAGGGTATTCCCGTTTTTGTCAATACCGACATATACCAAGCCGCCCTCCGGATAGTTGAGAAAAGCTACCACTTCCTTCTCCAAATCCAATTCTTTGGTGAGTTCTGCTTTGTTGTATTCTATGCGGTTGGTTTCTGACATTATGCTATCTTTTCACCTGATTTAAATGACTATTTACTGAAGCTAAATTTCTGATATCCACCTTCGGTTCGAACTATCCGGAATTTCCGGACAGTTGCACTTTTCTCCAATTCACCCTCACTGTAGATATTGCTGATTTGCTCGCTGATGGTGCGTTTGTCCTTGCCAAACAATTGCCCCATCTGCGCCTGGGTAAGCCAAACGGTTTCTTCCTGCAAGCGAACATCTATTTTGATGTTGCGGAAGTGGGCGTATCCACCACATTAGATGGTGGCATTTGCTTTCTCCGTCTTTCCTTTACCCGCAGCCCGTTGGGCCTGCTTTGCAGTAGGCTAATCCCGGACTTACTGGGAAAGGATGCGGGCTTACCAAGTTCCGCTAGGATAACGGACGGGGTTAGGTCCTGCCTCTTTGCCGGGGGAATCGCAATCCATGTGGCAGGAACCGAAAAGCCTGCCAACTATACCCCTTACCGTTTTGGTCACAGCGTGTCAACGTCTTTCGCTGTCTACACGTCACGACATTTACAGGACAGTTCACCTATGTTGACCATACCCATGACTCCCCCGCACCTGACGTTGGTGCGCAACAGGTATTCTTCACAGAATCCCTTTACGGGCTATATTGTCAGGATAGCACCGCACAATCCCGTGGCCAGAAATGCACGTATCCATAGGCTACTTGTGATGGAACACAAGGTTTAATCGTTCATTGAACGTCAAACAGTTATCAAAGCGACTTCTTGTCGCATTCCGGTGGTCCCGAGGGTCGGGATAAATAGTGAGGGCCTCAACCTGCGCTTTTTAGCTCAGGTCGGGCTACTCGATTGGCAGCTGGCATTATTTTCGAGTAGGTTTGTCTGTCCACCATTTTTTCAAATTATCTTTAAAAATCAGTCTTTTGGGTACAGTTAAATCTTCATTTTCAGGTGTCCACTCTTTAGCCTCTTCAACAATAAAATCCTTAGTAATATCAATTGTGTTTTGATAAAAAACTGGTTCACGAATTGTTTTGAATACTTTCCAATATCCTCCTGCATCTCTTTCCTCTTGTTGTTCTACGTCATACCAATTCGTTTCTTCTATCCATCTTTCTGCTCGTCCAAAATGAGTTGCTATTACTTTTGTGCCAAAACCTTTGAGCCAATAATATGTTCGACTGAAATACATTGAATGTAAAAATTTTTCAAACAACCTTGGTCTAAAATAGTCGGAGCCTAATTCTTCTTTGAGTGGAATGACCCATAAAATTGCGACACCTCTTTTTGTGTATTCTTCAGTTCTTTTAGTTATTGTCTTTACATTCAAAAAACTACGTTGTACTTCAATTGCAATAGCTTTGCCGTTAATTCTTCCACTAATATCAGGAACTAAAGGTGCAAAACCTTTTTCTTTATTTTCTTTAATTGGTCTTTCAGCTTCCCATTTGCCTTCTGGAAATGCCTTTTGTAATTCTGTCAATATTTCTTGTTTACAGTCTTTGTGTAATTGAGATTCACTACTGCCAAATAAATTACTTAGTCTACCTTTATGTGCAAAATGGTCATTTTTATCAATACATTTTCTAACAATTACGTCTGACAGACATTCTGGACAGTAAAAAGGGCCATCTTTTTTATAGGCAAAGTCAGCGTGTATAGTTTTATTTCCTACTACTTGTTTTGCTGTACGTTCAACCAATCCACTACACATTGAAGAACGTATATCCCTTTTTATTTTCGGGTCGATATAACTGTTTTCATCTTTCATTGTTAGTTTGTTGTCATCTCTGTTATGCTTGCTGCCAACGGCTGGGGGTTTGACCAGTTTGGGTGAACGGAGCCGAGATTTCATCATGCGATACTGCGCCCCGCTGCGAGCCGACCCGAACGCCTAACCCATTCACCCCAAATTGGTTACACCCCTTGTGTGTGCCCGGCATGGGCATTTAGTATCGAAGATACCATAATATTCCAGAGGGTGCAATGCCTGTGCTGATTTCTCAGCATCCCTTATCCCGAAGATCGGGACAGGCTGTGCGGGGGTAACGCCCCGAAGCGTTAGTCCCGCTAAGGCGGGATTTCCACTTCGTTCCATCCGCTAGGATAACGGACGGGGTTAGGTCCTGCCTCTTTGCCGGGGAATCGAAATCCATGTGGCAGGAACCGAAAAGCCTGCCAACTATACCCCTTACCGTTTTGGTCACAGCGTGTCAACGTCTTTCGCTGTCTACACGTCACGACATTTACAGGACAGTTCACCTATGTTGACCATACCCATGACTCCCCCGCACCTGACGTTGGTGCGCAACAGGTATTCTTCACAGAATCCCTTTACGGGCTATATTGTCAGGATAGCACCGCACAATCCCGTGGCCAGAAATGCACGTATCCATAGGCTACTTGTGATGGAACACAAGGTTTAATCGTTCATTGAACGTCAAACAGTTATCAAAGCGACTTCTTGTCGCACTCCGGTGGTCCCGAGGGTCGGGATAAATAGTGAGAACCTCAACCTGAGCTAGTTAGCTCAGGTCGGGCCACTCGATTGGCGGCTGTTATTGTCTGTTTAAAGCTTCATCAACCAAAATTTCACTTGAGCGATTCATTAAAACTTCGTCACTGTCCCTAAATACGTTATAGTACAAATCTAAAATTAATGGACTTTTACCTCTATGTTCAAAAATTTCATCTTGCAGACGTCTTGAGTTAACCTTTAATAAGTCATCGGAATATTTGTTTTCTAACGCGTCATCCCATATTTGTCTAGAGTAACTCACAAGTTCATTTAGTCTGTTAGCTGCATCTATATTTTCATTGCATTGTTTGATACAAAACTGAAAGAACGGAACTAATCCTCCGGCAATTAATGTAATTTCAATTAATGATATATTCGAAATGTATCCCGCAGCCATCATAACCACAAAAACAATTAAACTAGTATATTTTAGGAAAGACGAATATCTTTCTCTAAGTTTTGAGTCCCACCAACAATTTGTTCTTTGGCAAAGAATTCTTGCAATTTTTATTGGTAGCTGTGAGACTTTCGGAGAGTACCAATCTTTAATTTTCTCAACGTTCGTAGCAATTTTTATGTGAGCATTATAATATAATAATACTTCTTCGACAGTAATATCGTCTACGGTTTTTAGGGGAGATTTTGGCAGCTGTAAAATATCACAGTCAAATAACTCTTGAATCTTTGCAGCTTTTGTTTTTCTTTTTTTAATTACCGGCTCAATGACTGAACTGTCAATTAAAAACGATGCTACACCAAAGATTGCTGCGATAACAGCAAATTCATTAAATATAAAAGCAAGCCCAGCTAAAACGACCGGAATAATAACTGTAAGCACAATCTGGAATCCATGCCATTTTTTAGCTGAAGAATACAATTCCCGCTGTGCGGCAAGTCTTTCTAGCTGCTTCTGGCTATTTTGTTCGCTAGCAATTTGATTCATCGATTTGGGAATTCATTGTTATAAAAAAGGTTCCACCAATAGAAGGCATCATCCACATTTGACTCTCTTTTTTCAACAGCTTTTTCAGCCCTTGTATAACCAGTTTTAACTTTTGATAATGCATTTTCTCTTTTCGCATCTGTTGAGCATGCCCTAACATACCCAGAAATACCCATAGGGTCTTGAATGCTCGGCAAGTCATTATCATAAAGAATTTTCATAACCCTCTTTACATCTATGTCGTAAACTATCGAGGATTCTCCTTCTGCATACTTGGTCGTTCGCAGTTCTAAATAGAAAGAGCTTATCGGAACATTGTTATAAAACTTCCATGCTTTTATTAATCGAATTAATGGCTTTAACTTACCACCCAATCGGTCATTCTCTCGCTTGACATATGCATTATGAGCACCTGGGCTAGACTGCATCCATCCTCCGTCACTATTTGGTATGTCATAAGAATATTTGTTTCCTACTGGAGTTGAGACAAGTCCATTTCTAGTGGCTGGAGTAACTTCTAATGTTTCCGAAGCATAATTACCAAAAGGAATTCTAACAGCAGGACTTCTAACTTCAATCCCTTCAGTTTTCCAAAATGTATTTTGTAATGCCTCCTTTACTTTTCTAAGAGTATATCCTGAATCAGTCCAAAATTCAGAAGAAGGACAAACTGCAAAATAGTCGGTGTCGCTATGATGTCTTACACCTGTTCCATTTCCAAAAGAACCCGTCTCGAAAAAGTTTGAACATTTGAAATTATTTATCATGCAACTGTTAACTGAATCTTTATGTGATTTGGCTTTGTCGTGTTCGGATGAGAGTGGAACGAGCCATGATAAAAAGGTATCGAATCCTTGGTCTAATGTTTTTGCCATAAGCTTATATTTTTGTCAGATAAAATAATTAGCAGATTTTTTGCCGATACATAATAGTGTGTCAAATTGTCAAAATATTAGTAACACTGGTAATTATAGGCTGCTGGTATAATAGCCGCTAACGTAAAGGGTTTTAAACGCAATCTAGCCAAAAAAAACAACTATTTGGGTTGCAGCTCCCTAGATTGCGGTTAAAACTTAGTTGGACGAAACCGGGGGCCTGTCTATGGGCATTTATGTTTCCCTTTTTGGGTCATTTTTGCGGTTTGGTGACCAAGACATCCGCATAGATTATTGAAACGCCCAGATCTCGGATATTTCCGGTTCGCTAAGGGCAGTCCTTTCCCATTAACGCTGATCCGGTTTCTTTTTTCCCATGTTTTCAAAGAACGTTTTTTCACGGGGCAGCTTCAGGGATCCCTGCCCTTTGTCGACATTTGGATAGTATGCCTGCATCTGATCCGATCTGAGCGCTTCATTCTAGACATAATGGCTCAGAAGGACCAATCTCGATTACGGGGAGTTACTTATTCGCCGCCCAGTTTTCCAGTTTCAGGTTTTCAAGGTGCCGGAAGTCTCTTAGGTTGTCGGTAACCTAGATCAATTCGATTGCGAGTGCCGTAATGCCAATCATCATATCAGATTCATCGTGCAGTGGTGTTACTTTTTTCGAAGCAGCACTTTATTGTCGACTGATTTAACTTTTAAAGGGAAATTCACGACATTCAGTAACCTATATTGAAACGTTTAAGAGAAAATTGGTTTCACTGACCAAAATATTTTGGAATTTATTTTTCAAGAAAGCTCTTTTTAGGTAATTTCAATGCAGTAACTATGTTAAACAGTAAACCTAGTCAAAATTAAAAACAAAAGGAAATTACCAAAAGTAGTAATGGCCGCGAGTGTGGCGGTGATGGGAATGGGTTTGTTTAGTAGCCTTCAAAACGAAGCACGCGCTACGGGTGGAGGTACTTATGGGGGAGTCTGCTGCCATTGGCTATACGAGCCATGCCGTCACCCAACCGGCATAATCTTTGCCGATTCAAGATGGTTTGGCGGGCATTCGACTTGTGATTCCGTGCACCCGTAATATTTTAATTCAATAAAAGCTTATTATTCGGTTCGAATGCAAAAAAAAGCGAAAAAGGTTTAATCCAGTTTTTTACTGGGTTACACATATTAGATATTTTATAAAGAATAGATACCTGTTCGCTTATTTACTTAGCTGCCACATGTTAACGAGTCATGGCATGATTGAAATATTGTCTTTTATCCCAATTAAAGGATGAGATAAAGTAAGTCATGCTATGACTTTGATCTTGATAGCAATTATTTGCTGTTGGTCAGGTATTTCTTGAGAATATTGAGTTTACTAAATTAGATATTTCTATGATTAAAATATTTACTCTTATACTGAATAAGGTATTATTATATGTGATTTTTTTAAGTATAATTATGTCATGTGGTTCGAACAATCAAGATATCTCAAACGAAACTTACCATATTAAAACTTTTAGCCCTAACGATATTCCTAAACCAATATCACTTAAGGGAAGGAAGTATTCCTTTACTCAACTATTGAATCCGAGACATATATTTTGGGAGGGAGATTTTTTGATTGTTGCTGAAAGAGGAAATGACACACTTTTACATGTTATTGATATTATTAATAATAAGTATATCAAACGAATAGGAGTAAATGGTATGGGTCCGGGAGAAATTACTATGGTTCATAGGATGCTAGACGAAGATATTCCAGGAGTTTTTTGGGCCTATGATGCTGAACAAAAACGAATTGCAAAATATAACGTATATGCGGATTCACCTATATCTGAGGATATTATTAATCAAACTAATGATTTTTTCCTCGCGGTAGAAATGGCTTGGGCTTCAGATTCTACGTTGATGACAGAAAGAACAGACCAAGATGAAAAATTTGTTGAATACAATCTTAGAGGAGAAGTTGTTCAAACTTATGGGTCATGGAGAGAAATGTACCCAGTAAAAGATATACCAGCGAGTGTTATTTCTTCTATTCATAGTGGTCACTTAATATCAAACCCAGAAAAAAGTAAGTTTGTGAAAGTTGGCTTAAAGCGAGATTACATAGAAATACTGGATAGGCATACAGGTAATATTATTTCAGTTAGGGGTCCGGTTCAATTTATGCCAGAATTCAAAATTGACTATACGCTAGGGTATCCAATGCCTGTCACTTCTACTCAAGATCCTCAATTTTATATCTCCCCTTCAGCAAAATCCAAATTTTTTTATACTATATATTCGGGAAAGACCATGCGTCAAACAATGGAGGCTCACCCTTATGAAAGGGTCTTGGTGTTTAGTTATGATGGTGAAGTTAAGCAAGCGTTTGATCTTGATCATGCGTTGTTGTCGTTTACAGTAGATGAGGAGAATAGGAAGTTTTATGGTATAACCTATGATTCTGATCCCAATATTGTCGTATTCGATTTTTAGCGGTAGACAACCTTAAACCATTTTACATTGTATTTCAGAAAATCTAGAATTAATCAATGAAAAATTTATAGGAGTTCAGGTTTGCTCTCTTCGAATAATAGCATTTTGGAAAAGTTTCCTTTCCGTTGAAGCTAGAAAGGGGACTTCATGAAGCTTTTTGTGGAGAATGGAAAAAATTAGTTATAAAAATAAATAATTAATGTAGGCGAACGTCGAAATATTTTCTAAAAAGTAGAGGGAAAAAAAATAAATGCGAACTAGGTGTAATAATAATGGGTAACATAAAAGTTTCAGTCATCATGCCCTGTTTTAATGCTGAAAATTATATAGTTGAGGCTATAAAAAGCATTCTTAGTCAAAAACTTCGGAATCTCGAATTGATCATTATTGACGACGGCTCCACGGACAAAACTGAAAGGTTAGTTCGAGCATTTTCCGACAAGCGAATCCGTTACCTGTGTCTTGAGAAAAACCGCGGCAATTACGTGGCCAGAAATATGGGACTTGATTTAGCTCAAGGGAAATATATTGCTATGGCGGATGCCGATGATATTTCCCTTCCGGATCGGATACAAACGCAATATGATTATTTGGAGGCAAATCCGAATATCGCTGCAGTAGGGAGCAGAATGGAGATCGTGGACCAGGATGGAAAGAGCATCCACATGACTGATGAACCATTGGAATATGATGAAATCAAAATTGCTTTTTTAAGGGACAATTGCCTAGCCCAGCCTACTTTGATGTTCAGGCGGAGCCTCCTAGAAGCAGGATACCGATATGATGAAAGCTTTCGCTAATGTGGGGATTATGATTTTGTACAAAGCATCATCCATTCCAATCATGTAGCAAATTTAGAATCAGTGTTGGTCAAATACCGGACACATCCCGCCCAAATTTCTTCATCAAAACGAGCATATCTTATTGAGCAGGGAAATCGAACGAGAATTAAACAGTTGATAGACTGGAACGTTGGTTTTTCAGAGCTTGAGAAAGAAATACATTTGAAGCTACTGCATGGAATTTATTTGGATGATACAGAACTGAAGCTGGCGGAAGCTTGGCTCAATAAATTATTGGAACACAACGAGATAACAGGGCATTACCATCAAGAATATTTTTACATCTATTGCCAAAAACTTGCCAGTGCAGCGGTTCAGAGAAAAGCCTTGGGAGCCTGGTCAATTGAAAGGGCGTTGCTGAATTTTATATTGAGTTCATTTCCGACAGCTAACGCTTTATTGGAATTTGGCTCTGGAAATGGTACGTCGGCTTTATTAAATCACCTGAGCGTGACCAGTATCGAGCATGATCCCTACTATTTAATACAAAGAGGACCAAATCATAATTGCATATTTGCTCCAATAGAAAATGGATGGTATCAAGGTACTGTGGTTAAAGAGGTGTTGGAAACTTCCAATTACGATCTGATTTTAGTAGATGGCCCTCCGGGAGACTTAAGAAAAGGGATTCTGGACTATGTCGGTCTTTTTGCCCAAATAGTCTGTCCCATCATTTTTGACGACGTCGATCGGCGGGACGATCGTGAAAATATGGAAAGGTTTTGCAAAGCTTTAGACAGGCGGTACAGCATTTTTATTGGAGATAAGAAGGCCTTCGCACTAACGTCAATTCAATGACGCAAAAAATTTTGCTATCCTAAATAATTTATTTTTTATTTGAATTTTATTTGAATTTTATTTTTATTGTGAATATTGATGGTTTGAATAAAATTTTTATCTTATGAAAACAGAAAGTCAAATTGTCCTAATACAAAATAGCGTCTATAGGAGGTTAGTTTTTGAAGATTTAATTTTTGTAGAAGTTACCGGCTATATGTTGACCTGTTGGTTAGAAGGAGGTGAAACGTATTTTATATGCCGATCCTTGAAATGTTTTAAAGAATCGCTCCCCTCTGAGTTTATCCAAATTAGCAGAGCTAAGATAGTTAATTTTGGAAAGGTCATCAAATTTGATAAAAAATCTAGGGTAATAACTTTAGCTGATAAGTCTAAGCATAAGGTGTCCGTGAGGCAGATTCCGATTGTTTTAAAAGCATTCAACGATTAATTTTAAGTTGTTTTTATTCTTTTATATACGTCCTATGGTCAATACCTTCTAATCCCCCTTCACCACCTCCACCAGTTCCACCCAGTGCCGGGCTTTTTTGCCGGTGAAGTGGTCGATCTGATGCCTGCAACTAAAGCCGCAGGCAGCCAAGGAATCTCCGGCTTCCAGCTTGCGTACGGCCGGAAAGAGGATCTCTTCCCCGATTTTTCGCGACAGCTCCAGATGCTCCGCTTCGTAGCCAAAGGATCCTGCCATGCCGCAGCAGCCCGAGGGGATTTCCATCACTTGATGGGCATTCCCCATCAGCTTTTTCATGCTCTGGGTGCCGTAGAGTGCCTTTTGGTGGCAGTGGCCGTGGATGACCATCCGCTTATCCTTGGGCTGTAGGCGGTGCTCCAGCCGACCGGCATCCTTTTCCCGCGCCAAGAACACATCGATCATCAGCACCTGGTTTTTTAGCTTTTGGGCAATCTCCGGGGAATCCACCAAGTCCGGGAAGTCGTCGTTGAAAGCCGAAGCACAACTGGGTTCGCAGACCACCACCGTAAGGCCACGATCCAGGTAGGGCAACAGTTGGCGGATGGTCTCGTTGCCCTGGGCCTTGGCCTCCCGGAGGAAGCCATGCGAGATTTTGGGCCGCTGGCAGCAGCCTACGTTGGCCAAGTGCACCCTGTAGCCGCAGTCGTTCAGGAGCTTCAGGGCCGATTTTCCGATCTCGGGTTCGTGGTAGTTCAGGTAAGTGTCTGCAAAGAGTACCACTTCCTTTTGTAGGTGGTCGGGCTGGGCCGCATTTCTGGCAAACCAGCGGTAAAAGGGCTCGGAAGCGTAGGCCGGCAGGGTGCGTTCGCTGGAAAAACCGGCCACCTTTTCCAGCGATTTGCGGAAGGGCTTGGAGGCTTGCAGGGCGTTGACGGCTTTGGCAAAGGGGCCTGAAAATAACCGGGCAGCCTTGGAGGAATCGCGTATCATGCGGTCCCGGCGGCTGGCACCGTTCTTATCGTAATATAGCTGCATGACATCGCTTTTCAGCTTGGCCATGTCCACGTTGCTGGGGCACTCTGATTTGCAGGCCTTGCAGGAAAGGCACAGAGAGAGGGTTTCCTGAAGGCGTTTGCTCGCAAGGCCATCCCTGTCGAGCTGACCGGACATGGCGAGGCGGAGGGCATTGGCCCGGCCCCGGGTGGAGTGCTCCTCGTCGCGGGTGGCCTTGAAACTGGGACACATAGTGCCGCCCAGCAATTTGCGGCATTCCCCCACACCGGTACACATATGCACGGCTTCTTCAAAGCTTTGTTCGCTGCGGTACTGGTAGCTGGCTTTGGGTACCTGGTCTCGGTATTGGGTTCCGTATCGCAGGTTGTGTTCGATGGTCTGGGCTTCCACGATCTTGCCGGGATTCATGCGGTTTTCAGGGTCAAAGAGCCGCTTTACTTGGATAAATGCCTTGTAGAGCCGCTTGCCAAAGAAGCGCTCGTTAAAGGCACTTCGGACGAGGCCGTCGCCGTGTTCCCCGCTCCAGGATCCACCGTATTCCAACACCAGGTTAAAGGTGTCTTCGGCAATGTTTTTGAGTCGTTCGATATCGTCCGCTTCCCGCAGATCCAAAATGGGCCGTACGTGGATCACCCCCACGCTCACATGGGCGTACATGGATACCGCTGCGCCGTGTTTTTCGCAGATCTGTAGTGTGCGGTCTATGTATTCCTTCAGCTTGTCCGTGGGGATGGCCGCGTCTTCGATAAAGGGCAGGGGTTTCTTTTTGCCCTTTATGCCCAGCATCAGGCCAAGGCCTTTTTTGCGCACGAGCCACACATCTTCGTAGGCCTCGCCTTGCGGAAATAGGGGATAAGCATAGCCCAGGCCTTTTTCCTGCAAGTCTTGAATCATCGCCATGGGACGCTGCATCACGTCTTCCATCGTGATGCCGTAAAACTCCACAATGAGGATGGCGGCCGGATTGCCGCTGATAAAGTGGCAGTGCCGTTTGGTGGTCAGGTTTTCCCGGCTCAGGTCTACCACGATCTTGTCCAGGATCTCCACCGCAGAGGGGTTGTAGCCAAGAATGGAGGTAACCGATCCGATGGCTTCCAGCAGGTCCGAAAAATGGATCACGCAGACGGACTTGTACTGGGGCAGGGGTTCCAGGTTTAGCTTGAGTTCCAGTGTGGTGGCCAGGGTGCCCTCGCTGCCGGTTACCAGCTTTGCTAGGTTCCATTGGTCGGTGTAGACAAATTCATCGAGGTTATAGCCGCCCACCCGGCGCATGACCTTGGGGAAGCGGGCCTTGATCTCTTCTTGATGTTTTTCAATCAGTTGCCCAAACTCCCGGTAGATCTGTCCTTCCCGGTCGTCCTTTGCGGCGCTCTCGCGGTATTCCTCTGGGCTCTTTTTTGTGAGGTGCATTTCCGTGCCGTCTGCCAGTACTACCCTTGCTTCGAGTACATGGTCTACGGTCTTGCCATACAGGATGCTCTTGGTGCCGGAGGAGTTGTTGCCGGTCATGCCTCCCACGTTGGCGCGGCTGGAGGTGGCCGGATCCACGGCGAAATGAAGGCCTAGGGGCGCAAGTTCGTCGTTGAGCACGTCGCGTACCTTTCCCGGTTGCACCCGCACCCAGCGCTCTTCCTGGTTGATTTCCAGGGTGGCATGCATGTACTTGGAAAAATCCAGCACCATGGATTTGCCCACGGTCTGCCCGGCCAAGCTGGTACCGCCTCCCCGGGGAAGGATGCACACACCGTGATCGGCAGCCAGCTTCAGGGCCGTTTTTACATCCTCCTCGTGTCGGGGCAATACCACAGCCAGTGGCCGGATCTGGTAGATGCTGGCATCGGTACTGTATATGCCCAGCGAATAGTCGTCGACGAGCACGTCGCCGGCAATATGTTCGGAAAGTGACTGGATAAAGGTGCTTTGTTCGGTAGCGGTATGGGACATGGCAATGGTTTTTGGGGTTATCGCATGGATGCCAAATATATTGTTTTTTGCCTGCGCTTTGCAAGGCTGATTGGTACAAAGGGTAGCAAATTCGGCAATTGGTGTAAAAAATGTTTGAAATGGCTGACACAAATTGTAATTTTCCCCATGCTTACTCGTATGGTTCGCAGCAAATAGACGTTTCATAAACCCAATGCACACGATGTTTGAAAAAGCTGACAAGAATGAAAGGAGAACCTTCCTGAAAACCACCGGTGCCGCTTTGGTCGGCAGTACCGTTATCCCCATGCCATTTGCCATTGCCAGCGGTATGGCTTCCCGCCGGGAGCCCTTGAAGGTGGGGCTGATTGGCTGCGGGGGCAGAGGTACCGGAGCGGCAGCCCAAGCCCTCAAGGCAGACAAAGATGCCGTGCTCACCTGTATGGCGGATGTTTTTGAAGATTACCTGGAGGAATCCTATCAGTCGCTGATGAAGGTCAACCCCACGCAGGTGAAGGTGGATAAGGCCCATAAATTCGTGGGATTTGACGCCTACCGCAAGGTGTTGGATTCTGGGGTGGATGTGGTGATTTTGACCACGCCGCCGGCTTTTCGGCCCAGCCATTTCAAGGAAGCGGTAGACGCGGGGAAACATGTCTTCTGTGAAAAACCGGTGGCCGTGGATGCCCCGGGCGTTCGGTTGGTTCTGGAGACGGCCAAAAAGGCCAAGGAAAAGAACTTATCGGTGGTGTCGGGCTTTACCTTCCGGTACGATTTTGCCAAGCGGGAACTGTTTGAGCGGATTAAGTCGGGTGCGATCGGAGAGGTGACCAATGTGTTTACAGCGCGAAATGGCGGGGGACTGTGGTACAAACCCCGGCAGGCCAACTGGACGGAAATGGAATACCAAATGCGCAATTGGTATTATTATGACTGGCTGTCCGGAGATTACATCGTGGAGATGATGGTCCACAGCCTGGACATGATGTCCTGGGCCTTTGGCGACAAGCTGCCGCTAAGTGCTACGGGCACCGGCGGCAGGCAGTCCCGCACCGAAGAAAACTTTGGCAATATTTACGACCATTTCGCCATCGAGTACGATTACGGCAACCACCTGAAAGGCGTACACTTCAGCAGGCAACAAAAAGGCTGCTCCAATACCAACAAGGTAGACATTTCCGGTACGGACGGATTTGCCGCCGTGGATATCGGAAAGCGGATCCATGCCACCTATGGCCGCAATAAATGGGATTACCAGGGAGAATACAACAACCCTTACGAGACCCAGCACGAGGACCTTTTTGCGGCGATTCGCTCCGGTAAGCCGCTGAATGAAGGTGAGCTCATGGCAAACAGCACGATGCTGGCCGTTCTGGGCCGCATGGTAGGCTACAGTGGGCAAACCATCACCTGGGAGGAAGCCATGAATTCCAACCAAGTACTTGGCCCCGACATGCAGGCTTATGCTTGGGATCTCAAGTGGCCGGTACCTCCCGTGGCGATTCCCGGAGTCACCAAAGTGGTTTAACTTTTCTTCACCCTATTACCTAAGATAATCCGAATGCACCTTCTGCAAAAAATTGCCCTAGGCACAGCGTTTTCCCTGATGCCCATTGGCCTTATGGCCCAAGAATACCTGTTTGAATTTGGCAAAGAACAAGGCCTAGAAGCGGTGATCAGTGGAAAGACCCCCTCCGAACAACCGATCAAATGGTTTAATGTGAATACCGAAAAAGAAACCTGGCGTTTCGAAGAAGATAAGCTGGTCTGCGAAGGGCTGCCTATAGGCGTGATCCGCTCGGAAAAGCAATACGAAAACTTTATCATGTACGTGGAGTGGAGCCATCAGGAACTGGGAGGCAACTCCGGAACCTTTGTGTGGAGCAGTGCCGTCCCCGGCAGCAACCGACTGCCCGATGGGGTGGAGGTGCAGATGCTGGAGCTGGATTGGGTAAACCAAAACAAGAACGATAAGGGCGAACTGCCCCCCATCGCGTATGTCCATGGAGAGCTCTTCGGCGTGGGTGGCGTGGAAACCGTTCCCGATAACCCCAGAGGCACGCGAAGTAAATCCATCGAAAACCGCTGCCTGCCCCGAGGGGAATGGAATACCTACGTGGTCGTCTGCGTGGACGGTGTGATCAAGCTGTCGGTCAACGGCAAGTTTGTGAACGGCATTTCCCAGTCCTCCCAGAAAAAGGGATACATCTGCTTGGAGTCCGAGGGTGCGCCCATCCATTTCCGCAACCTTACCGTTACGGAGCTCCCGCCCGGAGTCACCACCATGGACCAAATAGCACCCCTACTGCCCAACCATTAATCCGTGACCGCATTGATTTAATCCATTCTGAAATGAGTAGAGATCTTTCAAAAATACACGAGCTGATAGGCGATTTGTTTACCTGGCCTGAGCGGGAAAGCGACTGGGATGCCTTTCGTCTTTCCGAGGAGCAGGTAGCTTTCTTTAAGGAAAACGGTTACCTCCACAACGTCAAGCTGTTGGAGCAGTGGCAAGTAGACCGGTTGAATGAGGAGCTGGCGGAGTTTTTGGATAAGGACTACCCGGGCTCTGAGCTATTTTATGAATTTAAATCCAACGAGTCCAGTGATCCCAATACGGTACTTTTCCACTCCCTGGGACATTGGCGTATCAAGGAGGGTTTTCACGATATCCTCTGGAACCCCGCGTTTGTGATGGCCGCCAGTCAGCTGCTGGACGATAAGCCCGTGCGATTCTGGCACGACCAGTTGTTTTGTAAGCCCGCCAAGCATGGGGGTGTGGTAGCGTGGCACCAGGATTATTCCTACTGGACCCGTAGCGTACCCATGCAGCACCTGACCTGCTGGGTAGGCCTGGACGATGCCACGGTAGAAAATGGCTGTGTGCATTATATTCCAAAATCCCATACCTGGGGTCTACTGGACAAGCCCGAGCTGGCCGGTGAGATGGACGGCCTCATGGAGATGCTCACGCCGGAGCAGAAATCGTTGTTTCATCCCGTTCCGGTGGAAATGAAGGCAGGTTATGCCACCTTTCACCATCCATTGGCTATACACGGATCTTATGCCAATTATTCCGAACGGCCCAGAAGGGCCTTTGTAATCAACGTGTTTGCGGATGGCACCCGATCCAATACCGACGGCGTGCTGCTGGACGGCGTACCGGTGATACCTACCGGTGAAAAGTTGGAGGGGCAGTTCTTTCCGCTTCTCTTTGAACCATGAACTTTAGGGGATATGGCAATCGATTGATTGCGGGAGCGGTACTGGGCATATTGTTACTGGCCGTATATTTATTTTTGACGGTTGTTTCGGATGAGGCTTCCCTGCAAGGGGAAAAGGCTTTCATTCTTCCTGAGGGGTTCGAAATGACAGAGGCGGTCTTGCCCGGGCTGCTGAGCTACCCGATGTTTGCCAGTTTCGACGACAGCGGCAACTTGTTTGTATTTGAATCCAGCGGGCATACAGATGGTACCCAGGAAATTTTGGACCGCCCGGATTTCCGCATCTTGTTGCTTCGTGACCTGGACGGGGATGGGGTCTTTGACCACCGCACGGTCTATGCCGATAGCCTGCCCTTTCCCATGGGAGGCTCCTTTTTTCAGGGCAGCCTGTATGTCACTGCGGTTCCGGACCTGCTGAAGTTTACGGATAGAGACGGAGACGGAGTAGCAGAGGAAAAGGAAGTGCTGCTTTCCGGTTGGAAATTAAACCACAACGCGGCCATCCTTAGTGGCCCATTTATGGGGCCGGACGGGTGGCTGTATATGGCCGATGCCCGGAGGGGCTTTGATATCACTACCGACGAGGGCACACAGCTTTCGGGCAAGGGTGCGCGCATCTGGCGTTGTTTGCCGGATGGATCCCGGTTGGAATCCTTTTCGGGCGGCGGGTTTGACAATGCCGTTGAGCTGGCTTTTACCCCTTCCGGAGAGGTGTTTGGCACCATGACCTATTTTGTAGATCCGCAGGGCGGCTACCGCGATGCACTGATGCATTGGGTGGAAGGAGGGGTTTTTCCCAAGCCTAACTCGGTGATCGAGGAGGACGGGTTGGTCCTGACGGGAGATCTTATGCCCGTTATGTCTAAGATGGCGAGGGTTTCCCCCTCCGGACTGATGCGCTATGAGGGGGATTTCTGGGGGGAAGGCTTCGAGGACAACCTGTTTCATGCGCAGTTCAATACGGGCAGAATTGTACGCAGTGTGGTAGAAGAGACCGGAGCCAGCTTTGCAAGCAATGATACTTATTTTTTGGAATCCAAGGCGGCGGATTTTCACCCCACGGATGTGTTGCAGGATGGAGATGGCAGCCTCCTGGTAGTGAATACCGGCGGTTGGTTTATTGCGGGCTGTCCGCTGTCCCGCACGGCGAAACCGGACATACATGGGGGTATTTTTCGCATACGTAAGAAGACAACCCGACCGGTTTCCGATCCCTATGGCAACGAGCAGGCTTGGGATCAATCGGCTACCCCATCGCTGGTGGAGACACTTTCGGTTCCCGGTCCGTTTGTCCGAAAACGGGCCCAGGAAGCCATCCTGCAACAGGGTATAGCGGCCGCACCCCATTTGCAGGCCCAACTTACCACCCATTCTGATGCCGAGGTACGGACGCAGTTGGTTTTCCTTTTATATCGTTTGGGTGTGCTGGAGGGCCTGGATGTAGCGGCAAAAGACCCCTCAGCTTCGGTTCGCGCAGCATATGCGAGGGTGGCCGGACTTGTTCCTTGGACTCCTGCACAGGCAACTCTGGTGGGCCTTTTGGAGGATGCCTCCCTTTCCGTCGTAAGGCAGGCCGCTACCGCCTTGGGGCGGCTAGGCAGGGAAGGGGTATCCGCTGCGCTTCTTTCGGTACTCGAACGGAGTGAGGATCGCTATGTTCGGCATGCGGTCATCTTTTCCCTGTGGCAACTTGGGGAAGTGCCGGTTCTACGCGAAGCGCTGCGCCATGCCCATGCGGGTGTGCGCTCGGGTGCACTGATCGCACTGGAACAGGTACCCCAAGGTGCACTTACCCAGCCCGAGCTGCTGGCGTTTTTAACTAGTGAAGCGGAGGAGGACAGAAAGGCTGGACGTTGGGTATTGGGCAGGCATGCGGATTGGTCGGTGCTTGCCCTGCCCCTGTTTCGGCAGGTGACCACGGAAGGGTTGACGGAGTTGCAGGTGCTTTTTCGTGTATTCAGTGGTCAAGAGGTTTTTCAACGGGGTTTTGAACAGGTGCTGACGGGCGGTAAGGAGGATGAAGTGCGGCAATTGTACCTGGAGCTTTTGCAGGGAGCATCGGTAAGGCCCTTTCCCGAGCGCTGGAAGCCTATCTTGGGTCAGTGGATGCAAACGGGTTCGCCGGCCCTTCGCTCGCGTACACTTGATTTCATACTTACGGGTAGCCTAACCGGTATGGAAGGCTATCTACTGGATATGGCAGATCCCAAATCCCCCCTGTCGCTACGGGTAAGGGCACTTCATGCCTTGGCGCGGGAGGGCTACCGGCCGCCGGCAGATGAGCTGCGGGACTTGATGGACGGTCTCGTGCAGGAAGCAGAGGGAAAAGAAATGACCCAGGCAATCCAGCTTTTGGGCAGTATGGAGCTCGATGAAGCGTCCCTGCGACACCTTTCAGATGCCATCTTGCCCCGACTGGAGGACCGCTATGTGCCGTATATGCTTCCACTGTTCGAAGGGCAGGTCTCGAAGCAGCTTGGCGGCAGCCTACTTTCTTTCTTGGTTTCCAAACCCACCTTAATGGACAAGCTGTCCGAGGATCAGGTGGCGCAGCTGTTTTCGGGAGAATTACCGGGTCTTGAGGATCAGGTGGCTGGGTTGCTTTCCCAAATCCGCAGGCAACGGGAGGAACGACTGGCCCGCCTTCATGATTTGGAGGAGCGATTGATCTCTGGAGATGTGTTGGCTGGTAGGAACCTCTTTTACGGGGAGGCCGGCTGCGGGGATTGCCACGCCGTTTCGGGGGAGGGAGCGGTTTTTGGGCCGGATCTGAGCAATATCGGCGAGATCCGTTCTAGACACGACCTGCTGGAAGCCGTGGTATATCCCAGCGCGAGCTTTGCGAGGGAGTATGAGTCGGTGGAGGTGAGGACTGCTTCGGGTGCCTGGCTGGGTATCATCAAAGAAAGGGATGCCGGCGAACTGGTGCTGGAGATTGGCCCCGGGGTTTTTCGGCGTATCGCAGAGGAGTCTATCCTGGAGATCCGGGAGTCGGAGCAATCCCTGATGCCGGCCGGATGGGAGGAGCGCCTAAGCCTCGGTCAGATCAGCGACCTGATGGCTTTTCTACAGTCCCTTCCGGATGGGATTGGGGCTGTTCGTTAGAAAAAAAGGCAGCTTCATACCGACCAAGCGTGAAGGTACGAATTCCTTTTCGATGTATCCGTGGGTATTACTTTCCCAAGGCAGCTAAAGATATCACATTTATTCCATCAGGTCTTCTATAACTCATACCTGTACCTGTTGATTTAGAATTTCTGTTGTGCGTATTTAAGGATTTCTGTTGTGCAAAAATCAGGATCAGCGCATAACTATCGGATATGCTTAATCCTCTAAATCTAAGACTATCCTAATATTTTCTTTTACTCGTTCAGAGATTTCTTTTGGCAATTCTCCAATTTTTTTTATTAATCGTTTGTTGTCAATAGCTCTCAATTGATCAATCATTACATCGCAGTCTTCTTTGACTTTTGCGGTGCCTCGTTTTAAATGAACTCTTAGTATTTGGCTTTCAAGTTTGACGTTTGAGGTAATGGGACATATTAAAGTAGAGGGATGAATTGTATTCAAAATGTCTGTCTGAACTATTAATACAGGTCTCGTTTTGCCGGTTTCTGTACCAAACCTAGGATCGAGGTTTGCAAGCCAAATTTCATATTTCTTTGCTGCCATGTTCGTCTAGATTTTCGAATTCATGGAGAACCTTCATAGATTCTTCGCTAACGAGCTTTGACTCTGATACCAGCAAGTTGGAAATGATCTTTCTTTTTTGAATCCGATTATAGTAGTGTAGTGCCTCGTTGATATATCGATTTCTTGGCATTTTTATTTTTTCTAGTAATTGCTCGGTTTCTTCGTAAACGATATCGTCAAGCTTGAGTGATAGTGTTTTCATCTGTCTGTTATAGTATCCCATAAAAGTATATACTAAATAGGAAAATTCAAACTGATTTTTTTGGAATCTGTACGTTGGCATGACCGCTTTTTGGCAGGGGCTCTTGTGATTCGTTCCTGTGCTGTCCGGTTTAGCTATTTTCGTTGCTTACTCCTCCAACCGCTTATTATCGATGACCGTAAGTACACAGGAAAAGGCCAGATGAGGGTCTCCCTTTGCCGACAGAGTATGGTAAATTACCTGAAGGGATCGGTGGAAAATCTTTTGGGCGATGGTGGTACCCTGGTACTTGATGGTAACAGGTGAGTCCAGATCCAACATGCGATCGTTGAGGTAGATGTGTAGCCGACTGCTGTAGTTAGACAGGATGTTTACCTCGTTGCGGGAGGGATTGTATTCGGCGATGACCTCCCCGCCGGTTTCAATTAGCTCTTCCGGAACCCCCAACCAATAAAAGTCGGTGTGGTGCCTGTCATCCTGCTTCCATACTACCTTTTCGGGTACCGGGTTTCGGGTAAAGTCGGACATCCATGCCAGCGCGGAAGCATCCTGCAGTTGCATCCAATGGCCCTTGCCTTCGTGAAGTACCACTTGGTGGATATAGGTACCGGGGGCATTGCGCGCCAGGCTGTCCAGCAGCTGTTTCCATTCCTCCGCTTTTTTGTTTCGGTCATAGGCAGCATCCAGTGCCCCCATGTGTAGTGCAAAGGGCGTGTTTTTTAGCCCTAGCGGTGAGGTTTCGTTGGGGTGACCCGCCATCATGGATGCGGCGGCCCAGCGATCCGCCATGCGGGGAGCCAATTGATAGACGCCGTCACCGCCTGCGGAATATCCCAAGAGGTATACCCTGTTGGGATTTACCTTTTCCTTTACCACGGCAAGTTGTATCAGACGGGAGAAGAAGTCATCGATGTGTGCTTCATGCCAAAGGTTCCAGGTATTGGTAGGCGCACGCGGAGCCAGGTAGATGCCTTCCAGGCTGCCCATGGCCTCATCGTACAGGTGTTTTTGGTTTTTGTACTGACGGTCGTTGGTTTCCGGCCGAGTATTGCCGCCTCCGTGCATGGAGATAAATAGGCTTCGGCCTTCCTTTGGTACTTCTCCGAATGTTTGGTAAAAGAAGGGCATTTGAAGGCCTTGGTAGCTAAGCTCCCGGGACTCCCATTGATTTCCGAAATCGGAGAGGAGTTGGCGTTGTTTGTCCTGAAGCAGGAGGTCAATGCTAAATTCCGCCTCGGCCTTCGTCAGATGCTTTTGGGAGAATGCAAAGTTTTCGAGTGGTTCTCTTTCGTCAATTGAAACGGCCAGCCAATCTTCCAAACCCTGTCGGAGTTCCTGGGAGCTGGCTTGCTGTCCATGGCAGCCTACCAGCATAGCTACCACAAAAAGTGATCGTATGAAAAGATGCTTCATTATTTTAAAATATAAACTTAGTTGGTTTTGGTCTTCGTCGAGGCCGGTGCCTGTTTCTTTCAAGGTCTTTCCGAACGATTCAACATGTTGATGCCACTCCGGGAGGTTTGGCTTATTTCAGTGCATCCCATTCCTCTTTGCTCGCCCGGCTCTTTTGGTATTCCAGCATCATTTTCCAAGTACCGTCTTTTATCAACAGCCCATCAAAATGGATGTAATAGCCATTCTTTTCACCGTTCTGTTCAAACGAATAGTAGAAGATACCGGTTTCATACGCGGTAGTCGGATCCCCCAGCCTGCGGTTGAAACGGAATTCCACGGAAGATTTTCTCTTTCCTTCCCGCGTGTCATCAAATTCCTTCTTCCAGCCCGAAAGGGCGGTGGCAATCGGATAGGCTTTTTCGCCGATGCCCGACACCAGCGTGGCTTTTTCATGAAAAGTAGCCGCATAAGCCTCGAAGTCTCCTTCTGCGATCGTGCGTGAAACTTCCTTCCAAAACTGGTCAAGTTCAGCTATTCGGGGCTGATCTTGGTTGATGTTGCTTTGCGAAAACGCACCGAATGCATAGAGCAGCAAGGGTAGTAGGAGGGTGGTTTTTAGAGGGGTCATGAAGTTTAGGTTTGGTGATTTCATTTTAGGAATTCAAAAATCCTTGATTTGAAGATAGGGGAATCCAACGGATTATTTCCCATTATCATCAAATGATTTTTCGCATAGGGATGTGGAAAGCGATGTCTACCGGTAAACTAAGCTGGTATTTTGACGTGGTAAAGGTACTCACGGATGCCGAAAATTGGGTAGAAACTCTTTCCAATCTCTGCCATCGGTAAGCCACGGTAGGTTAAATATTGCGATCTTGCCGATCGTACTGGGGTGGCCTGCCCCCTCGTAAAAAAGATAAATAAGTCCTTCGCTAGCGGTGCCTTTCCTTCCGGCTGTTAAGGATGAATACGCAAATCCTCCTTCCTCGACCAATTTCTTTATCGGCCACGTGAATCCTCCATCAAAACTGACCCAAACGGTGCCACGAGTGCGGCCATCCGGGGAATCGATATTGCTAAAGAGCAGGATATCGTGCCCATCTATAGGCAGTCTCACCAGTCCGGCCATAAGGCCATAATCCCTGCTTTGGTCTCCGTCCGGTAGTTCCTCACTTACGGAAAGGTTCTCCCAGGTATCTCCTCCATCCTTACTCCACGCAATGTGGCGCATTCTGGGGTTTAATCGATCAGTAGCGAAGTGTCTCCGAGAATTATAGTAGATAGTCCCATCAGCCAGTTCCACCAAAGCAGCCTCTCCAGTTCCCTTGGCAGGGAACGGTTTGCTGGTTTGCCATGTCTTTCCACCATCATCGCTATACATTGCATTTGTATAGTGATCAGGCCAGAACTCTCGGTCATTGCCTCCGCCATAAAAGCGGGTGGGCCGGATCAATCTTCCTTTTTTTTCGCCATACTGTAAGGTAATTCCGTGTTCATTCATGTGCATGGAGGGAACGTTGCCCAAGTTATCGGGCAAAATGGTCGTCCTTTCCGCTTCCCACGTTTTCCCATTATCCCTACTTCGGTACATCAGTAAAGGAGAAATGGGATGGCTTTCTTCTACAAAGGCCAAAATATCCCCATTCGTTTCATCTACTATCACTCCTCCCCCATGAAAACCCGGAGTTGCAATGGTATTTACAGGATCCCAGGTTTTTCCTCCATCCTCGCTTCTCCGCACCTGATACTTCTTGTTTCCCCAAGTAGCGATGATGGAGCCATCTTGGGCGGTAACTACGTTTGGAAATCGCTCTGACGAAAAGATTTCATGCACCTCAAAAAACGCTTTTCCATCATTCCAAAAAGCGTTTTCGGCCTTTTGGCTACAGGATGCTCCTAGAAGAAATAGCAGTCCGAAAAGGAAACTTTGATTCATGTGTCTATAATTGTTTTTCAGCGGTAACAACTTGTTCCGGTTTTTTTTCCAACCAGCGAATGTTTATACAGTAGTCAGCTGCCTTCATGCCCTGTTGCTTAAACTCTTAATGGAAGGTACCATATTATTTCTTAAAAAAAAACAGGTGCACATGCATAATGTGGGGTGAGAAGGTAATCGATGCTAGAGAACGGAAAGCGGTTGGGTTTATCCGTTCTCAAATGCACGAAGTGATTGGAATGGGTTACTTTTTCCCCTATATTCACCCATTAAGAATGCATATTTCCCCTGTCTTCTGGCTTTTTGGGTTCTGCTTTACGGGATTTTGTTTGGAGGAATGTCTCGTAAGGTAGTAGAGAATCTAGGACACTATTTGAGGGAGTTATAAAAGCATGGGTGCTTTGATTATTCCCGCCATATGGGAAGGAATTAGGGGACTTTTGATTTGGGAGGCCAATATGCATTTGGATAATCGAACTTAATGTTATGCAACGAAGAAAGCTATTGAGACATGTTACCCTGCTAGGAGCGGGTAGCCTCTTAACACCAAGTTTATCACTAGGCGAACAAGTCGCTAGGAGGAAAAACAATCTAAAGCTAAGCCTAAATGCCTACTCATTCCACTCGTTGCTATCGACGGGAAAAATGAATTTGGATGACCTGTTCCGGTTTTGTTCGGAGGAGGGATTACCAGCGGTGGATCTAACAGCCTATTATATTCAAGGATATCCGGAGGTGCCAGATGATTCGGTTTTATACGGAATCAAACGTAAAGCCCATAGCTATGGATTGGCCATAAGCGGAACAGGAATACGAAATGACTTTACGTATGCAGATCGCGACAAACATCATGAGCAGATCATTTTTGTTAAGAAGTGGATTGTAGCCGCAGCAAAATTGGGAGCGCCCGTTTTGCGGGTATTTGCAGGCACGCAGCCCGTTGAACCATCGTTTCGGAAAAGGTTGTCCTCATGGATGGCGGTCAATTACATGTCCTGTACAGAAACGGGAGAGGCAAACGGTGTCATTGTTGCCCTGCAAAACCACGACGATTTTATACAGACAGCGGAGGAGGTGAACTGGTACATGGAAGTTGTTGATTCGCCGTGGTTTGGACTTGTATTGGATATTGGGAGTTATCCGCAGGACGATACGTATGAAGGTATCCAAAAAAACATTCGTTATGCGGTGAATTGGCAGCTGAAGGAAAATGTAAACCAAGGGGGAAAGCAGGTTCCTGTTGACCTACCTCGCTTATTTGAAATTATCGCACAGAGTAACTACCAAGGCTATTTGCCCATCGAAACCTTGGGGCCTGGTGATCCTTACCAAAAGGTCAGGAAATTTTTGGCCCAGGTAAGGAAGCACCTACCGGGAGTATAAGTCAAAAAAAGCGGCTGCCTAAAAACAAGCAGCCGCTTCAGGTCAAGCAACTTTTATAAACTCCGGATTTTTATACTCCGGTAATGCACTTCGTCAGAATGGTCCTGTAGGAGGATATAGCCATCCTCTGCAAGACCAAAGTTTTCGATGTTCTTGTATTTACTGCCGGCCACCAACTGCTTGAATTCCTCCGATCCACGAACGTATTCGAGCACTTTCAGGCCATTGATGAAATGTTCTACCCGATTGTCCGGATGAACCACCACCCGGCCTTTGTTCCACTCTCCAATGGGGCGGACAAAGCGAGCTTGTTTATTGGCGGTAATTAGGTCGTAGAGGGATGCCAATGTGCGGTTTCCGTCTATACCTTGTTTGGCATCGGGGTGTCGTTCATCGTCTAGCACTTGGTATTCCAAGCCCAAAGCGGAACCCACGTCTCCGTCCGATAGGGTGACAAAGTATTTCACACCGCTATTGGCACCTTCCGTCAGTTTGAAGTCAAAGGAAAGATCGAAGGCTTTAAATTTCTCTTCCGTGATGATGTCGCCAGGCCTTGGGTCGCCTTCTTTGGCCGCTTCAATGATCAGAACGCCATCACGAATACTCCAGCCTTGTTCAGGGAATGCTTTTTGCTTCGTTCCCCGCCAACCTTCACTGTTGGTGCCGTTAAACAGCAATCGCCACCCACCTTGTTTTTCGTGTTCGGTTAGTGTATTCGGTACGGTACTTACCACATACATATCCGCTTTCATGGCGGTGGGCTCCAGGTTTTCGGTTTTGATACGAATGTTGCGGAAGTAGGTTTTTCTGCCTGCATTGGCCGCATCACGGATACTGTGCACTTGAAGTCCGATAAATCCGGACTTATCCATTTCGTCTACCAAGTAGGCGACTTCTTGTCCATTTACCCACGTTTTGAGCTCGTTTCCGATAAACTCCACCCGGTATTTGTTGAACTCACCCAGTTTGAAGGCACTTCGTGCCGAAGGGTTTAGGGTAAGTGGGTATAGCCAGTTTCTTCGCGCCTCATCGTAGACTCCTCCCGACCAGGCACGTTCCTGAGGGTCACATTCCACTTGGTATCCGAAGACCCTGCCCTGACCATCTCTTAATTTGGGGTCGTGCTGGCCACGAACCATTACGCCGGAGTTGCTGGATTCATGTTCTACTTTGATTTCCAGTTCCAGAATAAAATCCTCGAATTTCTCCTCGGTTACCAAAAAGGTATTTGGCGTATTGGCAACGGCTGTGCCTACGATCTCACCGTTTTCTACGGTAAATTCTGCTTCCCCGTCCAGTCTGGTCCAACCATTGAGGGTTTTCCCATCGAAGAGGTCTCTCCAACCGTCAGAGGTTTCATTGGTGCCCGATCCACAGGCCGTTAGGATCATTCCAGCCACCAATAGACTAGGGAATAAATGTGTTTTCTTCATCATGCGAATTATTAACGTAATCATTTATAAGGTAAGTAATTGTTCATGTGTCTATATTTGATTCTTAGTGGTCACAACTTGTCGCTGCCTACTTGGACAAAGGTTGCATGTCTCATAGTCGTCCCATTCTGTGTCGGCTACGTCATGCCAGCCAGTCTGGTAGGCAGGCTCGATTTCAATAAATCGATTGGAAATGCCATTGACCGTTTATGCTTCTTGCCTTTTTAAAAAAGATTAGATGGACTCCAATAGCAACTTTTTGGTTGCCTTGATAGCCGCTTCGGCATCCATGGGCATTCCCAGTCCGCCTCCCCATTCAATTCCCACAAACCCTTCAAAGTTGAATGCCGCTACAATATTCATCATGCGCTTGAAGTCGATGGTTGTATCCTGTCCGTGGTGGTCAAATCCCATCGATTTGGCGCTAACTCCCTTGGCGTACGGCATCAGCTCCGCGGTACCGATATAGGGATCGTAGAAATTGCCACCCTCCAGGTCTGTCCGGAAGTTGCCAAAGTCCGGCAGTGTTCCACAATATTCATTCCCTACTTGGCGGATGACGTCCGCTAGCCATCGGCCATTGGAAGAGTATCCTCCGTGATTTTCTACGATGATGCTGATTTGGTTAGCAGCTCCGTATTCCACTAGTTTGGCGAGTCCATCGGCAAAATAGCCCATGGCATCCCGATAACTGGCATCTCCGTAGCCGGAGGCGTTTACCCGAATGGCATGACACCCGAGGTACTTTGCAGCATCTACCCATTTGTGGTGGTTTTGAGCGGCTGCATGACGAATACGCTCCTCCGGGCTGGCAAGCGCACCGTCTTGCCCCCACATGTCCACCATGATGAGCACGTTCCGAACACCTGCACCGTCACTGCGGGACTTGAGCTCCCGCAGGTAACCACTGTCGGTTTCCTTCCCTTTGAAAAAGCTGCTCACGTATTCCACTGCGTGGATATCAAACACTTTTTTAGTGGTTTCGGGAAAATCCAAGTTGGTGATCTTTCCGGAATTTAACCATTCCCGCAGCGACCATTCGGCCAGCGAGATGGTGTAAGGAGATTTCTTGGCAGCACTCGATTCGGCTCGGACGTTGGTCGAAACACTCGAAAATAAGGCCAATCCAAGGCTGGCTTTCAGCGAATCCTTGAAAAATTTTCTTCGTTGGGTCATTGCGCAATATTACGTTTGGTTAATTGAACAGACAAGATAAGAAAGATTCCTTAAATCAACCAAGGATTTCAGGCCCATCTAAAAGTTGGGCGGGTAAGACTACACTCAATAGTTTGCTACCCTGTGGAGGTTGTTCATAGAAAGTGTCCTATCTAATCTCAAATCTGTAGGACCCTAACAATTACCTGTGTTTATAACGAAAAAGGTGGCGTATTTATGCCTAACTTTGTTCCACTTGCCACGGGCTTGGAATTGTTACGGTATTTTTCCATTGCTCTTGCGGAGGATGGTTGGGTTGTTCACCGATGACTCATTTTGGTAGCTGGAAGAAATGCATTTTTCTTTTGGCCGTTATTGGATAGTTGCATGGTAGGATCATTTGATTTTTGGAAATTCTTGGCTGGGATAGGCTTGTTCTTGTGGGGAATGCATCAGTTGGAGCATGCCCTTCGGGAGTTGGTAGGCCGATCTTTTAGGGATTTGCTCCAACGTTTTACCAATAGACCTTGGAAGGGCATCGTGGTGGGAACGGTGATTACAGCCATTCTTCAAAGCAGTTCCTTGGTGACGTTGATGGTATTGGCGTTTTTAGGAGGCGGAATGATAAGTCTGAGCCATTCCTTGGGAGTTGTGCTGGGAGCGAATCTGGGTACTACGTTTACCGCTTGGATCGTGGCGACCTTGGGTTTTAAAGTAAGTGTCGCAGATTTTGCTTTTCCATTTTTGGCAATAGGAACCTTGACTTATTTATTTGTAAACAGCCGGCCGCTTTTACGAAATACCGGGGCATTTTTGGTAGGTTTTGGACTATTGTTCTTGGGGTTGGACTTTATGAAAGTGGCCATTGAGGCCGTGGCACAGCAGATTGATTTGTCGGACTACTTAGGCTTTGGATTGGGGGTGTTTTTGATTTTGGGTATTTTGGTCACGGGGTTGATACAGTCAAGTTCGGCTACGATCGTGATCGTCTTGAGCGCCATTAATGCGCAGGTCATAGATATTCAACATGCCATGGCGATGGTGATCGGGGCAAATATAGGAACCACGTTTACGTTAGTATTGGGTGCCTTAGGTGGGACAGCCGACAAGAAGCGGCTGGCATTGGCGAATTTCATTTTTAAATTCGTTGCAGGTATCCTGACCTTCTTCTTTATCGAAGAGATGGTGTCCATGGCCTTTCATACGTTCAAGGTAGAAGATCCGCTGATGGAATTGGTTCTTTTGAATACGTTGATAAACGTATTTGGAATCGTTATTTTCTACCCTTTTTTGGGGTTAATGGAACGCTGGCTCCGGGGTAAATTTATGCTGGACGAACCTCAAGGGTTTTCCACCTACATCAAAAATGTAAGCACAGAGGTACCCTCTGTAGGGATAATGGCATTGGAAAAGGAGGTAGCCTCGCTATTTAACCGCACCTTGAAATTTGTGAAAAAGCTTATTCTGAAACATCACCTTCCGGGGCGAAATACCTCTGTTTGGAAAAAGATCATCTACCAACCAAAAGATCTACTGGCTGATTATGATAGGCTTAAATCGTTGGAAGACGAACTGACAGGGTATGGCATTGGCTTACAGGAGCAAAACCTCTCTTCGGAGGAGGCGGTTCAGCTCACCCACTTGATGCACGCCACCCGGGAATTGGTTTATGGCGCCAAAGATTTCAAAGACATTGTGCACAATATTCAGCAAATGGAAGGTTCACAGGAGCTGCTCGTCATGGAACTGCACCAAAGCTTAAAGGATAAAATGCACGGGTATGCACAACAGCTCCATGAACTTTCCGAGGAGTATAGCGAACAGGAGCTGCTTAGCTTGTACAGGCAATTGGAGGAAGACCATGAGGCGATGATTGCCGAGCTCTATCATAAGTTACGTCAACAAAAGACGGATGTGTCGATATCAACCCTTTCGAATGTCATTAAGCAGTCTTTTTCGGGCGTAAAGCACTTGTGCAATGCCATAGATAACCGAAAGGGGATGTCAAGTGCCGCTGTTAATGAAAACATCCCGCTTGGATAGGAAGCGGGATGCGGGTTTTGCCTTATTCAAATTTAACACTCAACACCGGAATTTCGGTTTTGTAGAGAACCGTTTCGGTCACGCCTATTTGGTAGCTAGAGCTCGTGGCCCTTACGTTGGACGCGATGGCGATCAGCCCCGATTTTTGGCTTTCGGCAAAGGCGATGATTCCATTTTCGACCTCATGGTGGTTAAATACGTGTTTATGGATGACCAGGTCTTCTTGCCCGGTGGCATATTGCTTCATCTTGGACTCGGCCTGTATGCTGTCTACAAACCCGGAAGGCGTATTTACAAACAGAAAATGGAGCGAAGCACCAAGCATTTTGATCAACGGCTTCATCCGTACGAATGCTGGTTTACTCGCTTCGTTGAATAAGGAGGCGAAGGTCATTTTCTTTATAGCTCTGCCATCTATCGGTTTTTTTACGGCAAGCACCGGACATTCTGCCAGCCGCATGACTTTCTGCATGGTAGAACCTACAAATTTCCCTTCTTCGTATCCGATACCGTAGGCACCAATTACAATGAGGTCGGCAGCTTGTTTTTTGGCGATTTCCACTATAGACTGTGCCGGGATACCGATTTTCACGACTGCTTCCACCGGGTTTTGCGATAGCTTATGATCCAAGATAAATGCCTTGAGTTTGTCTTTTGCCTCTGCCTCGGTGTCCACAATGGCCGGATGCTTCGCCTTTTCACTCTCGGTAAGGTTTTCCCAGTCCAACGTGGTACTCACCACGTTTACGCAGGTAATAGAGGCATCGCCTTTTGCCGCTAATTTGGCGGCATTTTGGAATGCAATTTCAGCATATGGAGAGAAATCAACGGGAACAATGATACGTTTCATAGCTTTTTGGTTTATTTGGTTGCGTTAATTTATTTTTTTCTTCGAGCTAATGGACTTCGAGCCCAATCGCATCGGTCGATATTCAAAGAAACAAAATAATACCCTGAATAAACATGATGAAAATCATTCCAAATAGTGATTAAAATGGTTACCCTGAGCTAAGCGGGGAAAAAATATATTAGCTACCGCGTTCAACGAGGGAATTTAGGGCTTTAACGGCCGAATGCCGTGGCGGGATTTTTGACCAGTAGGAGTTCGCATTCAGATTCGGTGAACCCATTGGCAAGCAGTAAGGGGATGAATTGCTCGGATAGGGTAGTGAAGCCTCTGAAATCCCCCCCGTTTTCTTCTCCCGGCCGGTACCAGCCTGCGTCGTGGGATAGTAGGGTTCTTTCCAACACATCGTGTTTTTTCATGTTTTGAACCAAGGCGAGGTACTCCTTTAAGTTGCCCGGAGCGACACCGTCAAAACTTACCCAAGCACCTCGCTCAGCAGCAGCCACATGCATGGATTTATCCTTTTCGACTTGTGCATGAACCCAAACAAATGCTTTAGCCGGTATACCTGCCTCGCTTAATATAGCTAGTTGCTCAAATGCGGGCGTAGCCGGTCCCGTATGCGACACGATCAATAGGCCAGAGGCCTCATGGGTCTTTACGGCTGCACGTACCAATTTCTCATGGATAGCCGAAAGCGGGCCGGGATTTACACCAATTTTAATGAATCCGGGCTTGATTCCGGTACCGTCTATTCCTTCTTTCCATTCGGTAATCCACCGAGCTGCCAGCTCGTCCGCCGATTCGGTGAAGGCATATGCAGGGAGGTACTTGTTATCCACCGCGCCATAGAGTCCTGTATTGGTGATCAGCTGCACGCCGCTTGCGGCGGACAGTTCCCGAAGTAACACCGGATCTCTGCCCAAAAACGCCGGTGTGCATTCTACCATCGTGTGGATTCCAAGGGCTTTGACTTCCTTCAAAAAGGGGAGCACCCTGTGGATTACCTCCGATCGGTTCCAGCGATCCGGATGGTATTCCTTGGCTCCGATGAAATCAACCAAAAGGTGTTCGTGTATAAGCGTCTTTCCCATTTCACCGACCTGTAGCGGGCCATCCACGGTCTCCACAACGCTGGATTGATGGGGAGATAGGTGCGCCGACCAACAGGCCAAGAGGAAACTTAGGAATGGAAATAGTTGCACGATTTGGTTACTTTTTTGGCCAATGATAGGCAGCGAGGGCTGCTCCGATTATACCGGCGTCATTGCGTTTTTCCGCAACAAGAATGGGGACGTCAACGGTAATCTGATTTTCAAACAATTCCAGTTTTTTACTGGCGCCCCCTCCTAAGATAAACAAATCGGGGGAAAGAATCCGGTTGGTGTGCTTTAGAAATTTATTGAAACGTTTGCCCCAGGCTTTGTAGGTGAGGTTTTCGTTTTTTCTTGCGGAATCTGCGGCGTAGTATTCGATGATCTCGCCATTTTTATAAAACACCCTTCCCAATTCAAAATTGGGGATCAACTTGCCATCGTAAAAAACCCCCGTGCCCAACCCCGTGCCGATGGTAACGGTGATGACCAAGCCGTTTTTTCCCTTACCGGCACCGTAGGTCATCTCTGCCAATCCGGCGGCATCGGCATCATTGATGACGGTCACAGGAAGGCCGGTCTTTTCGGAAAAGAGGGCATCTACTTGGGTGCCTACCCAGCTCTTGTGGATATTACTCTTTGTGACCGACATGCCATTGTTTACCACGGTTGGGAATCCACACCCTATCGGGCCTGTCCATTGAAAGTGGTCTACCAGTTTTTTTACGGCTTCGGCGACATTTTCCGGTTTGGCAGGCTTGGGAGTGGGTACCCGAAACCTTTCTGCGGTGAGTTCTCCTGTCTCAATATTTACCGGAGCGCCTTTGATTCCCGAACCGCCAATGTCTATTCCTAATATCTCCATACCCTTTCTTTCCTTGTGCTTTTCGATCACAGGCACTTGATTTGATTATTTGTATACTAAGGTAATAAATAAATTCATCCCGTAGCGCTCTAGGAATGCGAATCTTTCGAATAAGATAGATGGGGCGATTCCCGAAAATAGTACCAGTACCGTTAATTTATCAAAAAAGGCGTGATTTTTGAGCGAAAAATAACTAAGATTACAGACAGAAGGTCAGTTTATCCAGCGTATAGGCTGCCCATAGCCGCTGCTAATTCAAGCAGTTTGAACCCAAAAACTTAACTAAAAATGAATAAAAACAGACGAGATTTTCTAAAAACAGCTTCTCTCATGTCGCTTTCGGGACTGCTTGCCACCGATGGGCTGTTTGCCAACGGGATGAAAGCAAAACCTAAATCGATAGGGCTTCAACTCTATTCACTTCGGGAAGACATCAAAGGAAATGTTCAGGGTGTCCTTGAATCGGTTGCTTCTATTGGTTTCAAGAAACTCGAAGCGGCCAATTATGACAACGGAACCATCTACGGCATGGCCCCAAGTGCTTTTAAAGACACCGTGAGTAGTTTGGGCATGGAGATGAGAAGTGCGCACGTAGGGGGACCCAGAGGCTATTCCAAAGAGACGCATAACGAAGCCATGGATTGGTGGAAAAAGGCAGCCGATGACCACGCAGAGGCAGGTGCCACGTATTTGATTAAACCTTCCATGCCTATTCCCAAAACCCTCGATGAATTACAGGTATGGTGTGATTATTACAATCAGATCGGAGAAGTTACCGGCGATAGGGGGTTGATGTTTGGATTTCACAATCATTCCCGTGAGTTTGAAAAGATAGAAGGACAGATCATGTTCGACTATATGCTTGACCATACCGATCCCAATTTATTTTGTATGGAATTGGACGTATACTGGTGTCAGGAGGGAGGGTATAATCCGGTAGACTACCTCAAAAAATATAAGGGACGGTTTCCGCTCCTACACATCAAAGATGAAAAGGAAATCGGACAAAGTGGAAAGATGGATTTCAAAGCTATCTTCAAAGCTGCCTATGCACAAGGAATGAAGGATTATTTTGTGGAGGTAGAGCGATATAATCATCCGCCCATGGAGAGTGTGCGGCAGAGCCATGATTATTTGGCCCAGGCTAACTTTGTGAAGTAGTTCGGTTAGCTTTCTCCAGTTGATCAAAAAAAAAGGCACCTTTGTTTATCAGAGGTGCCTTTTTTAGCTATTTGATTTCTTCCCGTCCGTCAGCATGGATGGCAAAACGTCCACGCTCCCTGGGGTGGGTATGCTCCTCGCTGGGCCAAGGCCAGCCGCCAAACTGGGTTCGCTGAAATTCATAGATAGCCTGCTGGATTTCTTGGTGACTATTCATCACGAAGGGACCATGCTGAACCACCTGCTCATTCAACGGTTTACCCTGAAGGAAGATAAAATGAGCCGTCTTGGTACCGTTTCGGATCGTTGTGGCCGCTTCCGGGGCTAAGTCTAGCGAATGTCTGGCGGGGATTCGTTTGCCATCCACTGTTACGGATTCGCCTGAGTAAAAGAAGAGGGTTCGGTTTATTTCTGTGGAACTCTCGGGAAGCGTAAATTCGGCACCTGCATCCATATGCACATGCCAAATCTGCACATCATTAGTGGGATCGGCAGCCCATGAGTCCGGTGCCGGGGCGGGTCCTTCTTGGTTATCAAACCGGCCGCTTATAACCTTGATGTAGGTAGCCCTACCAGAACTGTCGCGTTTCGTAACTACGGGGATGGTTTCGTTCCACATCATTTTGAAGTGGGCCGGCACTTGTTTGCTTTTTTGGGGTAAGTTTAGCCAGATCTGGAATAGTAGCAGTTCGTTTTCGGTGTCTTCTTTGAGTAATGGAAACATCTCGGAATGCATCACACCCCGACCGGCGGTCATCCACTGCACGTCCCCCTCACCAAAGCGACCAGCCGCACCCAAGGAATCCGAGTGGTCTACCAATCCTTTCTCAACGATGGTAACGGTTTCAAATCCTTTATGAGGATGGGAGGGAAATCCAGGGACTTTGGATCCGTGGTACATATTCCATCCGTCTTTTCCCTGAAAATCACGGCCAATCTGGCGCCCTTCCAGTGATGCGGCGGGGGCCATATGGCCGTTTCCTTGGGGGAAGATATCGTGGTGATAGGCACAAAACAAAAAGGGATCTTGGGTTACCCATTGGGACCCTAGCTGTCGTATCGTTTTTATACTCGTCATAGCAGGCAAAAGGTTAATTAATGTATATACATATAATAACCAAGTAGCTAATTTTAAGTTCCCTAGCGTGGAAAAAAAGTAAGCCTAGTTTACCCCTGTAAATTTGGAAAGGTATCTGCGATACACCACCTTACCCTGAAACAAGATGTCTGTAAAGGCATTGTAATTTTGCACGCCGTCGATTTTATCGGAAAGCGACATCAGCATACCACCTTCCAGTGAAATGTCCGAGTATAGGTCTAATCTATAACTGACACCACCTCTAACGGGAATATACACGGCGGGTCTAACCTTATTTTCCATGTACGTGCCTTCGTTTTTCAACATGGTTTCGCTGCTAATGGCCATCAAAAAGCCCAATCCTGCTCCCGCGTACAGGTTTACGCTATTTCGATAGGTGTGTCCCTCCTGCTTGAACAAGCTAAAGGTGGGCATGATGTCGGCGAAGATAATATTCGAAGTAGATTCGATGGCCTGATTTGCATCAGCCCATTCGTTAATGATCGAGCTGTTATAATAGGAAGCCTCCCGGCTTTTGTAGAATTGGTACCCTACCGTGGCACGTATATCCAATATGGGCTTGATACTTCGGCCGTAGCTGACAGAGAAGGCTGGACGTACATTGAAATCCAATCGTCCTAGTGCTCCGCCGTTATCGGCATAGACAAAAGAAGGGCCAAATCCTGCCTGCAGGTAATTTTCACGGGGTACCTTTTCTTTGTAAAAACTTTGCGCCTCGGCATTCATGCCGAAAAAAGCAAGAAATAGAATGGCCAATGCCATACCGATTAGCCTTTGATGTAAATTGGGACGTAGATTAGAAAGAGATGTCATTGATAGATTCAACATGTGTTTTGGTATTATTAACGGTGAGAACTTTCTTTTCTGATAAATTCATCGCTAACTTTCAGGCGAAATTATCTTGTTTTGTTTACAATTTTTATAATTTTAAGATTTTATTTTAAATCTATATAACAGCCAAATGAAAGGAATTATTTTAGCGGGAGGCTCAGGCACCCGTCTTTACCCGCTTACTATCGCGGTTAGTAAGCAATTGATGCCGGTCTATGATAAGCCGATGATCTACTATCCGCTTTCGGTATTAATGATGTCATTTATTCAGGACATCCTCATCATCTCTACACCGGAGGACATCGGTTCGTTTCAACGTTTGCTCGGTGATGGGTCACAAGTTGGATGCCGGTTTTCCTATGCGGTACAACCAAAGCCAGAGGGGCTAGCACAGGCGTTTATCATTGGTGAGGAGTTCATCGGAGATGACAAAGTCGCATTGATTCTCGGGGACAACATTTTTTATGGAACAGGCCTGCAGCCTACGTTGATCAAGCATACCGATCCGGATGGCGGTGTGGTATTTGCCTACCACGTAAATGATCCCGAGCGCTATGGCGTGGTGGAGTTTGACAAGGATCAAAAGGTGATCAGTATAGAGGAGAAGCCCGATAACCCAAAGTCGAACTACGCAGTTCCTGGCTTGTATTTTTACGACAACAGTGTGGTTGAAATAGCCAAGAATATCAAACCCAGTGTGAGAGGCGAGTTGGAAATTACCGACGTGAATAACGTTTATCTAAAAAGCGGAAAGCTAAATGTTGGGATTTTGAACAGGGGAACGGCCTGGCTGGATACAGGTACCCATCAGTCGCTGCTGCAGGCCGGGCAATTTGTTGAGGTTATAGAGGAACGACAGGGCCTTAAAATTGGCTGTATAGAGGAAATTGCTTATCGCAGTGGCTACATCAACGACGAACAGCTGTTAAAGCAGGCGGAGCGACTTGGTAAGAGTGGTTATGGCACGTATCTGAAGGGGCTAATAGGCACCCTGTAGGGTTTTTCGGACCAACTTCGTTTTTGTCGATTGAATTCATGGTTTAGTCTTTTCAAGCGGGCATTTGAACTACTAATTTTATCTACAGGGCGGTTTTTGCGTACTTTTACATAACAGTAAACACTGATAACTTTTCCATTACGATTATGAAATCAAACAGCTTTATATTACTGCTACTCGTCATGGTGGCCGTGCTAGGTTCCTGTGATATGCGTGAGGCCATCGACAATCCCCCGACAAATGAAATCAGGGACGGCTACTTAGGCCTTAATGTGCCAAGTGGATTTGACTTCGCAACGACGAAACAAGTAGATCTTACTATTTCCGCTAAAGGAATCGATGGATTGGCCATTCCGCAAGTTGTATACCGGATTTATGACGGCAATCCCAACCGGGAAGGGAAGCTAATGCAGCAGATTCGGTTAAATGAGCACGGAACCGCCCTAACTTCTCTCGAAATTCCAGGCCATATCAGCGAATTATGGCTTGTGAGTGATTACATCGGCGTAGAACCAATTGCAGTGGTACCGGCTACCGGACGGCAGGTTTCCTACTCGTTTGATGCCGCAAAGCCAAGCATTCTTCCCGAATCGTTTTATGAGACGGATGAATCTGTCAATGCTAGGGTGGCAACAGCGGATGACCTGGGAACACTTGGCACCTGGGGCGCACAAGGAAAGCCAGAGTACCTGGAATCGCCCGACAAAATTTCTGTACAACTGTTAAAAAATGTCAATGCCAGCTTACCAGAAAGAGCCGATGTAAGGGTACACAGTCCAGAGTTTCTAAATCAAAAATATTCCAGGGAATTGCACCTAGATGAAGACGCGGAGGTATGGATTACTTACGTGCATACCGGTGCAGGATACCGGAATGTGATCGGTTATTATTGGTACAAAGATGGCGAAAAACCCGAGACAGCGGCAGAAATCAAGAACCGAACCGTAATCTATCCGAATATACAGCAAGGTGTACTTACCTCAGGGGACAAGGTAAAACTTAGGGGTCCGATGAACGGAGCTTTCGAAAAAGGGACCAAAATTGGTTGGTTTTTGATCGCCGATGGATGGAGAGGAAGCGCGATTACCACCGGACGCTGGACGCTATATGCCGATCCTGATTTGAACAGTTCGGTGAAAGAAGCCCAATTGAGAGATCATATGGTGTTTTTGTACGATGCCACAGACCGAGTGTTGTTGATGGGCTGGGAGGATATCAAGCGCGATGAAAGTGGATGCGATCATGATTTCAATGATGTGGTATTCTATGCCTCTTGGAATCCGATCACCAGTGTGGATTTATCGGATTATGCTAAAATTGACGCGGATATCAAGGATAGGGACGGTGATGGGGTTTCTGATGAAACCGACGAGTATCCAGATGACGCGTCCCGTGCTTTTAATAATTATTCACCGGGGCAGGCTACGTTTGGAACCTTGCTTTTCGAAGACCTTTGGCCTAGTTATGGGGACTATGATTTAAATGACCTAGTGGTAGATTATCAGGTAAATGAAGTGTCCGATGCTCAAAACCTCATCAAGGAAATTAATTTCACGACCGTGATCCGGGCTACCGGGGCAGCGTTTAACAATGGGTTTGGCGTAGAATTGCCCGTACCTGCCGATAGAGTAGAATCGGTAAAGGGCTATCGGCATACGGCCGGGTATGTCAAAACGCTTCAAAATGGAGTAGAGGATGGTCAGCGTCTTACCACGGTGATAGTAGCCGATGATGTGAACCGAAATCTACCGGTCATGTCCAATGTATACCCAGAAAACCCAATCCATTCATTGGATACCATTCGTATCACCATCGTTTTTGACGAGGGGGTACGAAAATCAGACTTGGGTTCGGCCCCTTACAATCCGTTTATGATTGTCAAGCAGGATAGATCCAGAGAGGTACACTTAATGAACAAGAAGCCTACGGATCTGATGGACGTTTCGCTGCTCGGTTCGGGTGATGACGAGTCTGAACAAAGTCTAAACCGCTTTTTCGTCAGTAAGCGAGGCTTTAACTGGGCCCTTCATGTACCCAATAGCATAGGCTATGCCTCCGAAAAGGTGGATTTCACAAAAGCGTATTTGCGCTTCGGCGATTGGGTGAAATCCGGGGGGCAGCAACATGCCGACTGGTATCTAGATATTGGTAACCAAATTGACAAAGGATCTCTTTTTTAGCCCTTAACCAGTAATCCTAAAGTAAGAGGGCTTTTCCGCAAGGCGGGGAAGCCCTTTTTGCATTTCAGCCCTAACGCATTACCGGATGGGTTGGGGAAATACAGCGAGGCTTTCACAGCCGCTTTCCCCTACACTCTGCACGGCAAAGAAGTAATTGTCTTTGGAATAGGGAAGCCGAATAGACCTCTCGGAGGTGTAAAATTTCTTTTCCCACATCGCTGCGCTCGTTTCCCGCATCAATACATAATAGCCGGTGGCTGTGCCATTTTCCGGGGCGTTCCATTTAAGGAGCGTATGATTGATGTTTTCTATTGCCACCGCTTTTGGGCTTAGGTCGAGGGAAACGTTCTGTGGTATGGAAGGTGCCGAGGCCAGGTTTGCCAGCACGGCTACATTGACTGCGGTATTTTTTCGCAGGTATTCATAGTCAATATGCGTTGCTACGTCTCCGTACTTAGCTCCCCCTTCGGTACGAAGGTCTTGGTGTTGTTGGTAGTAGTTTTCATTGTATTCGCATAAGCGGATGGCGGTAAAACCCTGCCGGGAAAAGGGGGTGTGGTCTCCGCCTCGCATAAACCGATCATTTCGATAGACGAGCTTTATCTCCAATTGATCGACATAACGTTCCCCCACGTCTTTGATATAGCGGGCAAGCTGACGGGATTTGCTGTCATTTTCTCCATTTGTCGCTTTTCGGATGGCTTCCATCTGTTCAGTTTCTACCATGGGGATCCCTTCTGAAAATACCCGTAGCCGGGTATTGTCCCGTATTTCGGTTCCGTTGGAGGCACTGTTGCCGATCATGTCGTTGTTGAGCATAGCCACCAGATTCCAATTTTCTGCCTTTGCTTTTTTGGCTAGGTAATCCGCACCTAGGAGGCCTTGTTCCTCACCCGATACCAAGGCAAATACGATGGTGGCGGAAAAGGACTTTTGGCTTAATATTCTCGCCATCTCCAATACAGCCACCACCCCAGACCCGTCATCGTTGGCACCGGGAGAGTCGCTGTTTCTATTCATCACATCCGAGACGCGGGTGTCAATGTGCGCGCTCACCAGAAAGACCCGGTCGTCGGTCGGATCGCTGCCTTTTATAGTGGCCATGACGTTACCGGTACGGATATCCCTATCCACCCTGCGGCCATCGGCCTTTTCTGTGTAATAGTCAATTTCAGCGCAAAGCCTGCCGTCGGAATTTTCTGCAAACTGCCGAAATAATCCCAATGTATACTGTCTGGCAGCCTCAATACCGCGGTTTGGCTGGTCATCGCTGAGTGTATGTCGGGTGCCAAAGCTCACGAGGCTTTCCATGTAATTTTTTAGGTTGGAAACATTCACCTGATCAACCATCTCGGCGATTTCCGTACTTCGAGTGACGGTGGGTACCTGCGATTGCGCCCAAAAGGGCAAAAGAACCATTAAGAAAAGCATTGGTTTTTTCATGGTGTATATCGGCTAGTTGCGGAACAAAACCTTAGTGATTACCCAAAAGTAATGCCTTTGGGAGCTAAAAAGGAACGGTTTGTCAAATAATTCCGATTTTCACCTGAAGCAGGCAAATAAGGGTGTTAAAGGCAACACCACAACGCTGGGAGCTCTTGGCGTTTTTTTAACGGCCAACCCCCTGTTTGCAATGCCGCCTTTTGTTGGATTTTCGACTACCAACCGGGATTTTGTTCCAGGTTTGGATTCAACTGTATCTGATCTAACGGAACCGGAAACAAGTAGTTTCGTTGGCTCCATTGACGTAGATTGCCGGGGTCAGCAATTAGAAACCCCGCTGCGTTTAGCATGATATCAACACCCGGCGTCAATGCATTATTTGGAGGAGTGGATTCTTGCTCGGTTCCCAAGTATTTTACCCCCAGCAAATCTACCGGCAGGTGCGTTTCTGCCTCTTTCCACCGCCTTAAATCGTTTAATCTAAACCCTTCAAAGGCCAACTCGACTGTTCTTTCTCTTCGAATCTCTTCGAGCATGTCCAAGTTGTGACTACTTACCAGTGCATTTGTAAGGTGGGAGATGCCTACCCGGTCTCTCAGACGGTTGACGGTTCTGTTAAGATCGGCATCCGAGATGCTTCCATCCCGTTCATAAAGTGCTTCGGCCAGATTGAGAAGGACTTCTGCGTATCGAAATTCCATAAAATTGTAAAAACTCTGGCCCAATTGACTGGTTTGATTGGTAGACAGGTATTTTCGCATCATGTACCCCGTGCTGTAGTTTTCATTGCTGGAGCCGATGGGCGGATTGATCGTCAGGTCGCTTCCAATCCAATGGAAGCTTGAACCCGGCATAAATACCGTATTGGAAAATCTTGGATCCCGGTTTTGAAATTCAGCGTCTTTTTGCCCATATCCTTCAAATAGCGGTGAAATTTCGATAGGTAGTCCATCGGTACATAGATACAGATCTACCAGTTGTTTGGATGGGGAATTGATCCCCGAGTAAACCCACCTAGTTGTATTGTGGAACACGTTTAGGTTTTGATTAAAGCGTCGGGCAAGTATGGATTCCTGGCTGTCTTCGCCGGCCTCTAAGAAAAGGTTATAGTAGCTCTCCAGCGGTCCATCAGCAGTATACAGCTCGTATTCATTTGAAGAGATAATATTTTCGGCGGCTTCAATCGCACTTGATAAATAGGGGGTTGGATCCCCGGTGCTATGGTATTTTGCCCATGTCCCTTCAAATAGGGCTACTCTGGATTTCAGTGCCAGGGCAGCCCCTCTGCTTACCCTGCCTTTTTCGCCGGCCGAAATCTGACTTTCCAACGGAAGGTTTTCGATGGCCCAGTCCAGGTCTGAGAGGATAAAGTTTACCACTTCGGACCTGGGTGACCTAGGGGCATCTAACTCTTCCGAATCAATGTCTATGACACCGGTGATGAGTGGGACATTTCCAAATCTGGAAACTAGGTTAAAATAGGCGCGTGCACGGAAAAACCGGGCTTCAGCCGCATAGCGGGCGGTCTCATCCTGAATATCCAATGCAATCTCTTGGTTCTCGATCAACCTGGAGGTGGCCCGAACCATTTGGTAACTTCCATTCCAGCTGCCATCGCCTTGGGGTACTATCCAACTGCCATTGCTGATTGGGTTAGGAGAGTAGCCGACGGCAATATCCGAATCCTGATCTAAGAGGCCGTTGGCGTGTCCTGCGAGACTTGGGTAAAATGCGTTGGCCGCATTTTCGAAGTCCTTGGTGACCTTCCAAAAAGATCCATCTGAAATGGTATCCAGCGGGACCAGGTCTAAATCCTTTGTGCATCCTGCCAAAAGAAGAATAAATGCGACTATTGGTGTATATCGTTTCATCATTGGTTTCTTTTATATAATTAGAAATCTACTGTTAGACCGAGTGAATATCTTTTGGTAAACGGATAAAAGTTAGCGCTTCCGTTGGTGTTTTCGGGGTCATAGCCTCCATCTAACGCATCTATGGTGAATAAGTCCTCCCCGCTGAAAAACAATCTTATTCTGTCTACTCCGATTTTATCCGAAGCAAGGCTTGGTATAGTGTATCCTAAAGTAATGTTTTTTACCCGCATGTAGGCGCCGTTGATGCGTGTGTTTTGTGAGGTTTGAAAGTTCCAATAGCGTTGTCCACCTTTGGTTACTCGTGGATACTTGGCGTCCGGTCGCTCGGGAGACCACGTATTGTTGTAAAATCGACGGAGGGGTTGCCACCAGGGCTGCTCAAAAGGTAGCCTCCATTGATCGGTATAGAAAATGGTTCTTTCTGCAACACCCTGTAAGAACACGCTGAAATCAAATCCTTTGAACGACAGGTCCGTTCTGAATCCATAAGAATACCTTGGGGCATTGTCACCGTAGGATATAATATCCGCATCATCACCGTTTGCATCCAGCACAGAAATGATGCCGTCGCCATTCAAGTCTCTGTACCTTGCATCGCCCACTTGCAAATCAGCAGGAACACCCTCAAGTTGGCGGTAGGCCTGCAGTTCCTCCTCATTTTGCATTACTCCGTCGTATACATAACCAAAGTAAGTATTCAATGGATATCCTTCGCGGATGCCGTTTAGACCAAGGCCTACTGCATTCCTGCCATCTAAGTCGACCAGGGTATTCTGCGCATCGCTTAGCATGCCGGTTATGGCATAAGTGAATCCAGATCGGGTGGTATTGGTGTAGTTTAAGGTGAGCTCAAACCCCCTCGTTTCCAAAGAACCTATGTTCAATGCAGGAGCACTACCCCCAAGGACCGCAGGCAAGTTTACCCCAAGTAGCATGTCGTTATTTCGCTTGGTGAACAGGTCAAACTGTCCAGAAAGCTTCGAATTGAACAGGGCAAAGTCAATTCCAAAATTGGTCGTTTCAAGGTTTTCCCAAGTTCTCTGTGATGAGACAAGCCTCCGCTCCGAGGCAGCTTGCACCAGCGAGGTGCCTGCACCGAATGGATAATTCAAATTGTAAATATCAACCAACGGAATATAGTCGTATAAATTTCCCGTATTTAGGTTTTGGTTACCGGTAACTCCTCGGCTAAAGCGTAATTTCAAGTTGTCGAAAATGCCCAGGTTGTTGATAAAGGTTTCCTCTGAAAGGCGCCAGGCAAAGGCGGCACCTAGAAAGTCTCCCCATCTCTTCTCCGGTGAAAATACGGATGTTCCGTCTCTTCTGTAGTTAAATTCAGCTATATACTTTCCATCAAATATATAGGTAGCTCGCCCAAAAAGCGATCGGATAGCCCAATGGCTTCGGTTTTCACCAACTCGCGCTTCATCCGGATCCCCAAGACCCAATGTCGTGATAGCTGTTTGGCTAAAATCAAAAACGCTTGCATTAAACCCGCCAAACTCACTTTGTTCATGGCTGCTACCTGCCATGAAGTCAATGTTGTGCTTGCCAAAAATTTTGGAATAAGTTATATAGCCGGTGGTGTTTAAATAGTCGTTTTCCCAGAAACCTCTTCCGGCACTGTTTCGATTGATTCCGAATCCTGCAGGAGTATCATTGTAATTCCATAAGGGGATGATGTTGGTAAAGGAGCTGCTATTCCCCGTTGCCCGGTTGGTAGCAACCTGACCGTTTAGGTAGAAGTTGTCAAATAATTCGTATTGGCCTGTGATATTGACGCGAAATTCTTCGTCCAGCGATTTGCTAAGTCCCACCTCTTTGTCTAAAAATTGCCTGGGATTTTGAAATCCCCATTGGGTCAGGTATTGTCCGGATTCCGTACGCTCCGGTAGCCAAAGGTAGATTCTGTTCAATTGATCCAAGACCGTGCCGGATCCGATGGCTGGAGAATTTCGTTTTAAATTTGAATAGCTGATAATGGCGTCTACCTTGAACCTATCGGTGATGTCAAATCCGTAATTTAATCTCATGTTGATCCGTTGGGCATTGTCGTGGGCATTCTTGAAAATACCCTTTGTATCCACATATCCGAAGGATGCATTGTACCTAGAAGATTCTCCCCCTCCGGCGATACTGATATTGTGCAGTTGCTGGAGGCCTTGTCCAAATATGAGATTATCCCAATTAGGATTTTGATAGTTTAGAATGTTGACATTGTCGGCCAGGTATTCGGGTGCGGCCCCCGCATCTATCTTATTGTGAACATCCTGAATAGTGTTATTACCAATCTCAGGATAGAAAAATGTACCGTTGGCATTCGCATTCACGCTAGCTTCCCACTCCATTTCTACCCACTCCTTTACGCTAAGGCGCTCCAACAGATTCGAGGGGGTGTTGATGCTCATATTATTGGAATAGGTCACTTTAAGCGCCTGTGCATTTTTACCGGATTTAGAGGTGATCAGCACAACACCTCCTGCGGCTCTCGCTCCGTATATGGATGCGGCGGCATCTTTCAAGATACTTATCGATGCAATGTCATTGGGATTGATCTGGTTGATATCTCCTTCGACACCGTCTATGAGTATTAAAGGAGAATTTCCACCATTAATAGAGGTTAGTCCCCGAATATTGAGCCCATATCCTTCCTGACCGGGTTGCCCACTATTCCTGGTAATGGTGAGACCGGCTATGGCACCCTGCAAGCCATTTGCCAGGTTGGTTATAGGGCGGTCTTCCAGTATTTCGCCGGATATTTGTTTCACAGCACCTGCCAAGGTGCTTTTGTCCCTATTTCCATACCCGAGCACGACTACTTCCTCCAATCCCGCGGTGTTTTCCATCATTACTACCTTAAAGATGCTCCGGTTCCCTACATAAATCTCTTGTGACTCGAATCCTATATAGTGGACCACCAGGGTAGCGTTCTGGTCACTGACATTGATGGAAAATTTTCCATCTACGTCACTTTGGGTTCCATTGGAAGTCCCCTTTTCTACAATGCTTGCTCCCGGAAGAGGCATGTCGTTTTCATCTACGATTTCACCCCGGACCGTTACAGGTAACACTGCCTGCCACTCCCAATCGGGAACCCCGTTAATTCCGAATTCATATCTCAGAAATTCGTCAGGTGGAAGGTTGGTTGACGTCTCGGCAGTCGCCTTGGTGAGACCCAAGAGGATGATCAAAGCGAGCATCTTCGTTCTTAGACTTGTGATAGGGAACAGCTTAACTGATTTTTTCCCTAGGATCATTGTTTTTCTCCTATTCATGGCTTGGTTTTTTGATTCATTTCTTTTTTTGATGGTTTTAAAGCAGTTTTTATCCAAAGCAGGCATTCTACCCAAAGGACTAACAGCTGCAGGAAAGCGCTAGAACCTTGGGGGGTAGATGAAAATCACGCTACAGAATAGCGAGCCGCATCCTGTTGGAATTGAGAGTATTAAATTATAGGTCTTTGCTCGGTGTATCTACTAGTTTGATTTCCGATTATGATAGGATTTTTGCATACATTCCGTTATTCGAAAAAAATGAGGTATAATCAGTGGCCTTAATGCAGTGAAGCACCAATAATTTGAATGTAAGAACGCATAAAAGTTCGAGGGGTGCGATTCGGTGTTGGGGTATTCTAAATAAGAATTACCAGATGTGATAGGGGACCGTGTGCCCCTACTACCAGATGTTGTTCAATGTCTCCCGTTTTGGAGGGGCCTGCTATAAAAGTGCCAAAACCTGTTGGGAGCTGGTTCAGCATGCGGTAAGCATGATGCATGGTGGGTACGATTTTCGCTTTTGGCAAAATAAAAATGCCGTTTTCTACGATGAAGGGGAGTATCCTTAGGCCATTTATATTTTTGTCTTCCAGCCATATTGCTCCATTCTCAGCTACTCCCAGCTCAACCCTAACGATCGCAGTTTTTATTTTGGCCAGATTTTTTGGCGATTCACCAGCTACTGTATTTACATTGAGATCGGCGAATCCAGCACAATCGACAAAGGGGTTTCCATTGATTTCCCGACTGATTAATTCACCAATTTCCGCCTCGTTTTCCAATATGATCGATTTTCCACCATTTTCATCGAGGGCTGTCCGAAAGCGTTGAACGACGTCCTGATTGTTGTCCTCGAGAAATGGGGAGAGGTCAATGTTGGCATTCAGGTTTGGCTTGTTCTTCCGAACTTTATCCAAAATGGTCTTCCTACTAGTAGTCATTTATCTATATTTCTTTATCCATTCCTTAAAGCTCTGTTGGGGTATATCTGGCAACTCTCGGTGCCTACTCCAGGCATTTGTGACGATATGTATGAGTGACGTCGGAAGTATTCGTGCGATTTTTCTGGTTACAGAGCCGAAGAACCGGTATAATGTTGGATTTCTAAAAATCCACCCATTTGACTTCATAGCCATTTTTTTAACCATTTCGGGGTGGTTTTTCATGATCAACTGCCTCCACTTATAGAGCTGTGAATGGATGTCTATTTTCACAGGACAGACGTCTGTGCAGGACCCGCATAGGGTAGAAGCGAAGGGTAGCGACGAATACTTGGCCATGTCTTTATTGGGTTCCAGAATGGCTCCAATCGGTCCGGGAATCGTGCTTCCATAGCTGTGTCCACCACTACGGCGGTACACCGGACAGGTATTCATGCATGCCCCGCACCGTATGCACTTCAGGGAGTTTCTAAAATCATCACTTTTCAGCTGGTCAGCTCGTCCATTGTCCAAGATCACGACGTGCATTTCCTGTCCTTCCCGAGGTTTAAAAAAATGGGAGGAATAGGAAGTGATGGATTGGCCATTGGCACTTCTGGCCAATATCCGTAAAAAGACGCCTAAATGTTCGTTTTTCGGAATCAATTTTTCAATCCCCATACAGGCTATGTGCAGGGGGGCCAAGTGCACACCCATATCCGCATTTCCTTCGTTGGTGCAGACTACAAAACCACCTGATTCTGCGATTGCGAAATTTACCCCGGTGATGGCAGCACCTGCGTGCATAAATCGCTTCCTTAGATCATCACGCGCTGCTTTCACTAAGATTTCCGGATTACCGTGTGAAGGAGGTGTACCCATGGTCTGTTGAAAAAGTACATCCACCTCTTCCATCTTTTTATGGATCGCGGGAGCGGTAATGTGGCTTGGACTTTCCTTGGCTAGTTGGATAATACGTTCACCTAGGTCTGTATCTACTATTTCAAATCCGTGTTCCTCCAGGTAAGGGTTCAAATGGCACTCTTCCGTCAACATGGATTTGCTTTTGACAAGTTTTTTGACGTGGTGCCTTTCCAGTATTTCTTTGACAATCAAGTTATGCTCGCTTGCATCAACGGCCCAGTGTACGTGAATTCCGTTGGCTTCGGCAGCTTTTTCAAATTGGGTGAGATATTTGTCCAAGTGGTTCAGCACATCCATTTTGATGTTTGATGCGGTATCCCTTAGTGCTTGCCATTGGGAAATCGGATGAACGCCCTTATCCCTGTTTTTGCGTAGATGCCAAATGGCCTTGTCGTGCCAGTTGACATGGGCTTCATCACGGTTAAATGCCTCAGCGGCTTTTGCATGGTCTAACATGAGCTATTCAGGATTTCTGCAATGTGTTTGATTGCTATGGGTAGCTTATTTCGTCTTATAATGCCTTCTAAATGCATCAGGCAGGACATATCGGTACTGGTGATGACTTCCACATCGTGATCTAAAAAATCGTTTATCCTATCTTTTCCCATTTTGACCGAAATGGCTTGTTCCAAAACTGCAAATGTCCCCCCAAAGCCGCAGCATTCATCTCTTCTGGTAGTAGATGCGAGCTCTATCCCTTTTACTTTTTGTAGTATTTCTTCTACGATCGATCGGGGCATGTCTGACAACTCCGTGCAGGTTCCTAATCTCAATCCCCTCAGTCCATGGCAGCTGTGATGTACCCCAACCTTTTTGGGATAAATTGCCCCCAATTCCGGGTTTCCGAGTATGTTGAAAATAAAATCGCAAAGCTCATAGGTTTTGCTTCGAACCTGCCTGGCCAGATAGTCCTGAGGAATGATGTCAAAATGATTTCGAACATGGTAAACACAGCTTCCGGACGGAGAAACCACGTAATCATAATCTTTGAAGTTTTTTAAAAACAACTTATAGGTGTCTTTTGAGTATTCCTCAAACCCTGTATTGGCCATGGGCTGACCGCAGCAAGTTTGCTCCGGAGGGTAGTACACGTCGATACCCAATTTTTCCAAAAGCTCCAAAGTAGCTACAGCTACCTGAGGATAAAATTGGTCCATATAACACGGTATGAAAAGGGCTACTTTCAAATGGGTTGCTTTAATTGATGATACTTTTTATGGAAGTTTCCCAGCACTGGACAGATAGCATTTTTCTACCACAACCATCGTGTGGATGGCATCTTCTACTGAGTTGATGTACTGGAAGGACGAATCTTCCAGCTTGCACATGAGCCCGGTCATCGGGCCAATAAAGGCATCCGGAAACCATGAACCCTTACAGGGATGGGATTGCCAGCCCTGATCGTCGTCAAGAGAAATGTACTCAAAGGCATCGGGCAAACCCTTTGGATAGTTTAAGTTGAGCCCTGCGGTGATCTTGATTGCACCACGGGTACCTTCAAATTTGAAAAAGGATTCCTGGTGCTTGGTTCCGAAGTCATGGCCATGATTGGTATTGATGTTTGCTCTGATGTATTCTCCGTAGTCCAATATGATGGAAGACCTGGTATTGGCCAACCGAGGCATGTTTGGGTGTTTCGTAGTCTTTGCCATCACCCTATTTGGGTTGCCCAAAAAATACCTGATCATGTCTATGTAGTGGATGCTGTTGTAGAGGATTTCCATTCGGGGAATGTCAAACAGAAAATCCCATAGGTGCCAAGGAGTCAGGGTATTTACCCGCACATCAATATCGTGCAAATCACCTATAGTCCCTTGGTCTATGAGCTGCTTGGCCATCAGGATGTACGGCGCATGGCGCAACTGAAAATTGATTCCGGCTATCAACCCATTTTTTCGGCATAGCTGTAAAATTTCCTGTGCCTCGCCTATGGTTTCCCCCATAGGTTTCTGAATCAGCACGCCGGATCCGTGAGGTAGTTTTTCAAGTACGTTAATGATAGTAGATGCAGGAAGCGCAATATCATAGACGCATTGGTTTTCTAGACCCAAACGAAGCAAGTCGTCCAATGAAGTGCACACATTCGGTATATTATACTGGGTTGCCAACTTTCCCGCTTTTTCGGGAAGCCTGTCATAAATACCCAAAACCTCAAATCCCGCTTTGCGATACGCCGGGAGATGGGCATCTGCCACAATTCCGCCAGCGCCTATGATTACAATGGGCTTTTTGTTCTTTGGGAGTACCGGAGCTTGATTGAAATCCATTTTCGTTACATCGTTTTTTAAGATTGTAGAAATGCGTGTCTTTTAGTCGTGGTGGAACACTTCCTCCATACTGGCCCACCATTCGCCGTCAGTGCGGGTAGAAAGGGGTTCTTGGCAGGGATCCGTCAGTTTCCACCAGGCCTGTGTCACGGAGTCTTGGGCCATCTCGGCCATATCTGCTTCGAAATCATTGCCTGTGTATTCGAAATAGCTAAAGAGGTACCCATCTTTGTAGTAGATGGAATAATTGCGGATGTTGCTTTTTGTAATTTGTGCAAGGACGCCCGGCCAAGGATCTGCATGCAGTTCTTTGTATTCGGCTAATTTTTCCGGTTTTACTTTAATCACAGATCCATATCGTTTGAATGTCAACGTATCTGCTGATCGTGGTTCCTCTGAAATGGATTTCGGTTCATCTGGCGCACAAGCAAGTAAGAAAATCATTGAGTAGCACGCTGCTGCAAATTGTATCGTTTTCGTTACGTTCATGTGATTTATCCAATTGTTGTGTATATCAATATCAATAATAGCATAAGTACTATGGTAAGTAGGATCGGGGTGTTCCGCTTTTCCAGTGGCTCCTTTTTTAGGATAGCGAAGGGACTTTCTAGGGTATAGTTGCTGATGTTTGGATAATCTGGGGCCGGAGTAGCTAGGCTGACAGCGAAGTAAATCACTGAACAGGCTACAAATAACCACCATGCTTGCATCATAAAAGATATGCCCATGCCTTCTGTGATCATTTTTGCGTCTCCAAAAACCGGAAAATCAACCAAGAAGGCAAAAAGACCCAGGAGAAAGCCTCCTGCAAAGGTGGCCAAGGCACCTTGGTGGTTACCTCGTCTCCAAAATATCCCCCAAATGAATACGGTGGTTATGGGTGGGGAAATAACAGTCAACAAAACATTTATGGCTTCAAATATACTGTTGAATCGTGCAATGAGTGGTGACCAGGAAATCGCAATGACCATGACAATCACCGCGGTGACCCTTCCGATAAGGATTTGTTTGCTTTCGGAGATATCAGGATGATTCACCTTGGCAATATCAATGGAAACCAGCGTTCCTGCACTATTCAGTGCTGCGGCAATGGTACTCATGAGTGCTGCCAAGAGTGCCGCGGCCATTAACCCTTTCAGCCCAACCGGCAGCAGATGGGTTATCAGTACCGGAAAAGTATCGTTGGGATCGGTGATGACGTCGCGGAACAGTACATATCCCAATACTCCAGGTAATATAAACAGAAAGATCGGGAGGACTTTGATAAAGGCAGCGAATAGCGGTCCAATTTTAGCATCTTGAAGGCTTTCTGCCCCAAGTACACGCTGCACGATAGTTTGATCGGCGCACCAGTACCATATTCCAATCACCGGATATCCCAAAAATAATGCCTGCCAAGTTAGTCCAGAGGGATTCGATTTGGTAGGGATAAGGTTCAATTGCTCTGGTTTGGCGGCATTTACCAGTTCGCTCCAGCTAGTAATGCCGTGTGCAGGCAGCGCCCATACCCCGAATAAGCTGAGGGTAATAGCTCCTGCAATTAGAATGACGGTTTGGATGGTCTCTGTGATAACCACGGACTGCAACCCTCCCACTACGGTGTAGATGGTAGTGATGAGAGAAATGGTCAGGATAGAGGCATATACATTCAATCCAAAAAAGTGCTCGAAAACCACGGCACCAGCATACAAACTGACCCCAATATGCATAAACAAAGCACCCAACAACGCCAGCACGGCCATGAAACTCCGAACGGTTGCGTTGTACCTTTTCTCCAGAAATTCCGGAAGCGTGGCTATTTTGTTTTTGAAATAGAAGGGCGCAAAAATCAAGCTCAACATGATTAAGGTCACAATAGCGAGCAGTTCAAAATTTCCCCAAACCAATCCATCCCGAAAGCCAGAGGCGGCTAGACCGACCAAATGGACGGTAGAGATGTTTGAAGCAAATAACGCCGCCCCGATGACCGGCCACTTTAGGGTGCGACCCGCCAGAAAATAACCATCAGCCCCGTTATTATTACTTCGGGATACCCAAACTCCAATAACGAGTATAGCTATCAAATAGACCGCTATGATCGAAATATCGATGGTACTTATACTGGTCATAGGTTACACGGTTTTTCCATTTCGTTTTAGGTTTATAGGCAATTTGCAATTACGGCAAGTGGTCACTGAACCCGTATTTCATCAATAGCCATGTAACTGGTTTGTCCTGCCAAATGGTGTGAAGCAGGAATGGGAGACACGGATTTGATGGAGATCTTTAGAAATTTTACGCTCGAGGCTTGCAAAGAAATTGCGTAAGGAATTTTGTTCCTTCCCTGAACAGTAGCCAGGGGGTTTTCCATTTTTCCCAATGGTGTATATTCCTTACCATCTAGCGAACCCCATACTTCCACCTCGGCTGGGGGGTAAATACCTGAAATGGTATAACGTAATGCATCAAATGAAATCTCGGTTACATCTGTGGGTATTCCGAATTCAATGAGTATCGCAGAGTCGTTGGCAATCGCCTGCCAATTTGGATCTTCTTGTGCCAATTTTGCATAGTTCAAGTCGGTCAATTTTGGAGTCTCTCTAATTTTCGTTCCCGCAATTACCTGGGTTTTTTGGTTCGCTGCCTGATGAATTGGGAAATATATAATTGAGAGATTACCCAAGGGCCTATCCCCTCTAAAGGCCTGCGCCCGGACTTCTGCACTTTCCTGGATGGAAAATTTCCCATTATACTTGGTCGATTTGTTACTTGGATCGGTGCCATCCAAGGTGTACCTGATATCTAGATCTTCTACTTCGGTTTTAAGGGCGATTTCAATTTTTCCATCTGTAGCCTGATGATCTATCCACGGACTGATGGCACTTTTGGCATAACGGATATTTTGAGCGTCTAGCCTTTTGAACTGCGTGAAGAGACGTTCGGAAAAGTCCCCCCAGTCTTTGTTGGAAGGTTGGGTCCAGGCCGTTTCGGCGACTGCATAGAGCCTTGGAAAGGTCATGTAGGTCAACTTCCCCCAGTCGCTGATGGATTCTGTCCACATATTGCCCTGTACACCTTTCACTAGTTTTGACTCTTCTTCGGACAAGCCTTGGGGTACTACCGGGTTGCTGTATGCCGTTGAGAGTAGCAGTTCTGAATATCCCAAATTGGGTTCCAGATCCGGATGCCCTTGTTTTAAATCTAAATAACAAAAGGAATTAGGTGTCATGATCACCTCATGGCCCATTTTCACCGATTGAATGCCTCCAGCTTCACCCCTCCAGCTCATGACGGTGGCATTTGGGGCCAGGCCTCCTTCTAATATCTCATCCCAGCCAACCATTTTACGGCCCGCACGATTTATGATTTGCTCTAGGCGTCTGATGAAATAGCTCTGGAGTTCATGCTCATCTTTCAGTCCATTTTCCTTGATGGCCCGTTGTGCATGTGGGTCTATTCTCCACTGATCTTTGTTACATTCGTCGCCTCCTATGTGGATGTATTCAAATGGGAACAACTCCATGACCTCGTTGAGCATTTTCTCCGCAAAGAGGTAGGTTTCTTCTTTTCCGGGATTAAGTGTATTGTTTTTGACCACCCCTCCGGTGGCTACGTACTGTTCGCTGTCTACACAGCCCAGTTCCGGATAGGAGGCTACGATCGCCTGGGAATGTCCCGGCATATCGATCTCGGGAAGCACTTCAATGTAGCGTTCCTTCGCATAGGCGACTATTTCTTTGATGTCTTCTTGGGTATAGAATCCACCATAGGTAGCTTCTTCGCCTGGTTGTTGTTTTGGCCTTCCAAACCAGTTAGAGATAGTTTCATCAGTCACATTATGATCAACTCTCCAGGCGCCTACTTCCGTTAATTTGGGATAGGATTTGATTTCCACCCGCCATCCTTGGTCGTCGGTAAGGTGCCAATGAAACCTGTTCAGCTTGGACTCGGCCATGAAATCCAACACATTGAGCACTTGTTCTTTTTCAAAGAAGTGCCTTGACACATCAAGCATATATCCCCTCCATTCAAAGCGCGGTTCGTCAACAATATCCACTGCTGGTATTCCCCAGCGGACGTTGGTTTGTTTTTCTTCGAGGTAAAACGCAGTGGGCAGGAGTTGCCTTAAGCTTTGAAGGGCGTAAAAGAAGCCGGCTGCAGTAGCGGCATTTATCCGGATTTGCTCTTTGGTTACCTTAAGTTTATACCCCTCTGGTTTTAAAGAGCTATCGGTCACGAATACCACATCTCCCGTTTCTGCGTAGGTAATCCGGGGCTTCCAGTTCGCCACTTTTTCAAATTCACTGAAAAAATGATCTGCAATGGCCTCTTGTTTCTCATTTCCAACAGCAATCCGAGTGTTCTTATCGATTTCGAAAAAGCCGTCACCCAATTCCACTTTTTGTGGCTTAGGGATAATGGCTACCTCACCAACGGCGATCTCTCTCTCCGAACAGGAAGCCAACGAAATCAAAAACAGGAAACCAACGAAGAGAGTATTTTTTTTATTCATCTGTTTATAATTTGTTTTTTAGCGGTCAGATGGAATCTCGCATGGTTTCCCCGATAGCTATCGGGGCATCCCACTGTGTGACGGGTACGTAATGCTCGATTTCATGTTAAGGTAATTGATTGGATTACGTTCCCTTTTTGAGCGTTGAAGGTAGACTTTCGCTTACCCAAATTCCTTAATTGCACGGTAAATTTGGGTGTTGAAGAGCGCCTTTTCTCAAATCTTAACATCAAAATTAGGCGATTGCTGTCTGGAGATCTACTAGATTATTTTCAAAAAGCTGTATTTTTTTTGCATTCGTCCTGCCTAATTTTGGGTAATTTGCTAAATAGTGTATAGTTTGTTACTTTAACAGGTTCATTTTTCTAACCAAATTCAATAGGGGCAATGAAAGCACAATTAATTGGTAGATACATCAACGGAAACCAATCCGTAACTATCCAACACTATTCGTCACGGAACTTTTTAAAGATATGGCATTATCATCCTGAATATGAGTTGGATATAATACTTACCAGCAAGGGGACCAGATTTGTAGGAGATAGTGTGGATAAATTTATGCCTGGGGATATTGTCTTGTTGGGACAGAATCTACCTCACCTATGGCTTAATAACAATGCCTATTTTGAAGAGGGTTCCGCCTTGACTGCAGAAGCCATAGTCATACATTTCGGAGAGAAGTTTGTTTCCGGATTAGGCTTTATTCCCGAATTGGCAAAAATCCTTACGCTGATTACGAAGGCAGATTGTGGCATTGCATTCCGCGGCGCGGCCAATGAGGGGATAATTCAATCTGCAAAGGAAATGATAAAGTCATCCGGTCACCAAAAGGTGTTGTTTTTGATGGATATTTTGGCAAGGTTGAGTATTGTTGAAGAACACAGCCTGCTGTCAAGTCCGGGGTTTGTGAATTCGTTTTCTCAGATGTCAAAAAATCGGATGGGGCCTGTATATGACTTTGTGATCAGTAATTTTAAGCAAGAGATAAGGTTGGATACGGTCGCTGCGATTGCCAATATGAATTCCTCCTCTTTTAGTAGGTATTTTTCCCATTGCCACAAAAAATCCTTTACCCAATTCGTCAATGAAATCAGGGTAGGATACGCCTGTAAGTTGCTGATTGAAGATCATTATAATATCTCCCAAGTATGCTTTGAATCGGGATTCAACAATATATCAAATTTTAACCGAGTCTTTAAATCCTTAAAGAAAAGTACGCCATCTGAATATTTAAAGTTGCACTCGCTTAAGTAGCAAAATGAGTATGGAAGAGTGTCAATTTGGGTTGTCATGATTAAAAAACCATCCTTCTATTTGGTAAAAAATACCTGGTTTTTATAAAATCAAAGCTGAATTGCAAAAATAGTATCATATTTTGAAATTAGCTGATTAGAATCCTAGTACTGCTCATCCTATCTTGCATGCTTAACATACTAGTTATGCAAATGACTGTCGGATTTTGGGGTATTTTTATCGTTTTTCTTGTTGGTGCCTGTGCTAAACAAAGCGATCACAACGAAGATTTTAGGCTGGTTGTTGCTGGGAAGCCCTCAGCCACCATCATTGTATCTGCCAATCCGACTCCAGCCGTCCATTTGGCGGCGTTGGAACTGCAGCATCATGTAGAACGGATCTCGGGTGCGCGTTTACCGATCACATCGGAAGTTGATCAGGTGAAGGGATTCAAAATCCATATTGGCAAAACCGAATATTCCGATCAAAAAGGGATACATGACGGAGATTTTGGCGAACAAGAGTATTTAATCCTGTTTGATGAGGAAAATTTGCTATTATATGGTCGGGATTGGCTTCCCACTCCAGAGAATCGGGCAGAGAATGGGGTGGATATCCTCGCGATTTCCCTGAAGGATACCAGAGATCTCATTGACTATCACATGGCGATTAATGCCGGCAGTGAGGGGCCTTTGCAGATTGAGTTACCCGGCTTTTACGACCCTCAGGGAAGCCTTTATGCTACCTACGATTTTTTGGAAACGGCACTAGGTATCCGTTGGTACGGTCCGTCAGATTTTAACGTAGTGTACGACAAATCGGCGAATTTGTCCGTGAAACCTGAAAGCATGCGCAGAGAGCCTCAAATGAAATACCGGTATAGTACTGAAGTGGACGGCCCCATGATTTTGGCGCAGTATGGATACCCGAGTAAGGATGCCCTCGCTTTGTTCTATCGAAGAATGCGCAGAGGAGGCGAAAAGTGGGGGGCAAACCATACGTTGTCAAGTTTCCAAGATCGATTTCTGATTCCTGAGAGTGAACTATTCGAAGGACTACAGGAGGAGATTTTTGCTAAAAATCGCAGTGGTGGTCCTCATTCCCGGCAGCTTTGTTATACCAATGAATCCTTGGTCGATCAGTTGATTGAAGATGCGCGCGATTATTTTGACGGCGACGGAAGCAAAGGCCTGCAAATTGCGATAGGGGATTATTTTGCCATTCTGCCTTTGGACAACAATCAGTGGTGCCTTTGTGACCAATGCCAAGCCGTACTTTCGAGGGACTTCGAAAAGTTTACAGGGAATCATTTTAGCTCGGGAAAAGCCAGTAATTACATCTTTGGAATGATCAATCAGGTGGCCAAAGGGTTACAGGAAACCCATCCTGAAAAGAAAATTGCTACCCTGGCCTATCATGATAATAGTTACTATCCGGATCAGGTAGTGCTAGAACCAAATATTTCCGTTTCCCCTTGCCTTCACAATAGAAATTTTATGTCTCCCGAACTCAAAAGACATGAAATGGAATGGTACCGGGACTGGGTGGACAATGCCAAGGCGCCCGTTTATTTATGGAATTATAGTACTTTTCCTACCGAGAGAGGTGCTTTGGGCATTGGGAGTTATGACGGAGGTGGGCCTTGGAATGTTTTTCCCGGATTTAGTGCTCAGATTCAACACGAGTTAATAGACATGTACCATAAGGATGGTATTCGGGGTATTTTCCTCTGTGGCACCGGCGAGCAATTGGATTTTTATTTGGCCATGAAGCATTATGACGACCCCGATTTGGACTTGGATATTGCTTTAGATGAATTTTTTAATAGGTACTTTGGAGCAGCCGGAGAGCCAATGAGAAGATTCCACGACAAAGTGGAACAGGTATACAACGATTACTCCCGATATCCGGATCGGGTCAAGGGGGAGAACCATTTTCATCAGGATGAAGAACTGGCTTGGCAGTATCTCGGAACGGAAATAGTGATGCAGGAGCTTGAGAAGTGCATTCAGGAGGCCAAAAACGCCGCTCTGTCCCCCGTTGAACAGGTTCGTTTAGATACTTGGGTGGCAGGTGTTTGGGAGTATATGAAAAAAGGAAGAGCTGATTATCTCCAAAAAGTTGCCGGCAGTTAGTTTTTCCGATTGTTTGAGTGTAATATAAAAGTAAAATAAACCTACATATGATAACTATTAGAACACGCTTGGCCTTGCTATTTTTGGTAATAAATGTTTCATTCAGCGCCAATGCCCAGGAAAAGCTAAGAAGATCACAGAGTTTCTTTGGGTTTCATTTTGATTTTCATGCGACCGAAAAGGATAAGGATCTTGGAAAATTTTTTGATACGGGCTTATTGGATGAATTCCTCGAACGCACGAGACCGGATTACATCCAAGTGGACAGTAAAGGTCATCCAGGATACTCCAGCTATCCCACTAATGTAGGCTATTCAACCAACAGTTTTGTAAATGATCCCCTTAAAATCTGGAGAGAAGTCACCGATAAGCACAATCTGCCTCTGTATGTGCATTATTCTGGATTATGGGATGATAAGGCGATTGCACAAAACCCGGATTGGGGCCGGATTCATGCAGATGGTACGAAGGACAAAACCTATGCGGCCTATTTCAGCGATTACTCAAATAAGTTCTTGATTCCTCAAATCAAGGAAATGATAGATGAATACAGTATAGACGGTGTCTGGATTGATGGGGATTGTTGGTCTACGGGGCCCGACTACTCACCTGAACTGGTCAAGGGATTTTTAAAAGAAACCGGTTTGAAGGCAGTTCCCAAATCACCGGAAGAGGAGCACTACAAAAAATGGTTGGATTATAATCGGTCTGCCTATAGAAAATACGTAAACAACTACGTGACGGCGTTGCATGACCACGATCCTGATTTTCAGGTCGCCAGTAATTGGGCCTATTCCTCCATGATGCCTGAGCGAGTGGATGTTGGCGTGGATTTTCTCTCCGGAGATGTGTCGGGGCAAAATGGCATGTACAGTGCAGCTTTTCAGGCCCGATGCTTGGCATTGCAGGGCAAACCTTGGGATCTCATGGCTTGGGGCTTTGTAGCCATCGATTTTATGGGAGGCATTCATAGTCCCAAATCCTTGGTTCAATTGAAACAGGAAGCTTCTGAGGTTATGGCAATGGGCGGTGGTTTCCAGGTATATTTCCAGCAGAATAGGGATGCTTCCTTTCAGACCTTGGATGTGGAGGCTCTTGCTGATCTCGCCAGCTTTTGCAGAGCGAGGCAGCCTTTCAGTCAGCATAGCGAAACGATTCCGCAAATAGGCCTATGGTATTCCTTGGAAGGCTGGAAACAAAGTTATGATGGAGTTTATGGGTGGTCTTCCAATATGGAAGGCCTGACAAGTGCCTTTATGGATGGGCAGCATTCCATTGAAATACTGATGGATCACCACATGGAGGAGCGGTTGGAGCAATATCACACCATCGTCATACCGGAATGGAGCAGTTTTGACGAAGAGATCAAAGGAAGGTTGTTAAATCATGTGGAGAATGGAGGGAATTTATTTGTGATCGGAGCAAAGGCGGTTAGGGCATTTAGGAATGAATTGCAGGTAGATTTTATCGGTGCAGATTCCACTGCCCAGTTTAATATTGGAGACAGAGAGTTAGGCGGCATCGCTGGTTTAAGGACTCAATGGCAACCAGTTGCTCCTAGATCCGGGACAGAGACCATTGGCCATATATATCAACAAAGGGACTATCGATTTCCATCCGATTATCCGGTTGCTACCATCAATGCATATGGAAAAGGCAAAATCGCTGGGATCTACATGGATATGTCCACTCCGTACGCTACCTATCGCAACCCGGTATTCAACAACCTGATCAACGATGTAATGGAGCGACTGGTGTCCAACCCTACGCTTAAAGTGGAAGGCTCTGAGAAAGTCCACGTAGTTTTGGGGAAAAAGGACGAAGCTACCCTCATACATCTCATCAATTCGGACGGTGAACATTTCAATAAAAGTGTGCTTGCCTACAATGAACTTCGACCCACGCCACCATTACAGGTAACTCTAAATGTGGCTCAGAAGCCAAAGCAAGTAACCCTACGCCCCGACAATCAAACCTTGCCGTTTAATTATGAGGACAATACCTTGGTGATTCAGGCCCCTGGTATCGATGTATATGGAATCGTTGAAGTAGTTTATTAAACTCACCAGTCACCGTAGAGGGGGTGTTTCTGAAAAAACCAAGGCTCAAATAGGCAGGGGGGAATCTCCAGATCCCCTGACAATTGAAGCTGGGTTATCATTTCTCCGGTTTCGCCGACCAAGAGAAATCCCTGACTGTTTGGAAAAATAGATCTTGCGTAGGTGTGGCTGAGCCCAACCGGTGTCGTTTTTTGGAACCAATAGCTCCATTTTTTTGTGGGAGTTGCCGCTACGAAAAATCCAAGTTTTTCATAGTCTGCAGCACCTAACAAAAGTGGGGTTCCCGATGGTGTCACTATCAGATCAGAAAGGTGAGGATTAAGTCGGTGGAATTTGTCCGTGTGATCACCAAATGGTCCTATCAGAAAATTTTCGGCCACTACCTTTTGGTGGGGCGCCGCAACGCCATTTCTATCAACGATGGAATAGAGCCACTTCACCTTCTCATTAGCTGCGTAGGTGTAGGCCACTGCCAATCTTCCGTCCGGAGTTTCCCGTATCAGCGGAGGGATATATGATTCCTCAAGGCTTAATTGCCAATCCAGCTTGCCATCAGCGTCTACAAACCCAAGAAAAGGATTGTTGGTCTCTTCTTCGTCAAAAGTAATCCAAAAGCCGCCGGAAGCATGAGGGATAGCAGATCGGATGCTAAGTGGTACTTTTATTTGCTTCAACACAAGGCCATTTAGGTCGAAGGACACTAGTCCGGATATATTTGGTTGATCTGTAATCGTGACAAAGGCAAATTGCTTATTTATTTGGGAATAATGGGTGCTTAACCTAGTTTCAGCATGGCTAAGCTTTGCCTTTTTTAAGAGGTTTCCGGCGTTATCCATCGTTAGGATAATGCTGTTTATTTCGCCCTGATCCTGTAGGGAGCCTATACAGATCAATTCGGAGCCTTCCGTTACAACATATTCGATCATACCAAACCCCAGGTTTTTTACCCAATCCACGGAGCCGTCTGATGCCAGCTTCGTTATTTCAAATTTGGGCGCCTCGCCAAGTTTGGGAGTGCTCCAACAGATCAACTCATCGTTTCCAAGTAGGGAGTAATTATAATAGAAATGATCAGGCAGCTCAAATACCCTTTTTGAGCCTTTGATGGCTGTGTTGAAATACTTGAGCGCTATTTTTTTCGTACGAGAGGTCCTTGAATCAGTTTTTAACGTAGCCGTTACCGAGATTTCTTGATTCATGGTGATGTCAGCCGGCGCGTAGTAAGTTCCACCGTCATCGATTCTACCTAAGTTTGCCGGGTTAATCGTGAACGAAAAATCGGACGAGGAAAGGGGAGTGATTCCTTGGATTTCACTAGAGATGATGTCGTCATAGGCATAAACGGTGAATTGGCTGGTTTGGCCGTCACATAGCACGTCTTTTGCGGATACCAATACTATTCCACCATTGTATTTGGGCAAATCGTATTTTTCGTGGCAGGACAGGGGACAAATCGCAAGCCCAACAAAAAGCAAAATGTAGGAGCAGTTTTTCACGGCATACTTAATTTGTTGAAAATTAGGTAGTCGTGAGCGGAATCAAAAAAATCTATCCTTCAATAAAAATTGATTTCTGCCAATGAGTAAAATAATTTTTGCATTTTCTGCGGCAGGTATCTTAATCCATAGACGGAGCAGAAATTTTTCAGCCAGGGAATTGTGGTTTGCTTCAATCACTGAATGCCTTTGACACTATGCTTGCAGTCGTCGAAACAAAAATTTATAGAGAAAACCAGGGGCCGGATCGGCGTTTCCAACGTTTTTTTTAGAACAGGAAAAAGGCTATCTTTAAACATATAAAATCCTGATTTCAATGACAATGGAAGTATTAAAGCGGTTGATCAGTGTGGATGAATACCACAAAATGGCTGAGATTGGAATACTCAAGCCCGATGACCGTTTAGAACTGATAAACGGTGAAATATTTGAAATGACCCCTATCGGAAGTAAACATGCCGCAATTGTAGATCATTTAGCAATGAAAATGAATCAACTACTGTCAGGACAGGTTATCGTCAGAATTCAAAATCCGTTAAGATTGGGAGTAACGAATGAACCGGAGCCCGATATTAGTATCTTAACCTATCGATCAGATTTTTATGCTTCCGCACACCCCGTACCTGCCGATGTGCTTGCAATCATCGAAGTTTCAAATGCCTCTATCAAGTTTGATAGAGAAGTAAAAGCTCCGCTCTATGCCATTCACGGCATCCCGGAATATTGGATTATAGATTTGGAAAACAATCGTGTAGAGGTTTTTTCAAATGTAAAAGAAGGGACGTACTCGAAAACCAAGCTATACCTGCCGGGGGAGGAAATTAGCCTGATTGATAAAAAATTTGCGGTGAATGATGTGTTTATTTTAGGCTAGTGGCGTTCGGAGATTTACCGCGTGTTTTCCGCTCTACATAGAAATTAATTTCGATTCCAATCTGTTTTTTTTTCTACAGCAGGTACCCTACACCCTAGACAGGGAGGGGATTTTTTCCGCCCTGTCTAGGGTTTTCTGCCTCAGGGAATGCTTTTCACCCACACATTGCAATACCCTTCTGGAAGTTCCAGCACCACCTTCAGGTTTTGGTATTCGGTGCCAAGATCCAGGGTGGCAGAGGTATCCTTTAAGTCTACCTCACCCACTAGCCGGTAAATGTCTGAATTTCCGAAACGGAACTGATTCCCAGCGGTGACCCAGACTTTGGCGCGACCTTCGGTGTCGTATGCGTGCCAATTGAGCTGAAGTAAGTTGCCTTTTAATGATCCGCTAAGCCGATCTGCATGGGGTGTGCCCAGCAGGGAGATACCGTCTATCTCCATGGCTTGATTTTTGGGAATTGGTATGCCCATAAAGTCTGCCATCGTGGGCAGCAGATCGACTACACCGGGAATGGACCCCGCCCTATCATTTAGCGGTTGGCTGGAGACGATCCACGTAGCCCGCTCCGCGTCGGATTGCCCCCCATGATTGAAGCCGCCCTCTGCCCGTCCGTGATCGGTTGTGATTAACAGAAGCCATTCTTCGCCATAGCGCTTTTCCCGTTCTTGGATCGCCGACCAGATTTGGCCTACTTGCTTGTCCGCTTCCTGTATGGCATGATCCATTTGCTGACTTGCTCCGTAGCGGTGCCCCATGTCGTCTGTATACTGCAGGTATACCCAGGACAGGTCGGGGCCTTTTTCGAGGACGTCTTTGGCTGCATAGGCGGCTACCATTTTGTCTATTTCGTGGATGTAATTGCTCTGATCGTCGTGGGGAAAGCCCAACGTGTCGATTTCCAATCCATCAAAATGGTAATCCAGCTGCAGGTGGCCGGTTTCTGGCAGGTTTTCGCCTACTAATTTGGTCCTGTTGTCCAGCCAGGTAGAGTAGACAGCGGTCTTTTTGTGTGGGTAGGCCGTTTTGAAAAACCTAAAGACGGTCCAATAATGATAGTTGGGCTGGCGTATACTGTTGCCTTTTACATTGTGTTTGTTGTACCAAACGCCGGTCAGTAGGCTGTTGTATCCGACTGCCGAGATGGTAGGAGTCTCAGAGTAACCTCCTCGCATGCCGCCTACGTGGGAATGGAGATAGGCTCCCTTTCGGCTAATTTCATCGATTGCAGGGGTAGGGTTTTTCTCTAGCAACTCGCGTTGGATACCGTCCAAGATGATAAATAGTGTTTTCCTTTCTTGCGCAAAGGATGAGACATGTATCGTGCTCAACAGCACAACGAAAAATAGAAGGGAAAAAGGACGCTTCATATGTTTATAATTGTTTTTTCCATGGTGGTACTTTCTGCCTGTTGTAAGGCAGACATGATCCGGGTATCAAATTTCAATAAAAAACACCTCTTCCAACCAGTTGCGGAAGAGGTGTCGTTCAGGTGATGTTTATTCCCAACCGAACCGCTGTTCCAAGTTGCTGTTAAGGGTGACTTGAGAAAATGGTATAGGACGGTAATAGTATTTGGGATCAATGAATTGCCTTGGTGTTACTTCTGTCACCAAAGGACCTCCGTTGACACCATTCTTTAGGTAGACCGTGACGTTGTCTGCAAATTCGCCCGCTCGATAGTAGACCAACAGCATTCCCAGTGCATTACGTTCCTTTTCTGGATCCGGCGGAATGTTTTGGTCTCGTCCGATCAGGATAATGTCTTCGTGACCGTCGCCAGTCAAGTCGTATTTTCCGAGTCCTGGGAAATACATGCCTTCTGGAATGCGTTCCAAAACCTTTCCCGCCCCCCAGCGCATCAGGTCGTCGAAACGGTACCCTTCCAGTGCAAATTCTACCCTACGCTCTCTTCGGATTTCCAATAGCACTCCGGTATAGGACCCCGTGACAGCAGGGTATTTTTCCATTAAAAAGGGATCTGGGTTGTTGTTAGCCTGTGTCAGCTGCAAGGAAGGTAGCCCCGCACGGTTTCGGATGAGGTTTACCGACAAATCAAGGTCTGCTTGGGTAATTTCACCGAGTTCGGCTTTTGCCTCCGCAAAAGTCAATAGAGCCTCTGCATACCGGTACACCGGAAAGTCCAACCCCCCGATAGCGATGTTGTCGGTCGTATTGTTATATCCCTTTTGTTGGAAATAACCAGTAAAGTTTCTATTCATTAGCGGAATAAAGGGACTAGGTTCTGGCTGCCTTACCCATCCGGGATAAACCAATGTTTGAGAAAGGCGGGGATCGCGGTTTGTGAATTCCTCCACATATTGCATGTTTTGGTAATTGGGATTGTCCGTAAACCGGGTGCCATCGACCATTAAGTAAGTCTGAACTAAATCTCTGGAAGGGGATTGTTCATAAGTGCCAAATACGGTGAAGTTTATATTGCTGTTCCGATCTTTATTGATATCATATGGGTTTACCAAGATCACCTCGGTGTTGCCAATGAGGTCTTGGCTCTTGAACAAGGCTCCGTAATCCGTGTGAGGATTCCCGGTGGCATGCAACGAGAATTTCCCCGAATTCATGATTTCTGTTGCCAGGTCCTTTGCTTTCGTTAAAAATCCGGAGGCGGTCTGTTGTAGATTCAATTCTGGGTGATATTTGCGAAAGGTTCCCTCGTAGAGTGCTGTGCGCGCATAGAAGATTTTTACCGCCCACTTTCCAGGAGTCCCGGTGGGCACTTCTTCCCGCACGTGATTGGATGCAAACTCCAGGTCTTCCATCACCCGTTCCATCACATATTCTCGAGGGTCTTGGGGTTTGTACAGGTCTTCATCGGCTGGGTTTAATAGGTTACCGTACCATGGCACGTCTGAAAAGCGCTTCACCATGCCTATATAGAAAACCGCCCGATAGTACCTGGCCAATCCCTCATAATGATTTTTGGCCTCTGGAGTGGCGTTGGCACCCACCATGTTATCCAAAAAATAGTTTATATTTCTTAGTCTAGTCCAGTTCCACCCTCCGGTAATATTTTGAGAATTTGGGGAGCCCGTCATGATGGTCTTGATTTCAATCGCGGCGGTAGTGGCAAGGTTGTCACTGTTTTGGTCGGCTTGATACTGACCCACTCCGGGGAGTTCCAATAGCCCGTTTACGTAAAGCCTTAGGTCTTCTTCTGATTTGAAGAACTCTTCCGGTGCGATGGAAGTTTGTGGGTATCTGTCCATAAATTCTTCGTTACAGGCAGACACCATGAGGGCAAGAAAGCTAATGATGATATATTTTTTCATGATTAAAACCGGTTTAAAGATCAATATTTACACCTGCTGAATACCTGCGTTGGAAGGGGTAGGCCCAGCCATACCCATCGTTTACAGCTTCTGGGTCCACAAAATTCTTGATAGCGGAAAACTCGAACAGGTTTTCGCCCGTCACAAATACCCTTATCCGAGAGGCTTTGATTTTTCGGGTCACTTCCATGGGCAGTGTGTAGCCGATGGATAGGTTTTTTATTCGCAGGTAGGCAGCATTCAGTAAATATTGGGTTTGAGGAATGTCCAGACCTGCGCCATAGTTGGCGTCCGCCAGCCAGGATTGCAGCACGGGATAGGTAGAATCCAAATTTACATCGGCCAGTCCCGCATCTAAATAAGACTGGGAGTGTCTTGCCCGCATGGCATCTGAGTCGGCTTCGCCCCGGTAGAAATCCAGGTTCCACGGGTAGATATTAGCATAGGGTTGCTGATAGGGCCCCCAAAACAAATAGTGTCTGGGGTAATAATCTTGTCTTCCTATTCCTTGGATAAAAACGGAAAGGTCAAAACCTTTCCAAGAAGCATCCATGTTCGCACCGAATTGATACCTGGGTCGGCTGTTTCCGATGATGCTCAAATCTCTAGGGTCTTCTTCTGTTTGGCCTCTTTCAATACGGCCGTCATCGTTCAGGTCTCTGTATTTGGGCCATCCAGGTACGATATCCAATGCGCCCCAAGGTATGATGGCCGACTGGTTTAGTTGGCTAATTTCGTCTTCGTTCCGGAAATAGCCATCGTTTGTCAAGCCCCAGATTTCACCTATCTCCTGTCCTACGCGGTAGTTTGAAAACAACCTTTGTTCATTTTCAAACCGGGTAATCCAAGAGCGAGAATCCGATACAAAAACCTTGGAGTTAAATTGGATGGGGTCACTTCCAGTTGCAAATTGTGTGCGGTAGGATAGGGTTATTTCCCAGCCTTTTGTTTGGAGATCGGCGGCATTTTGCTGCGGAGGCGAAGTCCCCAATACCCCAGGAAGTTCCACCGGGTTTGTCAGCATGTCTTTGGTGTTACGTACGAAATAGTCGAATGATGCGAAAAACTTATCCTGCCAAAGTCCTAGATCTACACCAAAATTGGAGGTAATTACCCGTTCCCAAGTATAAAAATTGGGATCCACGGCCAAGGGTGGTGCCGATGTGATCACCAGTTGCCGGTCTCCATTAATCAAATAGCTGGAAAGTCCGGTAGGCAAGGCCTGAATAAAGCCAAAATTAGACACGTTTTGGTTGCCAAGGCTTCCATAGGAGGTTCTAAATTTCAGCGTGGGCGAAAGGTCCGTGTTTTGACCAGGGAAGAACGATTCGTCACTGACGATCCAAGATCCTGAAATTGACGGGAAAAAGCCCCAGCGGTTGCTGGAGGGGAATCTGGAAGAGCCATCGTATCTGCCGTTGAACTCCACGATATATTTATTGTTCAGCGTATAGTTTGCCCTTCCAAATAAGCTTTGGGTGGCATAGGAACTGTATCCCGGAGTTATAAACTGATCGCCAGTAGTGAGTCCGAGGTAGGGCAGGGAAGATGAAATCAACACCCTTCGTTCGGATTGTACAGAGCTATAGGTGTAACTTTCTTGATTGTACCCGCCTAGGAGGCTAATGGTGTGGCTTCCGAAGGTTTTGTTGTAATTGGCATACAAGTCAAAAATGGTGTTTTGCAGGGTGCCATTTCTTTCAGCCACCAATCCGTCACCGCCTTCGGTTCGGACATCCTCAGGGCCAAAACCTATATCAAATTTCCTTCTGTCCCAAGCGTATTTCCACTGCTCCCTTTTGAAGCTGGCGTTTCCAGTGATGGTCAGGCCACCATTTAGCAGGGTGCCCGTAGCCCGGATAATATTATGGAAACCGAACATATCCTCCCGATTTCGGCCTCCGTCATTCAAGCGAGCAGCTAATCTACCAGCATCTGTATTTGCCCAAGTACCATCGGGGTTTTCGGCAACTTCAATTGGCGTTAGGTAGTAAATATCGGTAATATTTGCCGCAGGATCTCCGCGTTCCGTTTGATATAAGTTCAGGTTGTTGTCCAGTTTTAACCATTTTTTCGGACTGGCACTAACCCTTGCCCGCAACGAATAGCGATCCCAGTAGTCTGGTACCAGCTTATTTAAGCCATTTTCTCGGGTGTAGTCTCCGGAGAGGTAGTAATTAATGGGCAGGTCGTTGGCATTCGCACTGCCGCTGATCGCAAGGCTTTGATTGGTGGAAAAACTGGATGCATTGAAAAAATAATCATACCAATCGTAGTTCCCCATATACGCCCATCGATTTGGGTTATTGGGATCGGTCCGAACGTCTTCTATAGATGGATCTTCAGAGCGCTCCTTGGCCCACTGGTAATGGGCATCATTGAAATTAATGTAGTTCCAAGGGGTATTGCTTGTCGCTTGATCCATCACTCGAGAGTAGATATAGGGATCGGTAATCGGACGGGGAAGCACAGTGGGCTTTCCCCAGGTGAAATTGCTGTTATAGCTGATGGTTTGTTTGGATCCACCGGTTTTGGTAGTGATGAGGATGACGCCAAAGGCTGCTCTAGCTCCATAAATGGCAGCAGAGGCGGCATCCCGTAGCACGGAGAAGGACTCGATATCTGAGGGATTCAATCTGAGAAGGTCCTCATAGGCCCCTGCCACACCGTCAATAACAATTAGTGGACCGCCTCCATTGATGGAAGTGAAGCCTCGGATGTTGATGTCCGGCACAGAACCGGGCCGCCCACCTGAATAGGTGATGTTTAGTCCAGGACTCGCTCCTTGCAATCCTTGCATGACGTTTGCCACCGGTCTATTGACCAATTGCTCGCCTCCGATTTGATCTACCGCTCCCGTGAGGTTGATTTTTTTCTGGGTACCGTATCCCACCACCACGACTTGCTCCAAGAGTGTTTCTTCCAGTGTCATGGTGACGTCCAGGTTGCTTCTTCCGGCCACTTTTATGGTTTGGGTTTCAAAGCCTATAAACGAAAAAACCAGCTCTACATCGCTTGAGCTGGTTTGAATGGTATACCTTCCATCAATGTCGGTAATGGCGACATTGGATGCATTGCGCTCATAAACGGAGACGCCAGGAAGGGGTAGGTTCTCCGCTTGATCTTTTACGATGCCGCTGACAGTGTGCTGGGCATACAAATTCATGGTCCCAATCAAAATAAAAAAGGCTACCCAGATCAGGATTGCCAAATAGTTTCTTTGAGACTTGGGTAAAGTTGTTTCCATAAGATAGCGTTTATTGATTTTCGTGCAAGTTAGTTGCTGGGTATTACTTCAAAATGAAGGGTATATTAAGAAATGTTTATTGAATGTTCATTCAATATTAAATAAAAGTTTTTTATTCGAGAAATATATTTTTATTTTTTTAAATTTGTTTTTGATACTGTTTGATGATTGACCTGTTGAGTATGAAGAATTCTATTAGGGCGGCGAGGGAATCGGAAATTGTAGAGGGTTTTTATAAACTGGCACAGGAGGTGGGGCTCGAAAATGCTTCCATCGCTAAGATTGCCAAGCGATTGGAGATCCCTCCTAGCTTAATCATGCACTATTTCCCTACCAAGGATATACTGATCCAAGAGTTGATTACATTTATTTTAGAACATTACCAACTAATCTACGAGCCCATCTTGACCCAATTGAGTACCTCCAAAAGCTTGGATGTCGACAATTTGGTAGAGCGGTTGTTTTCAAGAGAGTGGAATCTACTTTTTGATGATGGCGTATTTTACAGTTGTTATGCGCTCACCTTTCGCAATCCTACCATTCGAGAGGCCTACAAAGATCTTCATGGGGCACTTCGCCGAACCTTGGATGAGATTTTGCAGCAGGATCCGGTACTAGGAAAGGGCGATACAGAACGACTTGCCGAACAGATTTTTGTTGTAGTGGAAGGTGCCTATTACTACCTCGGAATGATTGATGATCGGGTAGAATATGCGACGAAGCTGGAGTTTTTCAAACAGCAGGTAATTGATCTGTTAAAGGTGGTTAGTGTTGGAGAATAGTGAGCTGCTATAGGTAGATTTTACGTATCAGGATTCCTTGGGGATCAGGGCTAATTTATAAACAGTTACTTGTCCAGCGCCATCCGACCTTTGGTAGGCGGTGTTTTTCAAGCCATAAATATACGAGTCCGTACTTTTGAAATGGATGATTTCTGAGACCTCTTGGGGGATTTCTATTTCATTGGACCACCCGTTTTTGTGGCTGAAAAATTTCAGCAGGTTACGTTGTAGGGATTTTAAGAGCCGGGGATCTGCCATCGGCTGCCTATCGACCTCCTCCTTCTCCAACCCTTCTCCATAGGTGACTGCAAATCCTCCATCAAATCCAAACAGACCGTCAATCACTGCCGGATACACACCGTCCATATTTCCCAGTGGAATGGGATTCGGAGTGACCTGTATAAATTTTTTGGCCTCAAGCGGGATAGATTGGAGCGGGAAATCCCCATTCTCCAACTGATAAATATGGATGACAGGCTCATTGTCTAATACAAAATACAACTCCTCTTCGAAAATGGACACCAAAATATAAGGGGTGTCATGGTAGGTGTCTTCTTGGAACTTGCTTTCGATGGCCAGTTTATAAACCGGATTTATAGTTTCCGTGCGAAGGTTGATACGTTCGAGTAGGTAGTTGTTTTTGAAATAGTTTTTTTCATACGGATTGGCGCCGTTTCTTCCCGGAAAGTATACAAAGACCTCATTTTCTTTGGACGCCATACTTTTGACGTTGCTTCGCATAGCCGGTAAGGTGGACTGAAAAGGCATTAGGATTTTGCGAGAAAGCGTAAGCGTACTGTCCAAGAGTCCGATTTCGCCGTTTAGGGACTGCAATAGTAATGAACCGTCGGGCCGATACAGCATTCCTACAATGTATCCCAACGCATTTGGCCCTTCCTCTTCGATCAAGGTAGTACGCAGGATGTTTCCTGTAGTATCAAACTCGGTAAGGGACACGTCTTTAAAATGGTAGAAAACACCCTTTTGCCCATTAAAAGCCACCCCGTGGACTTCCTTGCCAAAATCCACGGAAAACGAGTCAATTTTAATCAATTCCCAGCCTGCGTTGGGTTCGTCAACTGGGGAATACGACGAACAGGATACCACCAAAAAGGTGGAAAGAAATACGATAAAAAGGTGGGTAATTTCTTTTGTATGCATGCGCAAAAATACACTTTGCCCAAGCAGCAATCAAAGTGATAGAACAGGAAATTGTCTTCAAAAATTTACTAGATGTCCTCGTACCACTTTTCCTCAAATGTGTACGCACTTTGAACCTCTGATCTCAATACCCTGTATACCATCCAAAGTACAAGGATCGGGCTCGCTGAAAACATAAAAAGTATAATGGCCGTGTTCAAATTGACAAATATCGCAGTCAGGTAAATGAGTAGAAAACCGGTGACGGCATATACAGGAAATAGGAAGGAATTCATGGCTTTTTTTGATATTAAAAACCCTTATCCTTTGTAATTGTTTCCTTTATCATGCTCTTTTTAGTTACCTTTGTCGTAGATTCAACATGAATCCAATGGGGTATTTGTCACTTTGTAGAAAGGATCGTCATGCTTACGAGGACTAGTTCTTTGATCCGAATTGGGTTTTTGGTGTTTTGTGTTTTTGGGATTTTTCAAGTAAGCGCACGACAGCAGGAGGAACTCTACCCTTTGTCTCCCGTAGTTTCCGCCAGTTCAGTACACCAATCCGCCCTTCCAGGTTTGGCGACGGACGGGAATCTCCATACGAATTGGACCTCAGAAAACCCCCTGCCGGACCGTTACCTGGCGCAGGCACATCAGAATATTTTATTGGGAATACCTCTCGTGTCAGATGCGGCATTGAATTTGGCTGCGGCCACGGATGGAAATCTTCAAACAGCATCTTCTGCCATTCAACCGGTAAATGGGATGGCGAGGGTCAGCCTTAGTTTTTCTACACCTACCACTGTTCATTCCATCGGTGTTCGACTGGGTGGACTGAAGCAGCCGGTGACTCTGCGGTTGCAGTTGATAGGGGGTGATGTTCATGACATGACTTATCCCTTAAGCGCCAATTATCAGCATCTTCGCTTTACACCTGACCCTACTCAAATAAGCGGGATAGAGTTGATCAGCCCCGGGAGTTTTTTTATCTATGAGTTGGGTGCGACCCAAGTTCCTTTCCGGGAGTTTTTGACGTTTGACTTTCAGGAGGCCCATTGGATTAAGGAAATTCACACCAAGCACTGGGCGGGAAGTGGGAATGCAGTTAAATCCACCTTGTATGCCGGAAACCATCCGGACAGCCTGGTGTGGATTGCGGATTTGAATCCAGAATCTATTGACGTGACTAAAACCGTGCTGGAAAGCGCCGTTTGGAGCAGGTATCTCCGCCTAGAACATACCCTTTCCGTCGAAAATTACCGCAAGGTATCGGTATTTGAATTGACTGCCTTTGCCGAGACGCGGGAGCCGGAAACGCCGCCTGTTCAGCCTACGAACTGGGATCCAGATGCGGGTATACACGCCCCATTATCCAAAGGAGCTACGGCTTTGGCCAGTTCGTCTGTGTCCAACCCAGTTCATCAGCCGTTGGCAATACTGGATAATAATTTCGCAACTTCCTGGGTTTCCGACAATCCTTTACCCGATAGGTATTTGGCAAATCCCGATCAAAATGTCTTGTTGGGCCGTACGGGTATAGCCTCCAATTCGGTTTCCGTGACAAATGCCACCGATGGTGTGTTGGGAAATTTCACCCCGCTGATTCAAGGTACCTTGACAGCCCCTGCCTATTATCGCCTTGAATTGGAAGCGGTACCCATCCGACGCTTAAACCTAAGAGTCGGTTCCGGTTTGTCGTCTCCGCTGACTATCCAGGTCAGCAATGCACAAGGACAGATACACGAGTTTTCTCATCCCGCATGGACAAATGCCAACCTCCGCCATGTGGTAGAAATGGATTCGGTCACTGAGATTCTCGTGACCGGTTGGGCGGCATTTGCGATACAGGAAATCGGAGCCTATTCGAAGCCACTCACTGAGCATGTCACCGTAGATTTGGGGGAGATTCGGCAGGTTTCTTGGATCCGTACCAGGCATTGGAATGGTAGTAACAATTCTCTCCGTGCCCGTTTGCTGGCGGGACCTAGCCTGGAAGAGCTTACCTTGTTGGAAGAATTGGATCCTACCCGTCTCGATCAACAACAGGTTTATCTGGAAAGTCCCATATCCGCGAGGTTCGTTCGGGTGGAACACGATTTGGTGGATCAGGATTTCAAAAAGGCGACTGTGCAGGAAATTACCGTATACGACCGCTTTGGTACCTATGGGCCACCCCCACAGCCAAAGCCGCAGCAACGGAGTTTTGCGGAGTTATTTGGGTTAAATACCGTTTGGGCTTGGGGCACCAATAAGATACCCAGCTTACAGGGTTCGGATGAGGGTGCTCAGAAGTTTATTCGTGCCGCTTCGCAAGCGAGAAACTACCACAACATACACTGGGATACGACAGACCCTGATATCGTTCCTTCCTATAGTCCGGATAACCTCAACGTACACATGCAGTGGACACAGTGGCACCGGGAGTACCGGGACTGGAAAGACAAGGGGTTTGAGGTGGATGTGACCTATACCTTTGACCGTTTTTCTGAATCTGACTGGAGCTCACCATACGAATCGGCATGGGCGTTGGGGCAGGCCTTTGGAAAGGTGTATGGGCCGCGCAATTTGAATTTGGTTCGATCGGTAGAAATCGGTAACGAACCATGGAATTACAGCGACTCTACTTACATCCGGATATTGGAAGGGATGGCCAAAGGACTGAAGGAAGCGGATCCCGAATTGGTCGTTCTCCCGGCAGCACTTCAGGCGGCAGGGTGGGAGGCAGGCAACACCGGGGTCGGAAAAAACTACATGGGCTTTAAGCTAAGCGAGGCTGCTGCGTCCTACCTGGACGGGATAAACCTGCACGTTTACTCTTATGCGCGGGATGAAGCAGGTTTGCGAATTGCGGTACACCCGGAGCATCCGGAATCCTCCATGAGAGCGGTGTTTGCCGGCCTTCGGTTTCGGGATCATAATATGCCCGGGAAAGAGGTGCATGTTACCGAATGGGGCTGGGATGCTTCCAGTGCCAACGAGCAGGCAGTGAACACGGAGGCAGTCAGTGAGATGTCCCAGGCAGTTTATGCGCTCAGGGGGTTGTTTTGGCTTAGCCGTATGGGGGTAGATAGGGCGCACTGGTATTTTTATGCCAACGTGGATGTGGCAACTGGCAAGGCACCGCTCAACTACGACCGCTCGGGATTGACAGAGTCTCGACTGTTTAATTTTAGGGAAAAGCGCGCCTTTACGGCAGTGGAGTCGATGCAAAACCTTATGGGGGACTTGTTTTTTGATGGCATTATCCAAGAAAATGAGCAGGCATATATTTACGCCTTGCGGAATGCAAATGGAGAGCGGTCCCACTTAATAGCATGGAGGCCGGTGGTCGGAGAAGATTCCCTTTCAGTAAATGTGCCCTTATTTTATCCAGGAAACCTAGAGCGGGCTTGGTACCTCTCTGGATTGAAGCCGGACGGGGAAAGCGTACACATTCAGCAGGAGAATGGGCAATGGATGCTGCCGCTTTCTTCCATTCCTCTATTGATTCGCGCAAGCGATGAGGAACTCAACACGCCCGGCGCACATCCTCTCAAGCTTTGGGCCGAAGTAGAGAAGGATGAGATATCCCTTACACTAGCAGTAGGCAGTCCTTTGGAAGGTGGCGTTATCCCGCAGCTATGGTTAGATCAAAAGAGGGTTGAAAGGCCCGTAAAATGGGTTCAGACGGAGGAGTCGGTTTGGAGGGCTCGTATACCAAAAATGTCTCCGGGAAGCTATGTTTTTAGTGCTTCTACGGGGTACGGTACGGAGTCCAATTCGGTTACGGCATCGGTACGTCCTTGGTGTAGTTTGCACCCAAATCCCGTGTCCGAAAAGACGATTCTACAGCTTTCCCACCCCTTTGACGAGCCAAGTATCGTTCGTATTATCGGGCCCGATGGACAGGTACATAGAGAGTTTGAGCTGCCGGCCTATAGGCAGGAGTTAGCACTTCAGCTCGCTGGTCTCAGAAATGGACTATACATGGTCAGGTTGATCAACGGTTCCTTTCACAGCCAGACGAAACTTCTAAAGCAGTAGGGGCTGTACACCCAAAAGTCCGCAGCCATGTATATTGACTAAAGGGAAGTGCATTTCGCTAACGAAAAAAGTGCATCACCGCTTGCTTATCGTTGCGTAGTTGGGAGGTTAGTTGTTCCAGGTTATCAAACTTCTGTTCTTCGCGGAGGTACCGGTGGAAGCGGATTTCCAGTTGCTCACCGTATAGGTCTCCTTCAAAGCCAATAAGGTGTGCCTCGACGGTCTTGTTGGCCCCTTGCAAGGTGGGGCGGTTGCCGATGTTCAACATGGCGGGGTATTGCTTATCTCTGTATTTGGCACTTACCACGTAGGCGCCGTCTTTAGGGATCAGCTTGTGTTCCTCGTCCACGTGGAGGTTGGCGGTGGGGAAGCCGATTTTCCGGCCGAGTTGGTTTCCTTTTACTACACGGCCCGTTAGTCCATACGGTCTGCCCAGAAAGTTACTAGCGGTTTCCAGGTCACCGGCTTCAAGTGCCTGTCGGATTTTGGTACTGCTTATTCCTATTTGGTCGATATCAGCCCGTGGAATCTCTTCCAGTTCAAAGCCAAAGCGGTGCTGGTTGGATTGCAGGTAATCGAAGCCTCCTTCCCGTCCTTTTCCAAACCGGTGATCATAGCCAATCACCAGTTTACTTGTACGTAACTTTTTGATAAGGATGTCTTGGATAAATTCCTCGGAGCTCGTAGCAGCAAAGCTTTTCGTAAAGGGGATGCTGACCAAGTGGTCTATCCCAAACTGCGCAATGAGATCTTGCTTTTCTGCTTGGGTAGAAAGTAGTTTGATCTGATGGTCATTAGGCTTTAGGACCATGCGAGGGTGCGGCCAAAAGGTAAGCAATACCGATTCCCCCCCTGACTCCTGGGCTATTTGTCGGATCCGATAGAGAATCTTTTGGTGGCCAAGGTGCACCCCGTCAAAGGTGCCGATCGTCACCACAGGATGTAACATGGTTGGAAGCTGGGCTAAATCCTTATGGATTTTCATGCTGCGCTTGTTTCAATTTTTCGATCAGTTCGGGTAGGTTTTCTGCATCCTTCAATTGGAAATCGCCGATTCTCGTTCTGACCAGCCTGGATAAGTAGGCGCCCACACCCAATAATTCGCCAAAATCGCGGGCCAGGCTTCGTATATAGGTGCCTTTTGAACATACTATACGAAAGTGCACCTCCGGTAGGGATATGGCAGTTATCTCAAATTCAAGTACCGTTACGGGCCTAGGATCAATAACCAAGGCCTGCCCACTTCTTGCAGAAAGGTAGGCTCTTTTTCCATCTTTTTTTATGGCGGAGTGTATGGGAGGAATCTGCATTAGGTCTCCCGTAAGCTTTCTGCTAGCCTCCAGCAGCTGAACATCTTCAAGATGGAAAGGATCTGCGACGTCTACGATTTCTTGCTCCAAATCAAATGACTCGGTCGTCTTTCCGAGCACAAAGGTGCCTTCGTATTCTTTTTCCTGGCTTTGAAAGCGGTCAATTTGTTTCGTCATTTTTCCAGCACATACGATCAAAAGTCCGGTTGCCAAAGGATCCAAGGTACCAGCGTGCCCCACTTTTTTAATTTTTAGGGCATTGCGTACTTTTTTGACCACATCAAAGGAAGTCCAAGTATAAGGTTTATCGATTAAATAGACGGTTCCCTCAGCAGATATCATGTCATTAGCCCACCTAGGATCGCAATCAAGCCTACCACGACGCAATAAACGGCAAAGATGGTAAGTTTACTTTTTTTGACCAGTTGAATCATCCAAGAACAGGCAAAAAGCCCTGCTAGAAACGCCGCAGCAAAGGCGGCAGCCATCACTCCAAAATTCTCGTTTTCATAGGTTAATGCCCCATCCAATATGTCTTTCCCGATCTTTCCAATAATCAGGGGTAATACCATCAAAAAAGAAAAACGGGCAGCTTTTTCTTTGTCAATACCCAGCAATACCGAGGTGGATATGGTTGCTCCGGACCTTGAAATACCAGGCAGCATGGCAACTGCCTGCGCAAGTCCTACGATCACTGCCTGTCCCGTAGAAACCGGTTTCCCGGTACTCTTGGCTTTGTCAGCCAAAAACAGGAGCATAGCGGTAACCAGCAGCATGCTGCCCACGAGGACGATTTTTCCTCCAAACAACTGTTCGAGCTCTTGTTCGAAAAACAACCCGATGATTACGGCGGGAATCATGGAAAGGATGATCTTCAGTGAAAATTGGGTTTCTTCATTCCATTGAAACCTCAGCAGTCCTTGAAGAATTCTCCCAATGTCTTTTCGAAACACCACGATGGTACTCAGGGCCGTGGCAAAGTGTACGACTACTGTAAATAGAAGGCTTTCTTCAGGCAATGAGGTACTTCCCAACAATACAGCGGCGATTTCCAAGTGTCCACTGGAGGAAACCGGCAAAAATTCGGTTAACCCTTGAACAATCCCCAGGATGATGGCTTCGAATGTGGTCATTAATTAGTGTTTGGATTGGTGAAAAATGGCGTAAAACTGAAACATGAATCCGGCCAAAGTGACGATGGGGCCTAGGGTAAGCCCCATGAAACCAAATCCATGTGGTTCACCGTCCAGACCTATGATCGTGAAACCTGCAATTATCAAGGCTAGGCCAATGAGCATCAACTGATAGTTTTTGCGTTTAAAAGGAAAAGAGCTTTTCATTTTTTAGTTTTTGAGTTAATGCAGTTATCCGCCTTCACTTTCGTTTCACCTTATTGAATCGGAAACCATTCATTTGTTTATAATTTCTTCTGGCTTCTCGTTATTTCAGCAGCTTCGGTTCATTCAATAAAGGTCATCCAGCGACATGTTTAGGTATTTGTTTACGGATTTTAACGTACTTAGTAGCGAAAGGATGGCTCCTAGAATGATGAGCCCGGAAAAAAGTAGCAGTAGCCATTCCAAATTATAAAGTAAGTTAAATCCTTCGATCATTTGCCGGCCATACTCCATGAGGCCAAATAACATTGCTGAAGCCAATAATCCTCCTAACGCCCCAAAGAAAAACGACCGCCTAAGGAAAGGTTTGCGGATAAATCCCTTCGTAGCGCCGACCAATTGCATGCTCCGGATTAAAAACCGCTGGGAAAACAAGGCCAGTCGTATGGTATTGTTGATCAGAATGACGACGGTAATTAGTAGGATAAGCACAAAGGCACCCAAAATCATGCTAACTTTTACCAGGTTTTTGTTGATGGATTCTACCAGATCCTGCATGTAGGATACTTCGAAAATCCCTTCCATAAGCTGCAGTTCCCGAACGAGATCCTCCAGCTGATCCGCCGATTGATAGGATTCTTCTACCGAAAAGGTGAAGGTGTCTCTTAGCGGATTCTCATTTAGAAACTGGGTAAAATCTTCTCCTATTTCAGAAGTAAATACCCTGGCGGCCTCTTCCTTAGAGATATAGGAAAACCGCTTCTCTCCATCTTTTTCCAAGATATAGGGCTTGGATCGGATCGTGTTTTCAAGTTTTTTGATATCCGATTCGGATAGGTTCTTGTTCAAAAACACCTGTATCTCGATATTTTCCCGAATTAGGGAGGTGAGGGCCTTGGCTTGTAACAGGATCAGCCCCACCAAGCCAGTAATAAACAGCGAAAGGGTGATACTAAAGAGTACGCTTCCGAATTTATAGCTGCCCAAGTTTGTCTTTTTGCGCTTAGCCTTTACCATGTTGTGTTCCAGATTAGCGTCAAAATTAACCAGAGGAAGCTACTAAACCAACCTTATCTACCAAATTCATGGGAATTACTTTGGTTGGTGTTACGAGGAATATCCGATCTTCCTTTTCAGGTTGGATATTGAATAATCCGGTGAACGCACCAAAGGAAGGCAGTATAATTGTATTCCTGCGAAAGAGGAAGCAGGGCATTTTCAGGCGTTGCCTACCTTTGCCTCGAAGGGTGATTCCGGGATGAATATGTCCGCAGACCTGCAATAGTTGACTAGGCACACCTGCCAGCGGCTCGTGGCAAAGCAACAAGTTTTTCAGCCGAAAAGGTGCCTCCCATACCTGCAGTTCAGAAGAGGTGTACGCCGATTCAGGAAGTACATCATGGTTGCCTTTGATCAAATGAAAGGATGTTGCTGCAAACTGACGCAGAAAGGATTGCAAGGCCTCCCATTGCTCGTTCCATTCGCTATGGAATAGGTCCCCCAAGAAAAAGACCTGCTTGGGCTGGTACCTGCTTAATAGGCCGCGTAAGATGCGGTAGTCTTTTTCGTGAACCGATTCATTGACGGGAATGCCGGCTCTTCGGAAATGTCCGGCCTTTCCAAAATGCGTATCCGACAATAGAAGTGTGTGTAAGGAGGCTATCCACACCGCTTTTTCTTGGAGCAACTCCAAGGTGATATCTGCAATTTGTAGCTGCATGCTATTGCGTTCAGAAGCTTCAGTTGATGGCGTGAAACTACGAAAACTTTACAGGATAACCCCTCACAAGCCTCTGGAATTGACATAAATTAACGATGGGGCAACCTTTCGGGTATGTTCGTACGCCTTTCGTGTAGTTTCGCGCCTTTTTGGCAAACGGTGGTTGAAAATTCGAAAAAGATTAGATAGCTTGTATTCGGTTATTCTTTTCATTAAATGATTCAAACAGTATGTTATCACCCCAAAATGTTTCATTTGTCCGAAATACCGGCGTTTACCGGCTTGTAAGATCCTGTGCGTTCTTATTGGTATTGTTAGTCTTAGGGGCTTTTTCAGAGCCGCAGTCAGTACCCGGATCCGATCCTGTACTGAATGAAATTAGGATTCTGCGACAGCAGGCAATCCCCATGCGGGATGGAACCATCTTGTATGCAGATTTGTATATGCCCAAAAAGCCCGGCAAATACCCCGTTATCGTAACCCGTACGCCCTATGGGTTGCAGCGGGAAAATGTCCATCACGAGCGCATGACCAAGTTTGCCCAGCGAGGGTACGTGGCGATCGTCCAAGACGTGAGAGGTAGGTACGAGAGCGAGGGTAAATGGGAGCCCTTTAGGGATGAAGCGAACGACGGGTACGACACGATTGAGTGGATCGCCAAGCAGGCTTTTTCCAATGGCAAAATCGCCATGCAGGGAGGATCCTATCTGGGACATAATCAATGGGCGGCAGCAAGTCAGTCCCCCCCGAGCTTAGATGCGATCTTTCCTTCCGTTGCGTCTACAAATATATATGCTAATTGGATTACCATGGGCGGTGCGAATCGCCTCAGTTTCAACTATGGCTGGGGTGTGGTGCGCATGCCTAACCGTATTATGTTGCCCCAATACTGGCATACTGCATCTTATACCCCTGAGGAACTTAGGTATGAAAATATCCTGATGCACCTACCATTGAAAGATGGCGACTTGCAAAGTGCCGGCTATGCGGTTCAGCATTATCGTGACTGGCTGACCCACGAGAGCTACGACGCTTATTGGAAATCGATCAGCGATGAGGAGCGTTTTGAAAAGGTCATGGTGCCTGCATACAATACGGGAGGGTGGTTTGATATTTTCTTGATGGGCACGTTGAATGGGTATACGGGCATGAAGCAACGCGGTGGCACACCGGAAGCCCGAAAGGGAACCAAGTTGCTGGTAGGCCCTTGGGGGCACGGGCCGGGCACAAAGTTCGGGGATTTGGATTTTGGCGCACACGCCTTCGTGGATCTGTATGAAGAAGAGCTTCGCTACTATGACTACCATCTAAAGGGTATTCAAAACGGTATAGATACCGAAAAGCCAGTACGGATTTTTTATATGGGAGAGAATCAGTGGCGGCATGAGGACGATTGGCCAATTCCAGGCACAAATTACAGGGAATTGTACCTGACCGGAGATAGCCCTGCAAACACACTGAGGGGAGGAGGAAAATTGAGCTTTGAAAAGCCGTCTCGCTCTGGTATAGATACCTACATATACGATCCAAACCAACCCGTGATGACTTATGGAGGCAACAACTGCTGCGGTACGCCTACGGTGGCCGGGCCGAAAGATCAACGGGACATCGAAAGACGAAACGACGTGTTGGTCTACACTTCCGAATACTTGAGCGAGCCCCTAGCCGTGGCAGGCCCCATTAAGATGAAGCTGCATGCCGCGACTGACGGTCCAGACACCGATTGGATGATAAAGTTGATCGATGTATACCCCGATGGTAGCGCATACCCGGTATCTGAGGGCATTCTCCGGGCCAAGTTCAAAGACGGCTTGGATAAAATCAACTTGCTTACTCCCAATCAGGTGTATGAATTTGAAATTGAAATGATGGGTACCGCAAATGTGTTTCAGCCGGGTCACCGGATACGGGTGGATATTACGTCCAGCAATTTCCCACAATTTGACCGCAACCCTAATACCGGTAAACCCTTAGGTTCCGACGCAGAAACGCGGGTAGCACAGCAGACCATTCACCACGGAGGCCCACGACCCAGCCATATCGTGTTGCCAATCGTGAAAGGGTTTGACTGAATTTTTTCTTTTGGAAGATCGGATAATGCCACCTAGTCGGTTTATTCGGTTTGGAGGTTTTATTAATAAAAAGGGCTGTTTCTTTTATTAGAAGCAGCCCTTTTTACGTTGTATTTCTAGACGTTTTTCAGCCTTTCCCAGTCCCAATCATTGTTTATTTGGGAAATTGCATGGTGTGCCGTAAGGTCAAATTGGCAGGGAACCACAGATACGTAATTGTTGGCGATGGCCCACTCGTCATTATCCTCGCCTTTATCGAAATTGACAAAATTTCCCGCCATCCAGAAGTATTTGCGGCCATTGGGATCATAGCGTTCGTCGAAGTCCTCCTGCCATTTGGCTCGGGCCTGCCTACAGATTTTAATTCCTCTCAGCGGTTCGTTTCGTTTGGGGGGGAAATTGACGTTTAGGGCTACACCTTTTGGAATGCCATTTTGCAAAACTTGCTCTGAGATCGTCCTTACATAATCTTCTACATGGGAAAAATCTGCTTTGGAACTATAGTCGCATAAGCTAAAACCAATAGAAGGCAATCCCTCGATAGCGCCTTCTATCGCTGCAGACATGGTTCCCGAGTAGAGTACACTGATGGAGGTATTGCTTCCGTGATTTATTCCGCTTACCACTAGGTCTGGTTTTTTTTCTTTCAACACATAGTGCTTGGCTAGTTTCACACAGTCGGCAGGTGTGCCGCTGGATTTGTACGCTACCACGTCGTGAAAAATCTCTTCTTCCGAGAGTCGAAGGGTGTTTCCAATGGTGATGGCGTGCCCCATCCCTGATTGCGGGCTATCCGGCGCCACTACCACCACTTCACCGAGGTCTTTCATGATGTCTACCAGCACACGGATTCCTCTAGAGGTTATGCCATCGTCATTGGAAACTAAAATAAGGGGTTTGTCCATTTATGAGTTTGGTTTTTTGAGTTGGTTGTAGTAAGCGGTAATTCGTAGTAAATCTCCCCGCTTATCGTGCGAAAGCCGGTTTTTTCGCATATACAGCTTCACTTCCGAGGAGCGGTCATCCATTAATTCGAACAAATCCCGCTTCTTTTGACTGTATTTTTGTATCCCGCTTTCTGCAAGGAAATAATAATCGAAGGCAAGTCGGTCAAATCCCATCATGGGTGGTCCCCACATCGGGCCCATGTACATGCCCCGCATACCCATGCCATTCATGCCCCGGTTATCTACGGTAATGTATTCCCGGCACAAAAGGGTTACTTCTTCTCCCTCTACGAGCAGTTCAAAGAACATGGGAACCTTGTAATCCGAAGTGGACGCATAGGGGAGGGAGTAAAATACCCGGATTCCTCCGTAGTATTCATCAAAAATCTCAAAGCGTGTTACCGATACCGCGTTGAAAGTCTCGACTGATTCAGTAGCGACTGTCACCACGTTGTTGTCTAGGTCATATTTTACTTTACCCTCTACCAGGGCACCGTTTTCCAGAAAGACTTTTCCATTGTGCCATACTTGGGAGGGAAACTCCTGTGCGTGTACATCGACCATCCATATCAGGCCAATGAGCCATGCAAATACGATTTTGTTCATCATGTAGTCACTTTATTTGGTCTCTGGTACTAGTACGGAAAAATTCAGCCAAATGTTGAAAGATGCTTTTTATTTTCCGCCGGCGTCTGCGGTGCCTCCATTGGGGTTTGACAAAGCTAAGCTGGCATCCAAGCCCTTTGGCGACCGCTTGACATCAGTCCTGTTCGAATTACCAGTTAAACAGTAAGCTGCCTACTAGTTACTATTTGGGGTATGGATGCTTAGAATTTGGTGTTATCCCTTCGGAGGATGGTATGCCCCATTTTATCCTTTTTGGTTTGCAGATAGCGCTCGTTGTGGGGGTTGGGGTTGATTTCCAACGGTACGGTGTCCACAATTTCCAATCCATACCCGAGCAATCCCGCTCGTTTGGTGGGATTATTGGAGATAAGGCGGATCTTGGAGATTCCCAAGTCCCGGAGAATCTGCGCTCCCACGCCATAGTCTCTTTTGTCCATTGGAAATCCCAGTGCTAGGTTTGCCTGCACCGTGTCCATTCCCTCTTCCTGTAATTTGTAAGCTTTAAGTTTATTGACCAGTCCAATGCCGCGCCCTTCTTGGTTCATATACAGCACCACACCCTTCCCTTCTTTCTCTACGATTTCCATGGCTTTGTGAAGCTGCGGACCGCAGTCGCATCGGCAGGATCCAAAGATATCTCCGGTCACACAGGAGGAATGCACACGTACCATTACCTCTTCGTCTTTTTCCCACTTGCCTTTGATCAATGCCATGTGTATTTCCTTTGTATTGGTTTGTTCATAGGCAATCAATTCAAAGTTTCCCCAAGCTGTTGGCATATCTACTCCGATTTCTCTCCGGATCAAGGATTCGTTTTTAAGGCGGTAGGCAATCAGGTCCTTGATAGAGATCAATTTAAGGTCGAATTTCCGAGCTACTTCGACCAGATCTGGCAGACGCGCCATGGTCCCATCCTCATTCATAATCTCGACCAGTACGCCCGCAGGCTTCAGTCCCGCAAGCCTGGCCAGGTCAATGGCCGCTTCGGTATGTCCCGTTCTCCTAAGAACACCTCCTCTCTTGGCCTTGAGCGGGAAAATGTGCCCGGGCTTTCCCAGTTCAGAGGGCTGAATGCTGGGGTCCACTAGCGCACGTATCGTTTTAGCGCGGTCGCTGGCAGAAATACCGGTGGTACATCCATGACCTATTAAGTCCACAGAAACCGTAAACGGAGTCTCAAATACAGCGGTATTTGACGTGACCATCATTTCAAGGCCCAGCTCGTCACAGCGGTCTTCGATCAGCGGCGCACATATCAGGCCCCGCCCATGGGTAGCCATAAAATTGATGATTTCCGGTGTTACCTTTTCGGCCGCACAAATAAAATCTCCTTCGTTTTCTCGATCTTCGTCGTCTACCACGATGACCACCCTCCCTTCTCGGATGGCCTCTATTGCTTGTGCTATTGGATCTAGTGTTATTTCTTCGTTCATTTTCTATAATCTTGTATCAGGTGCCGTTGGCAATTCCGCAGCGCAGTATGGTGCCACAATCCTGTATCTTACTTCGTCTTAATACCCCGACAACCCCCTTGCTGCGAGAAGCTGATTTTGGCGTAAATTAACGACTAATCATCGGGAGTTTTACACACACATTACATTTAGTGAGAAATAACAGTTCCCAGCTGCTGGTCTATTTCCACTTGGTATCGTTTGATTTCCATGTAAACCTGCTGTAAATCTGCGATCTCAGCGTCTTGTGAGAGTTTGATCTTGTCCAGCAGTTCGTGTAGCATTTTTTTCAATACCCTCTTTTTCAATCTTAAAACACTGTCATAGATGGTTTTGGCCAGATTGTCCGCCTCCCTTGCGGTGAATATCTGATGCCTGCTTTCCCATAAGGAAGACAACTCGTATTTTTGGGTGATCATGTCGATTAGCTCCTTTTTCAGCTCGCTATCAGAAGTCTTTAAGAAATACTCTGCAGTAGGCACAATGCCCTTGCTTAATGCCTCCCGATAGCGTTCAAACAGGTTCTTGAAAACGGGCGTTTCAAATTGCAGTTCGCCGGTTTCTTCAATAAGGTATTCGCATACATGTAGCTCTTCCCCGATCTTTTCTACCCCATAGTTTATCAGCAGCCGCAATACTTCGCGTTCCTGAGACATCAATTGTTTCTGCTCAGACTGCCTGTTGTCCAAAGGCGCTACAGGAAGCAGCTCTTCGGTAAATTGGGGTGATCGCTCCTCTGGGAAAGTGCTGTTTCGCTCTTTGGGTTTTAAGCTTGCCTTGTTGAGCTCTATCAAGATTAGATCCTCCTCCAGGTCCATCAGCAGCGAAGCTTCTTTTACATAGAAGTTTCGAAGGATTGGATCCGGGATTTTGGCAATACTTTGTACGATCTGCCGGACGGTTTCTGCTTTTTTGATCGGATCTGATTTGCCCTCATTCAAGGAAAGCCCGATCTTGAATTTGATGAAATCTTGGGTATTTGTAGTCAGGTATTCGCTAAAGGCTTCGGCGCCTACCTTTTGTGCATAGCTGTCGGGATCTTCTCCGTCCGGAAACACCACGGCTTTTACATGGAGTCCGCCCTCCAATAACATATCTATTCCCCGCAGGGAGGCTTTGATGCCAGCTGCGTCCCCGTCATATAGCACCGTGACATGGTCGGTGAAACGCTTGATTAACTTGATCTGACTTTCTGTCAACGAGGTACCCGAAGAGGCCACCACATTTTCAATTCCAGCCAAATGCAGGGATAGCACATCTGTGTAGCCCTCAACCAGGTAGCAGTTGTCCTTGGCTTTGATAGCCTGCTTGGCCTGGAAAATACCGTACAGCGTGTCACTCTTATGATATACCTCCGTTTCTGGAGAGTTGATATATTTGGGTTGGTTTTTATCTTTCTTGAGCGTGCGCGCTCCAAAGGCGATCGCTTTCCCTCCCACATTGTGGACGGTAAACATCACCCGGCCTCTAAAGCGGTCGTAATAATTGCCGGGTTGGTTTTCCCGCTCTAGTACCAGACCTGCTTTCAAAAGTTCCTCTGGGGTAAAACCTGCGGTCTTTGCGGCTTTGAGCAAGTGATCCCAGCTTTCTATGGAGTAACCTAGGTCAAACTTGGAGATGATCTGCTGGTTGAATCCGCGTTCGCGAAAGTAGCTCAGGCCGATGGATCTGCCTTCTTCGGTCTCTAGATTGAGTGAAAAATGTTCTTTGGCATAATTTAGGATGACATACTGCCGCTCTTTCTCACTGAGGGCTTTGATTTGTTCAGGGCTTTGGTTTTTCTCTTCTTCGATCTCTATCCCATATTTTTGGGCCAGGTGGCGAATGGCCTCGGTAAATCCAATCCCCTCGATGTCCATGACAAATTGGATTGAATCCCCTGCTTTTCCGCAGCCAAAACACTTGTATATTTGTTTGCTGGGGGAGACAGAGAAGGAAGGGCTTTTTTCGTTATGAAAGGGACAGCAGGCCCAGAGGTTTTGACCCTTTTTCTTCAGCTGCACATAGTCGCCGACTACTTCCTCGATGTCTGCCCGCTCGCGTACGGATTCGGTGGTGTGATTACTGACACTCATTTAGTAACGTCCCTGATAAGCGGTAAAGATACACATTTTATTCTCGAATAGAAGGGGGAAATGGCACTGTTCAATAGGCAAGTGAACCTGAAGGGTTGGGCACTGCTAACGTATGAACTCTTCAGCTTGCCGCAAACTAAATGACCTCAATAAGGTTAGTTATCGGGAGAAAGGCTTGTCGCCGACACGGCAATTTTAAGTTTCTTAAGCGCTTACGTTGGACAAATCTTTTGCAAAATTTGCGCGAACGCCAAAAAAGGAAGGGTTATGGCAAAAAATTTTATTTAGAGGGTTATTCAGACTAAATTGCAAAAAATTTCGTAAATCAAACATGGTTCTTTCAGAAGAGAATATATTGAAAGTATTGTCTAAAGTACAGGATCCCGATTTAAAGCGGGATTTGGTGACTTTGGGTATGATTCAAGATTTATCCGTTACTGACGGAGCAGTCTCCTTCAAGGTGGTTTTGACCACACCTGCGTGTCCGCTAAAGGAAATGATCAAGAACGACTGCGTGCAAGCATTGGAGAATGCCTTCGGGGATTTGCCGGGGTTGAATATACACATGACGTCCCAAGTTACCACCACAAGAAACAACACCCCGTTGCTTCCTGGTGTAAAGAATATTGTTGCAGTTGCCTCAGGAAAGGGAGGTGTCGGTAAATCAACTTGTGCCGCAAATTTAGCGGTTGCATTGTCCCTGTCGGGTGCCAAAGTAGGGCTGATCGATGCCGATATTTTTGGGCCATCCGTGCCTACCATGTTTAACGTGGAGGGTGAACAGCCGATGGTAAAGCAGGAAGAAGGGAAGAACATCATCATTCCGATAGAGCAATACGGGGTGAAGCTGATGTCTATCGGATTTTTGACGCCGGCAGACAGTGCGGTAGTTTGGCGGGGGCCTATGGCTAGTTCAGCGCTGAAACAGTTTATAGGTGATGTAGCCTGGGGAGAATTAGATTATTTGTTGCTCGATTTGCCACCGGGTACTTCTGATATTCACCTGACGATGGTTCAGACTGTTCCGGTGACCGGAGCGGTAATCGTAACCACACCTCAAAAGGTAGCTCTGGCAGATGCTACCAAAGGGCTTACCATGTTTCAGCAACCCCAGATAAACGTTCCTGTATTAGGTGTTATCGAAAATATGGCCTACTTTACACCGGAAGAATTGCCTGATAATAAGTACTATCTCTTCGGAAAGGATGGGGGCAAGAAACTTGCCCAGCGGTTTAACGTTCCATTCTTGGGCGAAGTACCCATTGTGCAGGGCATTCGGGAGAGCGGAGACAGTGGATTCCCCGCCGTGTTAAAAGAAGGCGTAACCGCCGGGGCATTTCATGCGTTGGCTGAAAATGTCGCCCGGCAGATCGCCATCCGCAATGCGGAGAAAAGCAAAACGGAGATAGTACAGATAAAGGGTTAATAAGATGTTAGATCAATTTAAAGCACAGATAGAGGTCGCACTCGATACCATCAGGCCCTACCTAGAGGCTGATGGTGGCAATGTAAAGGTGGTGGACCTTACGGAGGATATGGTGCTAAAGCTGGAGTTAATGGGTACGTGTAGTTCTTGCCCCATGTCGGCGATGACGCTCAAGGCCGGGGTTGAAGAGGCCATCAAAAAAGCGATTCCTGAGATAGTCAAAGTAGAAGCGGTAAATGTTGAAGTGGCTTAACCTTCCCACCCGGCATTTACATGTATTCACCATCGCATTGCGACTTTGCGTTCTGCTGGTTGTTGGGTTGTTTTTTTCTTCGAGGGGATTTGCACAAGGTTCAACAGGTCTGGGTGTGCTGCATGTGCACGACGAAAAGTGCGGAGCAGTTTTTATGGAGCAGCTTCAGGAAAGGGAGCTCGGTGTATTTGGTTCCAAGGAGTACTTTGAATCATGGCTAAGCAGGCGTAAGCAGGAATTGAAACAACAAGGTTCCTTGCAACGTCAAATGAATGAAGTTCGGCGAATTCCGGTAGTGGTGCACGTGATCCATACCGGTACACCGGTAGGGGTGGGGGCAAATATCCCCGAAGAGCAGATTCTTTCGCAAATAGCGATTTTAAATCAAGATTTCAGAAGACTTAATCCAGATGCAGTGAATACTCCAGAGGAGTTTCGCAATGTGGCTGGTGATGCGGGTATTGAGTTTGTTCTTGCCCGCCAGGATCCTAGCGGAATGCCTACCAATGGCATTAACCGAGTGCAGGGAAGCAGGGAGACCTATCCTCTTGGGTTTAATGCGCAAATCAGTGAGCTTGCCTACTGGCCTGCTGAGGATTACCTGAACCTTTGGGTCTTGCCCCTACAGGCTCCCAATATTGGTTATGCTTCCTTTCCGGTAGCCAGCAATCTACCGGGATTGGATTTCCCCCCCCCTTCCCGTTTGACGGATGGAGTTACGATAGATTACCGGTATTTTGGTGAGGGGGGAAATGCCGTTCCCTCCTCTAGAGGGCGCACCGCTACCCATGAAGTGGGGCATTTTCTAGGGCTAAGGCATATTTGGGGAGATGGTCCCTGTGGTGTGGATGATTTTGTAGGCGATACGCCAGAACAGGGATTTTTTACTGTTGGATGCCCACCACACCCCCGTTCCAGCTGCGGTTCGGTGGATATGATCCAGAATTTCATGGACTACACCTCGGATGTATGTATGAACCTGTTTACCCTTGGGCAAATCGAGCGGATGAACACCGTACTTGCCTCCAGCCCCAGACGAATTTCGCTTCTTAGCAGTAGGGGCTTGGAAGATCCCACGTTGTTGGTAAACAACTTGAGGTTGGATAAAATCGTTGATCCTTATCGATTTGTGTGCACGGGAGACGTAATCCCTCGGATATTGATTACCAATGTCGGTGCAAATTCCGTTGAAAGCGCGGAAGTTCAGATCCGCTTGAACGACCAAACCGTGCAAACCCGCTCCTTTTCGTTGGACCTGCCGGTAGGAGCAAGCGACACGCTTAGTTTTGACCCAATGGCTTTGACCGCTGAGGTCAATTTCTTTGAAGCGCAAATTCTAACCGTCAACGGTGGGCAGGATGAAGACCCTTTTAACAATTACTTGAATTCATCCCCCGTTTTTGCGTCATTTACCGAGTTGCCTTTTTACCAAGCGAGACAGGGCATTGAACGTTGGGATATCTATAACCCGGACAACCTGGTGACGTGGGAGCGTATAGAGCTGCCCCTTGATGGGGTTAGCGAATCCCTTATTTACTTGAACGGATACAACTACAACCTGCAGGGAGAGATCGATTACTTTGTCAGTCCCACTTTCAGTCTACAGGATGTAAGCAATGCGCAGCTTTCCTTTGATCTGGCCTTTTCGCCCTTTGACAGTGAGCAATTTCAAGAAGGTTTGATGGTGGCCGTTTCTTTAGACTGCGGCAATACGTTTCAGGCCATGGATTACCTGTATACCAAGCGAGATGACTCCCTCGCCACGCAGCCGCGTACGTTTAGCGAATTTTTCCCCGACAGCCATGGTCAGTTTAGGAAGGAAGTGGTTAACCTAAGTGCGTATGCCGGACATGATCAGGTCAGGGTGGCACTCATATCGAGTAATGGGTTTGGGAATAACATATTTGTAAAAAATCTGGTCATTGAGGATAATGAGGTCTATCGGTACGATTTTGAGTTGGCCCAAAAGAGTAGTCCTTTGCCGGTTACGGCAGGGCTTCAAGACCGGGACGAAGTATTGGTAAGCAATACGGGCAATCTCCCTATTGACGGTTTCTTGGTGGACGTCTTCATGCAGGGTCGGGTGGCAGATATGACCACCTTGCTGATTAGGGACTTTGCATTGGGCGTAGGTGAGACCAAGGCATTGCAGCTGCCTGATCTATTCCGATTTGGGCAAAACCGAATAGATTACCGCATATACCAGCCGAATTTTGACCAGAATGGTGGAAATTACAGCTCCCTGCGCTGGCATATTTTCCAGGACAGCAGTAGGATTCAGATTCCTTGGAGGCAGGACTTTGACCAGTCAGAAGCCTTGGGTTCTTGGCTTAGGATTAATCCGGAGCGGAATTTTTCTTCTTGGCGGGTGTTTTTGGGCGAGGGAGAAAACAGCTACTTGGGATTGACCATGATAGAAGAAGGGGACTCATATTGGTTTGCGTCGCCGCTCTTTGATCTGGGCGGGACGGATCGGGCCAGTCTGTTCTTTGGTTGGAGTGGTGGAGGGTTTTCAAGTACGTCAGACCTTTCTTTTGATCTGCTTGTGAGCACCGATGGTGGGGTTACGGCGGATACCGTGTGGAGTAGGCAAGGGGCAGGGCTGAACAGTAGTGAACGTGCGCAACCGCCCAATCAGACAAATCCAAGTCCTTTTGAGCGGGAATTTGTGAATTTGTCAGCTTATGCGGGTGAAGACAACGTCCGACTATTTTTCCGGGTGAGCAATCAGGGAGCACCCGGTGCCGTCCTGTTTCTGGATGATTTGGAGTTGTTTCTGTCGGACAATCCCCAGCCTGTAGATCCGGGATTGAACAATACCGTTTTATATCCCAATCCGGCGTCTGACCGGTTTCATTTGGCGTTTAATTTTGCCGAATTTGAAAGCGTTCGCGTGCAAGTGATCTCTCCTTCTGGACAGGTGGTGCTTGATCAGGAAAAACCACAGACCTTAAATCAAACCTATACATTTGACACGGTTAAGTTTGCGAAGGGACTGTATATTGTGCAGATCAGCAGCCGGTTTTTTACCGAGACTAGGAGGTTGATTGTCCGTTGATTTGCATAAATTAACGGGAATTATGCTAATTCATATCAAAACCACTCGCATTGGAATCACTTTTGATGGACACTCAGTATTCACTTGCACCTAAAATTGGTTAGTTTTACGTGTTTATTATTGTTTATATAAGACCATTATGGAAGGATTTATAAAAGGATTGAAGAAACTGGGAACCCACATCCTAATCATGATTGGGATTCTGTTCCTTATGTTATTCGTCTTCTTTAATATCTATTTACCGGGCTATACCAATCACGGCGAATCGGTTACTGTTCCCGATTTGGAGGGTATTCACTATTCGGAGCTAGCTAACTTTCTGTTGGCCAGAGATCTACGGTACGAAGTGACTCCCGATAGCGGCTTTGTAGCGGAGGTATCGCCACTATCTGTACTCAAGCAAAACCCCAAACCGGGTGCCAAGGTCAAGCAAAACCGCAAAATCTACGTTACGCTGAATGCTGAAAATCCGCCGTTGATCAAAATGCCGGGATTGGTAAATACGCAGCTGAAGAACGCCCAGGAAGTACTCGCAAATTACGGCCTGGTACGTGGAGAAATAATTTACGTGCCCGACATCGGTATCAATGTTGTGCTGGAGCAAAAGTACCGAGGGCGTGATATTGAGGAAGGTTTTGAGATACCCAAGGGTTCCCAAATTGACCTGGTCGTGGGAGATGGCTACGGTAATCAGAGCTTCGAGATGCCCAATCTAATCGGCCTGGATGACGTGGAGGCTGAGTTTTTGATTTTAGGTTCCGGTCTTCGAATGGGAAATGTGAATTACGTAAAAACCGATACGGTGCCCAAGGGAACCGTGGTTAGGCAGCTTCCTCCGGATGGCATCATGGCCAAGACCGGTGAACGGGTGGATATTTGGGTGTCGGAATTATTGGATGAGAGCCAGTTCTAAATGAATGCCCTGGGAACCATAATGTCCTGCATGGCTTTTTGCCTTTTTGCGGGGTTCATTACGCCTGCCTTTAGCCAATTTCAGCAGCTTCCGTTGGTTCCAAGTCCCCACCATTACGATAAAACTCCAGCCGACTACAATGCCCGATTGGCGGAAGAGCTGCTTACCCTCCCCTTTTGGGACGATTTTTCTACCGACTCCCTAAATACGAGTCTTTGGGAAGCCCGAGGGGTTAGCTGGTCTAATTCCATCGGAGTGGATCCGCCCTCATTGGGCATGGTTTATCTGGATGGTGTTGATGACTTGGGCAATCCCTACTCAAGAGAACGGTTAACCAACGGCGAAGGAGATCGGCTGGCCTCCCTTGCCATAGATCTCGCTAGCCTTACACCCGACGAGCAGCAAACGGTGTTCCTTAGCTTTTTTTGGCAGGCGGGTGGAAAAGGAGAAGTCCCCGATGAGACCGATCAGCTGGAGTTACATTTTTTAAACGAAGCGGGAGAATGGGTGGTTGTTTGGGAACAGGCAGGTGGAGATCAATTGAGTCGAGACACGTTTGAACAGGTAATCTTACAAGTGGAACCTGAGTTTTTGCATGCCGGTTTCCGTTTTCGCTTCCAAACCATTGGACGGCTTTCAGGGCCTTTTGATACATGGGTATTGGATTATGTATACCTTCATAAAAACCGCAATCCATCCGATATCTTTTACGAGGATCGGGCGCTCACCTTGCTTCCCAACAGTCCCTTGGGACGGTATACAGCCTACCCCGTGTTTTGGCTCGGTCAACTCGGCGTTGGGGAAGAGCTTCGATTGGAAAGCCAGTTTAACAACTTAAGTAATCGATTTCGGGCCATGGAATTTACCGTTGATTTGCGTGACGCCGATACGGGCGCATCGATTCAACTGATCAATGCCAATACCCCCCTTATCCCAGTACCCTTGGCACGAGAACGACGAAACTTTTTCAGCAGCCCCATGGGCGAACTGAGTGAGTTACCCAATGAGGGGTTTGATTTGGAAACCTTGCTGTATCTTTCTACAGGAGATCAACTGAAGGTATCCCAATTGGTGGGGCAGGATACGCTCTTTGAATCCGCCATCGATTTTCGTTTAAATGACACGATTCGTACCATCACGCCGTTGCGGGATTTTATGGCCTATGACGATGGATCTGCGGAATACGCTGCGGGAATCAACCAAACCTCCGGTATGCTGGCAATACGATACGAAGCGCCTGAACAGGTCTATTTGACCGGTGTAAGCATTAACTTTGCCAATTATTTGCAGCGGGGCAATGCGTTGGAGCTAATGGTTTGGGACTCCCTGACCCGCAACGGGATATATCGTAAGGAAGTATTGATACCCGATTTTGATGAGTTCGGTGATTTTGCATATTTCCCCATAGATACCAATATTTCCGTTTCCGGGTCTTTCTTTGTGGGATTTACCCAGTTTACCAATGATTTTATCTATGTAGGACTTGACAAAAGCACGGACTCTTCAGAGGAGGTTTTTTTCAATGTCTACGGAGAATGGGAGCAAAATGAGACCGTTTCAGGGAGCCTGATGATACGGCCCCATCTGTCGCTAACGCCTCCTATGGAGGTAAGTTTACCGGAGTCGGATGCCGGTTTATCACTGTATCCCAATCCCGCCTATTCTGAAAATGTGGTTTTGACCGGGCCGGCAGATCGGATTATGGTTTTTGATTTTCAGGGAAAGGAAATTAATGTGCCTATTGAAAGTACGGAACAGGGTAATTTGATTAATTTTACCAATCGACAAAAAGGACTTTATCTGGTGAGGGTACTTGCTGGAAATAAGTGGAAGGCTATAAGATTAATTATCAAGTAACGCATGGAAGATATAACTGTAGGTGAATTAAAAGAGCGATTGGCTCGTAATGAAGATTTCCTTTTTATTGACGTGAGGGAAGAATATGAGTATGAAGACGATAACTTGGGTGCATGGAACATTCCCCTGGGGGAGCTTCCGGACAAATTGGACGAGCTGGAAGAATACAAGTCCAAGGAAATAGTCATTCATTGCCGATCCGGTGCTCGCAGTGGCAATGCAAAGCACTTTATGGCCTCAAAGGGCTTTGATAAAGTACGCAATGTGTTGGGAGGTATCCTTGCATACCGCGCATTGGAAGAGGAGGAGTAATTCTCCTTTCTTTTTTTAGTCAATAATGAATGGTTGCGGGATAAAGCAAAAGACGAATAGCAAAATAGCTACCCAACCTACTATTTTTTGTGTGGGACTTAGTGGCCGATTGTCTACTACTGCTGGGTGCTGAATCCCGAGAACCCTCCCCACCAGGAAGGCAAAAAACAGCCACCCGCTATAACCTTCTAGCGTTGGGAAGAAGCTGATGAGGGAATATTGCAGGGCAACGATCAGCAAGGCAACCATCAGCTTGTTAATCATTGTCAGTCCAGATTTCGAGTAACAAATAAACACGAATCCCACGTAAAGTGGCAGGGCAATCAGCAGGTAACTGAAATCTTCGAAAGGAGAAACCACTCCCAGCCCGGCAAAGAAGATGAATATGGTATAAGCGGAAAGAGAGATGGCTTTATGGTGTTTGGGGAATAATCCGAAAATGACGTGACCACCATCCAACTGTCCGATTGGGAGAAGGTTGAGAGCCGTAAAAAACAGGGCGAGATACCCTGCGAAGAGGTAGGGGTAGTGGATCACTTCAGACATATTGGGCATCCGTTCCGGGTCTGCCAATGTCTGCTCCAAGATCCAAAAGAGCAGGTTGTAACCCAGTTTCAGGTCCATTACACCTTCTTGTTTTTCCGGATCATAATCCGGATCCAGGTATTCAGGATGTATTTCATAGATAAAATCGGCCTCGGGAAGGTGGGTAAATCCATAGATCAATACGCCTATCGCCAAGATAAATCCGGCTAGCGGTCCGGCGACACCGATATCGAAAAACTTTCTCCGGCTGCTAACCAGACTTTTCATTTGAATAACTGCCCCGAACGTACCGATCGATGGTGCCCCGATAAATCCCAACCATCCGGGGATAAAGTAAGGCAGTGACGCCTTCACCCGGTGGTGTATGGAAGCGAAGAGGTGACCGAGTTCATGAACCAATAAGATTCCGATAAAGGGTACAGAAAACGCCATCGCCCGAAGAAAATATTCCCAGGTTAGTGGACTTTCCTTCGATAATATGCTTCTGCCAAACAGCCATTCCCCACCGGCCAAGGTAGTGGCAATCAGGGTAAGGACAAACAATAGGCCGTGTTTGGCATATGTTCTTGGTCTATACATGCGCAAAAAACTCGATCAATGCCTTGGGATGATTCACATGATGGGTCTGGATTCCAACACTTTTGGCGCCCTCTAGGTTTGATTCCAGGTCGTCAAAAAAGAGAAATTCTTCCGGTCTTCCGCCCACTGTCGCTACTACGGTCTGATAGATTGCTGGGTCGGGCTTGCGAAGGCCCATCTCGTGGCTTAAGAAAAGCCGATCGAACAATTCCGCCCACTGGCTTCCAAGTTTGTCGGCAAACGCCTTTTCGACGACCTTGAAGTGGATGGAGTTGGTGTTGCTGAGCATGTAAATTTGATAGCTGTTTTTCAGCTTTTTGAGCAGGTCGAGACGTTCCTGTGGGATATCCACCAACAGTGCGTTCCAAACATCGTCGATCCATGCATCATCCCAGTTCTGTGCAAAGTAGTCTCTCACCCCATCCCGGAATGTTGCTTCGCTGATTTTGCCCATCTCCAGTTGGTAGTGGATATCAGACACCATGAAGTCCTTTACACATTCGTGGGCAGTTGGGGGCAGTGTCTCGTATAATTTATTGAAAGTGAGGGAATAATCTATATCGTAAATTACATTTCCTAAATCAAAGATTAAAAATTTAATATCTTTCATATTTTTCATGCCGAATGGAGTTGTGAAATTAAATCCAAATATGTAACATTGCAGTCCCAAAAGCAAGGTGTTACTGGGGGATATCTTTTAAAAATGGTATGTTCTCCCGGTAAATGTTGGTAATCAGATTATTAGTACTTCTGATTTGCCTGATGTGTATAGGAACAGGAGGTTACCAAAAAAGCTAAGATTAATTTGGGCCTATAGCTCAGTTGGTTAGAGCTTCTGACTCCCCCGAAAGCGTTCGGGGCAGGAGGTCACTG
>NZ_JACVCV010000016.1 GCF_017811155.1 Lunatimonas salinarum | reverse complement strand
GCATTATAATGCAATATCAAAAAAAATAAAGTCCGATTAATAGGGGGCTAGACCAGAAATAGCCTGGACAGAAATTTATCAAAACGAAAATTTTCAACAGCAAATAAACCTAGACAGTACCAGCATTTACCAGGCAGCATCTTTATCAAAACCCGTGACCTTTCTTGCGACATTACGGATGCATGCTGCAGGTAAAATAGATCTGGATAAAAATATCCAGGATTATCTGAAGGAATTTGTAATTCCAAAAGGCAAACAAACATCCGATAACCCCATTACTTTTCGCAATATCTTTTCCCATACCTCAGGTATCAGCCCGGGAGGGTATCAGGGATATGAGAAAAGTCTCAGGGTGCCTTCTGACCTGGATATCTTAAGAGGCAATGCCGATGTTAATTCCCCAGCGATAGAAGTTGTCACAGCTCCCAATGAAACGCTGGCTTACTCCGGTGGTGGATACACTTTGGCCGAACTGGCACTTCAAGATATATTTGATGAGGAATTTTCCAGCATCATGGAAAAATGGATTCTTGAACCTGCAGGTATGAAAAACTCACTGTTCACACAGCCTTTGACTGCTTCGGATTCTCTTAGGGTTGCTAAAGGCTATACGCAATCGGGAGATTTGCTTGAAGGTGGCTGGCGAAATCACCCAGAGCAAGCAGCAGCTGGGCTTTGGAGTAACTCGGAAGACATGGCCAGATTCATGATTGAGATCTATAAAGCTTATCAAGGCGACACTTCGATATTTTCAGCCTCCGATATCCATTCTATTTTAAGTCATGAGCGAGATGGTCATGTGTATGGTTTCATCGTGAATCGTTCTGAGAATGATATTTCGCTCACTCATTATGGTGGCAATGCAGGGTTCCGTACGGGAATGACAATAAGCCTAAGCAGTGGATATGGCTTGGTCTATTTAATTAATTCTGATAATGGTGGGGCGCTGGGAAATGAACTGTTACTATCTGCCTCTCAGATTTATAATTGGCAGCATTTCAAGCAAACCGAGGTTAAGCGTAAGCCAATAGATTCAAACCTATTGGATGGATTGTCTGGAAAATACAGTTGGAACGACCAAATAGATTTGTCTATTTCCTTCGACGAAGGCACAAATCAAATTTCACTTTTCTTTCCAAATGGGGATGAATATCCGCTTATTCCCATTGTGGGAGAAGAGTTGGATTTTATTCATACGAATACCGGGATACAAATTTCCTTTAAAAAGGATGAAGACATGCAGTCATTTATGCTGTATGGACAAACTGCAGTTAAGTTATAAATCAACACGCCTGCCTAAAATAATTTTTGTACCGTCGAATAAGTCAGTAAATCTGATTTTAAATCTATAATTTAAAATCGTAACATACTAATAATTAGACCTTTGACTATACTGAGTTGCGAAAATCCCAGCAGTTGTCAATAAAACTAAAAAAATAATGAAAAGAAACTTTCTTGCAGTTCTGCTAGTGTTAATTGGAATCAATCAAGTAAAATCACAAGATCTTGGCCCCATTGTAATCGGCACAAAGCATTCCCTTCATTCGGATATCTTGAATGAAGAAAGAGCGTATTGGATTAGCCTTCCTGATTCCTACCATGAAAAAGAATCCTACCATAAGCGCTATCCGGTGCTAATTGTACTCGATGGAAATTTACACTTTAAGCCGATCGTAGGAACCGTAAACTACCTGAGTTCTGATTTTTATAGAAGCTGGAAAATCCCGGAGATGATTGTGGTGGGCATACAAAATGTAGATCGAAGAAGGGACTTTACACCTGACAAAATCATTACGGTAAGAGCGAATAATTCAGGAGGTGGAGATCGTTTTCTTAGCTTTTTGGAAGGAGAACTTTTACCTGAGTTAGACCAAGAGTACAGGACCGCTCCATATCGAATACTCTTTGGACATTCTCTGGGAGGATTGTTGGCCACTCATGCCTACATGAAGGAAAAGTCTCCTTTCAATTCATTTATTGCAGTTGACCCAAGTTTCGGAACCTGGGATACAGAAACCATGGACCAAAAGTTAAATACCCTGACCGATCGATCATTTGAAAGATTTCTTTACCTAGCTACTGCCAATTGGGGCAAAAGGAATATCAGAAACCGTGATCGTCATGTCCGATTGTATGAGTCATTGAACAGTAAAAGCAAGGGTGAATTGCCTGCAAAATTGGAATACTTCGAAAATGAAAACCATAACTCCGTTCCAATTATTGCCTTCTATAACGGAATCACCACCATTTTTGAAGGTTATGGGATTTCCTACCGTGATGTGCAAGACATAAGCCATCTGACTCAACATTTTCAAGCACTTTCGGAGCGACTTTCTTGGGATTTTAGACCTCCCGAGCATCTTGTCAACCAATTAGGCTACAATATGCTTCAGGGTAGAAATGAAACAGATCAATCCAAAGCTTTGGAATTCTTCCTTTTGAAAAGCAAGGGATGAGCGTCTTGGAAAAATTAATCATTCCAGATGATCTAGATCTGATCAAGCAGCATGCAAAAGAAGCCGCTGAATCCGGAATTGCACTGTTGATTTTCACAGGAGGAACAGGCCTTTCTCCTCGCGATGTAACTCCAGAAGCATTGGAATAAATTTTGGATCAAGGAAACTTAAAACTCAACATCACGAAGAAATTTCTGCCCGGTGCATACATCGGAGTTTTGTTTGCTCCAATCGGGCGAGTCAAATGCTCGTAGTAGGTCTCCGCGAAGAGGTTTTGAATACCACTTTTCAAAAGTAGCATTTTTCCGATCGGATAGCTTGCATCCAGATCAAGCAGGGTGAAGCCTGGAGTTTTTCCTTCTCCAAATGCCTCAGAAACCCGCTCTTGCGCTAGGACATGTCTTACATTAAGTCCAGTCTGAAGCTTTTCATCCAAAAATACTCCTCTCACTCCGTATCGAAGATCCAAAGGAGCAATCTCTGGAAGTGGGGCGTCCAACATCAGGTCTTTACCATGGGTGTAGGCCACGCCAAGCGTATGACTGAAATTGCTACTGAGTTGCTGTCTGAAATTGAGTTCGAAGCCAGTTTTCACCGCTTCATCTACATTTATGTATTGTCGCACGCCCGGGCTCGTGGCCAATCGGGGCTTCAAGTCGGTTTTGACAGAGGAGATGTAGTCCGTCATATACGAACCAAAAAGGGTGAGTTCAAGGGAGATTTTATCACGGTTGTACCCGAGCACAAGATCCAATTCATTGTTGGTTTCAGGCTTGATCTGCGGATCACCTACCAGTTCCCATGGATCAAGCCCCACAGCTAGATAGTTGATGTAGCGCTCCAAAAGACTTCCGCTTCTTCTCACAGTCGCAGCCCAAATGCCAAGGCTGAATGCCTTTCCCAAATCCCGCTGAGCACCAATGCTGATTCCAGGATTGAGTTGGGTGTTTTCTACCTCGCTGTGTAGTTGGGCAAACTCTTCTGCCGGATCGCTGGCTACTGCCTGATTCACTTCCAGCCTTCCTGAAGCACTGATGACCGTTTGGCCCACGGGAATCAGGTAATTGGCGAAAAGTCCTGTTTTACGGATCTGGGAATCCTGCCATAGATTGTCGTAGAAAACCTTGCCTGCCATCGGACCGGCAGTGATTTCACGAGTACGAATTCCGTTTGCAGATTCCTCTTTGAAGTCCACTCCCGCAAAGAGTTTGGCTGTGCTAAACTTCCACTCTCCCTCGCTTCGGAAGCCGAAGTTTTGGGTGATCACGGGTACTCCGGCATTTGAGGTACGAGGCTCTCTCAAGAGATTGTCCATTAGGTGATCTACCTGAGTGAAATAGATCGAGTTGCTCCACTTTGCCAGTGATCTCCCGCTAAAAACCCGGGTATGTTTTAAGCTTCCCATCCAAGTGTCATCGGTGCGTAGGTCCATTCCCAGAGAAGGGAAATCCACATCCCGGGCAAAGTTTCTGTTGACGGATAATTGAACTAGATCCTTTTGTGTGGCTTGAAAATCCGCATAAAAACCCACGGTTCCCCGCTTAAAATTGGCAAGAACTGGATTTCCATCTCCATCGAGGTAGTCATTGCCGACGGAGTAGCTTCCTAAGACCCCGATGTCATACTTTGCTCCCTGAAAACCCAGTCGGGCATCGTTTCTCCAAACATCGCCATTGCTTTCAAAAAGGGAAGAAACCCGTCCGTAAATTCCTGGAGTGGCAGTGAAAGCCGGAGCCTCCTGAATGTAATTGATCGTGCCTCCAAGGCCAATTCCGTACCGTAAAGCATGCGGTCCTTTAAGAATTTCTACTTCGCGGATACGATTGAGGGCAACTTGGGAAGTAGGCGGATCCATGCGGTTGGGGCAGGCTGCATTGGCTGATTGGAGGCCATTGACTACGATATTGAGCTGATCATATTTGAACCCACGTATGACCGGATCAAAGGCAAAGCTGCTGCTTTTGCGAATTCCCGAAACGATCGGATCTAAACTAAGAATAGCCCCGGCATCGTGGTGAAGTCGCTCCTGATCAGAGATGGTAATTTTTTTGTCTTTTTCGTCGGTCATTTTCAGGGAGATCACCGATAGTGGCTGTAGACCATGTAGCTTTTCCTTCTGAGAAATGCTTCCATGTTGAATGGCTTTAGATATTTCCAGTGGATCGAGCGTCCAAGCACCGTAGCCAAGATGGCTGAGATACAGCCACGTTTCCTCATCGGTCGCTATATAAATGGTGCCACTTCTGTCTGAAATCCCTTTTTGGATGCCATGGCGATAAGTAACTCCCGGGATTCCTTCAAGCGTGGTATGATCCAAGATACGAAGGGGTTGCTTTTCCTGCGCAACGGCAGGGAAAAGGTTGTGTAGAGCCAAGGCAAGGACAAATACCATCCTTAAAGCCGGCAAAATGAGCTTTTTCATGATAATCGATTTACGAAATTAAAAGGGATTGTCTCCGGAATAGCACAATTCCGAATTCATTTCTGGAAAAAAATCAGCCCTGTGGGGGATGAAAAAAATACTTTCCCAAATCCAAAGAATGGACCATTTGATACCTTGGGGTAGGGATGATTTCATGATTTACCTTGGGGATGAAATATAGAAATGCTTCCCGATTTTTTGCCAAAAAGGTAAGTTGAAGTTCTTCCAGAGTAATTTCTTCTCCACTTTCACTATGATTTTTGGCTTCGGAAAGTCGTTTGGAAAGCTCACACTTCCCATCACATTCAAGTTCGGGCTTGTCTTTGTTGATACAATGCAGTGCCGTGATTTGGCCCCGGTCCATGTAAAAGTGGATCTGAATCAGCGTGTAACCCATTCCGTTTAGTAGAATGAGCAAGATCAGGGCAATATGTAGCCAAGTTTTAGACACCGGTATGCAAAAATGATTGGTTTTTTGGATTATCAGAGTGACTTTGGTTACGCTCAGGCCTTCCTTTTTTACTTTGATCAATTTTCCACAGGATGATCCAAGCCATCAGGATAAATTGAATCAATAGGAGGTAACTGTTTGCCAAGCGAGGAAATGCCTACAAACCAAGAGACCACTCCTCCATACAGCAATGCCGTGTGAAATTTGGGATGCTTGAGGCTTTGCAGGTGCATAATCAGACTCAGACTGAGTGAACCTGCCATTAGGAGAATAAGCTCCAGATCAGCGTATCCCATTAGGAAAAGAAAGACCGAAGATCCAGTCAAAAGAGGAATAATCAGCCAGGTTTTTTTTCCATGACCATCGCGCGCTCGATCGAAATCAAAGTCCCCAAAAAGCCACCTGGCATAATAAATTCCCGCCTCTGCTATTGGGATGGAGACCTCTCCCAATCTGATCAAGCCTCCTGAAATACCCAAAACCAGGCTTATAAGAACCAATGGGAGTAGATTTAGGGCTTTTAATTGCAGGAATTTCATTTTACTTACTTTATTAAAGGATATTGTTATCCTTTTTAAGTTTAAAAGAAAAGGAACTGATTTTCCCTTCCGAGAAGCAAATCTAATATATAAAAAAATAAAGGATAATTCCTCCGTGATCTTTAAAGGTTAGAGAAATTTTAACTTCTATTGCATTTACAGTAATTTTTCTTAAAAGTAAGGGTTATTCGAAAATGCATCATCGTTAATATTTTCGGTGAAGTAAGCCCACGCTTGGTGAGTTGGGGGAAACCAATAAGCAGGAATTTGTAACCCAAGTCACTGTAAAAGGAGACTTTCTTGTCCATTTTTACCTTTCTATCAAAAAGGAAATGGAAAAAATCAACAAAAGTCACTGGGAAAATGTCTATCAAACCAAAGATACTACTCAAGTGGGTTGGTTTCAGGGAACACCGAAAGTTTCTATTGATCTAATCTCAGGAACAAAAATCTCTGGAACCACCTCAGTCATCGATGTAGGTGGAGGAGATGGAGCATTGGTGGATTGGCTTTTGGAAGAGGGATTTGAGAAAATTACGGTGTTGGATATCTCTGCTTCAGCCCTGGAAAAATCAAAAATAAGACTAGGTGAACCCTCCTCCAAGGTGCTATGGGAGGCTTGTGATATTCTTGATTTTGAGCCTAAAAAAAAATTTGACCTTTGGCACGATCGAGCAGTATTTCATTTTCTTACCAATCCAAAAGATCAGCAAATCTATCGAAGGCTCGTGGAATGCTCCATTCATTCGGGAGGATTTTTGCTGGTCATGACCTTTTCCAAATCTGGCCCTACCACCTGCAGCGGACTTACTGTACAACAATACGATATCCAAGATTTGGAGGAGTTTTTCGTACAAGAGTTTGAGCTAATCCAAAGCTTAAATTACGATCATATTACCCCTTCCGGAACTGCCCAAAACTATTCGGTCGCACTATTTAGAAGGAAATAATTATTCATCCAACCCATGCGATCCCATGACTTACGATCTATCCCATAACCTGAAGTCAGAAGATTTGGCCACTGCTCCTAGCAAAGTTGAGGCAGGCCTGAGGAGAGTTGGTATTGGGATCCTGACTAACATCAATATTCAAGCCGCAAAAAAAATTGGATAAGGACTATCCACCATTTGTGAATTTGAATTGAAAAACATTTTGGCATAAAAGTTTGGTGGTTACGATTTTTATTTTGAAATTTGTTAGTAAACACTAACTAACTCAAAAATGATCTCCGAAAGACAAAAAGAAATCATCGATGCGGCAGGCAGAATCCTGACCGAATCCGGTATCGGAGGCCTAACCACCAAAAAGCTCGCTTTGGAAATGGGATTTTCGGAGGCGGCTATTTACAGGCATTTTTCCAGCAAGGAGGCGATAATTTTGGCTTTGCTCGAATACCTTCGGGAAAACATGTCATCCAGGCTTTCTGCGCTGGATTCTAATTTGGGCGTAGAAGACTTGTTCAAGGCTATTTTCTCAAGTCAATTCTCCTTTTTTACCGCACATCCCCATTTCGTGGTGGCTGTATTTTCTGATGGTCTTTGGGAGGAAAGTGATCAGATCAATCAAGCAATTTTGGCTTTGATGCAGACTAAAATGGGATTTCTGATGCCTTTGATCCAAAAGGGTCAGGCACAGGGAATATTCAAAACCGACGTTTCTGCCGAAAAATTGGTGCATTTGGTATTGGGGGCTTTTCGCCTTCAAATGTTCAAATGGAGGGTTTCCGGATTCAACTTTGATCTGAATACTACCGGGAATGAGTTGATTCAATCGATTTTAACACTGATTAAAAGCTAAAAAAATTTATCTTATTATGTTAGTAAATATTCACAAACTGTTTATCATTTTCTTGCTGACACTGCTTCTCGGAGTAACCGCACAGGCGCAGGAATGGACGCTGCAGCAAAGTCTCGATACGGCTTTGATGCATAACAAAACCTTGCAGATGGCAGGAAATCAATTGACTGCCGCTGAGCTGAAAAATCAGGAGTCGCGGAGTCAGCTTCTGCCTAAAGTCATGGCCACGGCTGACTACAAGTACTTCACCCAGCTACCCTATCAGATGCTGCCACAAGCTGCATTTGGTGGACCGGAGGGAGTTTATCGGGCGGTACAATTTGGCGTGCCTCATACCATCATGGGTAATGTCAATCTGAGAATGCCGATTTATGATCCACAGGTGATGGCGGGAATACAGATTTCTGAATCGTATCAGGAACTGACCGAACGGCAGCGGGTCAAAACCGAGGAACAGGTTTACCTGGAAGTTTCCAATCTGTATTACAATGCCCAGATTCTGAAAAATCAGTTTGCTTTTCTCCAAGCCAACCAAGTCAATGGGGAAAAGCTCGAACGAAACGTTCGCTTGCTTTATGAGCAAAAATTGGCCAGCAGAACGGATTTGGACAAGGTCATCCTGCAAAATCAGCAACTGGAATCCCAGCTTTTCCAATTGGAAAGCCAATACCTAACCGTACTTCAGCAGCTCAAATTGGTGATGGGTTTGCCACTTGATCGGGAAATGGATGTACAGACTCAGGTTCAAATCGAGGAATCGGAAGCTCCCAATCCGGGCTTGACTTCTGATTTTCGAATTCAGGAAGTCCGGGAAAAAATGCTTGGGCATGAATTGAAAGCCATCAAAAACTCCAGAATTCCAAGTGTCCACCTGATTGCCAACTATGGAACGACTGGTTTTGGATACAATGGTGCACCGGAATCATTTCTGGATTTTTACCCTCAGAGCTTCATCGGAGCGCAGGTCAGTTTTCCGATTTTTAACGGAACGGTCACCTCCAAAAAGATCCGCCAAAAGGAACTGGAATTGGAAAATGCCGCGATTCAAAAATCACTCGTAGCCGATCAGACTCAGATGCACTATCAAGCTGCTTTGCGTCAGCAGGCTACCGCCAAAAAGCAAATCCAAACCACTGACTCTCAGATCCAACTTGCCGAGTCCATTTATGCCAAATCCATACTGCTTCAGCAGGAAGGTTTGGCGACGCTGACGGATATCCTGCTGGCGGATCAATCCCTTCGATCTGCCCAACAAAGCTATCTCGATGCCATGGTCGCCTATCTCAAAGCTACACTAGAACTCAAAAAATCTTCTGCCACACTACTCAATTGATTGAACAATGAAAAAGATACTCATTTATATCATCCCATTGGCTTTGGTCGCAATCGTGGCTATCAAGCTAATATCCAATAAAAAAACTGCCGAAGAACGTGTCTATGTCTATGACAAAGATCAATCGGTTCCTGTTTTTGCAGTGAAGGCATCAGAAGGTCAGCTGGACAATCAGCGTGGCTTCTCCGGTGTGATCGAACCCCTTCGAGAAAGTAAAGTCAGTGCCGAAGTGCAGGGTAAAGTCACACGCATGGCTGTCGAAGTCGGTCAGCGAGTCGGTACGAATCAGCTGTTGGTACAGCAGGACGTTGCCTTACTTCAGCTTCAACTCAAATCGGCTGAGGTTCAAAAAGGCGGACTGGAAGCGGATCTGAAGCGCTACCGGGTGTTGGTGGAAAATGAAGCCATTCAAGGCATACAATTGGAAAAAACCGAGCTGGCTTTGGCAGGTTTGGAAGTGCAGATCGCTACGCTAAAAGAGCAAATCGCCAAATCATCCATCCGGGCACCTTTTGCAGGTATTATCACTGCGAAAATGACCGAAGCCGGGGATTTTGCAGCTCCGGGAAAACCTTTGATCCAAGTGACTGACCTGAGTCGGGTGAAATTGACCATTCAGGTTCCTGAAAACGACCTAGCCTTTTTTCAAAGCGGTAGTTCCCACCTGATCAAAATTACTTCTCTTACAACTGAAATCCCGGCAAAAGTTACCTTAATTGGCAGTCGGGGCTCTGTCGGGAATAGTTTTCCGGTGGAGTTGACGTTTGAAAATACCGGAGATCTAGCCGTGAAGGCGGGGATGTTTGGGGAAGTTTTGGTGAAAACCGAGGCAAATTCCCAAGGAGTGATTTTGCCGGCATCTGCCTTAGTAGGTTCAGACTTGGATCCCAAAGTCTATGTGATTCAGGATGGGAAGGCCAAGCTTCAGTCCATTGCGGTTGCACAGCGAATTGGTAATCAACTGATCTTGAAAAGTGGCATCAAGCCTGGAGACCTAGTCATCACAGGCGGCTTGGTCAATGTATTTGAAGGTGCAAATGTGGAACCCAATTTTTCTTCTGAGCGATGAATATCACTTCCATTTCGATCAATAGGCCCTCGCTGATCATCGTCTTGTTCAGCTTGTTTATCCTGCTTGGATACATCGGCTTTACCAATTTGTCTTATGAACTCATGCCGGATTTCAATCAGCCGGTGTTGGTGATCAAGACTGGCTATCCGGGCGCATTGCCTGATGAGGTGCAATCTTCGGTTTCGGAGAAAATCGAGGACGCACTTTCCAACCTGGAAGGTGTCGATTACTTGGTCACCAAGTCCATGCCCAATGCCTCGGTCATCATTGCCAATATGAACTATGGTGTGGATCTCGATCAGTCCATGCAAGATGCGCAGCGATACATCGACAATATTTCCAAAGATTTGCCTGAGGATGTGCTTTCGCCTGTGATGACCAAAGTATCGCCTAACGATCTGCCGATCATGTCTATTACGGCTACGAGCCAACTTGAATCCAAGGTCTTTTACCAAAAAATGGTGGATGATTTTATACCTCAGATTCAGCAGTTGAAAGGGGTGGCCGAGATCACCGTTTTGGGTGGAGAGCAGCGGGAAATTCAAGTGAATATCGATCCCGAAAAATTGCGCTTTTATCAGATTCCGCTTCAGCAGGTAGTGGAGGCCATCAATCGGGCTGGCTTGGATGTGCCTGCCGGAAATGTGCAGACCGATCAAGTTCAAAGTTCTGTTCGATTGAGCGGAAAATTCAACGAGTTGTCAGCCATCGAAAATGTCCAAGTGGCGATGCCTGTGCCCGGTACACCGATTTATGTGAGGGATTTGGCGGTAGTCAGTGACGAAACCAAAGAAATCACTTCAGTCAGCCGGTTCAATGGTAAAGAAGGGATCGGACTATTGCTCAAGAAGCAAGGCGATGCCAATGCGGTCGATGTATCGAAGGCTGTCCGGGAAAAACTTGCTCAAATCGAGGCTCAGAATTCTGCCGGAGGAGTTTCGTTTATTATCGCCGATGACAGTACGGACAATACCATCGCAGCAGTGAATTCAGTAGTGTTTGACTTGATCCTTGCGGTGATTCTGGTTTCTCTGGTCATGCTGCTCTTTTTGCGCAGCTTCCGAAATTCATTGATTGTCTTGATCGCTATTCCAACTTCGCTTGTCACCGCCTTTGCGGTGATGTGGTTGCTCGGGTATACGCTCAATCTGATGACTTTGCTCGCCATGTCGTTGATCATCGGGATATTGGTGGATGATGCGACGGTAGTGTTGGAAAATATCCAACGCCATCTGGATATGAGAAAGGATAAAAAATCCGCAGCAATGGTCGGACGTATGGAAATTGGTTTTTCGGCGCTATCCATCACTTTGGTGGACGTGGTAGTTTTCCTGCCGATCCTTTTTCTTCAAGTTTTTGTTGCTGACATGCTAAAGCAGTTTTCGGTAGTGGTCATCACTTCTACCTTGACCAGCTTGTTAGTTGGCTTTACACTGACTCCTTGGATGGCTTCTAGAATCGGGAAGGCAGAGGATTTGAAGCCGACTAATGCATTTAATCGGTTTTTAATCGGATTTGAGCATCAGTTGGATCGCTTTATCGCTTGGTATGGCAGACAGTTAACTTGGGTTTTGAACCATAAGCTGGCTTTCACAGGGATGGTGATTTTGCTATTCGTGATGACCTTGGGTATCCTTAGACAGGGGATCATCGGCAAGGAACTGATTGCTACAGGAGATCAGGGTAAGTTTCGGCTTTATCTGGAATACGACAAGTCCACCAGTGTGAAGGAAAATAACCTCCGCACGCTTCAAGTTGAGCAATTTCTGCTGCAGCAGCCTGAAGTCTCTACGCTGTTCAGCAATGTGGCCGGACCTACCACGGGGATCGGAAGTTTGGGAGTGGGATTGCCTTATAAATCCGAACTGACCGTTCAGCTGCTGGACAAGAAAGAAACCGGAGGGCTTTCCACCGAACAATTCATGAAAGACGTACGAGAAGAACTTAAGCGGACCTTTCCAGGAATCAGTTTCTCAATGACTGCCTTGGGATTGATTCCCCGGTCGGCGCCCATCGAGATGACGCTTAGCGGACCCGATCAGGAACAAGTAATGCAGGTAGCGAAGGATTTGGCCTTGGTTCTTGAGAAAATCCCCGGTGCGGATTACGTCAAGCTATCCGTAGAAGAGGGGAGTCCCGAGTTTCAGGTGATTCCTGATTCGGATAAGTTGCAGCGATTGGGCTTATCCAATGCCGTATTGGGGTTGACGCTTCGAAATGCCTTTGCGGGTAACGAGGATGCAACCTTGACTGAGGCTGGAACCGAATATCCGGTCCGGATTCAATTGGACCAATTCAACCGACAGTCGTACGAAGATGTCAGCAATTTTCAGCTGATCAATCCCAAGGGAATGCCGATTGTCCTGTCCCAGGTAGCTGAAGTGGTTCAGTCTAATTCTCCATCTATGCTTGAACGAAAAAACCGGCAGCCTGCGGTGACGTTGACCGCGGATGCTTTGGGCAGGCCTTCCGGTACGGTTGCCGATGAGGTGGTGGCTTACCTAAAAGATAATCCTCTTCCCGAAGGAATCAGCATGGTGTGGGGTTCCGATATCAAGCGGCAAAATGACAGTTTTGGTGCTTTGGGGCAGGTGTTGTTGATTTCCTTCCTGTTGATCTACCTGATCATGGTGGCACTATACGATAGTTTTATTTACCCTTTTGTGGTGTTGTTTTCCATTCCGGTTGCCGTGATTGGAGCGATGCTAGCCCTTAATCTGTCGATGAATAACCTAAGTTTATTTGCACTCTTGGGCTTGATCATGCTGATGGGTTTGGTTGCCAAAAACGCGATTTTGATCGTGGATTTTGCCAATCAGTTGAAAGAAAAGGGAATGGGAACCCGGGAAGCGCTGATCGAAGCCGGCAAAGGAAGAATGCGACCTATTCTAATGACCACACTTTCCATGGCAATTGGGATGCTTCCCATTGCCTTGGCTAGCGGTGCAGCCAGCGAATGGAAAAACGGCTTGGCTTGGGTGATTATCGGAGGTTTGCTTTCCTCTTTGATCTTGACCGTGTACCTCGTGCCGATGGTCTATGAGGTAGCTGATCGAATCAAAGCTAAGTTTCAGCGTTCAAAAAAGGAATCTGTTTTAAGTTAGGATTAGAAGTAGTAAGAAAAATGCCAGCCTGTCCGGTTTATAATCCGGGCAGGCCTTTTTTGTTATTCGAAAATTTATGCAAATTTTACAGGATATTTTTATCCCTTATTATTTTTATGTTACAATTCACACATCAATCAGTCCAAAGATATTTTCCAAAACCCGTCAATACGAAATCAACTCCATGATTTTCCTGGCCACACTTCCGGAAGGTCAGGAGCGGTCCGGGCTGAAAGAGATTTCTTTTGCTATCAATTCTCCGGAGGCTTTTACAGCCAAAACCCTACGAGTTTTGGTTCGGGAAAGCCTTCTTTTATCCATCAAAGGCCCGCATGGAGGCTTTGAAATCAATGAAGAGGGAAGAAAGGCTCCACTTTATCGAATTGTACAGGTGATTGACGGTGATTCTATTTTTACTGGCTGTGCCCTGGGCTTAAAGGAATGTTCGGAAAAGCATCCCTGTGCAGTTCATCACAAGTTCAAAGCCCTTAGGGACCACCTCACCGGTATGATAATGATTACTACACTTCAGGATATGGCTCAAGGTATCAATCCTGGGGTTAGTTTTTTAAAAACCTAAAAAAAAATTACTTAAATAAAATATAATAATATCATTTAAAATATAGCAAAATTAGCAATTATCGAAGAAAAAAAGTAGGCAAAATTGTAGCGGAAAACTTCCGGACAGCCAAGGTTTTCACCGAATACGGGATTGATTTCTGTGGCAAAGGGGGAGTTTACCTCGCGAGGGGCGAACTCACCACTCAGTTCAAGTGATACCTGAATTTAGAAAAGTAATGAACAGAATTATTCCAGTGGTATTGGTTTGAGAACGATTAGTTACTTTGGGCACCACAGCCTCTATGGAAAATTGAGAGACCCTTAAAAAACGGATGCTAACTCTTAGCTAAACCACTCATGGAGCCATCTCCAAAACAAAAATCCCTGACTCTCATGTTACTGATAGTAAGGGACTTGGTACCTGTGGGAGTTGAGGGATTCGAACCCCCGACCCTCTGCTTGTAAGGCAGATGCTCTGAACCAGCTGAGCTAAACTCCCATTTAGTAGGGGCACAAAAATCAACTTGTTTCCCCGAATCGGTTTGCAAATGTAGCCCCAATATTGATTATGTCAAACATTCCACTCATTTTTTTTACTATCCTTATTCCAAGCTACTGACTATCATCTAAAAATATTATACCAAGTTCAAATTAAAAGAGCTGCCAATGATTGGCAGCTCTTTTTGATGAGGTGATTTCACCGGTAACCGTTACAGCTGAACGTCGTAATAAGAGCGCTGCCCGTTGGGGTATACTCCCAAAATACTTACCTCTTCGCCCTTATATTGCTTAAGCGCCTCAACCACGTCCTTCGCATTATTGATGCGAGTCCGTCCGATTTTGGTGATGATAAAGCCCTCCCGAAGTCCAGCCTCTTTCCAGGCCTCGTTGTCCACGATGGATATGGAAGCCCCGCCTTCGATTTCAAGCCTGTTTTTGATGCTTCCTGGCACATCTTCGAATACTACCCCTTCAAACTCCTCGCGTTTTGGAATTTCCTTCACGACCACTTTGGTGTCTCCAGAAATATTTCTCAGCGTCGCAGTGGTGTTCATTTCCTTTCCATCCCGAAGGAATTTTATGTCTACTTTGTCGCCGGGACGTTTTCGGGCCACTCGCTCCTGTAACGCTGACGTGGTGTACGTATCCGCACCGTCAATGCCGATAATCACGTCTCCCTTTTTCAATCCGGCCTCTTCGCCACCACTTCCCTCATTCACACCGGCCACATAAACTCCACGGGTAGCTTGAATTTTGATGCCCTCACGCTCTTCCAGTTCAGGACTTACATCCTGAATAGAAACCCCTATCAAACCACGCTGCACGGTTCCGTACTCCATCAGGTCTTCGGTAACCTTCTTCACAATGGCACTGGGCACAGCAAAGGAGTAGCCGCTAAATCCTCCGGTCCGGGAGGCAATGGCTGTGTTGATACCAATAATTTCTCCAGATAGGTTTACTAACGGACCGCCGGAATTACCTGGATTGACCGCTGCATCGGTTTGAATAAATGACTCAATTTGCAGGTTATTTTCGTCCCGCAGAATCCGGATATTTCGTGCCTTTGCACTGATAATACCCGCTGTTACGGTGGAATTCAGCTCGTAGGGATTGCCTACTGCTAATACCCACTCTCCGATCATCGCATTATCAGAATCTCCAAATGGGATATGGGGCAATCCTTTTTCCTCTATTTTCAGCAGTGCCAGATCGGTGGTGGGATCCGTGCCGACTACTTTTGCAACATATCGCCTGTTGTCCTCCAGGGTAATATCCACCTTGGTGGCATTTTCGATCACGTGATTATTGGTCACGATATATCCGTCGGATGAAACGATGACCCCGGAACCGGAACTACGCCCCTCTCTAGGAGCTTGTTCTCCTCTTGGGGAAGGTGATCTGAACCCAAAGAACTCCTCCAGCGGATCTACTCCTCCGGAACGCCCACTCACGGTCACACTACTCCTAACGTGCACCACCGCAGGGGTTACCACTTGGGCTGCGGCCACAAAGTTGATTCCATCAGGAATGACAAAGCGCTCATCGTTGAGCCAATTGACAAGACTGGCACTTTGCTGTTCTGTGTAGGTAGATGAATTTCCATTCTTGTCCTGTAGCACACTCACCCCAAACAGGGCGACTAATCCACCGATGAGAGACGCCAAAACGATTCCCAAGAAAAACTGCTTTTTGCTCATTTTATTCCTTTCTTTCTGTTAATTGATACACTTTCCACGATATTATCCGTATTGGGTTGCCCCAAAAGAATGCCAAATGAACTCCGATAGAAAATTTTAACAGGATTTAACGCAACCCACTAAAATTTTACCAAGCGCCCCTTTGAGGTAACCCTACACCGCAATTAGTTAAACAACAATCGGGATGCCATGTTTGGCGATATTCCAATTATAAATCTGAAGGAGTCATTTAGCTACTGACGCATTTTTATAAATTTAACAATTAAATCGTATAAATTTGGCTCTGAGGAAATAAAAACCAACTACCCCCGGATTCTGTATCGCTTTACCCATTTCACCGCTGACACTATGCAGGCTGCATGTATACAAAGAATAATCCCTGTCTTCCTTGTAATTGCTTTACTATCACTAACCCACGCCACTTGGGCACAACGGGACAGTGCGACAGCTCTATCAGCACCGGAAAACGAAGACCCCACTGCCAGTTTGTCAGATTCCATCCCCCAAAAACCACTTACCCTCAACGAACTTATACGGAAAAACGAGGACTATTTTCACTCCCTACAGACGGCCATCATTCGCCTACAGCGCAGTCCGGAGGTTGAAACCATTCATCGCGACATCTCCATTATAGAAGGAGTTGTGGAGCGGATCATGCAAAATTTTTACTCGGGAGAAATCGAATTCAACCTCCAATACCTCAGCGAATTGGACAACTTGCTTTCTGGCTACAATCTCTTGATAAGCCGCTTCCGTAGCGAGGTAGAAGGTCGGGCGGAGACACTGTCCCTAATCGGTGAGAATATTAAGGTAGTGAAAGACACCTACCAATCCGCCACCTCAATGGTGGATTCCAGTTCCCTCCCTGCCTTGAATGAACAATGGGAAGCCCTCTTAAAGCGACTAAACCGGGCCGATACGCTGTATACCGCTCAAAATATCGATAATCTAGACCTTCAGGCCAAACTATCGGCCATTAGCGTCGGAATTAGTGATGCCAAAGACGAGATCAGAGAGCAGCAAAGGACCATTCGAAATGCCTTTTCCAAACAAGATTCTCCGTTCATCTGGCATTTACGTTCGCTTAATGAACTTCCTGCTCTCGTCCCAGTGGTCGAAGAATCAATACTTCTTAACCGCATCATCATACGAACCTATTTGAAGAGAAACCTTAACACCTTTATTTGGGTGACGATTCTAGGCCTCGGGATATATATTTGGTTCTTTTACTTGGTAAACAGCATTCGAAAAGAAAAGGAATTTTCCAAATTGATCCTTGACAGAAACAAATACCTCACGAAATCTCCACTCCTCTGTGCCCTGTTAAGCATGTTTACCCTTGGGCCCTATGTATTGCCCTACCCGCCAAATAGTTTTATTCTCCTAGTGCTTTTGGCCACAACGGTCTTTACCTCCCTGCTCATACAAAAGGTCTTGATCCGCGAAGTTTTCCGTATGTGGATTTTCTTGGTTATCAGTCTAATCATCTTTGGTGTCAGTAACCTAATCGTGGAGGAAGCAAATCAAGAGCGCTGGTACCTGGTTACCTTTTCAATAATTGGACTTTATGCAGGATGGCGCAGCCTATCGCTGATACAGCGCAATCCAGATCAATACCCGGCTTATCTGAAGTACCTCTTATACCTTTATCTTGCCCTCCAGGTCGCTTCGGTCATATTGCATGTCCTAGGTAGGTTCAGCTTGGCCAAAATGCTTGGGGTTAGCGCCACGATGAGTGTTACCCAAGGAATCAGCCTGTATCTTTTTGTGACCATCATCATGGAAGCACTCTATCTGCAAATAGAGCTTCTTCAAGACAACACCAAAGGATACACCAATTACTTGGACTACAAAGTAATCTATAAGCGATTGAGCAACTTCTTCATTTTACTGGCTTCAGCCATGTGGGCATATTTTTTGGCGTTGAACCTATCCATTGATGATTTCATCATTGAATCCATCAAGCAGTTCTTTATCGAAAGCCGAGCGATCGGGAACACTTCCTTTACCTTCAGCAGTATTTTTATCTTTGTCGTAGTCATTTGGGTTTCCACCGTTTTGGCAAAGAACATCGCCTACTTTATTTCGATTCGCGACAGCGAAAAAGCAGATGGACGGGACAAAAGGCTGGGATCTTCTGTGCTGCTTATCCGCCTGGCTGTGTTGATCGTGGGCTTTTTGCTCGCTTTGGCGTTTTCGGGAATCTCCTTGGACAACTTAACCATCATATTGGGAGGCCTCAGTGTCGGCATTGCTTTTGGACTTCAAACAATCGTGAACAACCTCGCCTCCGGTATTATACTTGCTTTTGAACGCCCGATACAGATTGGAGATGCCATTGAGGTGGGTGGAAGATCCGGGGTAGTGAAAGAAGTGGGCATACGCTCAAGTACCATTCAAGCGTATGATGGTTCAGAGGTCATCATCCCTAATGGCGACCTACTCTCTCAGCACCTGATTAACTGGACATTATCGGATAGAAAACGACGGATTGAGGTAATAGTGGGGGTTGCCTATGGTTCTGACCTTAAACTGGTACAAAAAGTACTGGAGGAAGTCCTGCAAAAAAACGAGGTCATGCTATTCCCCGCTCCAAAAGTCCTCATTCACAACTTTGCAGATAGTGCAGTTGAATTTCGCATACTGTTTTGGGTCACCAACTTCGACACCTGGATAGATGTCCGAAATCAAGTTTTGTCAGACACCTATGACGCCTTTAATGAAGCGGGGATTGAAATCCCATTTCCCCAGCGTGACCTGCACCTAAAATCGAGCGAACTGAACTTACCGCAGAACCCAAAGACCAATTCGACTCATCAAACAGCAGATAAGGAAACAGACTAGATCGGCGTTAGTTCCGTTGGATCAAATCCCCATACGTATTTCCTTTGGCCTTAGACACTCGGTCAGGAAATATCAAACTAGTCAAATAGCCCGTCACCACACAAGAAACTACGCCAACTGCGCCGAAAAGATACCCGTTCGTATCTGTCAATTGGCTTACCACAAACGTGATCAAGGTACCGGCCAGGATCCCTAACAGGGCACCCTTGGCACTGGCTCGCCGGGTGAAAATCCCCAATATAAACACCCCTGCCAATGTACCTCCAATCATGCCCAGCAGCTTTTGAAAGAGGTCAAACACAAAACCGATATTGGATACAGCTATCCAAACCGCACTCATAGTGCCGAAAAAACCAATCCATACAGTAAGCCACTTCGCTAACTTCAAATTCTTGCTATCGCCCCAGCCGGGCCGGAAGATGCGGTGAATATCCGAAATATAGGCTGTTGAAATACTGTTCATAGAACTGTCCAAAGAAGACATACTCGCAGCAAATATCCCTGCAATAACCAATCCTGCAACCCCGGCCGGAAGTTCAGTCACAATGTAATATGGCAACAACTCCTCCGGACGAGAGCTACCTACCTTGTGCGGATTGGTCAGGTAAAACACATACAATACGGTTCCAAGCCCCAAAAACATCAAAATTCCCGGAAGCGTCATGATCCCATTGGTCCATAGGCTCTTCGCTGCCTCCTTCTCAGTGGATACGGTCAGGTAGCGTTGTATCACTACCTGATCGGAAGTATAGGAGATAATATTCAAAAAAAAGAAACCGACAATCGCCACCCAAAATACCAGCTCCCGGTAGTCCCATCCCCACTCCATGACGCGGAATTTGCCTTGTGCCATCCCGATATCCCACACCTGTCCAAGCCCCCCATCGATCTGGGCCACCGCAGTCAGCAGTGCCGTCACCGCCCCGCCTAGGAGTACGATCACTTGAATGACGTCTGTCCAAATCACTGCCTCCATGCCTCCCAAAACGGTATATAGCGTGCTGAATACGCCCATGATGCCAATACAAAGCAATATGTCCATGCCCGTAACCGAGGAAATGGCGATAGCAGGGAGGTAAAGTACCACACCCATTCGCGCCAACTGCATCAGGATAAAGGTGACACTCCCCAAACTACGCACATGCCGATCAAATCGTCGCTCTAAGTATTGATATGCTGTCAAAATATTCACTCGTCGAAAAAACGGCAGGTAAAAGCGAATGACAATGGGCACAATCGACACGATCATTACGGCCCCCATAATCAAACGCCAGTCTGTGGCATACACCACTACCGGAATTGCCATAAACGTGATGGCACTGAGTTGGGTGCCATAAATACTCAATCCTGCCGCCCACCAAGGTATTTTTCTTCCAGCCAGAAAATAGTTTTCGGTAGTTTTCTCCTGTCTGGCAAAATACACCCCTATCCCCAACATCAACACCAGGTAAATGCCAACGCTTGACCAATTTAGCCATCCAAAATCCGACTGTTGGGTCAATGCGTAGACCTCACGCGAGCGCACTCCGGGCGTCTTCTCCCCGCTGGGCACCACCCAATGTTTCTGCCAGTAAGCAGTCGGAGCGGTGACCCTAGCGCTACCCGCGGGGATTTCTCCCATCTCTACCCACGTATCGCTCATTAGGTGGTATGCCAGCAACTGGTCCCGGAATCCGGGATGTGAGGAAGGATCTGGATGGTCAGCCAACGCTGCATCCACCCCCCCTGGGATCAGCAGGTGAGAAGCACCGACTCCAAATGCCGGCGAAGGGGCAGCTGCAATCCCTCTGGGCAAGTCCGAGAGCCGCTCCCAAGTTCCCCCTACTAGTTCTGAACCAAGTGAAAACCTATAGGCATCCAGCAAAAGATGCCTATCCCAGCCTCCGTCCTCCTTTTCGGTAAGGTGAAACCCACTAAAAACGTAAAAGGCACCGCCCATGACTCCAGCAACCGCCTGCATCCGGGCCTTGCCCGGTATAGCCGTGCCTTCTACCCATTGCTGCTTTTCACGGGGGAGGTTCAGATCTAACAACCATAACTGAGACTCTGCCAGACCTTGCGGACTTTTCTGCCCTCCGATCAAGACTACCACTCCGTCTACCACAGCTCCGGCCATATTCGCCAAGGGATGCGGCAAATCTGGGTAGTCCGAATCCACTACAACCTGACCTTTCTCAAACCGCAATCCGAACACCGAGGCACTGTGGCCTGATGAGTGGCTCCCGCCGATGATCAATACGGTATTGTTGAAGGTAATCGAAACCCCATAGCCGAGAGGCCTTGGCAGCACGACATCTGAGGTTCCCCATGCCGCCTCTGGGGACTCCAAGAAAAAAATCCGATCGTACCAAATCTTTTCGCCACCCTCCCAAGGCCTCTTTTCGGGAAAATTCGCCCCTCCCGCCACCAAAAGCACCTCATTGCTAACACCTGCATACATCCCCGCAAATCCCTCTGCGTCGGGAATCGCGGGCAAGGTTTGCCATTGCAGTTCCTGAGCATAGCCTTCCGCCACTTGCAGGCAAAGCATGAAAAGCAGCACCAAAAGCTTTCGGCAACTGATTCTGCGTAACAAACACACCTTTCGTTCAATCATGGCTCGTGAATTCGGTAGAGAGGCATAACGGCAATGCGATAGAGGTAAAAAAAGCTCGAATCAACACAAACCGAACCATCTATCGAGTGGGGTGGGCTGGTGTTGGAAAACAAACTTCCCGATGACTAGCCGTTTGTGTGGGCTGGTCACCGGGAAGTATACTTTGTAGAGACAAAACTCACCCTTTATACGCAATGACGCTTTGCTTGGAAACGCCAAGTCCTTCTACACCAAGCTCCACTACGTCTCCTGCCTTGAGGTACACGGGAGGATTAAAACCCATCCCTACACCGGATGGTGTGCCGGTGCTGATGACATCCCCCGGAAGGAGTGTCATGTATTGACTGATATAGCTTACCAGGGTAGGAACATCAAACACCAAGTCAGAAGTACTGCTGTCCTGTACAGTCTTACCATTGAGTTTTAGCCAAAGGCGCAGGTTGTTGGGATCCGCTACTTCTTCCTTAGTCACCAGCCAGGGTCCCAAGGGCGCAAAGGTGTCGGCACTTTTTCCTTTGACCCATTGCCCGCCGTGGCGCAACTGAAAATCCCGCTCACTAACGTCATTATGGACCGCGTAGCCCGCAATATAGTCGTAAGCATCTTCCTTGCTCACGTAGGAAGCTTTTTTACCGATTACCACGGCGAGCTCTACTTCCCAGTCCGTTGCTTCGGAATTTTTTGGTATCACTATCTCATCAAATGGGCCGGACAGGGAGGAAGTAGCCTTCATAAACAACACCGGTTGCTTGGGAACTTCCATACCGCTTTCTTTGGCATGCAAGGAATAATTGAGCCCCACGCAAATAATCTTGGAAGGGCGGGCAATCGGTGACCCTAGCCTTACCCCGGACGGAATCTCGGGGCAATCCTGTTGATGGGCTTCCAGCCATTCGGCAAGCTTTTGAAATCCTGCCTCATCACCGAGAAACTCCTCGTTCCAGTCGATACCAAATGCACTCACATCCAGCTGCCTGCCGTCTTCTAAAACGACTCCCGGTCTTTCTGCACCGGCATTTCCAAATCGTATTAATTTCATGTGTTTATAATTGTTTTTACATTTTCAAATGGGAAAAACCGCCATCCACCAGGTAATCTGCCCCGGTAAGGAAGGAAGCCTCATCGGATGCGAGGTAAAAGGCCATGTTAGCGACTTCTACAGGGCTACCCATCCGGCCGATCGGCTGGGTAGCGGCCAATTGATCAAATACCTCTTGCTCTCTACCGGGGTAATTCTTGGCCAGGTACCCGTCCACAAAGGGCGTATGAACCCTAGCTGGGGAAATGGCATTCACCCGAATATTAAATTGCACATAGTCTCTGGCCATAGAAAGTGTCATGGTGCGCACAGCCCCTTTGGTCATGGAGTAGGCAAATCGATCCGCTATCCCAACCGTGGCTGCCACAGACGCCATATTGATAATGACACCCCCCCCTTGCTCCTTCATCCGGCCAATGACCGCTAGAGAGCAATTGTAGACACCTTTAATATTTACGCTGTACAACCGGTCCAACTCACTTTCCACCGTCTGCTCCAAATTTCCGACATGCGATACACCCGCATTGTTTATCAGGACGTGCAAATCCCCCTCTATACCATCTACCACCCCCTTTACCTGTTCTTGGGAGGACACATCCGTTACCAAAAATCTGGCCTCATACCCTTCTTCCTGAAGGGCAGCGACCACCTTTTCGCCGTTTTCCTTATTGAAATCCAGCACGTAAACCCTATCCCCTGCTTGCGCAAATCGACGGGATATGGCGAGACCTATTCCGCTGGCACCTCCTGTGACCAGCACATTTCGTTTGTTCATGAATGTAAAAGATTGCTTCTATGGTTAACTTGTTATACACTAAATTATGCTACGGGAATTCTGCCGGCCCAACGCTACCTTCCAAGCATGGGGAATAACCGTTTGATGTCCTGCTCGGAGGGTCTGCTTCCGTATTCACAAACTTCAAAAGCCTCCACATAAGTAGCCTGAGAGGCTCTGGACTTCCCGTACCATTTCTCCAGCGCCGGGATCAAAGCAGCGCTTACGCTTCCCCATCGTTTTTCACGCAGCCAAGCCTTACGCTCGGCACTGCCAGTAGGAACCTCATCAGCATAGCCACCAATCCAGGGGAGCCATTCGTAAAATTGGGAAACATGGGCATCCATGGCATTGATTTTTTTATCTATCACCGAAGATATGTCCACCGCGATATCGGGGGTAAAGGGGTTTGGTTTTTGAAAATTATCCTGAAAATAAAGAAAAACGGGATTTTTCCTCAATGGAGGCACATCGGGCGCCACATTGGGCACGCCTACCATGTAGGCCGCATCCTGAACCAATATGGCCGTGTAGCGGTGGTCAGGGTGGTAATCGTTGGGTCGGTGGGAAATCACCACGTCCGCCTCCCACTCACGAATCAACCGGATGATATCCAATCGAACCGGTAGCGTAGCCAAAAGCTCCCCATCGTGGTTGTCCAACACCTCGTAGGACACACCCAATCTCCGCGCCACCTCTTCGGTTTCGGCCTTTCTGCGCTTGGCGAGCATACCACCGCCCATCTCCATATGACCAGCATCACCGTTTGTTACCGATACAAATTTTACCTGATGCCCCATTTCTATAAACAAGGCAGCCGTCCCCCCACCTTTGATTTCACAATCATCGGGATGGGCACCTATCATGATGATTTTCAAAGGGGCTTGCTGGGCTTCCAGCACCTGAAATGAAACACAGGCCAGTACGAGCGAAAGTATAAGCTTAATTCGTATCATTATTCATTGGGTCATTCAAAAATCGAAAGTGAATATAGTAATTTAGGGCAACGATACCAATGTGATCTCATTTATTGGCCAAAAAGTCGGGCAATTCGATAAAAAAAAGCCTATTTCCCGTTCTTTAAGCAGATTTCCATAAATTTAGCCTGCCACAAAATATACCACATGAACGCAGAAACCGGACTTTTAGAAAAACTCGCACACGGATCGATCATTCTTACCCTTGGCACGTTGATCCTTTGGTATGGGGACTTCATTTTTGTCCCGCTCACCTGGGGAATCTTTTTTGCTTTTGCCCTTTACCCCGTTTCAGACTGGATGGAAAACAAGCGGATTCCTCGAGGCTTGGCGATCGTTCTTACGTTGGTCCTTTTCACATTGTGCTTCCTAGGCATTTTGAGCTTGGTAGGCAATCAAATGGTATCCTTGCTGGCAGACATTCCCGAAATCGGGGCCCTATTCCAAGCCAAACTCGCCGATTATCTCAAAGATGTCTCCGAACTCACCGGCCTTGACTTAAGCAATTGGACCGAAACCGACCTGCTCAGCTTATTTTTAAATCCTGACAACCTAAACCAAACAATCTTCAACACCGGCAAATCCCTAACCCTAATAGGTATTATCCCACTTTACATTTTTCTCTTGATTTACTATAAAGACTTTTTTACGGCGTTTCTGATGCAGGCTTCCAGTAGAAGCAATGAAAAAATCATCGCCTGGGCAGAGGATTCCGGCAAGGTCATCCATCAGTACTTGGTGGGGATGGCAAAGGTCACCCTGATCGTATCGGTGATGGCAGGAATTTATTTTTACCTTGTCGGCATCAAGTTCTTCCTGCTGTTTGCAATGTTCATTGCTGTGATGAACCTTATACCATATATTGGAGTAATCATCAGTTCCGCACTCGTTATCTTATACGTCTTTCTGACTACAGATACCCTTTTTTATCCCCTACTCACGCTTCTGGTACTTTGGGGCATCCAACTAATGGAAAATAACCTGATAACCCCGGTGGTGGTAGGTGGCAAAGTAAAGGTTAACGTCCTTGCCGTGGTATTGGCCATTTTGCTCGGCGGTGCAATATGGGGGGTATCAGGTATGATCCTATCCATTCCACTAATAGGCATCTTGAAGATTACGCTAGATCGGATCCCGGGACTAGAGCCCTACGGCTATTTATTGGGGGATGAATTTCCGGTAAACGAAAAGAAGGAAAATTTCTGGAAATTATTAAAGCGTCGCTTTGAAAAAAAGTAAAAAGTGCGCACGAAAGGATTCGAACCTTCACACCCGAAGGCGCTGCCGCCTGAAGACAGTGCGTCTACCAATTTCGCCACGTGCGCATTTACCTCACAAAAGTGGGTAATAAAACGATTATGCGCAAATAAATCTCTTTAAAAACAAGCGGTTATTTACCCCACACATTTATCTAGCTCAAAATGAGCTCAATCCACCCAAACGCCGTTGAGCATGACTTTTTCGACTTTTTCCAGGTTTTTCACATGTTCCAATGGGTTGCTAGAAAGAAGCACCAAATCGGCCTTTTTCCCTGGCTCAATACTGCCGATTTCTTCCTGAGCTCCCAAAAACCGGGCGTTGCCCCAAGTGGCTGCTCGGATCAAATCAGCCAGCGACATGCCGCACGCATGCAAAAGCTCCATCTCCCGCTGATAGGCAGATCCATAGGCTGCATAGGGAACATACGAATGAGAACCAACGGTTAGATCTACACCCTTCCCATATGCCAATGCGGTAAACTCCATCATCCGTTCAAACCCGGTTCGTCTAACCGCCTCTTCGGACTCCTCGCCCACTTCAAAAACGGCCACCAAACAAGCAGCTAATTATCAGAAGTAAGCGGATTTTGACGAGCAACGGTATACGAAGGTCCATAGATTTCTTTTAGTACGGATTCTTATCAGCCCACCTCCAGACACTTGCACACGGGATTATGGGCTGCGGCAAAATCGTAGCCATCCTGCCACCATTGCTTCATTTGCTTTGGGTCAAAAATCAGGGAGTTTTCAGTCAGCACCGTTGGCGGATAATAAAAATTAAGATCTACCTTTCTTCTCCCACCTTCAAGCTTCCCAATCTTGATGTCATCAGCCGAAATCTGATCCAGCATAAAGTCAAAGGTTCGGGTCATCAGTTCCAACGCATTTTTCACATTGTCCTTTTTGCCCCGGGGCTGATTGGATTTAAGTACAATGACATCGATCTCCTTGGCGCCCCGATAGATGGCCTCAGAGATGGGTACAATATCCGCAAACCCTCCGTCGGCATATTGACACCCGTTTTTCTCTAATAGACTCATAAATGGAACCAAGTTTGAAGACGCCCAAATCCACTCACAGAAATCTTCGTAGCTGTGCTCCTTTAGGGACTTATACTCGACCCGGTTGGTCGTGAGATTAGAAACTGTCACGTACACGTTAGCTTCATTTGCCTGCATGCGGGCGAAATCCTCCTGCGTAATTATTTTTTTGATCAACTTCAAAAGAGCCAAGCTTTCCCCGAAGGTCTTCCTGCCCTTGATAAACATACGTACGGTGTTTATGTGGTTGATCTTAATACGAGGCTCTCCATTTTCATGAACAATGTAAAACGGCGAAATATCAAAAATCTGGCCTTGCGTCACGGAGGTATAGATGGCTTTGATCTTTTCAATCTCTCCGATCGACAGCAGAGGTACTAGCAAGCTACCGGTAGAGGTACCTAGGAATAGCCGGTAATCATACCGGCACGCTCGAATGAGGAATTCCGCCACGCCTCCTGCGAATGCGCCCTTGCTTCCCCCTCCTGATATCACTAATGCCCTCATTTTTTCTATCAAATGGTTTATCAACTAAACATAGTAATTAACGACTTGGTATACAATGGTCACGTCAAGAATTAATCAACTCGGAGTACCCTGTCAGAAATAGCCGGACGGATAGCCTCCCGATCCGTCTCCGGGAAACCCAAATCCCAAGGAGAGGGGCCTTCGTATTCGGATCGCTTGCCATGGATGATGATTTCTCCGTCTGAGGAAATTTCCACCACGGCAAACAGAGGATCGCGATAGGGAGCCGTGTATTTTATCCAACGGAACTCCTCGTCCACCTCCTTAGAATATCGGACGTGCTCGTACTCCTCGCCCATCCAAAAGTAAGCCGCGCTGTTGACGTGAATATACCAAATGCCATTGACTTGCCGGGCATCGTCGTAGTGAAGGTGTCCGTTAAAACAGGCAATGACCGGGCTTTCGGGAAAAGCCGCATTGTGGTCCTCCAGTATCTCACGGATCTCCGCTCCATTATACATGGATCCGAGTGGCCCAATAGCCTGATGGGAAAAAATTACCACCGGCCCCCGCATTTGGCTTAAGGTTTCCCGTAGCCATACTTGCTGCTCCTCCCCAATGTAATTACGGTAACCCTTTTCATCGGGCGTTCGCTTATCGTTTCCATCCAAAACCAAAAACTGGAAGCCGTTCTTTTCAAAATGATAATAAGATCGATCCAACTTGCGGTGTTCCAATACCTGCTCTAAACCATAGCCTCCGTCCATTTCATGGTTTCCAATGACGGAATACTTCTCTCCAGGGTAGCTAGCCCAGATTTCATACAGGGATTGGTACTGCGGAGCCGGCGTGACCAAATCTCCGAGTTCAATCAAAAAATCCGGCTGGGCAATCTCCATGCTGTCCACAAACGCGCGGATTCGGGCTTCCGAGTCGTGCATGGTAGGTAAATGTACATCCGAGATTAATCCGAAACGCACTCGTTGCACCTCCTTTTTTTGGTCACAGGAAAAAACGGACAAAGCCCATATCACTAAAACTAAAAATTGCCTACCTGGGAAAACTGCGAATGGTGTCATACTTTTCTTTACTATTAATAGGATGATATCGGTAATATTTCTAGGAACGAAGACCTGATTTCTGTATCCATGACTTTTGTAGGAGATGCAGGCAACTGATCTAAACACCACTAAATCCCGGATGAGACAGGCTATTCATTACTGATTTACGTCAGAAGTGTGGTAATATACCCAAGTTTTTCCAAAATTTTTCGATGCCTGCCCCGTCAAACTGATAGAACACCTCAATAGGGCATAGGGGATTTCAATCTTAAGTACGGGCCCCTGCGTGACTTTGATCACCTTTAAGGCCCTTATTGATCCCTAATTTTGGATATACATAAAAAACAATAAAAACGGCAAAAATCATGGAAGATCAAACATATAACATGCCCCGTATTGGAGATATGGCTCCTGACTTTGAATCAATGACTACCACCGGAAAAATCCGTTTTTCTGAGTACATCAAAGACAGCTGGACCATCCTGTTTTCCCATCCTGCGGACTTCACTCCGGTTTGTACCACCGAGATGAGTGGATTTGCGCTTGAAAAAGACTTCTTTGCCGGTCGACAGACCAAACTGATCGGTTTGAGCATTGACTCCATCCATGCCCATATTGCTTGGGTAAATAATGTGAAGAAAAACACAGGCGTACTGTTCGAATTCCCCATCATTGCGGATATCGACATGAGCGTCTCTAAAAAATACGGCATGCTGCAACCCGGTGAAAGCGAAACGGCGGCTGTTAGAGCCGTTTTCTTCATAGACCCCAAAGGAAAAATCCGCCTAATCATGTACTATCCGCTAAACGTGGGAAGAAACATGGACGAAATCAAACGAGCGCTTGTAGCCCTGCAAACGGCAGATGAACACAAGGTCTCTATGCCGTTGGATTGGAGAGAGGGAGACCAAGTGATCGTATCTCCTCCAAAAACGGTAGCCGAAATGTTGGATCGGGAAGCGAGTGACTACGAAATGGTAGATTTCTACCTTGCAAAACGATCCCTTTAACCACAGTAGCCTGAAGCCCTAAAGCTTCAGGCATTTTTTTTAACTGTATACTTCGGGGTTTACCGGGTAAGGGAGGCGTTCACCTTTCAGTCCAGCAAGTATGTTTTCCGCAGCACACCGGGACATCTTGTTGCGGGTTTCCACCGTAGAGGATCCAATATGCGGAAACACCACGGCATTATCCATCTGCAGTAGGGGACTATCCGGCGACATGGGTTCCGGATCAGTCACATCCAATCCTGCTCCGTAAATCAACCTCTCCCGCAAGGCTCGAATAAGATCGTCTTCTCGGTGCACACCGCCACGGGCTGTGTTGATAAATATGGCACTGGGTTTCATGCGTTTAAACTGCTCATAGCCAAACAAGCCCCTCGTTTCCTCGGTCAAGGCGGTATGAACCGATACACAGTCGCTCTGCTCCAGTAGTTCCTCAAAGGGCAGCCAGGTGGCGCCAAACTCCTTTTCTGCCTCCTCGTTTCGCGTTCTATTGTGATAGACAATCTTCATGCCCCAAGATTGCGTACACATACGGGCCAGCTCGGCTCCAATCCGACCCAAACCTACAATCCCGAGGGTTTTACCTGCCAGATCAAACCCCAGATCCTGTGTGGGTTGGCTAACACCCCATTCACCCTTTTTAATTTTTCGGTGCAAATAGAGTGCTCGACGAGCCACCGTTAGCATCAAAAGAAGCGCTGTTTCGGCCGTCGCCTTGTTTAGCACGTTTGGGGTATTTCCAATGGGAATACCCAACTGTGTGGCGGCAGCAATATCCACTCCGTCAAAACCTACGGAATGCAGGGCTACCACTTTTAGGTGGCTACACTCCCTAAAAAAACCTTCATCCAGTCCCGCTTGTCCAGCACTCAAAAAAGCATCGTGGTCTTTGCAAAAAGCAATGGCCTGCTCCCTCGTAAGCACGGAGGGCTCGCGCCACATGGTCACCTCCACTCCCGCTTGCTTAAGTAGTCCAAGACCATGGTCGGGAATGATTTTATTGATAAATACTTTCATCTGTTTATAATTTGTCTTTAAGCGGTCAGATGGAATCTCGCACGTATTACAATCGTTCCTCCGTGTGTCGCTTGCGTCGTGCTCGATTTCATGTGTCTATAATTGTTTTTTAAAGGTCACATGGAATCTCGCATGTAGCATAGTCATCACAGTGTGTAACGGCCACGTCATGCTCGATTTCATATACTGTTCCTTTTCAGATTGGTGAGCGATCGTCACTTGACATATCGGAAATCAAACGATGGATCAAAATCCTCCAAAAACCCCGCCATCAGCCGTATGACATCGTTGATATCCGATTTGCTTGCCGTCTCCACGGTAGTATGCATGTACTTTAATGGCAACGATATCAGTGCAGAAGGCACCCCACCGTTAGAGTAAGCAAAGGCGTCGGTATCCGTGCCGGTACTTCTAGACGAAGCCGATCGCTGATAGGGAATCTCTCGCTTATGGGCAGCCGCCAGCACCAAATCCAACAGTTTGCGATGCACGGCCGGTCCCACGGTCAACACCGGACCCTTCCCTGCCGTATAATCCCCGCTCACCACCTTATTGTACATAGGCGCTGTGGTGTCGTGGCAGACGTCCGTAATCAGGGCTGCATTTGGCTTGATACTAGCAGCAATCATCTCCGCACCCCGAAGCCCAATTTCCTCCTGTACTGCGTTGACCACGTACACCCCAAAAGGAAGCTTTCGCTTCTGCTCTTTTAGGTATCGGGCTACTTCGGCAATCATGTATCCACCGATGCGGTTATCCAATGCCCTCCCCGTGTAAAATTTACCATTTAAATCGGTCAATTCATCTTTAAACGTGACCACACAGCCCACATAAACACCCATTTCAAGCACCTCTTCCTTCGACCGAGCACCCACGTCTATGAAGATATTCTCGGTCTTGGGGGCTTCTTCCTTTGCCTTATCCCGCACATGAATCGCAGGCCAACCAAATACCCCTTGGATCACGCGTTCGTCGGTATGGATATTTACCCGCATAGAGGGTGCTATCATGTGGTCCGAGCCTCCGTTTCGAACCACATAAATATAGCCTTCGGGAGTAATGTAATTCACAAACCAGCTGATCTCATCAGCATGGGCCTCGATGACTACCTTGTAATCCGCCTGTGGATTGATAACCCCTACGGCTGTGCCGTAGGCATCGGTAAAGTAATCATCCACCAACGGTTTTACATAGTCCAGCCAAATCTGCTGTCCCGAAGCTTCGAAGCCGGTAGGCGACGCGTTATTGAGGTAACGGTATAGGAATTCTTCGTTTTTTGTCATTGTATTTTGGTTAGTACACTACACTTCAAATTAGCCATTTTTAGCCGGTAAATACCCTGCCCAGGATCCAACTATCACCCGTTCTCCTTCGAGCGATTTTTCCTGAGACCCTCCTTGTCAACCCGTTATAAAGGAATATTACCGTGCTTCTTTTTGGGCAAGTTATCCACTTTGTTTTCCAACATGGAAAAAGCCCGGATTAACCGGTGCCTAGTATCCCGCGGCAGAATCACCTCGTCGATAAAGCCTCGCTCCGCCGCTGTATATGGATTGGCAAATTTACGGGTAAATTCATCGATTTTTTCCGAAAGCTTTGCCTCCGGGTCTTCCGCCTCCGCAATCTGCTTTTTGAAGATGATTTCGGACGCTCCCTTTGCTCCCATCACAGCAATCTCTGCCGAGGGCCAGGCAAAATTCAGGTCCGCTCCGATGTGCTTTGAATTCATCACATCATAAGCACCTCCATAGGCCTTGCGGGTGATGACTGTCACCCTGGGTACGGTAGCTTCAGAAAACGCATACAATAGCTTGGCACCATTGGAAATGATGCCTTTCCATTCTTGGTCGGTCCCCGGCAAAAAACCCGGCACATCCACCAACACCAACAAAGGAATATTAAAGCAGTCACAGAACCGCACAAACCGGGCGGCCTTGAGCGAAGATTTGATATCGAGTACTCCCGCTAGAACGGCCGGTTGATTGCCTACTATGCCTATGCTTCTTCCTGCCACGCGTGCAAAGCCCACAACGATATTCTCCGCAAAATCCCGATGCACTTCCAAAAAACTACCTTCATCGACGATACCTTCTACCACCTCCCGCATATCGTAAGGCTGATTGGGGTTTTCGGGAATGATCTCGTCCAATACCTCCCTGATCTCTGACTGACCGGCAGTGTAGGGCACACGGGGTGCATCCTCCTCGCAGTTTTGCGGCATGTAGGACAGAAGTTGTTTGATGGAGGAGATGCAGGCTACCTCATTGGCGCAGGCAAAGTGGGTCACACCACTTTTGGCACTGTGGGCCGAAGCACCTCCCAGTTCCTCGGAGCTTACCTGCTCCTGTGTTACGGTTTTGACCACATTGGGTCCGGTCACAAACATGTAAGAAGTATGCTCCACCATCAGGATAAAATCCGTGATCGCCGGTGAATACACGGCGCCCCCGGCGCAAGGACCCATAATGGCCGAGATCTGTGGGATCACCCCCGAAGCCAGGGTATTTCGGTAAAAAATGTCCGCATAGCCCCCTAGGGAACTGACCCCCTCTTGGATCCGCGCACCGCCTGAATCGTTAAGCCCGATCACGGGTGCACCGTTTTTCATGGCGAGGTCCATGATTTTACAAATTTTTTCAGCATGGGTCTCAGACAGCGATCCGCCAAACACGGTGAAGTCCTGCGAAAAAACATACACCAGCCGTCCGGCCACCCGGCCAAAACCCGTAACCACCCCATCGCCTGGGTATTTTTCGCGTTCAATCCCAAAATCTCGGCCCCGGTGTACGACGAGCCTATCCAATTCCTGAAACGATCCCTCGTCCAACAGCAGCGACAGGCGCTCCCTCGCGGTCAGCTTTCCCTTCGCATGCTGTACGGAAATGCGGCCTTTACCACCTCCCTGCATCGCTTCCTCATTTTTGGATCTGAGTAAATCCAGCTGTTGCTGTTTCAAGCCTGGGCCGTTCGTTGTGGATTGATCTGTTTTCATAAATGTGGTTTGGCATTTCCTGCTTACCAAATATAGGTACCACCTGTGAGGGAGAAAAATAGGCTGCGAATAAAAGACGTCAAAACCACTCATTTTTACCCACAAAAGCGAAGCGCTTACCCAAAACTCGAAAAAACAGGCTACCGGATTGTGAAAATGCCTTTGGTATAGTGCTTTTCCTGCCAAAAGTAAGAACAATCAAATAGGTAGCGCCGTTTGTAAAAATAAACGTCATTTTTATGAATATATAATCATTTCATAACCTACGGATTTGAATAAACTTTCTATATTCGCACCATCAAAAAATGACCGGCAACATAATGGATAAGGCGGCAGTCATCGACATGGGGACAAATACCTTTCACCTGCTTCTTGTAGCGTTGGAAGAGAACGGGTTCCGTACGCTATACAAAGAAAAGATCCCGGTAAAACTAGGGGAAGGAGGCATATCCAAAGAACTGATCCTTCCCGAAGCAAAAAAGCGAGCCTTCCACACACTCACCCACTTTTCCAATTTGATTAAAGGTGAAAAAATAGACCAAGTATACGCCTTTGCCACCAGTGCCGTAAGAAATGCCCGAAACGGCTACGAATTTGTTAACGAAATCAAAGACCGGATGGGCATAGATGTGAACATCATCGATGGAAACCGAGAAGCAGAACTGATCTACAAAGGCATTCGCTTAAGCGGAAGCCTAAACGGAGACACCTCCCTCATGATGGATATCGGCGGTGGATCAGTGGAGTTCATCATCGGAAACGATCGCCGCATCTTCTGGAAACAAAGTTTCGAAATCGGAGGGCAGCGCATGCTGGATCTATTCCATTACCACGACCCCATCCTGCCGACAGAAATTTGCCGGCTAAACGACTACCTGAAAAGCAAGCTGGAGTCCCTCTGCCAAGCCATCTCCCATTTCCAACCAACCCGATTAGTTGGCGCCTCTGGAACTTTCGACACGCTCACGGACATGTACCGGGCGAGGGTACAGGAAGCCAAGCTCCGCTACCAAAGCACCTATTCCATTCCAGCAGCAAGTTTTCAACAAATCGCCGGGCAACTGATCCATCTGAACAGGACAGAACGGCTACAGATCAAGGGCATGATTCCCATGCGGGTAGATATGATCGTCGTTGCTTCCTGCCTGATTCAGTTCATCTTAGAACAGGTGGACACCGATTTGCTGCACTGTTCCACCTACTCACTGAAAGAGGGCGCCATTGCGGAGATACTCCATAACCAAAGCGGCAACAAACCGTTGCAGTTTGCACGGCAAGCTATTTAAACCAACCCCTTTTCCGTTTATTTTTTTGATTGTCGCGAATTTTGCGAATTTTGCACCCTCCATACGTATTACAAACCACGCACTCATGAGTACCTATCCTTTGTCTCACCTGGAACGGTTTACCAAAGAAATCCTGCTTCGTATCGGATGTCCTGAAAAAGATGCCGCCACAGCAACGGAAATACTGCTGTCCGCTGACCTAAGGGGCGTCGACTCACACGGTGTAGCCAGACTATCTGGATACGTGCGGCTTTGGGAAAAAAAGCGCATAAATGCCCAACCAAACATTCGCATCGTACACGAAACACCTAGCACCGCAGTAGTAGACGGCGACGGAGGCCTAGGACTGGTGGTGGCACCCTACGCTATGCGGGTAGCGATTGAAAAAGCCAAAATCGCGGGCACCGGATGGGTATCCGTCAAAAACTCCAACCATTACGGTATCGCAGGCATCCACGCCATGCAGGCCTTAAACCACGATATGATAGGCATTTCCCTGACCAATGCCAGCCCATTGGTCAGCCCTACGTTTTCCAAAGAGCGACTTTTAGGAACCAACCCGATATCGGTAGCCATTCCTGCCTCTACCCAGCCTCCTTTTGTACTGGATATGGCTACTACTACCGCCGCCAATGGCAAATTGGAAATCCTACAGCGTAAGCAGCAAGAAGCGCCCTACGGATGGATTCAAGACAAAGACGGCCACCCTACCAACAGCCCGAACGGGGTGAAGGATGGGGGGGCGCTACTGCCGCTGGGAGGAGACCGGGAACATGGCTCCCACAAAGGGTATGGGCTAGGTGCCGTGGTGGATATTTTCTCTGCAGTGCTGTCGGGGGCGAATTATGGGCCCTGGGTACCCCCATTTGTGGCATTTTTGGAGCCCCACCCCCATCCCGTTGGTGAAGGCTTGGGGCACTTCTTCGGGGCCATGCGCATAGACGCTTTTCGACCCGCGGATGAATTCAAATCTGACATGGATAACTGGATCGGGAGATTTCGGGAGGCGAAAACGGTGGATGGACAGGAAAAAGTGATCATTCCGGGAGACCCAGAAAGGGAATTGGAAGCCATACGCAGAAATGACGGGATACCACTTCTTCCCCCTGTAGTCGAAGACCTCAAGGCCTTAGGTAAGAGGTTGGAGGTAGATTGGGATAAAACCAACTAACCAAAATGCACTCACCGGAAGAAGGGCCGTGTATCCAAACGGGTAGCGGATAAGCACTGCTTAAATTCAGGAAACTGCTCCTGTGATTATTAAAGCGGGATAAGGTAGTTTTAAAATCCCTCGTTTGGCTGCCTTTCTTTTCCTCTACCACTCAACAGGAATGATTCACAACGATGAATTCCTACTAGCTAAACACCTTGATATTTTCCAATATTTTTTTGGCTTCGTCCCAAAATGGCAAAGTGTCCGCATCAATCGTAATTGTCTCTCGACCGGGTGTAGATTGCATCTACATCCCTAATATACCATAACATACGTAACCCTAGGCATTTATAATGCCGGATCTTATCGGGAAGCTATAATGAATTTCGATCCAAAAAAGAGTCAGTTTTAGCCTTTGCAAATGGATTTCGGACGGCTCTTTTCTACTTACTACAGGAGTGATAGCAGTGGTCAATAGTGCCACCCCTGCGGGGTTTGCCAAAGCTTGGATTCTTGATGGCTATAATCCTTTCATCCCTTCGGGATTGAGATTAATATTGGATGGCATGATTATTCGGTGTTACCAAAATCTCCTAATAAGGGCACCGATTAAAATACTTCCAATCCACCAATCCTGAAGGGATGGCATTTTTATAGAAAACAGGAAATACGAAGATAAAAAACCCCGTAGGGGTGACATATATGCCAGCGGATGAATTTGAGGAGCTTAGAATTGAATATGAATGCCCAATTGGGTGGGTTGAAACTGCATCTGCACCATGCAACAAAAATTGGTAAACGAAGGCGTGTTCTTATTCTACCCTTCCCTTTTCAGTGAGGATTCTTACGACTTCCTCCTCTGGCAATTTGACGATTTTGGCAATTTTGGGTACGTCAAATCCCTCATCAAAAAGGCTGACGATAACCTCGGTTTTCTCCTCAAGCTTGCCCTTCTGAATTCCTATCTGTTCTCCTTCCGATTTGCCTTTTTCAATAAGCATGGTGTAGGTTGTCATGATTTTTTCTTTTAGAGGTTCGGGAATTGATCGTATTGTTTCGCCTAACTGGGCCTCGGTAATTTCGGAAACATTCAATGCATATACAACAATCATCTCCAAAAAGTTCCTGTTTGAGCCCTCTATCGGTAACAGCCGGAAGATGCGCTCGAAGTCTTCTTTGAGTTTGATCGGATTAATGCGCCACTGCTGGGCAAGAATCGCCGCTTTCATCATGTTATTGCGCATACTCAATAGCTGATCTTCGCTGATCGCCCTCAGGTCAATAAAAATGTGGTTGAGAATAGGCAGATACTCCTTTACTTCATTCGGGTAGTTTTTGAAGAGGTCTGGAAGGCTTCCGACGCTCCAGTTTTTCTTGCCCTGATAATAGATAACGGGAATAATGGGTTTTGGCTCTCTGGTTTCGGAGATACATTTTGTCCAATGCGCAAACATATAGTACCCGATCTGAAAAAGCACATTTCTGTCCGGTGACGATTTGTGTTCGAAGAGCAGGGCTACATCCATTTTGACCGAATGATCGGATTTGAGGGACACTTCAAATACCAGATCCGAAAAATGCTCCTTTAACGTTTCATTGATATAGGTTTCCTTTTACACGGTTAGCGTGTCAAGATTCAGATGGCCTATTATTGATTTCGGTAGGAAACGCTCAAAGAATGCCACAGCCCTTTCCGAATCGGCGAATGACTCCCTAACAAAGAGGTCGTGAAGGTTGTGGAATCGCTTTGCCATCCTACAAGATAATAAAAAGTACGCTTTTGTAATATATCTCATGTACTATTGATGGCAATAAAAGGGAATTTTAGGGGATGATTGCCCTATTGAAGGATCCAATTTTACCCCAGTGGGGACATCATCGCGATAACGTTGGATGGGGGTACTCCCTTCCATAGCAGCAATCAAAACCCACACCAAAGAAATCAGCAACCCGCTCGGTCAAAAATGCCACCCCTACGGGGTTTGCGACAGCTTAGATTGTTTATGGCTATAATCTTTTCATCCATTCGGGATTGAGAAGCCGGTTTGACCTGCAATTGCATTTTTCTATCTTAACAAAAAACCTATCGTGTCCGGAACCGATTAATACCCACCCGATACCATAATCCCGAAGGCCATATGTTTGCAAAGTAATAGCATAAGTTTTAGAAAATCATTAGTTTAAGTTTTCTACAACCAAGCTAAAACCTCCAAAACTTATGCAAACACAAGTTAACAAAAACGATTATTCCGGCCAAAACATTTATGTAGGTATCGACGTCCACCTCAAAAGCTGGAAGGGGTGAAATATATGCCAGCGGATGGATTTACGGGCGTTAGATTTGGATATCACCGAAGCCGCCCGCCCCAACTACACATAGCTTGTAACTACACAGCTATTATATGTTAACCTACCTATCCAGAGGCATCTGCCATGCTGAATAGTACGCCAGGAACCCCTTACACCCTAGGATAACCGATACTACTTCATGCGCACCGCGATATCTCCCATGGACCGCACGTAAACCTGAATGCCCTCTTCGGTCACGTAGATGCCCTGCACTTCCAGCTCGGGGCTGACCAGCGAAAAATCTGCAAAGGCCGTCTGCCAGCTTCCCAACTCCCGGAGCTCCCTTCTTGCTTCCGCCAGGTAATCTCCGATGGGAAAAACCGCCTGCTTTTCGATCGCCGAACGGATCTTTCCTCCCTTGAGCCAATTGGCGCTGTTGGTAAGAAAATGCTGGGTTTTTAGATCAAAATCCACTTCCTCAAAAACGACCGCCTGCTTTTCCTCGTCATACACGGGCATCCCAACCAGGTATAGCTCCCCTTTCACATCCTTTTTCCGGATGCGTTTTGCGGTAAACTCCATCCTAACCAGCGCGCGGTCACCGTAGGCCTGGGTCGCGAAGGAATGCGGAACGAGCGTCGTCCGGTTGTCTACCCGAAAGACATTGCCCACCATTTCCTCCTGAAGGTACTGATCCATCCACGCGTAGGAAAGTGCCAAGGGGAGCGTGATTACTGCCCTGCTCTCCTCCCGGTCGTTGGGATACACCCTGGGCAGTGGGCTCTTGGGGCGTGCTGCCGGTGGGTTCATTTGACTGAACACTTCGCCGTCTATGCCCAAATGCAGCAGCAGTTGCTGGTCCTCGGTAAACTGCTCGCGGATCATCACCCGCTCGGGCACAGCGGTCAGGAACAACTCGATTCCCTCACTCCTGAGCGAAATAGGCTCACTGTAGGCCTCCCACGCTTGTGTTGCTATGCGCCGCAAGTCTAGGCTGGCGAGCAGGTTGGAGGCTAGCTTCCGTTCCAGCATGTTCTCTAGCTGCTGCTTCATGATCGGCTCCAGGTCCAGTGAATAGCCCAACAGGTCATAACGCAGCGACCTGCCCCAACTTTCTACTTCCAATTCGTTGATCTCTACCTCCCAGTTTTCATCCAAATGCGGACGAAAACTGACCTGAGGCGTAAGGGATTCCTTAAAGGGCACCCCCGCCGATACTACCTGCCCAAAAATGCGCTTCTCCAAGCTCACTTTGCCATCCAAAAAAACCGGAAGGGTGACCCGTAGCTTACCCGATTCGGTGGCTGCCAGCCGCAGCAGGCCCGTCTTGACCACGGTCACATCGGAAAACAGCCCATTGCCGAGGTCAATGCCTTTTTCGGAAAAAAGGTTTTCAGCCAACTGCTCATTCAGTTTGCTTTCAAACAGGGAGAGTGGCAGGGCCAAGCGAAGATTGATTTCGGAAACCGCCTTGGGGAGGGGCTGTCGCTCTCCTACATAGGTAGGCTTGGCTGGGTCAATCTTCCGACAGCCAAGTAGGACAACCAAAAGAAAAACCGGGAAAATAGGGGTAGTGACGCGTCTGAAAATCATAATTGAAGGTGGGTTATCGGGCTATAGGTGCCAAAAACACCGACTGACCTATCCTAAGGGGAAATAACCTCTGGGCCAAAACTATAACGAATTTAGTACGGAAACCGGTAAGCAGGCAATTTTTTTTCAGTGGGTGAACTCAAATTACTTTCTGATCGGTTATACACAACAAACGAACTACCTGTAAAGGTTCTGTAAACACTTTGCCCCATGAGTTGGAAAAAATTGGAAGAAATAACGCAGATCGATCAATTGATCGAGGAAAGCAAAACGCGGCCGGTGGTGGTTTTCAAACATTCTACGCGCTGTTCGATCAGCAGCATGGCCTGGAACCGCATCACACGTAGCTGGAAGGAAGAGGACAACCAAAAGGTGGAACCCTACTACTTGGACTTGATTGCCTACAGGGGCATTTCCGATGCCATTGCCAGCCGTTTTGCAGTCCCGCATGCCTCACCGCAGGTCATTTTGATCAAAAACGGAGAGGCGGTATACGATACCAGTCATATGGGTATCAACTACGAAGAACTGATGGATCGGTCCAATTAACCTTGGACCGATCTTTTTCACACCAATACCCGTTACCCCAACCCTTTTTTTAACCTTCCAATGGAATTTTTACCCATTCAAAACAATATTGACCCTTTCCCGACACCTTCATTAAACTTTCTATAAGTAGCAGATGTCTAACTGGGACAAACAAGACATCTGCAATGAAATCGAGCATGAAGTAGGCATCAAACAACAGAATGACTATTGGCCATGCGAGATTCCATGGGACCGCTGAAAAACAATTATAAACACATGAAAATCTTTACATTATCCACACTTTTCGTATTCCTTTTTGGTCTACAAGTCCTGGAAGCCCAGCAGCGAAGAGCCACCGGGGGGGATACACCCATGATCCGCGGACAGGTAGTAGAGGGTACCACAAAAGATCCACTGATCGGTGCCAATATCCTGATCAAAACCATGGGCGACACCCTGGTGAGCAATACAGTGACTGGCACGGATGGCAAATTTGAGATTGCCTATCCCCGCATGCAATCCTTCAAACTGGAAATCACCTATGTGGGCTATGAAAAAGTAACCCGAAACATGAATAGGGGGGTTCCTCTAGACCTCGGGGTGATCGCCATCAGCGAGGACAGTGAGTTACTGGGGGAAGTGGTGATTCAAGGCGAAACCGCGGTAGGTGAAATGAAAGGTGACACGGCGGTATTTAATGCAAGCGCATTTAAGACCCGAGAAAACGCGATGGCTGAGGAACTTATTGGAAAGCTGCCTGGCGTAACGATCGAAAACGGGCAGGTACAGGCGCAAGGCGAGCAAGTGCAGCGTATCCTGGTGGACGGTCGGGAATTTTTTGGCAACGACCCCTCCATTGCCCTTCGCAACCTCCCCGCAGATATGGTTGAGAGTGTGCAGGTATTAGATCAGCGGTCAGACCAGTCCCGCCTCACCGGATTGGATGACGGCAACTACGCCAAAACGATCAACATCATTACCAAGGGCAACATGCGTAATAGCCACTTTGGCCGGGTGTATGCCGGGTACGGAACTGACGATCGCTATTCCCTGGGTGGAAACATCAATTTTTTCAAAGGTGCCAAACGATTCTCAATCATCGGCCTTTTCAACAACGTAAACCAACAAAATTTCTCCTCTGACGATCTACTGGGCGTCACTAGTAGTTCTATGGGCGGCGGTGGCCGACGAGGTGGTGGAGGTGGAAGACCCGGCGGTGGCGGCTGGGGCGGTGGTGGCGGCGGTAATTTTGCCGTGGCGCAAAACAACGGTATAGTAACCACCAACTCCCTGGGAATAAACTACAGCGACAAATGGGGCGAAAAAATAAACTTTACCGGCAGCTATTTCTATAACGACACCGACAATGCCGTACTGGATATTACCAACCGGGAGACCATCCTGAGCGAACAGCAGCGACAGTTCTACCAAGAAAACCAACTCTCTACGGTCAACAACCGAAATCACCGGATGAATGGAATGATCGAATACGATATCAATGACAAAAACGCACTGATAATCCGTCCCTCGCTTAGTTTTCAAAACAACAGCCGCTACAGTGACCTAGACGGGCTAAACCTGAATAGCGCTCTGGACCCGCTAAGTGCCACCAGAACGACTACCGAAAACGAAACCCAGGGGTATAACCTGTCCAACTCCCTAACCTATCGGTACAAATTTGAAAAAAAGGGCAGAACACTATCCACCGATGTGTTTACCTCGCTCAACAAGCGCGACCAACTCACAGATCTGATCGCGGCAAATAGGGATTATGTACGGTCTTCTCAAGACACCCTGATCCAAGAAACAAGTGCCTTATCCGACGGCTTTAACTACAATATTAACCTGTCTTATACCGAACCCATTTCCGAGCGATCGGTAGCCACAGCGCGATATTCCTTCGGAAACAATAAAAGCGCCGCAGACCAGAAGACCTTCCAGCTCGCCAATGAGCAAGGGATCATGGTCTTGGACACCGCCCTCAGCAATGAGTTTGACAACCGCTTCTTTACCCAGCGGGCAGGATTAGGCTACATGTACACCTACAAAGGATTTAATGCCAATTTTAGCATGGACTACCAATACGCCGTATTGGACAACGACATCATGTTTCCTCAGGAGGGCAATGTCTACCGGGATTTCCGCAACTTCCTGCCTACAGCGGTGGTCAACTACCGTACCGAAAAAGGCATCAGCTATCGATTCAGGTACCGAACGCGGACTCAGGAACCCAGCGTAAATCAGCTCCAAAACGTGATTAACAATAACAACCCGCTCAACCTAACAGTGGGTAACCCTGAGCTGGCACAGGCCTTTAACAACACGTTTTTCCTAAACATGTCAAAGGTGGATATGGAAAAAAACAAAACCTTATTCATGTTTCTGTTTGCCTCTATCACTGACAACTTCGTGGGTACAAACACCTTTGTAGCGACCAGAGATACCTTGATTAACAACGAAATTCTGCTCCGGAGCGGTGGACAGATTACCCGACCGGTAAACCTAAACGGACAGTGGATGTCTCGATTGGCTGTTAACTACGGCACCAGTATTCCTAAATTTAAGACCAAAGTAAATGTAAATCCGGGTCTGAGCTACGGACGCACCCCCGGTATCATCAACGGACAGATGAACGTAAACGAAAACTTCGACTTCCGTGGTGGCGTGACCCTGGCCAGTAACATCAGCAAAGACGTCGACTTCACCCTGTCCACCAACGGTACCTACACCGTGGTAAAAAGTAGCTTGCAAAGCAACCTGGATAACAATTACTACATCCAAAACAGCAACCTCCGCTTCTACTATTCTCCCAATGACGGCAAATTGTTTATCGCCAACAGCGCTAACAACATGCTCTACCGGGGCCTCTCCGAAGGGTTGGATCAGTCGGTATGGCTTTGGAACATAGAGGCCGGCTACCGGTTCATGAAAAACAACAAAGCCGAGTTAAAGCTATTTGTCTTCGATGTGCTAAGCCAAAACAACGCCATCTCGCGAACCATATCCGATGTGGCGATAACAGACGTTTTCTCCAATGTACTGACCCGATACGGCATGCTTAGTTTCACCTACATCATCGGCAACTTTAAGAAAGCCGAGGAAGCACCCGGTCAAGGTGGCTTTGGCCCTGGGATGCGACCCGGAGGTAGTGGTATGCGCCCTGGTGGAGCCAGAAGTTGGTAAGCATTTTTTTACTCTCTTATATATCGAAAAAGGGGGCTACTCATCACGAGTCAGCCCCCTTTTTTTTGCAGGATCAGCAAAATTAGCAATTTCACTAGGCAAATAAACTATTTTGCTCAGCTAGGCCTGCGCAAAGAAGTCCCCACCAAACACCGGTCCATTGCGGATTGAATACCTAGAAAAGTCCCGCGCCTCCAAGGCATCAATCTCCAAAAGAAACCCCCATGCCTTTGGCAGCCTGTACCAGAAACCCATCTGGATCCACGTGGTTGTAGCTCTGGGTGGCATCTGCCAGTGCTACCGAGGTGATGGTATTATTCTGAAAAGAAACCATTCGGCCGAAGGCCCCTTCCAGCACCAACTCAAAGGCCTTGACTCCAAACAGGGTGGCCAATACCCGATCAAAGGCCACCGGAGTACCTCCACGCTGCACATGACCCAGGACTGTCTCCCGGATCTCCTGCTTACAGCCGGCAGCTTTCAACTGACGTGCCAACTCAAAGGCAACTCCACCCAGCCGCACATGCTCAGACCCTTCCTCTCCAGCTGAAAAAGTGATGGTGCCATCTTTGGCTTTAGCGCCTTCTGCGATGACTATGTTGATAAAGCCTCGGCCCTTTTCATACCGGTCATTGATACGTTTGAGCACCTTATTTACCTCATAGGGAATCTCCGGGATGAGACAAATCTCTGCTCCTCCTGCGATGGCCGTATGGAGGGCTATCCACCCAGCGTCCCTACCCATGACCTCCATGATCATGACCCGGTGGTGGCTTTCCGCCGTGGTGACCAACTTATCGAAGCTGTCCGTTGCGATCTGCACGGCAGTTTGAAACCCGAAGGTCATATCGGTACCCTTCAGATCGTTATCAATGGTCTTGGGAACACCGATAATTGGGATACCATGGCGATGCAGTGCTTCTGATATCTTTTGGGAACCGTCACCTCCGATGTTGATTACCGCATCAAAACCCAGCTCTCTGATCCGGGCCGCTACTCGATCGGTGATGTCGTGAAAAGTAATCTGACCCTGTTCATCCTTGATGGGATACATCAGTGGATTACCCTTATTTGTGGTCTTTAGGATGGTACCGCCCCGCACGTGAATGCCGGCTGTCTTAGACCGGGTGAGCTTGACTAGCTCGGGCGGGTTGCGCATAATCCCGCTTAGCGCCTCAATACTACCATACACCTCCCAGCCTTTTTCGTGTTTGGCACGCTTATAAATCCCCCGGATGACCGCATTCAGTCCAGGGCAATCACCCCCTCCGGTACTTATCAATATTTTTTTCATAATCTTCTTAAGATATTCAAAGATACACATAATGTAAAAATATCCCGGTTCACCCCCGATCAAATCCCCTATTCGATTGGAATATACAGCGATTCGGACTAATTTTGCCCATCCAAAAAATAGCCTTATGTTTGGGGGTGGGACTTAGGCCTTTAGCTGAATACCCTACCGAAGGCTCTAAGCCCAATCGACATTAATTAGCATACATCCAATGGAAAGAGATCAGGTAATATTTGGCCTAATTGCAAAAGAAGAAGACAGACAACGCCGGGGTATAGAACTGATTGCCTCCGAAAACTTCACCAGCAAGCAGGTCATGGAGGCCGCAGGCAGCGTATTGACCAACAAATATGCCGAAGGACTGCCCAATAAACGATACTATGGCGGTTGTGAGGTGGTAGACGAAATCGAGCAGCTTGCCATCGATCGCGCCAAGGAACTTTTTGGAGCTACCTGGGCCAATGTACAGCCACACTCTGGCGCCCAAGCAAATGCTGCGGTATTTTTGGCCTGCTTGCAGACAGGAGATAGCATCCTCGGTTTTGACTTGTCACACGGCGGGCACCTTACCCACGGATCGCCTGTGAACTTTTCCGGTAAGCTATACCAGCCCCACTTCTACGGAGTAGAGCAGGAAACCGGTCTCATAGACTACGACAAAGTAGCTTCAAAAGCCCGTGAGGTAAAACCCAAACTATTAATATGCGGTGCCTCAGCCTACAGCAGGGACTGGGATTACAAGCGCCTTCGAGAGATTGCCGACGAAGTGGGAGCTATCTTGTTGGCGGATATTTCGCACCCGTCCGGACTTATCGCCAAGGGCTTGTTAAATGATCCGCTGGACTATTGCCATATTGTCACTACTACCACGCATAAGACCCTTAGAGGCCCCAGAGGCGGGCTTATCCTGATGCGGGAAGATTTTGAAAATCCCTTCGGACTTACGACACCAAAAGGCGAATTACGGAAAATGTCATCCTTGCTGGATTCAGGAGTGTTTCCAGGTACTCAGGGAGGTCCTTTGGAGCATATCATCGCCGCCAAAGCGGTTGCGTTCCAAGAAGCGCTGTCTGACGACTACATGCACTACATCTTACAGGTTCAAAAGAATGGGGCAGTCATGGCGCAGGCGTTTCTGGGAAAAGGCTATGAAATCATCTCTGGAGGCACGGACAACCACCTCATGCTGATCGATCTGCGAAACAAAGACCTTACCGGAAAATTGGCCGAAGAGACGCTTGGCAAAGTAGACATTACCATTAATAAAAACATGGTGCCTTTCGATACCCGTTCCCCATTCGTAACCTCGGGCATGCGCGTCGGCACGGCCGCAGTCACCACGAGGGGACTGAAAGAAGACGATATGCGAAAGATCGTCAACCTGATTGACAAAGCACTCTCCAACAACCAAGACGAATCCATGCTCGCCAAAATCAAGCAAGAGGTGAACGAATGGATGGTTCAATTTCCTTTGTACTAAACGACTAACGAAAGCACGTGGCACTGGATCAATACAAAGACGATGAGGAAGAGGAAGGCATGTCCTTCCTAGACCACTTAGAGCAGCTTCGCTGGCACCTGCTTCGATCGATTTCGGCTATCCTTATCTTTATGGTGGCCGCTTTTCTGTCCAAAAGTTTTGTGTTTGGGGTCGTTATCTTGGGCCCCTCTAAGATTGACTTTATCACCTACCGGGTACTTTGCCAGGTATCAGAGGCGCTTTCTATACCTGCTTTGTGCATACAGGAACTTCCCTTTATCATTCAGAGCCGGCAAATGACGGGTCAGTTTTCCATGCACATGACTTCCAGCTTGGTAGTGGGTCTGATCGTTGCCTTTCCCTATGTATTTTGGGAAGTATGGCGATTTATTTCCCCGGGCCTTTACGACAAGGAACGCAATGCAGCCCGAGGTGCGGTGTTTTTTGTGAGCCTACTGTTCTTTATGGGAGCGGCTTTCGGATATTTTATACTGGCTCCACTTTCCATCAACTTCCTGTCGAATTACCAGTTGGATCCGTCGATTGCAAACGAATTTGACATCACCTCCTACATTTCCACGTTGGCCATGCTCGTCCTGGCGTCGGCTGTCATGTTCCAACTGCCTATTGTGATATACTTCCTCACCAAGGCGGGCTTGGTAAGCTCGGCGTTTTTGAAAACATACCGTAGGCATGCCATCGTGATCATATTAGTGTTGTCTGCATTGATCACACCGCCTGATGTCATCAGTCAAATATTGATTGCAATGCCCATTCTGGTGCTGTATGAAGCAGGCATTTTTATTGCCAAGCGTCTAGAACGACAGCAGCGGGAAGAGGAATTGAAAAACGATTACTAGCCAAGCACATGAATGAAGTAATTGCCATCGGCGGCGACCATGCCGGATTTGAATATAAACAGCGCCTGATCGAGGTACTGGAAAAAAAAGGATACCAAGTGAAGGATTTCGGACCCAGTTCCGATGCGTCTGTAGACTACCCCGATTTCATACATCCCCTTTGCCAGAGCATAGAAGCGGGAAACCACCAACGCGGCATAATCATCTGCGGGAGTGGTAATGGCGTAGCAATCACTGCAAACAAACATCAGGGAATAAGAGCGGCCATCTGCTGGAATGAAGACCTTGCAGCCCTTTCAAGGCAGCATAATGACGCTAACCTAATCTCGATTCCGGCTCGTTTTGTGGACTTTGACTTGGTAGTCCGAATGGTAGATATCTTCCTTCAGACGGACTTTGAGGGGGGGCGTCACGCCACACGGGTAAATAAAATCCCCTGCTAACTGCTCCCATTGAAAAAGTTCTTCAACGAGGCCCGTGAGATCATTGGCCTCGTTATTTTTTTAACCGATACCTGTTTATTTCCTCCAATTCATACATCGCTTGAATCTGAGGGTAATTGGGCAATAAATCGCCAAAAACCCCCTCATCATCAATAACCCACCCGGGCCTTTCCTCCCTGAAAAACCGGTTGATCTTTGCCCTGTTTTCAAAATTCTCCAGATCAGCCAAATATGGCTTCGCCATCGCAAAATTCAGGTAAGGTGTGGCCAAAGGCGCATTTCGGTAATAGCCCAGGTCTTTACCTAATACCAGAACCGAAGCCCCATCCGAAAAATGGTATTCCGGACCGTCTTTGACTGCGTACTCAAAATAAGTCGGATCATTTTGTTTGTAAAACAACCAACTAGCTCCAATGAACGGCGTCCCTAAAAACAACACATAAAACAGCAATGACTGGAGAATAGGCTTACGAATAGACACCAAATAGTGTACCGTGTAGAAGGTAAATACCGGTATCAAACCCAAAAATTGGTATGCAATGGTACGGTTTGCGACAAACACGGTAAAAGAAGCACACACCAGGTACAGAATCATCAACTGACTTTGTTTTTGCTGATTGATATATAGCTTTTTTACTAACAGAATCGCAAAGAAGCCCCATGTAGAAAGTAACAGAGGTAGAAAAAAGACAAAGCCTATTTCACGCAAGGTACTGTGTACCAGCCCCTCAATCTTACGCGAGGCCAGCACAAACTCAATGAAAAAATCCTCAAGCCCCTCTATCCAAAAGAAATAAACCCCAACCAACGCCAATGGTATCAAATAGGCGGTAACAGCCAAAAGTAGCTGCTGAAAATTAAAACCACCGATCACCATCCCAAAAACCACCATGAGTGGCAGAAATACGACCAAGGGAAAGTGAAAACACAAAGCGATACCTCCATAGAGCCCCAATAGCAAGATGGATTCCGTGGAATTTTTATTTACGGCCGTTTGAGAAAACAGCTGCCCGAATGCCAAGAGGATAAACGTGTTGCCCAGTAGACTGGGAGAAAGTACAAGAAAATCATAGGAAAGATGAAAAAAACACAGCATAACAATTGCCGGCAAATAGGTGTTCTCCTTGTAGGTTTTAAACCGGATAAAGAGGAAATTGAGATACGTAACCTGAAAGAAGATCACAAAGGCTGCGAAGAGATGGTGCATAAATAGTGACCTCCCAAAAAAAAAGTGCAATAGCCCATAGGTAAGGGCCGAAAACGGCCCGGTGTCATCCATGATTTCCCCATACATCGCAAATCCCCCTGCCATTCTTTCGCCAATAAGCAGCCAAACCATTTCAGGCTGGATTAGGGGCATGCCGATCAGGTAGTATGGCAGCCTAAAAAGCCCGAGGAACAACAGGATTCCTACCAGCCTAAAGGGGTCGTTTAATTTGAAAAATTGGAGCAAGGGAACCTTATGGTTGATTTGAAGGATACGAAATTAAGTGTAAAGGATATAATTCACTAAATTTGTCCTAACTTTATTATCATGGAAAGCAAAAGACAGTTGAAGTATTCTAAACTTATCCAAAAGGAGCTAGGCGATATTTTTCAGCGGGAATCCCGATCCCTAATCGGAAATGCCTTGGTTACGGTAACACGGGTGCAGATGAGTCCGGATTTGAGCGTTGCGAGGGTATACCTAAGCTTCCTTAATGCAAACAATCAAGTACTTTTTGAAAAAATAAATGCGGCCAAAAAGGCGATTAGGGGAGGCTTGGGTAAGCGAATCGGAAAGTCCGCACGCATTACCCCGGAAATTGCCTTTTTCCTGGATGAATCTGCCGCATACGCCCAACACATGGACGGCGTAATTTCTAAACTAGACATACCGGAAGCTCCGGAAGAGAATGAAGAAGAAGAAGAAGCATAACGACGGCCTTATTCTGTAAACTAATTGAATCTATCTTTCTTTATAGCGGCTAGGTATTTCCGGAGTAAAAAGAAACGGAATTTCATCACGATCCTTTCCCGGATATCGATGATTGGCGTGGCGGTGGGCACCATGGCATTAGTGATCGTCCTTTCCGTATTTAACGGGCTGGAGGATCTTATCAAAAGCCTCTACGCCTCCTTTGATGCCGAGCTCAAGGTGGAAGCAAGCCAAGGAAAGTCCTTTGAAGTAACCGAAGAGTGGCTGGAAACTATCCGCCAAACCCCCGGCGTGGAAGTGGTCACAGAGGTCATCGAAGACAATGCGCTGTTCCGCTTTGGTGAAAACCAATTGGTCGCCACCATTAAGGGCGTATCGGACAACTTCCTGGAACAGGGCAGATTCGAGCAGGGACTGTTTGCGGGAGAAATGTCCCTGGGAACAGACACCAAACCCTTTGCGCTAGTGGGAAGGGGCGTTTCCTACTACTTGTTGATAGACTTGGAAAATGAGTTTGATCTCCTACAGGCCTACTACCCAAAAGCCCCTCGGGCGGGCAGCATTGACCCAAACAGCATGTATAATCGGGAGACACTGCGCCCAGTGGGAATTTTCAGTATCGAAAAACAGTTTGACGACGAATATATCATAGTCCCCCTGAGTTTTGCCCAGCGCCTAATGAACTACGGCGACAAGCGAACCGCCTTGGAGATCAAAGTAAGCCCCGGACAGGATATCAAAAAAGTAAAACAACTACTCCGCACTCAGCTTGGTGACCCCTTCACCGTTAAAGACACCGATGAACAGCATGCCAGTCTGCTAATGACCATCCGTTTGGAAAAACTATTTGTATTCCTGACCCTTACCTTTATATTAGCGGTGGCTTCCTTTAATATTTTCTTTTCCTTAAGCATGCTGGCCATCGAAAAGAAAAAGGATATCGCCGTTCTTTTCGCAATGGGTGCTCCCCGCAGGCTTATCAAAGCCATTTACGTGAAGGAAGGGGCGATTATCGCATTATCTGGAGCACTGATTGGATTGGTATTGGGCTTTTTGGTTTGCTGGCTTCAGGACACCTTCGGGCTCGTCTCCCTTGGTGTCACTTCTTCCGTAGTGGATAGCTATCCCGTCAAGATGAAGCTTAGCGACTTTTTGTACACCAGTTTAAGCGTGGTTGTCATTACCTTTTTAGCTTCCTATAGACCCGCATTGATTGCCTCAAAGGTCCGAACGGTGGACCACCTCTAGCGCCAAATAATACCAAGGGCATAGAGGAATAGTTAATTATTTGCGTAATTTGCAAACTGGTTAAATTCGAATATTCACTATTTTTTCAAATTCTGACCGTAATAGCATACTATCATGAAAGTTTCCGCTGAAAAGCCGTTTAGGATCATATATGCCCTCTTCAACCACGAATTCCTTGGAATTCTTTTCGAATCATACGCTGTACAATTGGATGAGAAGGGACGGCTTTCGCTTGCCTACCAAAATATCTCCTATCAGAATGCCGCCGAATTTGCCAGTGAATTGGACGACGCAGACTATGAGCTTATTCGACTGATGGACAGCATGCAACAGGAGGCCATTGTGAAAAAATTCAACAGCAAAAATGTAAAGCCCAAGGACTTTATCCGCAAAATCTATCAGGAGCAGCCGCAAAACGCATACGCCAAGGAAACCCAAAAACTCATAGAAAACCGTTTGGAAATTACCCGTGCAAAGATCCTGAACCTCCTGAAAGGCAAACGCCTGTTCGAAACCGGCAGTGACGGAAACCCTGCCTGGAAGGAAATAGAAATCCTGCCTGAAAAAGCGACGGCACTATTTCACTTTCGCCGAAATGAAGAAAACACCCACTACTTTCCCACACTGAAATACGGAAACGAAAAGCTGGAGTGGCAGTACCGTGGAGGATACCTCATCTGCAAAGAGCCTGCTTGGCTGGTCGTAGATGGCAGACTATTTAGCTTCGAAAAAAACGTAGATGGCAAAAAGCTGGCCCCCTTCCTCAATAAAAAATTCATCGTCATCCCCCGCAAGATGGAGGACGATTATTACCGTAGATTTGTCACGCAATTGGTAGCCTCTTTTGATGTGCACGCGAAGGGATTCGACATCGTGGTAGATCGGTCAAAACCAGATCCTCAGCTCATCATCAGCGACCTCCCCGGGAATCCTACCACAGATATGTTTGGAAAAAAACTCGACATAGAAGCGGAAGAAAAACTGGTCTTTGACTTGCGCTTTCAGTATGGATTCAACTCTTATCGAGCGGACCAATTGACACCTACCAACGTTGCGTTGGAAAAACATGGTGAGGAGTATACGTTTCATAAAATCATCCGGAACTTAGTAAGGGAAGCCGAAATCTGCGACTTTTTCAAAAGCCGTGGCCTGACATTTCGCAGTGGAAGAGTCCCCATGTCCAAACGTGCCGCATACGAATGGATTCTTATCCACAAAGAAAAAATGGATGAGCTCGGCATTACGCTTATTCAGGCAAACCAAGACAAAAGCAAACGTTATTTTATCGGAAAAACCAATATTTCCATTCGAATTTCGGAAAAAATCGATTGGTTTGACGTGGAGGCCGTGGTCACTTTTGGAGACTATGAGATTCCATTTAAGAAATTCCGTAAAATGCTGCTGAATGGCCGGTCCGAATTAGAACTGCCCAACAAAGAGATCGCCATAATCCCTAAATCCTGGTTTGAACACTACGGAGAAATTTTTTCCTTTATGGAGGAGGAAGAGGCAAGCGCCGGAAAGCTAAAGCTGAAAAAACACCATATTGCACTGGCCCAAGAGCTCCAAAAGTCCAACTTGGTGAAACTTTCCTTGAGCGAACGACTGGCTAGGCTAAAAGATTTTACCCAATTTGAGGATTACGATCTTTCGAGATATTTCAAAGGTAAACTAAGACCATACCAAAAGGCTGGCTACAACTGGCTACGCTTTCTACACGAGTACCAATTTGGAGGCTGCTTGGCAGACGATATGGGACTGGGAAAGACCGTACAAACATTGGCACTCCTGGCACATCAAAAAGAGTTTTCAGAGGGCTCAACCTCCTTGCTAGTCATGCCTACCTCGCTGATATATAATTGGGAACTTGAGGCACGGAAGTTTACCCCCAAACTCAAGGTGCTGGTATATACCGGCGGCCAACGGGTCAAAGATGTAGAGCAGTTTAGCAGATACGACCTGGTACTCACCTCTTATGGTATCACGCGAATCGACATCGATGTCCTCAGCAATTTCTTTTTCAACTATGTCATATTGGACGAATCGCAAGCGATTAAAAACCCGGAAAGCATTATCTCCAAATCCGTGATGCAGCTCAAGAGCCACCACAGGCTAATCCTCACCGGTACGCCGGTAGAAAACGGAACCATGGACCTTTGGTCTCAAGTAAACTTTATTAACCCGGGCCTACTTGGATCCAAAGGAAGCTTTAAAAGGCAGTTTTTGCTACCCATTGAAAAGAAAGGAGATATGGGCAAAGCCGCCAAGCTCCATTCCATGATCAAACCATTTATCCTGCGGCGACTTAAAACCCAAGTGGCTACGGACCTTCCGGAAAAGGTGATCAATGTGAAATATTCATCCATGTCGAAGGAACAGGCTAAAATATACGAGGACACCAAAAACTACTTTCGGGAAAAAATCATGGATGACGCTTCCATTCCCGGCCTTTCGAGAAACTCCTTTACGCTGCTACGCGGCCTTACACAACTGCGGCAGATTGCCAATCACCCCAAGCTGACCGATGAAGGGTATCTTGGTGATTCGGGCAAGTTGGAAGATATCACTCATATGATTTCCTCAACCGCAAGCGAAGGCCACAAAGTACTGATATTTAGTCAATTTGTGAAACACCTAGACATTATCAGTGAGATCCTTACCAAAGAAGCCATCTCGTTTGCCTATTTGGATGGCAGTACCAAAGACCGTCAGGCGCAGGTTTCTTCCTTTCAGCAAAACGACGACATCAAGGTATTCCTGATCTCCCTAAAAGCCGGTGGGGTAGGTTTGAACCTGACCAAAGCAGAATACGTGTTCCTATTGGATCCCTGGTGGAATCCCGCCGTGGAGGCACAAGCCATAGATCGTGCCCACCGCATCGGACAAGAAAATAAAGTCATCATCTACAAATTCATCACCAAAGATACCGTTGAAGAGAAAATCATGGCGCTGCAGGAACGAAAGATGGCCCTTGCAGGAGAACTGATCCACACGGAAGAAAGCTTTATCAAAAGCCTAAACAGCGAAGATATTGCCGCACTACTATCCTAAATCCCCCAACCAACGAATTAGCCATGCAAACAGCGATTATGATCATACAATGCAGAGACGATAAGGGAATCGTCGCTGCGGTATCGGATTTCTTGTTCCGATATAATGGCAATATCATCGAAGTGGACCAACACATCGACGAGGAGGTCGGCGATTTCTTTATGCGGGCCGAGTGGGAACTGGAGAGCTTTGCCATACCCAAAGACCGCATCTCCCAAGTATTCCACGACGAAGTCGGCAAGCAGTTTGCCATGAATTGTTCGCTGGAGTTCAATACCCCGAAACCACGGATGGTGATTTTTGTTTCCAAATTGTCCCATTGCCTATTCGACATCCTTAGCCGCTATTACTCCGGACAGTTTCAGGTAGAAATTCCCTTGATCATCTCCAACCATACCGACTTGAAAAGGGTGGTAAAAGGCTTTGGTATTCCATTCTATCATTTGCCTATCACCAAAGAAAACAAACAAGAACAGGAGCAAAGACAGCTTGAGTTGTTACGGGAACATCGGGTAGACTTCGTGGTATTGGCCCGTTACATGCAGATCCTAAGCGGGGATTTTATCCGGAATTACCCTAACCGTATCATCAATATACACCACTCCTTCCTACCAGCCTTCGTGGGCGCAAAACCCTACCACGCTGCCCATAAAAGAGGCGTGAAAATCATCGGAGCCACCGCCCACTATGTCACCGAAGAACTCGACGCAGGCCCGATAATCGAGCAGGATGTGGCCCGTGTGAGGCACCACAACACCGTAGAAGAAATGGTTCAAATGGGCCAAGATGTGGAAAAGGTAGTCCTCTCCCGGGCAATTAAATACCACTTGGCCCGTAAGATACAGGTAGTGGGCAACCGAACCATTATCTTTAACTAAACCATACTACTACCCACCGGGCGAAAAACACTTTCTATCGATCTAGGTTGTATCAACATGAATAAAAAAGCCATCGTAATCGGCTCGGGAATCGCTGGACTGGCTGCAGCAGTACGACTAAAAAACCTGGGGTATGCCGTAGAGGTATTTGAAGCCAATTCGTATCCTGGCGGAAAACTCTCTGAAATTCAAATTGGTAACTATCGCTTCGATGCGGGCCCTTCTCTCTTTACCCTTCCCGAACACGTAGAGGAACTCTTTCGACTATCCGGCAAAACCCCCGAGGAACATTTTGAATATATACGGTTACCGGTACTTTGCCACTATTTTTGGGAGGATGGCACCCGACTGAAGGCACATGCCGATCCGGAAAAATTTGCCCAAGAGGTAGCAGATAAGCTCGGCGAACCGGCTGAACATGTACGCAAGTCGCTAGATCGCTCCGCTTATATGTACCGGCACCTCGCCCCCTTGTTCATGCACCGGTCCCTGCACCGCTGGAAAACCTGGGTCAACCGCAAGGCTATGGCATCCTACTTGAGAATGGGCAAATTGGGAATATTCGGTACCATGAACGGTGCCAACCAAAAACAATTTCGGAACCCAAAAATGGTTCAGCTCTTCAACCGCTATGCCACCTACAACGGATCCGACCCCTACCAAACACCGGCGACCCTTAACATCATTCCCCACTTGGAATACAACATGGGGGCTTTCTTTCCCAAAAAGGGCATGCACGACATCACCTTAAGCATCTACCGGCTGGCACTGGATATGGGTGTAACGTTTCATTTTAATCAAAAGGTGGATAAAATCCTGGTAGAAAATGGAAACGCCGTCGGCATACGGGTGGCTGAAAAGTCCTACCAAGGAGATTTGGTCGTCAACAACATGGACATGGTAAATGCTTACCGGCATTTACTCAGTGACCAAAAACAACCACAGTACCTCCTCAAACAGCCTAAATCCAGCTCCGCACTAATCTTTTACTGGGGAATCAAAAAATCCTTTCGGGAACTTGACCTGCACAACATCTTTTTTAGCGAGGATTACCAAGCGGAATTTTCCCATATTTTCCAGCAGGGCCGTATCTACCATGATCCTACGGTGTATATCAACATCACGTCGGTTTACAAATCCGATGATGCCCCAGAAGGCGGAATGAATTGGTTTACAATGATCAATACCCCCAATAATCAGGGACAGGATTGGGAAAAAATGATCGCGGATGCCCGCAAAAATATCATCCAAAAGATAAACCGTATTCTCCAAACAGACTTGGAGCCCCTCATCGAAGTAGAGGAGGTACTGGATCCCAGAACCATTGAATCCAAGACTTCCAGCTCACAAGGCGCTCTCTACGGCAACAGCTCCAACAACCGCTATGCGGCCTTTCTCCGGCATGCCAATGATTCCTCAGAAATCCGAAACCTGTATTTTTGCGGAGGAAGTGTACATCCTGGCGGCGGCATACCCCTCAGCCTCCTATCGGCCAAAATCATGACCGAAATGATCCGTGAAAAGCAGGTCAGGGATTGACCAGCACCTTGTAAGACTCGTAAAGGCTTAGAATATCAATTACATATTGCACTGCCAAATGCCCTTTGGCATAGCCACTTGTGACCAATGGATCCCGATAGATCTCTGGCTTGGATTTCCGCTCCAAATAGAACGCAACACTCGACCAGATCCGGGAATCTTTCCCATATTTTAAGGCCAACCTCCAAGCATCCTGTACGTGCCCATGGCCAATATTGTAGGAAGCCAGAATAAAGCGGATGCGCTCATTGTTATCCGGGATGCGTTCCAGCCAAAATCCATCCAAGTACCGCAGGTAATTGACCCCTCCACGCAAGCTTTCTCGTGGATCATTGGGATTGGTGACTCCAAATTGCCTGAGTGTGACCGGCATTAACTGCAGCAAGCCGACGGCCCCGGCATAGGAGACCGCCGTGGTATCAAAACGACTCTCTTTGTATACCAGAGAAGCCAGCAACCGCCAATCCCATCCCAACATATCGGCTCCCTCTTTGATCAGCTCATCAAAAGCAGAAATCCGCCCTCCGGACACGGAAGAAAATGCGGAACTGCTTCGAAAATAGCTATTCTTCTTGTTCAAAAAGTACTTTTGATACAAAATTGCCTGAAAACCGGATTTATGGATCCGAGCAATCCATTCATTCAACTTACCCAATAGCTGCGGTGCATTTTTGCGCACCGCCCAACCCACCTGGGATGGGTTGCTCACCGCAAAGCTGACATCTATCTCATCGTAATAGGTGGCATTTACAAGGGCAATATCTTCATCCACCACCGTGTGGGGAATTTCCCCTTCAACCACCTTCAGAATCAGGGACTCCAAGGATTCCTCGTTTTCAACAACCTCTATACCAAGGTCGAGCGAATCGTTCAGTGCCCGCAATTTATCCTTGTAGATGGTCCCCTTTTTGATGAATACCTCGGTATTCTGTAATTGATCGAATGAGGTAATCATATCTTCACGCTTCTGCTGCACCAAGATGGTACGCATCTCATTAATCGGGTTCGTAAAGGCTGCAAATTTCCTCCGCTCCTCCGACCGCTCGAAATTGATGGCAATTAGATCCGCCTTCCCTTGATTCAGTAAGCGAAAGGACTCCTCCAACCCATCACTGACTACGAGGTGAAGTTCTACGCCAAGACGATTGGATAGGTTACGGAGAAGTTCAAACTCATAACCCATCGTGCGCCCACGATATACGTAATAGCTGGTAGAGGAGTTATCCACCACCGCACGGATAAATCCTCTTTCTTTAATAGCATCAAAATCTATCTCTGCTGGGTTTTCCCAAAAATGTGGTTCTGCTGGCTCACTGTTATCACACGCGGGGAGAAAAAAAATAAAGATTCCGAATACAAAGACGTGCCATGTATGTTTTTTCATGCAGTAGCTCCTGTCATTCAGGAATTGATTCCCTCAATTATACAGCATAATTGACAGGATACCAAATTATTTGAAAAACACCTGGATTCGGAGCATTAAAAAACGACAAAAAAACCAAATCATCAATAGATATTTTCGTTCGGATTGGCAAAATAAATCCTACCGGAAAGACGCATCAATTCAATTTCATTTTCCTTAATGTTGTACAACGATTCGATTAAGCGGCTCTCAGCCGTAAGACGGTTCACCTGCGCATCTCTAAACTCTAGGTAGTTGGCTATTCCGAGCCTAAACCGATCCAAGGCAATATCTGCATTTTCGATCGCCACTTCGTAATTTGCTCTTTCTATATCAAGGAGCCGCTTGCTGTTTTGATACACGTTGTACGTACGCTGAAGATCCGATTTCATTTGTAGCTCGTACTGATCCAACATGTGCTGTTGATTGCGCATTTGAAGCTTGGCTCCCTGCACCCTTCTATTGATGGAAAAACCACTGAAAAGATTAAGGCCAAGCGTCGCTCCTAGGGTGTAACCCTGTTGCTTATTCTGAATCAAAAAGCCTGCCTGTGAATTAAGGGTATTGTCATTGTACGCCCCATTTAGCGTCACAAAAGGCAGGCGTTCGGCCTGAATTTCCCGCAACTGCAAAAATGCCACATTCTGCATTCGCTGTGTGATAAGCAATTGCTTGTTATGCTCATAGGCATTATCTACCAAATCCTCAAAGTTTAGGTTTTCCTGAATCAGAATCGTATCCTTTACCGCAAACTCCTTATCCGGATCCAATGCCAAAAGCTGATTGAGATTGACGCGGGAGTTTTGGATAATCTGCTCCTGATTGACAAGTGCCGTCAGGTCTGCGTTGTAATCCACTTGGGCGGCCAAAAAATCCCTCTTCGAAGCCCTCCCGAACTCGTATTGCGCTTTGGCTATTTCCCTACGTTCATCTGAGAATTTCAGCGTCGTGTTCAATACATTATACCGTTGCAATTCCAGCACCAATCGGTAGTAGGCCATAGAAATGGCCGCCACCGTATTCTCCATCATTACCTTAGCTTCCAGCTCACCCACCTCACTAAGTTTGCCTAAGCGCTTCAAGGCAACTACTGCTTCGGGACGAAAGCCGTAAATAGCCACAAGGCTGTAATTATTGATGCGGGTTTGGGCACCATCAATCAACCGGGGCTCAGGGTCGTTCACGAACCGTTGTTCGGTATCTTCCCTTCGAAACGTCCGTGTATTGGTTACCCCTAGCGAAGGCATCAAAGCACTTTCACCGATCCTACGGTCATTTTCTCTTAATAGACCTTCATTGATGGCGATCTTCACGTCGAAGTTACGCTCTAATCCGATCTCAATGGCCCGTTCAAAATTGAGTTCTTCGATATCCTGTGCATAACTACCAGGGCACAGCAATAACCCACATGCGATTATTAAAAATAGTCTATTCATCAAGCTCTTGCTAATCTTCCTTCTTTGGAGGTTAAGTATGTGTATATTCCGGGAATCACAAACAGCGTAAGTATGGTAGAGATCAACATGCCACCAATTACCGCCACACCCATAGGCACCCGGCTTTCCGCTCCAGCACCCAAAGCCAATGCGATAGGCAGAATTCCTAAAATAGTGGAAAAACTGGTCATCAATATAGGTCTAAAGCGGGCGGAAGCAGCTCCCTCTATGGATTCACGCACACTCATTCCCTGTGCTTTTCGCTGATTGGCAAATTCGACAATCAAAATACCGTTTTTGGTCACCAAGCCTATCAGCATGATGATACCAATCTGACTGAACACATTCAAGGTGAAATCAAACAACCAAAGTGAAAACAATGCCCCAAATATGGCCAATGGCACCGTAAACATGATTGTAAGAGGATCCATAAAGCTCTCAAACTGAGCAGATAACACCAAATAAATAAGTATCAAGGCAAACACAAAGGCGAATATCAAGCTATTGGAACTGTCCCGGTATTCCTTGGAGAGCCCTGCAACATCCGTACTGTAGGTTTCATCCAGCACTTCTTCTGCGATCCGATCCATCTCATCTAATCCCTGACCTACGGTATAGCCATCGGACAGACCGGCCGTTACAGTGGCACTTACAAATCGGTTAAACCTATATAACGACGGGGGAGTGCTCCTTTCGGAAATGGTGACCAAGTTGTCCATTTGAATTAACTGACCATTCTCTGCCCGCACGTAAAGCATCCTTAGATTTATAGGCTCATTCCTGTCTTCCAATTGCATCTCACCGATTACCTGGTACTGCTTTCCATTCATGATAAAATAGTCAAACCGCTGACCGGAATAGGAGAGTTGGAGAGTTCGCGCTATCTCCTGAACCGATACCCCAATGTTTCTGGCCTTTTCCCGGTCAATCTCCACCTCGATTTCGGGCTTGGTAAATTTCAGGTTTACATCGGCAAAATTAAACACCTCACTCTTGTTAGCCCTTTCCAAGAAGTCCGGAATAATGGCTTTCAATTTATCGATCGTCTGCGCCTGAATGACGTATTGTACCGGCAACCCCGCCCTTCGATCACCAATGGACGGCTCCTGCACCGCAAAGGATCGCGCAGAGGTCTTTCTACGCAGGTAGTTATTTACATCATTGAATATCTCCTGCTGACTACGCTCCCGGTCTGTGGCATCCTGTAGCATTACCCGGATAAAACCGGAGTTGGATGAGGCACTGCCAAATCCTGGAGAGGTAATCCCCATCAATCCCTTGCGGTCTTCTTCAGGAATCACTTCCCCCAACTCCGAAGTCATTTCATCAATCACTCTATCCATGTAGGCAAACGTAGCCCCCTCCGGGCCGGTAAGGTTTACCCGGATCTGTCCACGGTCTTCAATAGGCGCCAGCTCGGTGGGGATTTGCCCAAACAGGTAATAAATCCCATACACCATCACTCCAAAGATCACCAGGGAAAGCCATCGATATCCCATAAAGCGAACCAGTAAACTTTCGTATGCCTCGTTCAACCAGACGAAGAATGGTTCTGTTTTCAAGTATAACCAGCTTTGCTTTTCGCGTTTCTTCAAAAGCTTGGAACTTAGCATGGGCGTCATGGTAAGCGCCACAAAGGAGGAAATAATCACCGCACCTGCAACCACCACCCCAAACTCCCTAAACAGCCTGCCCGTGGTACCCGTGAGGAATATCACCGGCAAAAACACCGCAGCCAAGGCTACCGTAGTCGCTATCACGGCAAAAAATATCTCCTCGGCTCCAAGCTCTGCTGCTTTCTTTGGATCCTCTCCTTTCTCAATCTTCGTATAAATGTTTTCCAATACCACAATGGCATCATCCACGACTAGGCCAATGGACAACACAATACCCAATAGCGTCAGCACATTGATGGAAAAACCCATCAGGTACATGATAAAAAATACGCCCACCAAACTAATCGGAATAGTCAATACGGGTATGAATGTGGTACGCCAATCCCGGAGAAACAAAAAGATCACCAAAACCACCAAGAAAAAAGCCACAATGATCGTTTCCTGCACTTCATTGATGGATTGGCGGATAAACTTGGTCGTATCAATCCCTACACTCAATTCGATATCGCTTGGAAGGTCCTTTTTGATAAACTCTACGCGTTCATAGAACTGATCCACGATATCGATACTATTAGCTCCGGGAAGGGGATAAACGGCCACGCCTACCATTGGCACTCCATCCTTTTTAAGCACGGTTCGCTCATTTAGCGGTGCCAACTCGGCACGTCCCACATCCTGAAACAGCACCACCCGGTTAGACTCCTCTCGAATAATAAGCCGATTAAATTCCTCAGGAGTACTCAAACTACTTTTAGTCCTAACTGACAGTTCGATGGCATCCCCTTCAATTCTCCCCGAAGGAAGCTCCACGTTTTCACTCTGCACCTTGTTCAATACATCCAAAGGAGTAACCCCATAAGACGCCATCAAGAGTGGATCCATTCTCAGGCGCATGGCGTACTCCTTATCCCCCCAAATTCGAATCTCACTCACCCCTTCAATGGTCTGAATGCGCTCCTTAAAGATATTCAATGCAATATCCGAAAGCTCCAATAGGTTCCGTTGACTACTGCCTACGGTCATCATCACCACCGGTTGCGAGTCTGCATCTTGCTTGGAGATGACCGGCGGATCTACGTCCGGTGGAAGGTTTCGCTGCGCACGGGACACCTTGTCCCGCACGTCGTTGGCGGCTGCCTCCATGTCTCCGCCTACTTCAAATTCTACCGTGATATTGGATACACCGTCGTTACTGATGGAGGTGAGGGACTTGATGCCGGAAATACCGTTGATTGCCTCTTCCAACGGCTCGGTGATTTGCGCTAGGATTACGTCCGCATTCGCTCCCACATAGGATGTCCTTACACTGATGATCGGAGGATCCACACTGGGATATTCCCTCACTCCCAAAAAGGAAATCCCTATGAGTCCAAAAATCATGATGGTGAGGCTCATCACGATGGACAACACAGGTCTCCGGATACTGATGGTGGATAAACTAGACATGGGCTATCAGTTGATTTGTGTGACTTGAAGAGACATTCCTTCTCTTGCTTGTAATATACCGGTTGTCAATACCTGCTCCCCGGGTTTGACACCACTAAGTATTTGAACCGTATTTTCAGTTCGTTTACCGATGGTCACTACCCGTGACTCTGCCTTGCCGTCTTTGGCTACAAATACTTTGTATCCGGATAATTCCGGAATGACTGATTCAGATGGAACCAAAATCGCGTCTTCTTCCACATTCAATACCAACCTGACGCGGGCAAACATACCTGGAAGAAAACGTCGGTCATTGTTGGGGCTTTCTGCTCGAATTTTAAGCGTACGGGTATTCACGTCGATGTTTGGTTCAATCGCATATACCTTTCCCTCCGCTTCCTCAGAGGTCACGGTTGATCGGAAATATACCGAAGCACCTACTTTGATATCGTTGGCATAGCGCTCAGGTATTGAAAACTCCAGTTTAATTGGATCGATATTTACGATGGTGGAAATCACATCCGCAGAGCTGATGACACCTCCCTCCGAGACATCTCGTAAGCCGAGCACCCCGTCAAAAGGTGCCACAATCACCGTCTTATCCAACTGCGCTTCGATTAACCGGAGGTCAGCCAAGTTGGTATTAAACTGATTTAATGCGATATCGTATTCCTCCTGAGAGATTGCCTCTCGCTCCAAGAGTTGCTTCTGCCTATTCTCTTGGCTTTCAAATAGCTTTTTGGTATAATTCAAGCGATCGTACTGCGCACGCAATTCATCATCCCGCAGATAAAGTAATGGGGTACCCTTCTTTACAAACTGACCCTCTCTAAAATCAATCCTGGTGACAAGACCGGCGATCTCCGGCCGAAGGTTGACCATCTCGTTCGGAATTAAACTACCGGTAACATTCAAACTGTTTTCCAAAGTCTCATACCTTGCCTCTATCACGTTTACCGGAAGCCCCTGACCACCTCCGGAACCCTGCTGCGAAGCGGAAGCGGGAACGGGTCCCGTTTGTTCAGTCTTGGAAAAAAAAGAATCCATGCGGGGATAAAAAAATGCGATCCCAATCACCAACACGGTGATTATGATAACAATAAGCTTAGTCTGTTTCTTCATCAGGGGTATTGAATAGGTTTAGTTCGTTTTAAGTCGGAGACTATTAGTAACAAAGGGCGCCATTTTCCGCTACTTGGATTCACGAAAACACCTTATTTTATTTGTTTCTACTGAGCAATTTAAAACCGAAATCTTACACTTTATTAGATGGCAAAATAGCCATTTGAGTCATTTAAATAAAGTAAATAGACACAGGTGGCTACAAGCAGCCACAAATGGTTGTTATTGAATTTCCGCTTACAAGTTGGCAAAACCAACTTGCTTTGCCATATTTTAATTAATTTTTTTTAATATCGGTTAAAATTAAAGCCCCAAAAATAGATATACACATAAAATTACAAATAGTTGGTTGTTGATTCAACTGTCGCTCAACGGCATTTCGAATTCTCGAAATACACTTTAAGCAAAGAGAGATCAAACCAAAATGGAATGACCTCTCTTTTTCAAATCGTCATTTGTGACTTAGAAAATATATCGAAGCCCAATTTGCATGCTCCAGGTTGTGCTTGTGGTCGTTACGTTTCTAAATGGGGTAGTCGGCAAAACGGTCACGCCACCTTCCGTCACCGTATTCATCCTAAACGTGGAAGGACCATTTTGTTGCACGCTTACCGGATTAAGCAGGTTCTGCGCATTGTTTAGTGTTTTGGCAATTCCCCAATCCGAATTGATCAGGTTTCCGAAATTGAGGACATCCAAGCTAAGCTGAAGCGTATTTTTCCTACTTCCTATATCGGTAAAAACATCCTGAAGTAACCTAAAATCTACTCTGTTCAACCAAGGGATTAAGTTGGAATTTCTCTCCGCATATTGTCCCCTTCTGTTACGAAGGTATTCGTCGTTTTCGATGTACCTGTTGAATGCTGCCAATTGTTCCGCCGCCGTAAACCGTACCGTTCCTCCTGAAACGATATCTGCGAAATTAATCTCGCTATCATTTGCCGGTATATAGAGTAGATCCGAGTTTATACCATCGTTGTTTACGTCGTTCAGGTACCGATAGCTAAATCTTCCCTGATGCGAACCGTTGTAAAACAAGGATATGGTAGTCGCAGCATGATTGAAATAATTGAATCGGTACGAAACGCTTCCTACAATCCGGTGGGGTACCGCAAAGAACGAGTTGTACAGCATCTGCTGATTTGGATTGTTAATGTTTGGCCCAGCAAAAGCCGAATTGGCAGATGACCCGGGGTTGCTGGAAACTTCGTCTGCATAGGTGTAGGTGTACGCTAAAGAACCAAATAATCCTTTGTTGGTATTCACCGAGGCACCAAACGTTGCATTGAAGATATTTCCTTTTTCCTGTGTATTAGACAGGATAAACACACTATTAGGCCCAACCGCGGAATTGAATCTTGTTGCACCGTTGGGATAAAACTCCCGATTGTCGTTTCCGTTATTGATAAATTCCGTAGCCTCTGCCCTGTTGGCCAAGAACTGATAGACTGCGTTCACATCCCGCGTATACATCAGGTCTGTGGTAAGGGTGATAGGGAGAGACGGAACCTTGTAGTCTAAACCAAGGCTGCTTCTCCACACACTTGGCATTCTAAAATCATCGTCTACCAAGGCAATCGTACTGGGAACTCCACCTTCTGCACTTCTGATAAAAACATCCTCCGCACCTGCAGGGGGGTTATTTGGCCAGTGGTATTGGTCTGGATTAAATCGAATATTTCCGATCCATCCTTGGATTTCCGCATAGGTATTAGGCTCTACATTGTTTTGATATCCACCGGCACCGGAAGGCATGTTAGTAAACCAAACAAAAGGAATGTTACCAAAGAAAATACCGGTACCCCCTCGCAGTTTGAGTGCGCCGTCTCCGTACACATCGTAATTAAAACCGACCCTTGGGCTAAGATTAAGTCTGGATTTAGGCCACTCCCCCGAACGGTAATTCTTCGTTCCACCATCGATGGAGCGGAATTGAAGCGCATCAATTTCTGGATTTGTGGTCAACTGGTTCATGAATAAGGCCATCTCTCCACGCAAACCAACTGTCAAGTCCAGCTTTTGATTAACATTGATTTTGTCTTGAATGTAAAGCCCTGCGGTTCCCAGTGTAATTCCACCATAGGTATCTGCCCCTTCGTAAGGATAGGTGACACCAAACATGATAGGCGCCACTTCATTTGGGGTACCGGTGGTCAGAAAATCCTCTACAGTTCTATACCGGTAATAGGACGCACCCAATCTTAAAAACTGGTTACCGAAATTTTGGGATTCAAAAGCCGCTCCTGCAGTAATTTCGTGTTTCCCCTCGATATAGGTCAGGTTGTTTACAAAGTTAAAGTTATTGTTGATCACATCGTTTCCGAATGTAAACGGATCATAACCGGCTGTGATGTAATTACTGTGTCCGTCAGGCAATCCCGTCTCTGGATTTGTTTCTATACCAAAACCAATATCAATGGTAGGGAACACCCTTGGGCTAAACGACGATCGGGTTGCCTGGATTTTTGAATAAGAGGCGATAAACTGATTGGAAAGCTTGGGCGTGAAATAGCTACTCAATTCGATCGCATAGGAATCCACGATATCATCTATACCATACTGTGTGGACTCGAACGCGATAGATTGGTCACTCACCCTGTTGGTACCGGATCTTGGCCTTGGCCCTGAGCTTCCGTTTACGAGTGAACTACGTGATCCACGTACATTGCTAAATCTCGCCGACAATTTATGTTTGTCATTGATGTTCCAATCCAATCTGGCAAACAGTGACAGGCTTTCGTCACCGGCATCGTTGGCATATCCTTCGTATCGTCCGGGATCATAGTTCCATTGATTTATCAGGTGATCCCGTACTGCGATCAGATCAGACTCTCTTGTCCGTGCAATATTTTGATCTGGAATGGCTACTCCGTCTTGTGAAGGCTTCCATAGGTTTACTGCACCTGGGTTGGTTCCTTCGTTTCTGGTTTGCTCGGCATTCACGAAAAAGAATAGCTTATTCTTAATGATGGGGCCTCCTAATCGGAATCCCATTATACGGGTGGATGCCTGATCCTGTTCGTCTAGCTCGAGGCTACCTACCCGTCTGCCGTTGTAATCCTGATTTCTGAAAAAACCAAACGCTGACCCTTCAAAAGAGTTGGTTCCGCTACGGGTAATCGCATTTACACCCGCGCCGGTAAACCCGCTCTGGCGAACATCAAACGGGGCGATATTTACCGTTATTTCTTCTATGGCATCCAATGAGATCGGCTGAGACCTACCTCCTGGAAGCAATCCATCACTAAGGCCAAAGCCATTGTTAAAGTTTGCCCCGTCAATCTGCACATTGTTATACCTACCATCTCTGCCCGCAAAACTATTTCCGTTGGCCTGGGGCGTAAGCCTTGTAAAATCGGTTAAGCTTCGCTGGATAGTCGGCAATGAATTGATCTGTTCGTTACTCACGTTCGTGGCAGCACCTGTCCTAGACGAAGTAAAATCACTGGACCTGGAAGCTGAAATAACCACCTCTGACAAGTCTGCGCTGTCATCCTGAAGCACAACATTCAAGGAATAGGGCTCACCAAGCTTCAGATTAATATCTGTGTAGGATTGGGATCTGAACCCGATAAAACTAACCTGAACAGTATAAGGGCCGCCGGTCCGCAGGTTTGGGAGTGTAAATCTACCATCCATGTTAGAAACAGCTCCATAGCGAGTACCCGAAGGCTCATGGATAGCCACAATGTTTGCTCCGGGGAGCGATTCACCGTCGGCATCACTAATAATCCCCTGAAGGAAACTAGTGGTCACCTGTGCAAGTCCGGCATTGACCGTAAGTACCGTCAATACGAACATCCCAAATAAATTTCTCAGTAAATTTTGCCTCATGTTGTTTATAGTTATAATCAAGAATAGATAACTGCTAAAGCGAATCAAGGTTTTTTGGGCAGTGCAAAGGTAGGATTTGCCGAGCGCAAACGTTTTGGGAAATTGTTAAGTTTGGCGTTCTCAATGCAAAAGTAATTAACATTCAGGTAAAACAAATCGACAAAGGAAATATTTCTACCCCCTTAGTTTGCTGAAAAAACAAATTTTTCATTGGATTTTACTCAAAAAACTATCAAAAAAAGCAGAATACCATCCATGCCAATTGGATCTAGAGTTGGTTTTTTGTCTTTTCCAAATAGAATATTACCCGATCATTCGAGCCGGTATTTTTTTATCTCTATCTTTATCCTCCACCAACTCATCCCACCTTATGTACCGTAAAGGAATCGCTTGGCTCTACTTATTCCTATTGGCTGCCATCGCAGACATGGCTTTTGTCACACAGGGAGAACCGCAGTTCCGTTATGCGAGCAAGCCTCTGATTGTCACAGGCCTGCTGTTCTATTTTTTGACCAGCACAAACAGCATCAAGGGCAGCATCCTACGAAAGAGTGTGGCCGCCGGCTTGATCTTTTCCATCGCCGGAGACACCCTATTGCTATTTCCAAATCTATTCCTCTTTGGCCTAGGTGCTTTCCTAATGACTCATATCTGCTATATCGTTGCCTTTAAACTCACCCAAAACCAAGGTTTCAACCCCTTGAACGTCAATTTTGTACGGACGTTCTTTTTTAACTTACCCATTTACATTGCTGCCGCATTTGTCTATTTCCTAATACGCAAAAACCTTCAGGATCTTCAAATTCCCATGGTCATCTACATCATGGTCATCGTGATGATGGTAACCATGGCTAGGGAACGATTCGGAAAAACAAACGCCGCCAGTTTTTGGCAGGTATTTTTAGGAGCTGCACTTTTCTTGGTTTCGGATTCAATATTGGCTCTCAACCGCTTCTTCCAACCCATAGACGATGCCGGCATACTCATTATGGGCACCTATACAATGGCCCAATTACTCATCGTGATGGGTATACGCAGCCACTTGATCGCCATAAAAAAATAAGCCCTGGGATCATCCAAGGCGTATTTTTAGTAGCTCTTATCTGCTAACAAGCATTACAACATTCCCGCACAGCGTGATTTAGGACTTCTTTGGCGCAAGGGAAATGCTCAGCTCTTCCAATTGTGCAGCAGCAATGGGACTTGGAGAATCAATCATGACGTCCCGACCCGAATTATTCTTTGGAAAAGCAATGTAATCGCGGATGGAATCACTTCCCCCAAAAATCGCACACAGCCTATCGAAACCGAAAGCGATACCTCCATGTGGAGGCGCCCCGTATTCAAAAGCTTCCATCAAAAAGCCAAATTGCGCTTTGGCCTCTTCTTCTGTGAAACCGAGGTGCCTAAACATCGTTTGTTGCATCCCTCGGTCGTGAATACGAATCGACCCGCCTCCAATCTCGACACCGTTAATCACCAAATCATAGGCATTGGCCCGCACCGACCCTGGATCTGAATCCAATAGGCCAAAATCCTCTTTCTTTGGAGAAGTAAAGGGATGGTGCATGGCATGGTAACGCTGCGTTTCCTCGTCCCACTCCAATAGGGGGAAATCCAATACCCAAAGTGGTTTGAATACGTTTCGGTCCCGCAAACCCAGGTCTTCTCCCATCTTCAGCCGCAACTCGGAAAGCTGCTTGCGGGTCGCAGCGGATTCGCCGGATAGAATAAGCATTAAATCACCTGCTTCAGCCCCCATTCTGTCGGCCCATGCTCTCAAATCTTCCTGTCCGTAAAACTTATCTACCGACGACTTAAAGGTACCATCCGCATTGCATTTGACATAAACTAGGCCCTTTGCCCCAATCTGAGGGCGTCGCACCCAATCGGTTAGGGCATCGACCTGCTTCCGGGTATACTCTCCTGCCCCGGAGGCACAAAAACCCACCACGAGCTCCGCCTGGTCAAAAATCGAGAAGCCCTTTCCCTGCGCCAAATCATTCAGCTCCGAAAACGGCATGCCAAAACGAAGGTCTGGCTTATCGTTGCCGTAATATTTCATCGCATCTGCATAGCTCATGCGTGCCACCTCACCTAATTCCACCCCTTTCACGGTGGCAAAAAGATGCCTTATCAGACCCTCGAATGTTTGTAGGATATCCTCTTGCTCCACGAAGGCCATTTCACAATCTATCTGCGTAAACTCCGGCTGCCGATCTGCCCGAAGATCCTCGTCCCGAAAACATTTCACTATCTGAAAATACCGGTCAAATCCACTGACCATCAATAGCTGTTTGAAAGTCTGTGGAGATTGGGGCAAAGCATAAAACTCACCCGGATTAATCCGGCTGGGTACCACAAAATCCCGGGCTCCTTCTGGAGTGGATTTGATCAAAACCGGGGTTTCCACTTCAATGAAATGCTCCCCATCCATGTATTTTCGGGTTTCCTGCATCATGCGGTGCCGTAGCTGTAGCTTTTCACGTATCACATTTCTCCGCAAGTCCAAGTAACGGTATTTCATGCGTAAATCCTCTCCCCCATCGGTTTCATCCTCGATGATAAAGGGAGGCACCTTGGCTGGATTCAGCACGTTCAGTTCATGAGGCCTTACTTCGATATCACCCGTCGGAATCCGGTCATTTTTGGCTGCACGTTCGATTACGGTACCTTTTGCCTGAACCACAAATTCCCGCCCAAGCGAGGCCGCTTTTTCCAACAGCGACAAATTCCCACTACCTTCCTCAAAAATAAGCTGAGTAAGCCCATATCGATCGCGGAGATCCACCCAAATAAGACCACCTTTATTTCTGACCCGCTGCACCCAGCCGGCTAAAACGACTTCTTTGTTAATATCCGAGATACGTAATTCACCGCAAGTATGTGTCCTTAACATGTCAGATTCGCTTTTTGTCAAATTGAATCGCCAAAGATAGCAATTCAACATGGAGTTTACTACACCGAAATACAAAGTTTATCCTAGTTCAATTATAAAATTAATTCAAAATAGTTGCACTTTTACCGAAAAAAAACCTTCTTTTGTAGTTCGTTTATCGCCATTAAACCCACATTCCACACATGAAATACATTTGGACAGCCCTAGGATCTTTTTTATTGCTAGCATCTGCATTTGCCTTTTACCATTATTACACATCTCTGGAGCAGGATTACGTGGTAAATGAACTCCCGGAAGAAATCATCGAGGAAGAGGAAAACCTACTTTTTGGAATCAATGTCGATAATTTTGAGATTATCGAAGGCACCGTAGAACGTAATCAGACGCTGTCCACCATTCTAAGCCCATTCAATGTCTCCTATCAGATGATTGATGAGATTGCCAAAAAATCGAAAGACATCTTTGATGTGAGACGAATCGCATTCAATAAAAAATTCACGGTCCTCACCCCAAAGGATACGCTCTTGGCCCAATATTTCATTTATGAGCCAAACCCCACGGAGTTTGTGGTTTTCAAATTGGACGACGCCAATGTGTACAAAGAAAGCAAACCGGTACAGATCAGCAGGCGGGAAATCGGTGGCACCATTAGCAAGTCCCTTTATGTAAATATGGTGGAGCTAGGTTTGACGCCCGACCTGATTGATCAATTTGCAGACTTATATGGTTGGGTAGTGGACTTCCAACGGCTGCAGAAGGGCGATAAGTTTAAGGTAATATTCAACGAAAAAAGCATAGAAGGAAACATCGTCGGCATAGAAGACATCGAAGCTGCTTATTTTGAACATATGGGAGAACCCTATCATGCAATTCCGTTTGTTCAAAACGGGGAAATGTCCTACTTCGATCAACACGGGGAAAGTCTTAAAAAAGCCTTTCTTAGGGACCCCTTAAAATTCACCCGCATCAGTTCCCGTTACAACCTCAATCGGTTTCATCCGGTACAAAAACGCTACAAGCCCCATCTGGGCACCGATTACGCGGCGCCCACCGGTACAGAGATCCGATCCGTAGGCGACGGAACCGTTGTGGAGGCAGGATACAGCGGTGGCAATGGCAACTACGTAAAAATCAAGCATAACGCCACCTATACCACCCAATACCTGCACATGTCTAAGTTCGGCTCGGGCATCAAGGCAGGCACCCGCGTACGTCAGGGGCAGGTAATCGGCTATGTAGGCAGTACCGGTTTGGCTACCGGCCCGCACCTTTGCTTTCGCTTTTGGAAGCATGGAAAGCAAGTCGATTGGCTGAAAGAAAAAATCCCCCCAGCAGAACCGATCTCCGAAGAAAACAAGGTAGCGTTTGAGGACACCAAACGGAGTATTATACAGACATTGGTGGCGATTCCCTACACCACTCCAAGTACCCTGCTTACATTAAACGACAATTGAAAAACCGGATCCCCGTAAAACTCAAGCATAAAAAGAGGAGGCTGTCTTTATGATCTAAGACAGCCTCCTTTCTATTTTTTGGTATCTACCCGGGAGAAACCCAACTGAATAGGTCATCTTTCCAATCCGAGCCCACGCAGAACCTTTAGCGAACGACTAGACATCCTGCGCCACTCCTTAATTTGCTATCGTTGACCCTTGGTCCAATCTTTGTTTAGCTCCGGGAGGGACAGTTCGGTTCGCCGGTTAATCCGATGCATTGCTTCGGAACATGCTACTGTTTCACAATTATTCACCGGCCGAAGTTTCCCAAAAAAGTCGTAAACCACGCGTTCGCTGGCGATTCCGCGCTTTTCTAAATAGCTCTTTACAACCACTGCACGCTTCTCCGAAAGTGATTCATTGTAAGCATCAGGCCCTCTGGAATCGGTATGTCCGGTAATTTGAAGCCGCTGATTAACCATGTGCCGAAGCATCAAAACCACTCGCTCCAAAGACTGCTTGTCTGCCGCACTTAAATCGGCCCGATCAAACCCAAAATAAACCACGGGCAGTTCCATGGGAATCTGAAGATTGGCAGGCTCACACAGATCTACCCCAACCAATTCCGATGGAATATCATAGGCTCGGTCTATCTCCGGAAAAGCATACAGTACCAACTCACTTCTTCTGTTTAACTGATGATCCTGCTCTGGACAAGGTACGCCCTCCCCACAGTCGTTGACTAACTGGGTTTTACCATACCAATTGGCTTTTACCCTAGAGCGGGCGATACCGTACTGACTCAAGAAATCACGCACTGCATTGGCCCTTCGTTCACTTAGCGCCTGATTGTATTCGTCAGACGCACGTGCATCCGTATGGGAATCGACAGAAATATCTATAAAGGAGTAGGATTTAAGCAATTCGGCTACCTTCGTAAGGATGGGTTCCGCATCCTTACGAATGGCAGATTGGTCCAAATTATAATAGATCAAATCCGTGTAGACGGGCGCTTGGTAAGGAATTCTGATCAGCTTATACGATTTTTGCATTCCTTCGCCCTGCACCCCCTTGCTACTTAGCGCCTCGCCAAGAAGTGCGAAATATCCTGGCTTTCGGATCGACAGCTCAAAATCCGCATCTGGTGCCAACTGCGCTGTAAAAGTACCGTTGCCAGCTACGTCCACCGACTGATTCACTTTAGATTGCTTATCAGCGATTACCACTTGCAGGTCACCCGCTATCGATTCACCTTCACAGTCAATGACTACCGCCTGGAGCTTTTTAAACAACTCCTGCAATACGTAGACATCGTCTAAGCCTTGGCTTCGATTGGATGCCACATAAACCGACGAAGCTTTCCCTTTGAATATCTTGAGGTCATCCTGAGGCGAATTGATGGGTATGCCCAGGTTTTTTACGCCTACTACACGACCGTTTCGAAGGGATGCAACAAACAAGTCCTGCCCACCCAAACCAGGATGCCCATTCGAAGAAAAATAAAATTCATTGCCTGCTACATAAGGATCCCGCTCGTGACCGGGGGTATTGATGCTGGGGCCTAGGTTGACCGGATCACTAAAATTCAAATCAAGATCGTAAGTGACATAGTAAAGGTCATAGCCCCCTTGTCCCCCCGGCATATCGGAGGCGAAATACAGGCGCTTGGCAGCCTCATCCACATAGGGGGTAATCAATCCGTATTCCAGCGCGTTGTTGGAGACAAAGGAAACGTAATCTGTCAATTTGCCTTCGCTATCGATCTTGCTGTAGAATATTTCCGGATGCACCGTGTAATCTCCCTTCGACTTAACCTGCCGGGTTACAGAATAAAACATCAAGGACTTTTCGGTCAAAAAAGTAGGATCGGACGCATGCAAATGACTTGGCACAGGAATGTCAATCATTTTCACCTCCGACCCAGCGGCATTCAATCTGTATATGCCCAGGAAATTCCGGCCGGTAAAATCAACAGCCCGATCGTAATAAACGCTGGAACGATCAAATCGAAGCGCCTTTTTGGCCCTCAATGCAGCGGCACCTCCCCTATCTGATGAGAAATAAGTATTCCCAGCCGCATCACGGACTATACCGTATTCCGTACTAGCGGTATTAATTTCCTTAACGCTGACCAACTCGGCATTTGCCGCAGTGCCATACCATTTGCGGAGCGAATCCAAATGGAGATTCGAAATTGGGCCGTTTACTGAATAAGACAGTGAGTCCAATGCCTTAAAAACCGCCTCCAGGTCTCCTTGTTGGTTGGTGGCTGCAACGAACTGCAATACATCCTCTTTGCTTGCCTGCGGATGGCTCATGGCATTTTTCCGATACTGGTACGCCTTTGGGTAATCCCTCAGCAGTGAATAGGCTTCTGCAGCACCAACTGCCGCCCGGTAAGAGGGCTTTCGCTTATATGCGTCCTCATAGCCCAATGCCGCTTCCTTGAGATTTCCCTCTTTCATGCGGGCATCTGCGTAGCGAAGAGCACCTGTTTGACCTAAGACCGGTGTTGAAAAACAGTATAGTACCGTTATGCTGAATAAATAGGTAAAAATCTTTTTCATAATCAGAACCATCTGGGGTTTTTCATATTAACTTTCCTCGGAGCGATGTAATAGCCCACGGAAAATTCATGGGAATTATTCCGCAAACCGCTCAATACGTTGTTTTGCAAATCGTAGGCATAGCCCAATCTCAGATTATCCAACGCAAAAAGTTCCAAGATAAACGAAAGCGCGTTTCGGGAAGAAAGATCCTCCGGCAATCCACTGTTGACCTTTACATTGGTACGGTACGATGCACCCACCCAGATTCTTTCCACAAACAGCACCATGCCGTTCAAGTCCACGTTAGTAGGCCCTGTATCGGAATGACGCACCAGAAAGGAAGGCTTGAACTGCACTTTTTCTGAAAGCGGAAACAATCCGCCCATCGTTACATAATAGTGCAAGTTATGGTAGGCCAAGGCCAGCCCTTCATCTGCCAACTTCTGCCTTCCCACCAAATTATAAGCACTTACTCCTGCATAAAACCTCGGGGTGTGGAAAAACACACCCGTATTCAGGTTGGGAGTGAAGGCGTTCAGCACACCTTGTGGCACATCGGGATCATCTAGATCACCCGGATTAAAAAGGCTTCCATCAATGGCATATTCAATAGCCCCTGCACTGGCTCCCAGCCCCAAATAGGAATCTTCACCTGTTTGAATTCGGTACGCATAGGATGCCATGATAGCGTTTGTCTTTGCGGGCCCAAACTGATCGGTCATAAAGGATGCCCCAAAGCCCATACGTCCCTCATTGGCGCTGAAATCTCCGGTGGCAGTGAACGTCTTCGGTGCGCCCGGAAAGTCCACCCATTGACTTCGATAGGTCGATTGTATATAATGTTCCCCCTTGTAGCCCGCATAGGCCGGGTTGATATGTAAGCCATTGAACATGTATTGGCTAAATTGGGGGAGTTGCTGCGCTTGGAGATTTCCAACGACCAAGCCAAGCGCTACCCACACCACGCATAAAATTCTAAAAGTCTCTTTCATTCCTCCTACTTAATTACGATTCCCGGTCTGTTACTTACTGCGTGTAAACCAAAAATCAGGTTTATTTTTCTTTCTATTGCCTCTACGTGTTTGTCCTACCGAATAACCTGTACCCAGCCCTTAAATGTGCGCTCCGTTCCGTCCGAATCCCTCGTAGTGAGTACGTAGTAGTAGGATCCGGCTTGTAAGCCGTCGGCTGACCAGTCATTGGCGTAATTTTCACGCTCTAAGACATGATCCCCATTTCGGTTAAAAATGGTCAGCTTGCTGTAGGCAAATCGATCTACTCCACCGATTACGAACCGGTCATTTTTCCCGTCCATTCGACCTGGAGTAATTACATTCGGTATAAAAAATGCCCGAACATTGTTGATGTCAGTTGCTTCTGCCGTTGAAGTCAGCAATTCCTGCCCTTCACCTAGGGTAAATCGAACGGTATTGGTAATCTGCCCTACTTGGGTGGCTTGCGCACGGATTCGGAAGCGCATTGTCTGCCCCGGATTCACCACAGGTACCGTCCAGGTGATGGCATTTGCGGAAACGCTGGGCGCTCCGGTGAAATCTACCGAAGTAAACCCAAGGAATACCAAGCCCGCTGGCAGATTATCTACCAATTGGACATCGGTCGCCATACGGTCCCCTACGTTAGATAGCTGAATTTCGTATTCAAATTCATTTCCCTCAAAAATCTCCGCCTCAAAAGACGTTTTTGAGACAACTAGGTCGACTTGCCTTGGCCCAATGATTACCGGATCTGCGGCTTGGGTGTTTTGATAGGCACCAAGAACCATGCTGACCTGATTTATCGCTGACCCCTCGGATAGGGCCCTTACCTGCAAGGTAAAGGATACGGAAACACCGGCTGCCAGCCCACCCAAATTCCACGCCAGGTCACTGCCTAGTGCAGGTTCAGAACTCACCAACTCCAAATTAGATGGCAAGAGGTCCTGGATTACAAATTCCGAAAGTTCAAAAACCGAATTATTGGTGACTTCAACCGTATAATTTACCAAATCTCCCACCTGCGCCTCGGAGACATCGGCCTCCTTGAGTAATTCCACTAATATCGGCTGCACAGTGACCGTCACCAATGCAATATCACATACGCCTGGCTCCTCTCCACATATTTGGTAGGTAAAGGTATCCTGCCCTGAAAAGTTGGCCATCGGGGTGTACGTCACTGTACCCTCCGCACTGATAGCGGCGGTACCATTTGCAGGGGGCACGGTCACGGCAAGAGTCGACAAAACCAACTCCCCTACAGAAATAAAGTCATTAGCCAAAATCGGTATGGTTACTGCCTCATTTTGGTTGGTGATTGCCGAGTCGTCCTCCGCCCTAATCTGGGGATCTACTAGCTCGATGGTTATCGTAGCCTCATCCCGATTGTCCGTATTTACCAATTCAAATAAATCGTAAGTCAACGTGTAAATTCCCTCGGGAAGACCTTCTGGGATAACCAACTCTCCGGTCTCCGATAGGGACACACCCATCAATCCTGCATTATCTGTGATCGTCGCCCCTACTCTACCCGGGGGGATGGGTTGATTGTTTAACAAATCGTTGGCAATCACATTACCAGCAACCCCTCCCACATTCAGGTTAATCCTTCTAAAATCATCATCAATCGCTCGCAGCACCGTCTCATTAACCGCAACGGTCACTGTTGCTTGATCACACTTCGCCGGGTCTTCGCGGTCGCAAATCTGATATACCAGGGTATAGATACCGTTAGGAACACCGACCGCTACATCCACTGTACCATCTGCATTGAGTGTGAGAATTCCTCCCGTCTCATTGGTCACCTCCGTCAGCAACACACTTTCAGCAGTAGCTGGCAAGCCGTTCAATAAATCGTTTTGTAAGACATTTACAGCAGCCTCCTGCCCCAGACTATTGTCCAGTGCCACAAAATCTTCTCCTGCAATAGGGATGTACTCGATCACCTCAATGGTTATGTCTGCGGTAGAAATTTCGCCGTCCCCTGCTCGGATTTGATAGGTAGCGGTGTATACACCTGGAGGAGTATTGGGTAGCACATCTACCGAACCATCCGCATTCAAGATCACTTGGTCTGTTCCAAAGGGCTCCAAAATGCTCAGTTGTACATCAATGGGAACCAAAGGCAATCCGTTTAGCTCGTCGTTGTCAAGGACGTTTACGATGCTTTCACCTCCTATTTCACTGTTAACCCGCTCTACCAAATCCGGTGTAGCAGAAACCGAGTTTACGAAAAAGACAATCTTTCCATCGGGTTCATTCGTACTGATCACGCGTATGCCGAATATTGGCTCGCTGGATTCAAAAATGGAAGGGGAAAACAGGATCAGCCACTGACTTTGTTCGGAAACGTTGGAAACGTGATTTACACCGGTATCCCATTGCCAACCTCGCACTTGAACCAAATTCGCCCCTGGGATGGGTTCTCCATTTCTTCCCAATGCAATAAAGTCGGTCGCTGAGTTCCCAAATCGTTCGGTATACAACAGAAAACCGTTGGTTACTACCTGATCCGGATAGATCAAGTCAACAAACTGCTCACCTCTGGGAATGGACGGTTGAAAGCTGATGTCCCAATACGTCCGCAAATCCGGTACTGAAACGGCATCCTCAAACCTAGCCAAAAAAGTCGGATCCCGGTGCGATATGTTTTGATTGTCAAAATTAATGATTTGCACCGCATTCGCTGGTATCTGTTCCGTCCCTAGTAGGGGGTTTGGATTGGTAACTATCGGCCGCCTGGTAGTGGCGAAGATATTTCGATCCTCCGCTACCTTAACTGACTTGATGACTACCGGGACATTTGCTGGAGTAGGGTTAATATTCCCTTCCGCGGAAACCTGTACAATCTCCTGTCCATCCACTTCCAAGGTCAGTTCCACAATAGGTATATTGTTCTGGTTTTCTGTCACCACGATACTTTGGCCGAGCAGAACACTGGCTTGAAAGCAAAAAAATAAAACCACAGCAGCTTTGAAAATCGTGATCAAACCCACTGATCTACTGATTAAATCTTTGATATCACTCATCATATTCCCTTATTAAAAACTATTCCCCTACATTCCATAAAACACCGAAAAAACCCGACCCATCAAAAAGGCATGCTTCTCGTGTGACAACTTATGCGATTGGTTCTTAAATGCCCCCTAAGCTTGACATGCTCACTTGGACAAAGCTAAACAAAATTTTAATTTTCACCCAATAAAAAGAACAGGAGCTAAGTGTATCCCCTGTTCTTTTTAACAATTCATATCAAAATTACCATAGTAGGTAAACCCCTACCTATTGACGACCCCGCATCCTTACTTGATATCTAAGAGAGCCTCCCTGTTGCGATAGCCCGACTCGTCCAAATACCAATCTGCATACATGCTACCATTCGACTTTACCCAGTCTGTAAACTTCAGGTATCCTTTGGTAAAATTATTACCTTCCTGAAGGTAGGGGATGTTCTCCGCTATATCCAATGCCCAAGGTAGATTTCCGTTTTTGCTTCGATAATTGCTTCTAGCCCTAGCACCAACCATGGCATTGTCATCGATGGTTCCAAACAAACTTGGATCCGCCAAACTTGTCGCTGGCTTGAAGGGCAAATGGATCTCGTAGCCTCTCTTTTGGTTCGCTATCAGGAAAGGATTGAAATTAGCATGGGTGATGTCACTCAACTTCGCAGCACCCCCAGAACCGGCTATTCCATCCTTTTTGAAGGTTATCACCACTTGCTGAAGCGTAACCTCCTGAAACGGACCTCCCGGAGTGGTATTCACCCCTGTAGTACCTTGGCCAAGGTGCGGCAGCACATTGTATACGTCATCAAAGGCAATCACTGTGACAAACCTCGTATTTGATTCCAGCCCATTTGCCTCGAATTGGTGAATGGAACCTCCTTTGATTTTCGTTCCTTCCACTCCAATAACCTTGGAAGGAGCTACCCCGGTAAATTCGATTCCAAACCCATTTCGATAACCCGCACCCGCAGCCCTCGTCTTGAGTTCAGCAATCACCTCCACGATTTCGCCTTTGGCATCGGTCACACGATTGATGCGGTAATCTACCACCAAGTCATTGAAATCGTAATCTCCCAAGGCAGGCCACAAGTCTTCAAACATCAAGGTGCTGAAACCCTTTGCAGGGAATGGGTTATCAAATGCCCGATAGGGATCTTCCGGATACGCATCTTCGGCATCGGCTACACCATCTCCATCGGCATCCTTTACGGTCTTCTCTATTGTACAGCCATTTGATGGATCAGAGAAATAAATACCGGGAATCACCAAATCATCCAGCCCAATACGTGCAGTGCCGCCCGTTCCAACAAAGCTGATGAAAATCTTATGTGGCTTACCAATGATAGCTGCCGGAATAGCGGCGCTGACTTCTCTTCCTACTGTTTGATTGGTGATAGGATTGGGAAAATCGTATTGGTGAAACAACACCTCAGTACCCTCCCCATTTGCACTGCTTTCGTCGTAGGGAATGTATTGAATCAAGATGGAACGATTTCCTCCCTGAGTACCATCCAGCCTTGCATTGAATGTAATAGCACCTTCCAAGGGCTGAATCCAAGGGCTTTTGATCCAAGTAGAGGTATTTAGGTCGCTCGTAACTTGATTAGTCCGAAAACTATAACTTCCTGATATCAAAGTACTTGCTGAATTACTTGCCGTCACCGCACCAAAAGCCCAACACTGCGCAGCATAAATATCCCTGCTGCCAGCCTCTGCATCGTTTTCGAGGGTATTCTGCCCAAAGGCCGTTTGAAAGCCAACAAGCAAACCCAATAGAATATATGTGATCTTCTTCATAATAAATGTCTTTTGTAGGGTTCTATTCGTCCAAATCTGCATTGTCCAATGCTACTAAGTAATCCAACACCACCTTGGCAGATTCGATGGTCACTTCCTTTTCGATCTCCCCGTATGTCATTTTCAGGGTAGAGATGTGATTGGGTAGGGAAAACACCATCTTGAAATCCTCCGACATCGACTGAAGACCGGAAAAGAACACATCCCCATCACCTGTCATTAAGGTAAGTCTTCTTTCCACTAGGGCAGGTAGTGGCAAACCAGTCACGGAAACCTCTACTTCCTTAAAGGTAGACCATTCAAACGCTTCACTGGCCACCAACCCCGATAGAGGGGTTTCCACAATGTCACTCGGACCCTCTTCAATCGGATCCGGCATACAGGAGGTAAACGACAGCACGGCGACTGTCATAAAAATTCCCCCCCAACGATAGATAATTGCCTTATTCATAATTTTATCCTTTTAGCTGTTCAGTTTTGATATCCCAAATATCGATACAAGTCTGGCGAATTCCGGGAATATTCGATTAACCGCCCATTTTGAAAGGTGAATCGTAGGAAAAATCGGGTAAAATCAATTTGAACATTGCATGACCGCCCACCTATCTCGCCCTTCGTCTTCCCTCATCAAATTCACCCTCAATCCTGTCCATGATCACAATAATTAAGGGACAACTCCCCTGCCATCGCTAATCACTGACACTTACTAAATGTATAGAATATCGAGTACAAATCAAAATATTATTTTGTATATTTTCAATATATAGTTAAAAAATAAATATAAAGCAGATTTAATACCGTAAATTACAGAATATTATATGTGAAATGGTAAAAGAAAAAACTTCACCCATGTGAAGGACTCAAAAATCGAACCTTAGACCCTAAATCTCCAACTCTACAGGCGTAATCATAGCTAAAAAAGCTACCCAAAAGGCCATGGGGGAAGAAGCTAGTGAACCGTATAAGACCACATGCCGAAATTCCCGCAGAAGTCACGTATATGCGTAAGAAATGGCCTACACCCAAACCCAAATTATTTCCGGGAATTGGTTACCTTTGCCAATCGAAGTGTATTGGAAACCAATGGATCAGGTTAAATAAGGTCAATACACCGTAAAATACGTTTCCTTCAACGGCAAACCGGCAGGAACATGCGGGATACGCACATTGACTACTGCTTTATATACCGAAGTTCGACGTTACCACTGAAAAACAATTATAGACACATGAAATCGAGCACGACGCAAGCGACACACGGAGGGACGATTGTAATTCGTGCGAGATTCCATCTGACCGCTAAAGAACAAATTATAAACAGATGAAAATAAACCATTCCTTACATTTTATCCTACTGGCAATCATCGCCTTTTCTTCCTGCGAAGAAAAAACATCCGAGGCTGTTATCGAAATCGACCCCTTTGCGGTGACAACCGAAAAACACGTCATCAAAGTGGACACGCTGTACACGGAACTAGAAAACCCATGGGGCATGACCTGGTTGCCGGATGGCAGAATGTTGGTCACAGAACGCAAAGGCGAAATTCTGGTTTTTGAAAACGATGCCTTCACCGGCCATAAATTAGAAGGTGTGCCGGCCGTCCATGCAGTCAATCAGGCGGGCCTGTTAGACATTCAAATCCACCCGGATTATACCCATAACGGATGGATCTACATCGCCTATGCCAAACCGGTAGAAGGCGGCGGGGCCACGGCCATCATGCGGGCTAAACTGGATGGCAACCGACTGGTAGAACAGGAAGATCTGATCATCACCACACCGGCTGTAGAAGGCGGAAGGCACTTTGGTAGCCGAATCATCTTTGATAAGGACAACTACTTGTTTTTTAGCAACGGGGAGCGCGGAGCCAATCCGGAAAACGCCCAAACACTGAAAAACTCCCATGGAAAGATTCACCGAATCCACGACGATGGACGCATCCCCTCTGACAACCCATTTGTAAACGAGCCCGATGCCATCCCATCAATCTGGACCTATGGCAACCGAAATCCTCAAGGATTGGTATACGATGCCTCCTCCGACAGAATCTGGGGCATCGAACACGGACCGAAGGGAGGTGACGAAATCAACCTAATCCAAAAGGGCAAGAATTACGGCTGGCCAGAAATAACCTACGGCATCAACTACGACGATACAATCATTACGGAGGATACCGTCCGTACAGGATTGGAGCAGCCTATCCACTTCTGGAGACCCTCTATCGCCCCTTGTGGAGCGGTCTTGGTTACTTCGGATAAATACCCCTCTTGGAAAGGTAACCTATTGGTAGGCGCACTGGCCAAGCAACATATCAACCGAGTACAATTACAAGGCACCCAATTTATCAATGAAGAAAGACTCCTTCAGGACATTGGCAGGGTTCGCCACGTGGCCCAAAGCCCGGATGGGTACATCTATGCCGTAACCGAGGCAACAGGCCTACTGATCAAACTGGTGCCGCAAGGCTAACGTGAAAACCTAATCGAAACAAAAAATCCGGAGAAAAGATGAAATTTCCTCCGGATTTTTTTTATCCCCTGCATCAAAATGCGAAGCGGATCGAAAGTGCGACCTCATCCCCCCAAAATCCGGCATTGTTGGTAATGTTGAATGCCGGCTTATAATCCAACGAAAGGTTAATCGGCGCACCGGTAAAAATGTAATCCAACCCGATGATACCATCTAACCCGAATACGGTGCCACCGCTAAACGATGAATCCGCCCACGGAGGATTACGGTTGCCATTCCAGGAACCTATATGGGCACCCCCACCATAAAACCACCTCAAACCGCGTACTTCGGAGATGTCCTTGTGCTTCTCGATCAAACCCGTGATCACCAGTCCTCTCCAACGGGAGTGCAAAATACCTTCAATAGCCAGGTCTGTGTCGATAAAATGCTTCACCGTCAACCCATTACTCACACCCGAACGTAGCCCTATGCCCGTGGCATATGACTGTGCCTTCACCTCGGTAGTCAGCGTCAATACCAACAACCCAAACACGATCAATAGGATTCTTTCCTTCATAATAAAACGTTTAGTTATCTAATAAAATATAAAATTTCTTTCGGTAAAATACATGCATCCATGGGCACATCGTGGTGTTCCCTTGGTAAGCGTTCCTCTGCCGGAAAATACGACAGGCCCACCTTCAATACCCCATTCGGAAGGCGCGACAAAAATTGATCGTAGTAGCCCATGCCATAGCCAATACGAAAACCCTCCAAATCAAATGCCAAAAGCGGCAAAAACACCAAATCAATTTGACCTTCATGTTCTACCACCTGAAAATTAGACGGCACCGGAATACCCCTCTCATCTTCCTCCCACTTCGTCCCCGGCACAAGGGAAACCGTTTGCATTTTCTTGGCCGAAAAGTCCGTGACCGAGGTATACAGTTTTCTGCCACTTTCAACTAGCCGGTCTATCAATAGGGTGGTATCTACCTCGTACAAGCGGGCAATGGGTAAAAATAAGTGAATATGCCGTACCTGACCCCGACTGGCAAGGAAGGCCATGGCCTGCGCTATCAATTGACCACTTAACGCAGCCCTCTGCTCGGGGCCTAAATCTGCCCGCTTCTTTTTGTATCGCCTCCGTATGCTATCTTTACCCTCAATCATCCAATTCCATCACTACAACCCGGAAATCCAACGGATCAAAGGTGGAAAGAAATTCTGAAATGATCGCCTCATGTCCGAGATAAAAATGGAGGAAATTCTCCCTTCGTTCCTGGGGCACCCCTCCTGGGAATAGCGCTTCTTTGATCTCCAATAACCTACGGATCGATTCCTGATGCTTCCGCTCCTCCGCCTTGCGAAGCTTAACCGAAAGTTGCTGAAGGATCGAAAGTCCCCTCCTTTCCGCTGCCAGAACCGCCGGACCCAACGTTGGATCGACTGCCGACAAACGTTCCTCTAATCTTCCGAATAAATCTTTCAGCTCCACATGCTCTGAACCTAACAACACGTCCGCTTCCGCATGGGCAATGGTATAGGAGATCCGCAATTCGTCAAAAGATTTAAACAAATCCTCTTTGGACAATCCCAAAGCTGCTATCTTCCTGGATACTACCTTGGGCACGATTAGCCCAAAATTTCGCGGCATCACAGCGGGATAATCTACTTGATAATGATCAAATACCCCCTTGAGCTGGAACCAGTAGGCGACTTCCGCCGGACCGCCCAAATAGGCGATATTGGGGAGAATCACCTCTTGGTACAACGGACGCATGACCACGTTCGGACTGAAACGCGCTGGATGGGCTTCCAACTCCGCCATCAGTTCCTGCTCCGTCCATGACAACTCCGTTCCTACTACCTCAAACCGGCTTCCGGCGCGGACAATGCGCTCCCGTAACCCTTCTTTCATATAGAAAAAGTTGATTTCCCGAGGGTAAATCTGGGTCTTATAACCAAGCGATTGCAAGCTATCGTTTTGGAGCTTGACCAGTTCATTGGCTCGCTGAGTAAGGAGGTCATCCTCGATTACCGGTTTAAAGAGACGCTTTAAGGGCGCACTGCTTGCATCCAACACCAATAGACCCTCCGCCCCAAACAAATAGTGGACATATTTCCGGACAGCCTCTGACAGATTCGCAGACTCGAGGTACGCTTTTCGGAAGAACTCGGGCAAAAAACGCAGGTCAGCAAGCAGCTCCTGTAAAGACGCGTCAATCTGAAATGCGCCAACCGGGCCTGTTTGATCGCTCTCCCATGCATACTTTTTGCCATCAAATACGAAATGGTTGATCTCTGCAAAGTCATGATCTTCTGAAGCCATCCAGTATACGGGAACAAATTCGTATTCGGGATAGGCTGTCTTCAGCTTTTTGGCCAGATTGATGGTGGAGACTATCTTATAAATGAAGTACAAAGGGCCTGTCATCAAATTCAGTTGGTGGCCTGTAGTGACTGTGAACGTACGATCCTCCTGCAGCAGCCTGATCTGTTGATCTACTACTCCGCGATCGGGTAGATTCTCGTACTGCCGTGCCAGCTCGTCTGCCAATACCTCCCGGTTACCGGTAGAAAACCGTCTTCCCTGAATAGCTTGACCAAAATTGGAAAGCTCCGGAAAAAAAGAATAGAAGGGTTTTAAGGCTTCTTTTTGATCTAAATAATCGAGAAAAAGGGGCGAAAACAACGAGGTACACGCGGGATCGACGGCAGATTGCTTCATGTAAGGGTATGCGGTTTAACTTTTCGAATATGGATGAAAACTCTAAAGTGAGCGGTATAGTTCATCTGTTCATGCTCCGTAAAGTTATCATTTTTTTGGGTATCGCCCGTTACAACCTGCAAATGGCCAGGGTGAATTTCTTGAATGGCAATGTGGACGTATAAACTCTTTCAAAAATTCTATGAAAGTCCCTGCATTCCAACAGTTACCTTTGTAATCTAATGAATCCTTTGCCTATCATGACCCAAGAAATTGAATTACCCGTCACCGGAATGAGCTGCGCGGCTTGTGCCGGCAGTGTGGAGTCGATGCTCTCGCAAGCACCCGGCGTATCTGATGTACGGGTGAATTACGCCAGCCATTCAGCGGTGATCACTTTGGATCCGGATCACCCTGCCAACTTGACTGAATTGCGGCAGTTGGTAAAATCCATTGGATACGACCTGCTTATAGAGGAACAAGAACAAAAGGACTTGGAAGGAATCCAAAAGAGGGCGTTTCAGCAGCTAAAACGAAACACCCTTGCTGCAGGGCTTCTTGCCCTACCTGTTTTTATGATCGGCATGTTTTGGATGCACATGCCTTATGGGAATGAACTATCTTGGCTACTCACCACACCCGTTCTTTTCTATTTTGGAAGAAGCTTTTTTATCAATGCAGCCAACCAAACACGGATGGGCAAGGCAAATATGGACTCACTCGTGGCACTAAGTACGGGCATCGCCTATTCCTACAGTACGTTCAACACCCTATTTCCACAGGTCTTGCTCAGCCGAGGGATGGAGCCACATGTGTATTTCGAAACTGCTGCAGTCATTGTATTTTTTATCTTACTTGGACGAACATTGGAATCCGGCGCAAAGGCGGGCACCGGGGAAGCGCTGAAAAAACTCATGAGCCTACAACCCGACCGGGTTTGGGTACTAGCAGAAACCCAAGAGATCGAAAAGGCCGTGGAAGAAGTCAGAAAGGGTGAACTTATTCTTGTCAAACCGGGACAAAAAATCCCCCTAGACGGGACCGTGACGGAAGGCGATTCCTTCGTGGACGAAAGTATGCTTACCGGAGAACCCCTCCCCGTCCGAAAGGTTTCGGGAGAAAAGGTGTTTGCCGGAACCATCAACCAAGCAGGCCGCATGGAGGTGCTGGTAACAGAAAGCTCCGCCCATACACTTCTGGCCGGCATTATCCAGCGGGTAAAAGCCGCACAAAGCTCCAAAGCACCTATACAGCGAACAGTAGACAAGGTGACGGCCATCTTTGTGCCTGCCGTCCTCGCCATCTCCTTGCTCACCTTTGTGGTCTGGATGTTGACCGGTGCCTACCTGATGGGCATGCTATCCATGATCACGGTATTGGTCATTGCTTGTCCCTGTGCCTTAGGGCTAGCCACGCCCACCGCCATCATGGTTGGGATCGGAAAGGCTGCCTCCATGGGGATACTGGTAAAGGACGCCGAAAGCCTGGAACTGGGCAAACAGATAGACACCTTGGTATTGGACAAAACGGGCACCATCACTGCCGGCAAACCTGAGGTGCGGGTGGTACACTGGCAACACCCTGCGGAAAGCACCGAACTGGGCCAGGCATTAGCCGCCCTGGAATCCCGCAGTGAACACCCCTTAGCCGTTGCGCTGACAGACTACTTCTCCAACGAACCCGCTAACCGTCCAAAGGTTTCTGGCTTCCAGTCGGTCACTGGAAAGGGTGTCAGCGGGGAAATCGCAGGAAAAACGTACCTTGCTGGCAGCATCACTTGGCTGAAAAGCCAGGGTTGTCAACTTTCAACCGAGCTACAGGCACAGGCCCACGCTCTCCTTGGGCAAGGAATGATCGTAATCTACTTCGCCAATCCTTCGGAGGTTCTGGCCGTGATAGGGATTGCAGATCCCATCAAGGAAGATTCTAGGGAAGCCATACGTGAACTGATACAGATGGGCATTGAGGTACACATGCTGACCGGTGACAATGAAAAAACCGCTGCACACATCGCCAGACAGGTTGGCATTTCCAAAGTGCGCAGTCAGGCCCTGCCCAGTGATAAGGCTGCCTATATCGAACAGCTCAAAGACGAAGGCAAACGGGTTGCCATGGCGGGGGATGGAATCAACGACAGTGAGGCGTTGGTGCTCGCTGACCTCAGCATCGCAATGGGCAAGGGAACGGACATCGCCATGGACGTAGCCAAGGCTACCCTGATGCATTCAACCCTGTCGGAAATCCCCAAGTTACTCAGGCTCTCCAAAAAGACCGTCCGCACCATCCATCAGAACCTGTTCTGGGCCTTTATTTACAACATCATCGGCATACCGGTAGCCGCGGGGGTGCTGTTCCCCGCTTTTGGCTTTTTGCTGAATCCGATGATCGCCGGAGCCGCCATGGCCCTGAGCTCAGTTTCAGTCGTTAGCAACAGCCTGAGATTAAAATTCGCAAACTAAAAACAATTCTATCATGATCAAGCTTAAGACAAATGTGAAATGTGGCGCCTGCGTGGCCAGCATTACCCCCGAAATGGACAAAATCGCACCAAACCAGTGGAAAGTAGACCTGAGTCATCCCGACCGTATCCTGGAAGTAGCTGGAGACTTGCCAGAAGAAACAGTGAAATCGGCGCTGCAACGGGCAGGTTACCGGGGAGAATCTATTTAGGTTCCCGGGTGGGAAAGCGGAAAAAATCGCTAATTTTGCTTTCCAAACTATGATGGACTACCAAAAATTTGTACTGGGCAACGGGCTGCAGGTATACGTACACGAGGACCCAAACACCGAAATGGCTGTCCTCAACCTGCTTTATAAGGTGGGCTCGAGAAACGAGGTCCCCGGCAAAACCGGGCTGGCGCACTATTTTGAGCACCTGATGTTTGGCGGCTCAGAGCACGTGCCTTCCTTCGACACAGCCATCGAGCGGGTAGGAGGCGAATGCAATGCCTTCACCTCCACCGACATCACCAACTACTATATCAGCCTTCCCGCCATCAACATAGAAACGGCCTTTTGGTTGGAATCGGATAGGATGCTGGCGCTGACGCTACAAGAGCGAGTGATAGAAGCCCAACGTAACGTAGTCATCGAAGAGTTTAAACAGCGCTACCTGAACCAGCCTTATGGGGATGCCATGCACCATCTGAGAGCTTTGGCCTTTACCAAGCACCCCTACCGCTGGCCGACCATCGGCTTGGAGGTGAGCGATATCGAAAATTTCACCGAAGCCGACATCCGGGACTTTTACGAGACCTACTACCGACCTGACAACGCCATCTTGGTAGTGGCCGGCAACGTAACGCTCGACCAAATAGAACGCCTCTCTGAAAAATGGTTTGGCACCATTCCCGTAGGCAAAGCGCACTTGTTACGCCCGGTCAGCGAACCCCCCCAAACGCAGCAACGAACCAAAACGGTCTTTGCCGAGGTACCTACCGATTCCCTGTACAAGGCGTATCATATGCCGGGCCGCTTGGAAGCGGGATACTTGGAAGCCGACCTGATTACCGATGTATTGGGCTTCGGACGCTCCTCCATTTTGGAACAACGCTTGGTAAAAAACACGGAGGTTTTTGCCAACTGCCGGGCTTATGTATTGGGCAGCGTGGATCCCAGCCTTCTGATTGTAAGCGGGCGGATGGAAAAGGGCTTTACCGCCGAGCAGGCAGAAGAACTCTTGGACAGGGAGTTGGAGAGTTTCAAGGTATCCACCATTTCCCCCAAGATTTTGCAGAAAGTGAAAAACCAAAGCGAGGCCATGCGGTCTTACGAAGGAGTACACCTGCTCAACCGGGCGATGAAACTAGCCTATTACGCTCACTTGGGAAGTCCAGAGCTGTACGAAGCGGAATACACCCAAAAACTCAAAACCAAGAGCGCCGAAATCATCTCCTGGGCCAACAAAATCCTTGTGCCCGAAAATGCGTCGGTGCTCTATTACAAACAGACTCCCCAAGAAGGGGGTGTGATGCAAAACGAAACAGAGGCGGTAGCCTAAAAATATCGAAACGCTCCCGATAACCCCATAACGATGAATGGATTTAGAGTAGGATTTGGATATGACGTACACCAACTACAGGAAGGTCAGGCCTTTTGGCTAGGCGGTATACAGATCCCCCATACCAAAGGGGCCGTGGGACATTCCGATGCGGATGTGTTGGTGCACGTGATCTGCGATGCCCTCTTGGGAGCAGCAAACCTGCGGGATATCGGATATCACTTTTCTGACAAAGACCCCAAATACAAGGGTATCGATAGTAAAATTTTGCTGAAGGATGTCGTCAACTTACTCGATAAAGCAGGATATGTAATCGGCAATATCGATTCCACGATCTGCCTGCAAGTGCCCAAAATCAACCCCCACATTCCGGAAATGAAGACCTGCCTTGCCAAGGTGATGGGTATTTCCGAGGGACAACTTTCCATCAAAGCCACCACCACCGAAAAACTCGGGTTTGTGGGGCGGGAAGAGGGCGTTTCGGCTTATTGTGTCGTATTGATCCACCAAAAAGGCTAACATGGCACGGGAAACGAAAATCATCACCACCGAGGACGGTTCACACTCCATCTACTTACCCGAGATCAACGAAAGTTACCACAGTTCACACGGTGCTTACAGAGAATCCGTGCATGTATTTATTCTCTACGGTTTGGAAGCCTGGTTTGCTCGAAACCGTGGGAAATTTCCCATACGCGTTTTTGAGGTTGGCTTCGGCACCGGCCTGAATGCTTGGCTGAGCCTCATTTGGGCTGAACAAAGTCAAGTGCCGGTGGCTTACCATACCATCGAGCCCTTCCCACTCGAAAAAGAAATCTATTCAGCCCTGAACTACACCACTGTCGATGAATCCTTCACCATCCACTACAATGCCTACTTCAACCGGCTGCATGCGATGGAATGGGACCTTGGTAAGCCAATGACGGAGTTTTTCAATATCAAGAAAGACCAAACAACCCTGCAAGAGGCAACACTCTACCCGATAGACGTGGTCTATTTTGATGCTTTTTCGCCGAAAAAGCAACCCGAACTCTGGCACATAGATAGGCTAAGGGACATCGTGGATGCCATGAATCCAAATGCCGTGTTCGTCACCTACTGCGCCGCCGCCCAACTGAAAAGAGACCTACAGGCGCTGGGCTTGGTTTTGGATCAGGTGCCTGGGCCTCCAGGTAAAAAAGAAATGACCCGCGCATGGAAACCCGGCTGATCGTTTCATGCAGTCGAATATGCTGCTTCATGCTGCTTATTTCCTGTGGTCCTACTCCGAATAACCACACTGCCATGAATGAGCCCGAAATACTCAGCAATCCTTCGGATTCTGTAAAGAATCCCGACAATGCCACCCCTTCAACCCCAAACACCGCTAAAGACCGGACCACCACCTGGCTACATCCAGAGTTATTCGACCATTTTTTATACGAAGACAAATACTACCTCAAACTACGGTTTCCAAAAGAATTACCGGGAGAACTCTCGATCGGACTCAGAGAGGGCAACCACTATAGCTTCACGCCATTGGACACCACCGTATTTCAACTGATCATTTACGATGCACTGGACTTGAAAGTGGCCACGTTGGAATTGGATTATACACCCACGGACAACGACACGCTACCAGCCACACGACTGGTCATCAATCATGTGACCAACGTATACGACGGTAATTAACTGTCTCGTATGCACGAGGAAACCGAGCTATTTTTTATTGACTTTCCGCTCTAGGGCAGTAATCTCCCCAAAATTTCCTTGGCCTCGTGCCATTTCAGCCTAGGACCAAACTGGCTGACCACCTTGGACGAAGCCATACTGGCCAACTTTCCACTGGATGCATAGGAATGCCCATTGGTGATACCGTACAAAAATGCTCCCGCAAACATATCGCCGGCACCGTTGCTGTCCACGGCCTTGGTGGAATAGGGTTCTATATCTATAAAGGTATCCCCGTCGTATATCATCGCACCATTTTTACCTTGGGTGATAACAAAATGCTTGGCTGCCTTTTTCAGCTCCTCGCGGGCTTCCTGTAGGTTACTTTTCTTGGTATACAGCATGGCTTCTTCCTCATTGGCAAAGAGCAGGTCCACACTCGCCCCGATTACCTCGTCAAACGCTGAGGAAAAATACTTGACCATGGCTGGGTCTGAAAACGTAAGGGCCACCTTGGAGCCGCTGTCTTCGGCCACCCTCTTAGCATACCGCATGGCTTCCTTTCCATTCTCAGAAGTAACCAAATATCCTTCGATATACACGTACTTGGAATCCTTCAGCGCATATTCGTTGATGTCACGAATAGAAAAATCTTGGGTAATGCCCAAAAAGGTGTTCATGGTCCGCTCCGCATCCTCGGTCACCATCACCAAACACTTACCGGTGATACCTTTTTCCAGCTTTTCCGCATCCAAACTATGATGAACACCCGATTCCTTTAGGTCATCCAAAAAGAACCTTCCCAGCTCGTCATCACCCACCCGGCAGCAGTAATAGGAATTGCCCCCAAACTGACTCAGCGCAATCACCGTGTTGGCCGCTGAACCTCCGCATTGCATTTTGGCGGTCTTTCGGTTGATTTCTTGCATCAGCATGGTCTGCCGCTCCTCGTCCACCAGCGTCATCAAGCCCTTTTCCACGCCAAACCTAGCTAAAAATTCATCCGAAACGGTAAACTCTATATCTACCAGGGCGTTGCCAATGCCGGTTACATCGTATTTCTTCATCATGATTGTTGTTTTTTGATATGTTGACCTCTACCAACCCAATAAGCTAAGCCGGTGATGAGTGCCAACGTAAGCAGACCGAAAAACTCTCGATTGATTTCCATCGCATCGGTCTTCATGGCCAGATTTTTCTGTTCCCATTCCTGCGAGACCCACCCAAAGATCTCCTGAGGCCAAAAAAACAGGGATACGGTAAGGTACAGCAGCGTGGTGATCACCAATATCCGAAGGTTAAACCGACCAGTTGCCGCCAAACCAGACATCAGCGCCCCGATCAAATAGGCAGGAACCCACCACTCCGGATCGGGATCGTTTAGCTGCCAAAAAGCAAACAATAGAAACAACCCGGCCCAAGTCCCAAAGAAGATTTTCCATCCTTTATTCATCCTTTTCTCTATTTATGGTCAGGTGCCTGCCTTACGGCAAACACAAAGTCTGTCTACGCTTGCTTCCCTTAGGTCGTACCGCCCAGGCCATCCTCAAACGAATCCGGTAACCGATTGATGTTGAATAAATACGAACGAAGTTAGGAAAAAAATACGGCTGCAAAAACCACCTTTTCCTGATTTCGCTATTTCGTGCTGCGAATACCCCAAACTATTCCTAAGATATCCTACTTTCCTTCCACGTAGTCCCGAATGACCCCATAAACATCCGTAGGGCTAACGGACGCTGATGGAATACAGGCTTTCCGTTTTCCTATTAACACCGGCCAATCCAAGCTGTCTTCTGGAATGCGGCCATGGGACCCCTTTACCAGTTCCGCCTTCAGCGGAATCACATCCATCAGGTACCTAAAGCCCAACTTCTTCTGAATGAGCTTCCAGCCAATTTTGGCTTTTAGAAGGGGGATTTCGGGGTTGGCAAACATTTCTACGGGATCATACCCTGGCTTGCGGTGTATGTCTACCGTACGCGCATAGTCCGGTGCCTTGGTATCGTCCAGCCAGTAGTAATAGGTAAACCAGGAGTCCTTGTCCGCTACGGCTATCAGGTCCCCGGCACGTTCGTGGCCGATGTGTTCATCCCCTTTGCTGGTCTCATCCAATACCCGCTCCACACCCGGCATAGCCTCTACCAGGGCTTTCACCTTGGGCCTGTCTTCTGGATTAGGAATGTATAGGTGGGCCAGCTGATGGTCAGCTACCGCAAAAGCCCTGCAGGTACCTGCATCCAGTGTTTCCAGCCCAAGCTCGTTTTTGACTTGGATATACCCCTCTTTACGAAGCATGCGGTTGATGTGCACTGGGCGATTTACTGTGGTGATGCCATATTCGGACAACAGCAGCACATCGGCCCCTTTTGCCTCGTAGTAGGTCACCAGTTCACGAACCACCTCGTCTACCTCTCGCAAATCCTTGCCGATCTTGTCAAAGTCGATCCCATGCTTCTGCAAGCCATAATCCAGGTGGGGCAGGTAAATCAAGGTAAGAGTTGGGTCAAACCACTCATCCACCTTCATGGATGCCTTGGCGATCCACTGGGTAGATTCGATATTGGCATTTGGTCCCCAAAAAGAAAACAAAGGGAACTGACCCAACTCCTGCTGAAGCCGATCCCTGAGATCCATGGGCTGGGAGTGCACATCAGGCAACTTGCGTCCGTCGGACGGGTACAAGGGCCGAGGAGTCACTGCGTAGTCCACGCTACTGTACATATTGTACCACCAGAACATATTCGCACAGGTAAATTCCGGATTTTGCTGTTTGAGTTCCTCCCAGATTTTAGGGGACTGCACTAAGCGGTTGGATTGGCGCCAGAACTTCACTTCACATTCGTCTCTGAAGTACCAGCCATTGCCCACGATGCCGTTCTCTTCAGGCCACTTGCCCGTGAGGTAAACGCTCTGTGCAGAGCAGGTCACGGCGGGCAGCACCGGTCGGATACGGGCGTGATGGGCATCCTTTGCCCATTGGGCCAAAAAGGGCGTATACTCTCCGATCACCCTGGATGACAGGGCTACGATATCAATGATTACAGATTTCTTCATGATTGCAGTTTCTCCAATGTCCAAAGCAACTCCCGGGAGATGGACTCCCCAAGACTCAAATGGATATCCTCGGGAAGAACCTCCCAAGTGTACGTTTCAATTTCCAAGTGGTTGGTAAGCGGGCGCTCGTTCACCAACTTAAGCACCTCGGTGATATCTCCCTGCGTAGAGGCCAATCTCCCATAAGTATCCAAAAAAATCGGCACGTGGAAGTGGATTCGCCATTCGGTGAGTTTCGTCTCCGCTAGGGTAATAAGGGCGTCGGGAAGATCACGAAAAGACTTAAGCGAACCGTTCTCCTTTTTGCCCACCACCTGGTGCAGGTACGTGGATTCTACAAACGGATGCAGGGCTTTCTCCACCTTTTTACGCTCACTGATTTCTACGGGAATCGGCACCTTCAACGCCGCACTGATCTGTATCTTTCCGATCTTGATGCCTTCTTGGTCCAAGGCATCAAATACCTCTTGGTGATGTTCGAAGCCTACGGCAAAATGGCAGATATCGTAACACACGCGGATATGCTCCTTTAGGGCCTTTTCTGCCAATTCATCCGTCAGGTCAAATTTCTCCTTAAACACAGGCACTCCTAGCGGTAGCAGCCAATTGCTGAAAAACGAAATAAGCTCCTCGCTGTTCTCAATCAATCCATCCGGCTCTGGTTCAATGTCCAGGTGCAGCAGCTTGCCTTGCTGCTGATAGATTTCAAAAAGTCTAACGGCCACTTCCACCACCTGCTCGGTGCTGCGCTGCATGGCAAAATCCAGATCGGAAGGCTTTGGATGCCAGTATTTATAAGACAGGGGAGAGGTCGAAACCCCTCCATCCATCCCCTCGGCCAACAACACCGAAAGGATATCGAATAGACGAAGCGTGTAAGCCTTTCTGTCCGCTGTGGTCCAATCAGGCGTGTGCACCTCGTCCTTTACCACCTGTCGGTGGAATCCGCCATACGGAAAGCCGTTGAAAGTAAAGATATAAAAGCCGTTTTCGTCCAGCCAACGCTTGAAGGCTGGCAATTGGTCATTCTTTAAGATATCCAGGCTCGCCTCGTTGGACAGGCGCAGACCTATGGCAAGGGGCGCGGAACCAGATACCTTGGACTTTATTTCTGGCAGGTACTTCTCCAAATTTGCCTTGGTAGCCGCCCAGCTTTCACCCGGGTGGATGTTGGAACAATAAGTGAGATGATGCTGCTTTACGTGCATATGAACGGGGTTACTGGGAGAAAATGGAATATTCTTTACGAGGAGACATTTTGTCCCTCCATCTGTGACGCCTTTAGCCTGGCGGCTGCCTCTTGGATAAGCTCGGTGTCCATTGCATGCACCTCTACCCCATGTCCGATCTTTTCCAGCAACATGATGGTAAGTCTACCTCCTAAGTGCTCTCGAAACTCCTGCAAACCTTGGAGCAGCACCTCCCCGGAAAGCTCAGGAACATACAGCTCGAAGCCCAAATCCCGGATTACCTGAATGATCTGATCCAGCTCCTCGGCCGCCAACAGCCCTTTCAGGTAAGAATAGGTGGAGTCCAACGCGATGCCGATAGCCACGGCCTCGCCATGTCGAACGCGGTAGTCGGTCAAGTGTTCCAGCTTATGCGCCGCCCAGTGGCCGAAGTCCAACGGCCTGGATGAACCGGTTTCAAAGGGATCTTTCCCGCCGATATGTTCCATGTGCATCTCCGCACATCGGATGATCAGCTGATTCATCGCATCCATATCCCGCTCGGCCAATGCCCGGGCATTTTCCACAATCCATCGAAAGAAATCCGCGTCTTTGATCAAGGCAACCTTGATCGCCTCGGATATCCCGGAGCGCCAGTCCCGGTCATCCAGTGTTTCCAAGAATGCCAAGTCATTGATTACGGCCGCAGGTGGGGTAAAGGTGCCCAGAAAATTCTTTTTGCCGTAGGCATTGATGCCGTTTTTGACCCCTACCCCAGAATCGTTTTGGGAAAGTACGGTGGTAGGTATGCGGATATGCCGAATCCCCCGGTGGGCAATGGCAGCTGCAAAGCCTACCATGTCCAACAAGGCACCTCCTCCGATGGCAATGATATACGAATGCCGATCAATGCCAAAGTCATTGGAGGCGTCCAATACCTGCTGAAAGGGCTTTTGGTCGTTTTTGCATTGCTCCCCGCCGGGTACTACCAACGGATCGGCAGCAAGCGTGAATACGCCACTGTGTGCCTGAGCATATGTTAGTATATCGCTGATCAAGCTCGGATGGGCGTCACTAACACCCTGATCGATCACAAAAAAGGCCTTGGGTATTTTATCGCCCTTCAGCAGGTCAGCCAGAAGGGTATTCTTGGGGTCAAATAGGCGAGATGTAAAACAAACCGGATACCGAAAGGGTACGCTAAATGTTTGCTCAATAATTTTATTCATCTGATTGTCCTTGTTTATCAATGTTCATAAGGCAGCGGCTTCCAATATAGTTAACCCCTTCCAAGCCCGTTAGGTTACGGCAAACCTTTTTGCAAGCCACCTCGATAAAGGAAGCAGCGCCAAAATGATCAAGGCAACCCACCAACCGGCAAATGCCGCGGCAAAGCAGGCATTCATCACGATCAGGGAAAGAACCCCGGCCTTTACCGCCTTGCCGATATGTTTAGGCTCTTGTGTGGCAATCGCCTTCCATAACGGGGGAAGAATGAGGTATGCAAATAGGCCGATAAAGGGAACTACCTGCCAGAAGCCATATCCCTGTTGCTTCACGGAAATAGCTAATAGCGCGGCAAATATGGCGAAATAAATCCATAATCCTCCCAAGAGTGCGCTTCGGTTTTTTCCGCGAACCTCCCCCCGACTGATCATCGTGATCGCCGAAATGTAGGCAATAGGAACCAATGCCAGGTACCAATTGGGACCAATGGACTCGGAAATAAGACTTACGCCAAGGAGCAGGTTGGCCCCACGGCATAGCCCCATATTGATAGGGCCGAAGATCTGTTGGTGCTTGCCCCAAGCATCATAGATCACCGCAAATACAGCAATAAATACCGCAATCTCACCACTCCAGACACCCACCTGCAACGCAGCTATGATTCCCAGCAGCAGGAGTCCTGCTGCCATCAATCCCGCACTCCACACGCTGGCCTGACCCGATGGAATTGGCCGCTCGGGCCGCTCCACCCGATCCAGCTCTGCATCAAACACGTCGTTAAAAGCCACCCCTCCACCATAGAGGCCAACGGTGGCTATCGTGAGCCAAACCATGTCTCCGAGGTACACCGAGAGGTCGCCGCTTATCAGTGCGGCGACTACCCCTGAAATAGCAAAACCCGCCCATATGTCCGCTACGGCGGTAACGATATTGGCGGGCCTCGTGAGGCGTATGTGCGCTAATAGGTTTCCCATCCGGGCTTAGTTGCCGTTAGATTTTACCGAGGCTTCATCCTCCACCAGTGGGGTCTGACCGCGCAAGACGGAGTTGCCGTCGTGGAGTTCGGTCTGATTGATGGGCGCCCGGCTTAGCCAGTCGCTTTCTTTGATCTGTCCGCTCTTGCCATATATGTCCAGTGCATTTTGATAGGAGGTCATGCGGATATGGGCTTCGGATATGCCCCGGTCCCGCATGATCTGGGCGGTTCTGGGTACGGCAAGGGGATCACTTACTCCCCAATCGGCCGAACTGTCCACGATAATCCGATCCGGGCCATACTGCTCCACCACGACCGCCATGCGGGTACTGTCCATCTTGGAGTGTGGGTAGATGGTAAATCCGGCCCAATAACCGCGGTCCAGCACATCCTTTACCGTTTCTTCGTTGTTGTGGTCCACCACCACCATGGTAGGATCCATGCCGTGCTCCTCGCATACGGCCATGCTGCGCAGGGTGCCCTTTCGTTTGTCCCGGTGGGGGGTATGGATCATCACCGGCAGGTTCATTTCCTTGGCCAACTCCAGTTGGGCCCGGAAGAATCGGTCTTCCGCCTCGGTCTGATCGTCGTAGCCGATCTCACCGATGGCTACCACGCCTTCCTTCCCCGCATAGAGCGGAAGCAACTCCATGACCTCCTCGGCCAGGGCCACGTTGTTGGCTTCCTTGCTGTTCAGGCCGATGGTGCAGTAGTGCTTGATGCCAAATTGCTTGGCCCGAAAGCGCTCCCAGCCCACCAGGGTACTGAAATAATCCTGAAAACTGCCCACCGTCGTGCGGGGCTGCCCCAGCCAGAATGCGGGTTCGATCACGGCCACAATGCCAGCTTTTTTCATGGCTTCGTAGTCGTTGGTGGTCCGGGAGACCATATGGATATGTGGATCTAAGTACATCATCGCGTAGGAATATTTATGCTAACCTAACTATTTTCGGGTTGTATTTCAAGGCTTCTGCCTTTTGGACCGGCTCCTAAGTACAGGATCTTAGGAAAAGGGAACGTATTGTCTGCCTACGCTGTCCCAGGTTACCTCCCCTGATTCGATTTGACGGCGTATTTCCGGATGCCTGCCCATCAACTCCTGTGCAGGAGGATAGTTGCTCACTGTCAGGGCCAGCATGCCGGCCTGTAGTTCCAGTGTGCTTCCCTGAGCAAAGAGCTTTTCAATAAGGTAGAAGTTGCTTTCGTCTATAAACGGCCCCACGTAGCGCCAGAGTTCCGGCATCACGCTACGGTTTGCCGACCACCGTTCCCGCACGGCGTCGAGCAGCGTATCGGCCAGGTTGGCATTGTTGCGGCTATCGGAGCCGATGATTTGGTACAGGGGGCGTTGCAGGAAGATGGCTTTTAGCACCAGTTGGTTCCAGGCCATTTCGTTGAGCTGCTCGGAAGGAAAGGGATTGTTCAGCGCCACGGCGTCGAATACCGTACTGATATTGGAGCGCAGGCCTTCGGAAGCCCGCTGTGCCAGCCTGCCTTGGTGGGGCAGGATGCAGAGGGCGGCATAGAGTGCCTCCAACTCGTACATATCCCCCGTCTCAAAGAGGCGGCTAAGCTGTGCCATCCACCAGTCGGCATCGGACGCATTCAGGTGCAAAACCAAATAAGCCCGTGCCGCCTTGAGCTGATCCCAGGTTTCCGGTCTCCAATCCTTCCGTAGCTTTTTGGCACTTGCAGCTGCCTCGGGGGTGAGGGCAAATGCCTCTTTGGGAAAGTACCTGGAGGCTTGGCCAAAGGCAATAAAGAGCGGAGAGGCCTTATCTGCTCCTGCGATCTTTACGGCTTGGGCCTGCAGCCATTCCGTGGCCCCGGAGGGGGTCTGCTGCTGGAGGTTTTCCAGTAAATAGGCGGTTATCCGGGAGTGGTCCAATGGGGTATTCATGGCTAGAGGTGTAACAGCTACAAGTCTGTAAAGTTAGCATTATTTTGACGGAGGAAGGCAAAAAGGCTGCGGTTTTTGACGAGTGGGCAGGACAAAAACCGGATGCAAAAGGTAAGGGATTAACGGTGGATGGGAGCAAGGCTGTTTCAGAGAAGAAAACCATCGGATGTTCGCAAGGACTTTGCGTGGGTTGGAAGTGAATTATTAACCGCGGGGGCTGCCACAACTGTGACTAGCAAAAGTCCAATCGGGACGGCCGATACTTACCAAGATTAAATCGGCCATCCCTACGGGACTTGAGGAAGTTTTCTTCAGTAGATGAGGTTGAGAAAGAATCAGAGACTTGGTAAAATTAAAAAAAAAGTTATTTGGTCTGATAACGCTAAGATTGAGCTAATCATTATGATTGGATAGAATTAGACCTCAAAGGTGCCGCGTTATTACCTTCAATTCACAAATGATATTCCGAGAGAATGGAATCTTTATCCTAGTGGATACTACCAACTAAGCAAAACATTTAGGAAGGCAAGATTTCTCATAATGCGTCGAATACATGTTAGTTGCTATCAATTAAGGGGAAACTTCGCAAGGTCAAGAATGAGAAGTGAAGGA
>NZ_JACVCV010000166.1 GCF_017811155.1 Lunatimonas salinarum | reverse complement strand
GACCTCCTGCCCCGAACGCTTTCGGGGGAGTCAGAAGCTCTAACCAACTGAGCTATAGGCCCGTACTATTTTCAACATTTCCAGTGACCTCCTGCCCCGAATGCTTTCGGGGGAGTCAGAAGCTCTAACCAACTGAGCTATAGGACCGTACTATTTTCAACATTTCCAGTGACCTCCTGCCCCGAACGCTTTCGGGGGAG
>NZ_JACVCV010000165.1 GCF_017811155.1 Lunatimonas salinarum | reverse complement strand
TACGAATCTATGCTTTCCTATTACCTCAAATCGCAACCTACAATCCAGTGAACCGGGACTGAGCGTTAAGAAATAATCCCTTAGGATTATTTTAGCGAGGGGCCGGGCTGCGGGGAGCACGAGACCCGTATCCCGATAGCTATCGGGAGTGGTGTGAGAGGCGCACCTCGCTAACCTAACGGTTGGCGGGGCCGTCTACTCGA
>NZ_JACVCV010000164.1 GCF_017811155.1 Lunatimonas salinarum | reverse complement strand
TCTCCAAACCAGGGCTTAAGGGGATTGTTACCTAATGTAGGCTCGAACGTTTTGCGAGTCTAACGTCTCACGTCTCACGTCTAAAATCTTACGTCTTCTAAAAATCTCATATCTCACGTCTAACCATCTACCCGCACCTCAACCATCCTTGGGTTTTGGCGGGAGGGGGATAGCAGGATGGACAGGGTAAGCGGCCAAAACGGG
>NZ_JACVCV010000163.1 GCF_017811155.1 Lunatimonas salinarum | reverse complement strand
CAATGACGCAATTCACCGAAACGCCACTGCCCACGTCATTGCGAGGCTTGGAGATTGCCACGCTCCTGCGTCGCTCGCAATGACGGGATTGGGCTGATATTGGTAAGGTCGGTAGAACTACCTGCCGACTTTGTCCGAATATTTTGTATATTGAACCCATGCAAGCCACGCCACGGAACATAAACCCCTTTACCGATTTCGGGTTTAA
>NZ_JACVCV010000162.1 GCF_017811155.1 Lunatimonas salinarum | reverse complement strand
GTAAGTGACCTCAAGCCGAAGCAATCTCATTGTAGTGGAGGAGATTGCTTCGTCGCATGCTCCTCGCAATGACGAGGTCGGTTTTCGTACGTCATTGCGAGGCTTGGGGAGAGCTGAAGATGGTTTATTGGGTAATCTACGAATCGCAAGTATACACCGGAGAATGAATCGAAATCAAGCCGCGGCAATCCTATTGTAGTTGGAGAGATTGC
>NZ_JACVCV010000161.1 GCF_017811155.1 Lunatimonas salinarum | reverse complement strand
GTAAAAACCTGCTTTTTCTCGAAGACCGCCTCACCTATTTGGGCATTGAAAAACTCCCAGCTGTCAGCACGCTCAGTGATGCCAACATCAACCGGGACAGTAAGGTGTTTGAATCGATTTATCTTCAACTTCTGCATTACTACAAGGACGAGCTGAACCCTGTTGAAAGCAGCTTCCTGGGCGGGAAAGTGGATACGGGAAAGGTTTTCTTCGTCG
>NZ_JACVCV010000160.1 GCF_017811155.1 Lunatimonas salinarum | reverse complement strand
GACGCAGAGGGTTTTTATCAATGTTCAACTCTAAACCCATCGAACCTTCTCTGCGACTCTGCGGCTCTGCGTGAACATAAATCTCTCGCGAAGACGCCAAGACGCAGAGGGTTTTTATCAATATCCAACTCTAAACCCATCGGATCTTCTTTGCGACTCTCCGTGAACATAAATCCCTCGCTAAGACGCCAAGACGCAGAGGGTTTTTATCAATAT